>NZ_CP066059.1:0-600000 GCF_016127915.1 Streptococcus oralis | reverse complement strand
AGGAAACAGGATCCTCAATGAAAAAACTCTGCAAGCTCTTTCAGAATGTGGTAAAATGGAAGCAATAGAAATAGAAAGGGAAATCAATTATGAAATTTCTTGAGTTAAATAAAAAACGTCATGCGACTAAGCATTTTATTGATAAACCTGTTGATCCAAAGGATGTTCGTACAGCTATCGAAATCGCAACCTTGGCACCTAGCGCTCACAACAGTCAGCCTTGGAAGTTTGTTGTGGTTCGTGAGAGAAATGCTGAATTAGCAAAATTGGCTTACGGTTCAAACTTTGAGCAAGTAGCCTCTGCACCTGTAACTATTGCCTTGTTTACAGATACAGACTTAGCTAAACGTGCTCGCAAAATTGCCCGAGTTGGTGGTGCTAATAACTTTTCTGAAGAGCAACTTCAATATTTTATGAAAAATTTGCCTGCCGAGTTTGCGCGTTACAGTGAACAGCAAGTTAGTGACTACTTGGCTCTTAATGCGGGATTAGTAGCCATGAACTTGGTTCTCGCTCTTACAGACCAAGGAATCGGTTCTAATATTATTCTTGGTTTTGACAAATCAAAAGCCAATGAAGTTTTGGAAATCGAAGAACGTTTCCGTCCAGAACTCTTGATCACAGTTGGATACACAGATGAGAAATTGGAACCAAGCTACCGCTTGCCAGTAGATGAAATTATCGAGAAGAGATAGGAAGAAAAAATGACAGTTATTGATTTTACAGCAGAAGTAGAAAAACGCAAAGAAGACCTCTTGGCTGACTTGTTTAGCCTTTTGGAAATCAACTCAGAACGTGATGACAGCAAAGCCGATGCTGAGCATCCATTTGGACCTGGGCCGGTAAAAGCCTTGGAAAAATTCCTTGAAATCGCAGACCGCGATGGCTATCCAACTAAAAATGTTGATAACTACGCAGGACATTTTGAGTTTGGTGAAGGAGAAGAAGTTCTCGGAATCTTTGCTCACATGGACGTGGTGCCAGCTGGTAGCGGTTGGGACACGGACCCTTATACACCAACTATCAAAGACGGTCGCCTTTATGCGCGTGGTGCTTCAGATGATAAGGGACCTACAACTGCTTGTTACTATGGTTTGAAAATCATCAAAGAATTGGGACTTCCAACTTCTAAGAAAGTTCGTTTCATCGTCGGAACAGACGAAGAATCAGGTTGGGCAGACATGGACTACTACTTTGAACATGTAGGACTTGAAAAACCAGACTTTGGCTTCTCACCAGATGCTGAATTCCCTATCATCAATGGTGAAAAAGGGAATATCACGGAATACCTCCACTTTGCAGGTGAAAATACAGGTGCTACTCGCCTTCACAGCTTCACAGGTGGATTGCGTGAAAACATGGTACCTGAATCAGCAACAGCAGTCGTTTCAGGAGACCTGGCTGACTTGCAAGCTAAACTAGATGCCTTTGTTGCAGAACACAAACTCAGAGGAGAAATCAAAGAAGAATCTGGCAAATACAAGGTGACCATCATTGGTAAATCAGCCCATGGTGCTATGCCTGCTTCAGGTGTCAATGGTGCGACCTACCTGGCCCTCTTCCTCAGTCAGTTTGACTTTGCAGGGCCAGCAAAAGACTACCTCGACATCGCTGGTAAGATTCTCTTAAATGACCATGAGGGTGAAAATCTCAAGGTTGCTCATGTGGATGAAAAAATGGGTGCCCTTTCTATGAATGCCGGTGTCTTCCGCTTTGACGAAGCAAGTGCTGACAATACCATTGCTCTCAACTTCCGTTATCCAAAAGGAATAAGTCCAGAGCAAATCAAGTCAATCCTTGAAAACTTGCCAGTTGCTTCTGTTAGCCTTTCTGAACACGGTCACACCCCTCACTATGTGCCAATGGAAGATCCACTTGTGCAAACTTTGTTGAATGTCTATGAAAAACAAACTGGGCTTAAAGGTCACGAACAAGTCATCGGAGGTGGAACCTTTGGTCGCTTGCTGGAACGTGGGGTTGCCTACGGTGCCATGTTCCCAGACTCTATTGACACCATGCACCAAGCCAACGAATTTATCGCCTTGGACGATCTCTTCCGAGCAGCAGCAATCTATGCAGAAGCTATTTATGAATTGATCAAATAAAACGATAGAAGTCTGAGATTTTATGCTTGGACTTCTTTTTGGAGGGAAAACAGATGTCTCAAATCGAAAGAATCAAGCAAGCCATTATGGCGGATCCACAGAATGCAAGCTATACAGAACGCGGAATCGAACCACTCTTTGCAGCGCCAAAGACTGCTCGCATCAATATTGTCGGTCAGGCTCCTGGGCTTAAAACACAAGAAGCTGGGATTTATTGGAAGGATAAGAGCGGTGATCGTCTGCGTGAGTGGCTAGGTGTAGATGAAGATACCTTTTACAATTCGGGGTTGTTTGCAGTTATTCCCATGGACTTTTATTTCCCAGGACATGGAAAATCAGGCGACCTTCCACCCCGTAAAGGCTTTGCCGAAAAATGGCACCCACAACTTCTCAAGGAATGTCCAAATATTGGATTGACCCTTTTGATTGGACAATATGCCCAAGCCTATTATTTACATGAAAAAGTTAGTGGCAAGGTGACAGAACGGGTAAAACACTACAAAGACTATCTACCAGAATTTTTCCCTCTGGTGCACCCCTCACCACGAAATCAAATCTGGATGGCCAAAAATCCTTGGTTTGAGTCAGAAGTAGTGCCCGATTTGAAAAAAAGAATTAAAACGATTTTAGGAGAAAAAGAATGAAAGAAATTTCCTTTTACGAATTTTACCAGCTTTATCAAAATGAGCAACTTTCTCTAGTGGACGTGAGAGAAGTAGAAGAGTTCGAGACGCTTCATTTAGAAGGTGCTCAGAACCTACCACTTAGTCAATTAGCTGATATCTATGATCAGTTGGATAAGGACCTCTTGCATTATGTCATTTGTAAATCTGGAATGCGTTCAGCGCGTGCTTGTCAATTTCTAGCTGAACAGGGTTATGACGTTATCAATGTCCAAGGTGGAATGACGGCCTTTGAAAATCTTTAAACCTCTATGGTGATAGACCCTAATCTTTCCTTGCTCGGTTCCAACTGAGTGAGGGATTTTGTTTTTAGATAATTCTTATTTTTAAAAATATTGAAAACATTCAATGATTAATTTTGGATACTTTTTTCAGAGTCTTAATCATGGTATACTAGGTCAGTATTTTAGAAATATGAAGGAGATTATTATGGCTAAAAAAGGTGCCCTAACAGGTTTACTCCTGTTTGGAATATTTTTTGGTGCGGGGAACTTGATTTTTCCACCTTCTCTAGGTGCTTTATCTGGAGAACAGTTTCTTCCTGCCATCGCAGGTTTTGTCTTTTCAGGTGTTGGTATTGCCGTCTTGACACTTATTATTGGAACTCTAAACCCTAAGGGATACATTCACGAGGTTTCTAAGAAAATCTCACCTTGGTTTGCGACGCTTTATCTTGCAGTCCTTTATCTATCGATTGGCCCTTTCTTTGCCATTCCGCGTACAGCTACAACAGCTTACGAAGTTGGGATTAGCCCCCTCTTATCCGAAGCAAACAAAGGTCTAGGATTGATTATCTTTACGGTGTTGTATTTTGCAGCAGCCTATCTGATTTCACTCAATCCATCAAAGATTTTGGACCGAATCGGACGTATCTTAACGCCAGTCTTTGCTTTATTGATCGTTATCTTGGTTGTACTAGGTGCCTTCAAATATGGTGGAACAAGTCCTCAAACTGCCTCAGCTGCTTATCAAGCTTCTGCCTTTGGTACAGGTTTCCTAGAAGGTTATAACACTTTGGATGCCCTTGCCTCAGTTGCCTTCAGTGTGATTGCAGTTCAAACCTTGAAACAACTTGGCTTCTCCAGTAAGAAAGAATACATTTCAACTATTTGGGTGGTTGGTATCGTTGTAGCTCTTGCCTTTAGCGCTCTTTACATTGGTTTAGGTTTCCTTGGAAATCATTTCCCAGTACCAGCTGAAGTGATGAAGGGTGGAACACCAGGTGTTTATATTTTGTCGCAAGCAACTCAGGAAATCTTTGGTTCAACAGCTCAACTTTTCCTTGCTGTTATGGTAACAGTAACCTGCTTCACAACAACGGTTGGCTTGATTGTGTCTACAGCGGAGTTCTTTAACGGTCGTTTTCCACAAATCAGCTACAAGGTCTATGCAACTGCCTTTACCTTGATTGGATTTGCTATTGCAAACCTCGGTTTGGATGCAATTATCAAGTACTCAGTTCCAGTGCTGGTAATCTTGTACCCAATCACCATCGCCATTGTGATGATCGTGATTGTTAATAAGTTTGTCGCCCTATCAAAACCAGGCATGCAGTTAACCATTGGGCTTGTTACAGCTATTGCTCTTGCAAGCGTCCTTGGAAGTTCCTTTAAGATTGAGTTTCTAGAAAATCTGATTAATGCCCTTCCGTTTGCGTCAGCCTCTCTTCCATGGCTAGTGCCAGCTATTATCGGAATCTTGCTTTCCTTGGTTCTACCAAATAAGCAAGAGAGTGATGTTTTTGAGATGGAATAAAAAAATTCTTGGTCATCGACCAAGAATTTTTTGTATGAGGAGAAGTCATCAGTTGGTTTGTTCGGTATAACCAGCCTCTTTAAGCATTTTTTTCGAAGCAGCAAAGCTTACACGGTTTCCAATACCAGAATATTCGTTCGGCATTGCTTTTTTTAGTTCGTCAAGACTTGCGACAGTCATGTCAACCTCGATGTTTTGGATAACTTTTTCGTCTTGAATTTCAACTTTTTGTGTAACCCCTTTGACCCCTTCATAACCTTTATAAGTATCGTCAACAATTTCCTTAATACCTTCCGCGGTATTATTAAGTTTTTCAGGGTCAAATACATTATGAACAGTTTGTTTTACAACGTCATCTCCCTTTACAGTATAAGTCAAGGTAGAATGAATTCCAGGTTTGCTATTGTGGACAAATGTGTGGGTTTCTGTCTCATCTTTCTTTTCAGATGATTGTTGACTGCTTTGTTTGCTCTCACTTGACTGAGTTGTTGTGTCTTCTTTGGTACGGCTGCTAGCAGGTGTTGTTGATTGTTTTGAACATCCGAGCAGGAGGATAAGTGAAGCCACTAGGGCTAGTGAAATTTTAACATAAGTTTTCATAGAATTTCCTTTCATAATCAAAGTATTTTGTATTATAACATGATTCTACTTCAAAATCAACTAGGCTTACCCTTTCATCTGAACTGACATGACAATGAATAGAAACTAGTATGACGATTAAAGTTTTGTCTATATCTGTTTCAAGTATGTTTTGTCGTATGGCTTTATAAAGGGTAAAGTTTCAAATGCACTTTTTATGGAATTGCGATGAATCTATTGGACTCATCGGTTAGGGATGTAATAAAACACCCCAAGAGTTAGAGTTGTGTCTAACTTTTGGGGTGGACCTACACTAGTCTATATGAAATTTTAGGAGATTAGTTCGTCTTTTCTGTGAATCCCATTTTTTCCAGTGCTTTTTTAGAGTTTGAGAAACTGACACGATTGCCGATACCAGAATATTCTTCAGGAAGTGCTTTTCTAAGTTCGCTAATGCTTGCAACTGAGAAATCAACTTCTAGATTTTGAACAACTTTTCCATCTTTGATTTCAATGGTTTGTTTAACACCTTTGAGTCCATTGTAACCTTTGTACTTTTCCTCGATAAAACTCTTGACATCTTCTGGAGTTGCACTAAGGATTTCAGGATCTGCAATATTCTGAGCAGTTTGCTTGATAACATTGTCGCCTTCTACAGTATAAACCAAGGTAGAAGTGATACCAGAATTACTTTTGTTGACAAAAGTATGTGTCTTGGCTGTTTCTTTTTTCTCAGATGATTGGTCAGTGCTTTGTTTGGTTTCGCTTGACTGAGTTGTTGTGTCTTCTTTAGAACTGCTGTTTGCAGGTGTTGATGCTTGTTTGGAACATCCGAGTAGGAGAACAAGTGAAGCCACTAGGGCTAGCGATGCTTTCAAGTATGATTTCATATCTATTACTTTCCTTTCATAATCAAAGTATTTGTATTATAACATGGATCTATAGTGAAAGCAACTAAACACAGTTTTTCTCCTTTTGAGAAGGAGTCTGACTAGAAAAATGTTATAATGGTAGGAAAGAGGTGAAGAAATGAATCAGACTATAAACTATATCAAAGAACTAACTGCTATTGCATCTCCGACAGGCTTCACTCGTGAGATTTCAGACTACTTGGTCTATACTTTAGAAGAGCTTGGCTACCAGCCAGTCCGTACAGCCAAGGGTGGTGTCAATGTTACTATTAAAGGTCAAAATGATGAGCAACAGCGCTATGTGACTGCCCATGTAGATACGCTGGGTGCTATTGTTCGTGCAGTCAAACCGGATGGCCGTCTCAAATTGGACCGTATCGGTGGTTTTCCCTGGAACATGATTGAAGGTGAGAATTGTACGGTTCATGTGGCTAGCACAGGTAAAAAGGTATCTGGAACCATCCTCATCCACCAGACTTCTTGCCATGTATACAAAGATGCAGGAACTGCTGAACGTACGCAGGACAATATGGAAGTGCGTTTGGACGAAAAAGTGACCAATGAAAAGGAAACGCGCGCCTTGGGGATTGAAGTCGGTGATTTTATCAGCTTTGACCCGCGAACTGTTGTGACGGAAACTGGTTTTATCAAGTCTCGACATTTGGACGACAAGGTCAGCGCAGCGATTTTGCTCAATCTTCTTCGTATTTACAAGGAAGAGGGGGTTGCATTGCCAGTAACAACTCATTTTGCCTTTTCAGTCTTTGAAGAGGTGGGCCACGGTGCCAACTCAAATATTCCAGGTCAGGTAGTGGAATATCTAGCTGTAGATATGGGAGCTATGGGCGATGACCAGCAGACGGATGAGTACACAGTGTCTATCTGTGTTAAGGATGCTTCAGGTCCCTATCACTACGACTTCCGTCAACACTTGGTAGCTTTGGCGAAAGAGCAAGATATTCCATTTAAGTTGGATATCTATCCATTTTATGGTTCGGATGCTTCGGCAGCTATGTCAGCTGGAGCAGAGGTCAAGCATGCCCTTCTTGGAGCTGGTATTGAATCCAGTCACTCTTATGAGCGCACACACATTGATTCAGTAGTGGCGACTGAGCGTATGGTAGACGTCTATCTCAAGAGCACCTTGGTGGAGTAATATGTGCTTGATTTGTCAAAGAATTGAATGGATCAAGGCAGGGGAAAATCCCTACTTTGTAAAAGAACTAGAAACAGGCTATGTTGTTATTGGAGACCACCAATACTTTAAGGGCTATACCTTATTTCTGGCAAAAGAGCATGTCACAGAACTACACCATATGGAGACTTCTGTAAAACTTCGTTTCCTAGAGGAAATGAGTTTGGTCCAAGAAGCTGTTGCCAAAACGTTTAAAGCTGAAAAGATGAACATTGAACTTCTAGGAAATGGAGATGCCCACACTCATTGGCATCTCTTTCCAAGACGGTCAGGTGATATGAATGGTTATGGTCTTAATGGTCGTGGTCCAGTCTGGTGGGTGCCCTGGGAAGAAATGGCGGCAGAAGATTGCCAAGCGAAATCCCATGAGTTGGAACAAATGATTAAAGCCTTATCCGATGAATTAGAGAAGCACTTGGTCTAAGAGAGGAAGAAAAAATGAAAAAAAGATACATTGTTTTATCTGGTTTGCTGGCAGTAACCCTAGCAGCATGTTCTCAAGAAAAACCTAAAAATGAAGAAAATACTCAAAAAACAGAACAAACTAGTCAACCTGAAGGAACTGTAGGGAGCAAATCCCAAGCTTCTAGTCAGAAGAAGGCAGAAGTTGTCAATAAGGGAGACTACTATAGTATTCAAGGGAAATACGATGAAATCGTCATAGCTAATAAGCACTATCCTTTGTCAAAAGACTATAACCCAGGAGAAAATCCAACAGCTAAAGCAGAGTTGCTGAAACTCATTGCAGCAATGCAAGCAGCTGGCTACCCAATCAGCGATCACTACAGTGGTTTTAGAAGTTATGAAACTCAAACCAAACTTTATCAAGACTATGTGAATCAAGACGGTAAGGAAGCAGCAGATCGCTACTCAGCACGCCCAGGTTACAGTGAACACCAAACGGGTCTTGCTTTTGATTTGATCGGGACTAACGGAGAATTGGTAACAGAGGAGAAGGCAGCCCAGTGGCTATTGGATCATGCGGCTGACTATGGCTTTGTCGTTCGCTATCTCAAAGGCAAAGAAAAAGAGACTGGCTACATGGCAGAAGAATGGCATCTTCGCTACGTTGGAAAAGAAGCCAAAGAAATTGCTGCAAGTGGTCTCAGTTTGGAAGAGTACTATGGCTTTGAAGGCGGAGATTACGTCGATTAAAAAAGTAATTTTTCTCTTGCATTTTTAGATAAATAGTGTATAATGGAAAGGTATGTGTAAAGCATACTTGTGGGAGGTAAAAATCTCTAATTACCGCCAAAACCACAAAGGAGGATTTAAAAATGGCTAAAAAAGTCGAAAAACTTGTAAAATTGCAAATCCCTGCTGGTAAAGCTACACCAGCTCCACCAGTTGGACCTGCTCTTGGTCAAGCTGGTATCAACATCATGGGATTCACAAAAGAGTTCAACGCTCGTACAGCTGACCAAGCTGGTATGATCATTCCAGTTGTTATCTCAGTATACGAAGACAAATCATTTACTTTCGTTACAAAAACACCACCAGCTGCTGTTCTTTTGAAAAAAGCTGCAGGTGTTGAAAAAGGATCAGGTACACCTAACAAAACTAAAGTTGCTACAGTTACTCGTGCACAAGTACAAGAAATTGCAGAAACTAAGATGCCAGATTTGAACGCAGCAAACATTGAGTCTGCAATGCGTATGATCGAAGGTACTGCTCGTTCTATGGGATTCACTGTTGTTGACTAATCAATAACACCCCCAATATAACCCGCAAGACTTCATCATTTCGAGAAGTGACGTGGGAGATGAAAATCGATTGAACCACTTACAAGGAGAATAGAAAATGGCTAAAAAAAGCAAACAACTTCGTGCTGCTCTTGAAAAAATCGACAGCACAAAAGCATACAGTGTAGAAGAAGCTGTAGCACTTGCAAAAGAAACTAACTTTGCAAAATTTGACGCAACTGTAGAAGTTGCTTACAACTTGAACATCGATGTTAAAAAAGCTGACCAACAAATCCGTGGAGCAATGGTATTGCCAAACGGTACTGGTAAAACTTCGCGCGTTCTTGTTTTCGCACGTGGTGCAAAAGCTGAAGAAGCAAAAGCTGCTGGTGCAGACTTTGTTGGTGAAGATGACCTTGTTGCGAAAATCAACGACGGTTGGTTGGACTTCGACGTAGTTATCGCTACACCTGACATGATGGCTCTTGTTGGACGTCTTGGACGTGTCCTTGGACCACGTAACTTGATGCCAAACCCTAAGACTGGTACTGTAACAATGGATGTTGCTAAAGCAGTTGAAGAGTCTAAAGGTGGTAAGATTACTTACCGTGCTGACCGTGCAGGTAACGTTCAAGCAATCATCGGTAAAGTATCATTTGAAGCTGAAAAATTGGTTGAAAACTTCAAAGCTTTCAACGAAACAATCCAAAAAGCAAAACCAGCCACAGCTAAAGGAACTTACGTAACAAACTTGACAATCACGACTACTCAAGGTGTTGGTATCAAGGTTGACGTGAACTCACTTTAATTAACAGATTTTTAAAAACGAGTACGAATGTGCTCGTTTTTTTGATGATAAGTTCACACTAGGGGAAATAACTCCATTAATAGCCTGATGGAGTAATAGAATAGTGCTTTTCTTCTTCTTTCACAAAAAATGTGGTATAATAGAGAGTAAAAACTTTGAAAGAAAGAAAAAGATGAATTTAAAAGATTATATCGCAACGATTGAAAACTATCCTAAGGAAGGCATCACCTTCCGTGATATCAGCCCTTTGATGGCAGATGGAAATGCTTATAGCTATGCTGTTCGTGAAATTGTTCAGTATGCAACAGACAAGAAGATCGACATGATCGTGGGGCCAGAGGCTCGAGGATTTATTGTTGGCTGCCCAGTTGCTTTTGAGTTAGGAATTGGCTTTGCTCCTGTTCGTAAACCTGGGAAATTGCCACGTGAAGTCATTTCTGCTGACTATGAGAAAGAGTACGGTATTGATACCTTGACCATGCATGCTGATGCGATTAAGCCAGGCCAACGTGTTCTCATCGTAGATGATCTCTTGGCAACAGGTGGAACTGTCAAAGCAACGATTGAGATGATTGAAAGACTTGGTGGAGTTGTAGCCGGTTGTGCTTTCTTGATTGAGCTGGATGAGCTTAGAGGCCGTGAAAAAATCGGAGATTACGATTACAAGGTACTTATGCATTATTAATGAAAAACAGTCCTTGGGGCTGTTTTCTCTTCATCTGCTATATAAATTAACTATAGCTAGTTAGAGAAAAACTATAATTGAAAACTATATCTTCATACAGTATAATAAAGGGAAGAAGTATTTGGAGGTTTTTGCTTTCAAACAGACAACATCATTCCCGAAATAGAGAACTGTTAGGAGGGTATTATGCCGATTCGAATTGATAAAAAATTACCAGCTGTGGAGATTTTAAGGACAGAAAATATCTTTGTTATGGACGACCAAAGGGCTGCTCATCAGGATATTCGCCCCTTGAAGATTTTGATTTTAAATCTCATGCCTCAAAAGATGGTAACAGAAACGCAACTCTTACGGCATTTGGCTAATACCCCTTTGCAATTAGATATTGATTTCTTATATATGGAAACACATCGTTCCAAGACAACTCGTGCCGAACATATGGAAACCTTCTATAAGACCTTTCCAGAGGTCAAGGATGACTTTTTTGATGGAATGATTATCACAGGAGCACCAGTGGAGCATTTGCCTTTTGAGGAGGTAGATTACTGGGAAGAATTCAAGCAGGTCATCGAATGGTCCAAGACGCATGTTTTTTCAACCCTTCATATCTGTTGGGGAGCACAAGCAGGTCTTTATGTTCGCTATGGCGTTGAAAAGCACCAGATGGATCGGAAACTATCAGGCATTTATCCACAGGACACCTTAAAAGAGGGGCACCTTCTTTTTAGAGGTTTTGATGATCGCTATGTAGCTCCTCATTCTCGTCATACTGAGATTTTAAAAGAAGAAATCTTAAACAAGACCAATCTGGAGATTCTGTCAGAAGGTCCTGAGGTTGGGGTTTCTATCCTAGCTAGTCGAGATTTGCGTGAGATTTATAGTTTTGGTCATTTGGAGTACGATCGTGACACTTTGGCAAGAGAGTATTTTCGTGATTATGAGGCGGGACTCAACCCTCATATCCCAGAGAACTACTTTAAAAATGATGATGTAAATGAGACTCCCTGTCTCTGTTGGTCTTCATCAGCTGCCCTCTTTTTCAGCAATTGGGTAAACTATGCAGTTTATCAAGAAACCCCTTTTGACTGGAGAAAGGTAGAGGATGATGCGGCTGCATTTGGATATCTATAAGAGGAATTATGACATATTTTGACGCTTTTAAATCAGGGAACTTGGTTTTGCCAAGTGCCCTGCTCTTGCATTTTAAGGAACTCTTTCCTTCCAGCGAAGATTTTCTGGTCTGGCAATTTTTCTATTTACAAAATACCACAGCCTTAGGAGATGTTTCACCTAGTCAGATTGCTGAAATCATTGGGAAAGAGGTGGCAGATGTCAACCAATCCATTTCGAATTTGACTGAAAATGGTTTGCTACAATATCGGACCATTGAACTAAATGGGGAAATTGAGCTGATTTTTGATGCTAGTTTGGCTTTTGAACGCTTGGATAGCTTACTAGATAGCCAAACTCCAGCTACAACAGCCCCAAACCCGCAGAATCAGTTGAAGGATCTGGTTGAAACTTTTCAGCAGGAATTGGGACGCTTATTAACACCATTTGAAATCGAGGATCTTTCTAAGACTGTCAAAGAAGATGGAGTTAAGGCGGATTTGATCAAGGAAGCTCTCCGAGAGGCCGTTCTCAATGGCAAGCCAAACTGGAAATATATTCAGGCAATCCTACGAAACTGGCGCCATGAAGGCATCCAGTCTGTTGCCCAAGTAGAGGCCAAACGAGCAGAGCGAGAAGCCAACAATCCCAAACAAGTTCAGGCTTCGGCTGATTTCCTTGATGCCATGAATTTGTGGCAAGATTAGTCGCTTGAAAAATCTTGAAAATTAGAGTAAGGTTTGCAAGCTCCTTATAAATATGATAGAATAATAGTGAATAAAATGAAAAAAGAGGTATGTGAAATGTCACGTAAACCATTTATCGCTGGTAACTGGAAAATGAACAAAAATCCAGAAGAAGCAAAAGCATTCGTTGAAGCCGTTGCATCAAAACTTCCTTCATCAGACCTTGTTGAAGCAGGTATCGCAGCTCCTGCAGTTGATTTGACAGCTGTTCTTGCTGCTGCTAAAGGTTCAAACCTTAAAGTTGCTGCTCAAAACTGCTACTTTGAAAATGCAGGTGCGTTCACTGGTGAAACTAGCCCACAAGTTTTGAAAGAAATCGGTACTGACTACGTTGTTATCGGGCACTCAGAACGTCGTGACTACTTCCATGAAACTGACGAAGATATCAACAAAAAAGCAAAAGCAATCTTTGCAAACGGCATGCTTCCAATCATCTGTTGTGGTGAGTCACTTGAAACTTACGAAGCTGGTAAAGCTGCTGAATTCGTAGGTGCTCAAGTATCTGCTGCATTGGCTGGATTGACTGCAGAACAAGTTGCTGCATCAGTTATCGCTTATGAGCCAATCTGGGCTATCGGTACTGGTAAATCAGCTTCACAAGACGATGCACAAAAAATGTGTAAAGTTGTTCGTGACGTTGTAGCTGCAGACTTCGGTCAAGAAGTTGCGGACAAAGTTCGTGTTCAATACGGTGGTTCTGTTAAACCTGAAAACGTTGCTTCATACATGGCTTGCCCAGACGTTGACGGTGCCCTTGTTGGTGGTGCGTCACTTGAAGCTGAAAGCTTCTTGGCATTGCTTGATTTTGTAAAATAATCTCAGTTATTCCAGACAGTCTGCTAAGACTGTCTTTTTTTTAAAGACTGTATATTTTTCTTAAATTATCAGTCAATTACAACTTTTTTAATATGGGTTAATTTTCTTGCTTTTGTCTACTAGGAGTAGTATACTGAGATAGTAATCAATAAATATGGTTGCAAAAATAATATTATGAGGTGATCAATATGGTTGAATTGAAAAAAGAAGCAGTAAAAGACGTAACAACATTATCTAAAACAGCGCCAGTAGCATTGGCAAAAACAAAGGAAGTATTGAACCAAGCAGTAGCAGACTTGTATGTGGCTCACATTGCCCTTCACCAAGTTCACTGGTATATGCGTGGTCGTGGTTTCCTCGTATGGCATCCAAAAATGGATGAATACATGGACAGCCTTGATGGCTATCTTGACGAAATCAGTGAACGTTTGATCACTCTTGGTGGCAAACCTTACTCAACTTTGACAGAATTCCTTCAACACAGTGAAATCGAAGAAGAAGAAGGAGAATTCCGTAACGTTGAAGAAAGCTTGGAACGTGTTCTAGCAATTTATCGCTACCTCATCACTCTTTTCCAAAAAGCTTTGGATGTAACTGACGAAGAAGGTGATGATGTTACAAACGATATCTTTGTTGGGGCTAAGGCTGAACTTGAGAAAACAGTTTGGATGCTTACAGCAGAACTTGGACAAGCTCCTGGTTTGTAAGATATAGTTGCTACCCCTTTTATCATGAGGTGCCTGATAAGTGCCCATGACCAATCATCTTTTAAAAGTCATGTAACTGTAAACAGTTGCATGATTTTTTTGTCTGCTGGACTTAGGACACATTGTCAAAAGTAGGATTTTACGGTATAATAGTTGCTGTTCAATAACATATGAATTTTAAAGAATAATTGTTAGTTTAAGGAGGACTTATGAACAACTTACCAAATTGCCCAAAATGTAATTCAGAATATGTCTACGAAGACGGAAGTCTCTTGGTCTGCCCAGAGTGTGCCTATGAGTGGAATCCTGCAGAAGTTGCAGAAGTAGAAGAAGGTGTTGTTGCTATTGATGCCAATGGAAATAAATTGGCTGACGGCGATACTGTAACCTTAATCAAGGACTTGAAAGTAAAAGGTGCGCCAAAGGATTTGAAACAAGGAACTCGCGTTAAAAATATCCGTATCGTAGAAGGTGACCACAACATCGACTGTAAGATTGATGGTTTTGGAGCTATGAAACTCAAGTCAGAATTTGTTAAGAAAATCTAGCCATGAAACTGAATTATAAATTTATTTTTTATAGTCGTGTGCTCTTGTTCTTAGCAGCATTTACAGGAGTTTATTTGGAGATTACCAAGCACGGTGGTTTTGGTATGCTCCTTTACTACACAGTGTTGTCCAATCTTTTGGTAACGATTTTCACGGGCTATCTGCTCCGTGTGATGAGCCGTTCAGGTGAAAATTGGCAAAGTCCGACCTTGCTTCGTCTCAAGGGTGGTGTTACCATGAGTATTATGATTACCTGTGTGATTTATCATTTTATGCTTGCTCCGATTGCGACAGACTTTTACCGTGTGGAAAATTTCCTTTGCCACTATATCGTTCCACTCTGGTTTTTAGCCGACACCCTTTTCTTTGATAAACGGGGTCAATACAAGATCTGGGATCCAGTCTTGTGGACTATCTTGCCCTTGGTTTATATGATTTTTGCCTTGTTTAATGGCTTGGTCTTAAAACTCAATATTCCGAATTCCAAGGACAATCCCTTCCCTTATTTCTTTTTAAATGTGAACAAGGGTTGGGACGTGGTTATCAAATGGTGTTTGATCATTTTTGCGGCGTATATGGTTGCAGGCTTCATCTTCTATCTGATCAAGCAAATCAAGCGAAAATAGTCTTCCTATTAGGAAAGTTAGGACGGAGTCTCTAGTTCAATCGGGCTCCTTCTTTTCTTGCCATCTTCCTTTTAAAAGGATCAACAGTGAGAAATATACAGAAAGAAAATTCATGAAACAATATTTAGAACGGGCTAGTATTTTGGCCCTCTCCCTCGTTTTGATTACCTCCTTCTCCATCTCAAGTGCTCTGCCAGCCATGTTTGACTACTATCAAGGCTACCCCAAAGAACAAATCGAGCTTCTGGTCAGTCTTCCTTCATTTGGGATCATGATTATGCTGGTTTTAAATGGGTTCTTGGAGCGGTTGTTTCCTGAGCGTCTTCAGATTAGTCTAGGACTTCTCATCCTCTCTATCGGTGGAACAGCTCCTTTCTGGTATCAGGAGTACAACTTTGTCTTTGCGATGCGGATTTTATTTGGCTTGGGTGTTGGGATGATCAATGCCAAGGCTATTTCTATCATCAGCGAACGCTATCATGGAAAGACACGGATTCAGATGTTGGGTCTTCGCGGATCAGCAGAAGTTGTCGGGGCATCGATTTTGACTCTAGTGGTCGGTCAACTCTTATCCTTGGGATGGACAGTGACCTTCTTGGCCTACAGTGCGGGATTTTTAGTATTGATCCTTTATCTGCTCTTTGTCCCTTATGGGAAAGAGAAGAAAGAAACAAAGAAAAAAGAGACCGAAACGACTCGTTTGACAGGACAGATGAAAGGCTTGATTTTTCTATTGGCTGTCGAAGCAGCAGTTGTTGTCTGCACCAATACAGCTATCACCATTCGTATTCCTAGTCTGATGGTGGAAAGAGGTCTAGGGGATGCCCAGTTATCGAGTTTGGTTTTAAGTATCATGCAGTTGATTGGTATCTTGGCAGGTGTGAGTTTTTCTTTCTTTATCTCTCTGTTTAAAGAAAGGTTGCTCCTTTGGTCAGGTATCACCTTTGGATTGGGGCAAATTGTGATTGCCTTGTCTCCGTCATTGGGTGTGATGGTAGTTGGAAGTGTTGTGGCAGGTTTTTCTTACAGTGTGGCCTTGACCACTGTCTTTCAGCTTCTTTCTGAAAGAATACCAGCTAAGCTCCTTAATCAGGCAACATCTTTTGCAGTGCTAGGATGCAGTTTTGGAGCCTTTACGACACCTTTCATTCTTGGGGCGATTGGCTTGGTGACTCAAAACGGTATGTTGGTCTTCACCATTTTAGGATGTTGGTTGATTGTCACTTCTATCTTTGTTATGTACGCACTTCAAAAGAGAGCTTAGGATTAATTTCCTAAGTTTTTCTTTCTGGGAATTTTGTACCCAGACAATTATTGGTTTTTAAACTTGTTTACACTTTTATTTCCTGATAAAATAGAAGTTATGACAAGATATAAAGCAATCATTTCCTATGATGGTTATGGCTTTGCCGGTTTTCAGCGCCAGCCTCATGCGAGGAGCGTTCAAGAGGAAATTGAGAAAACCTTAACGAGACTCAATAAGGGGCAAGCCATCACTGTTCACGGTGCTGGTAGGACGGATAGTGGGGTTCATGCTCTTGGTCAGGTTATTCATTTTGACCTGCCCTATCAGATGGATGAGGAAAAACTCCGTTTTGCTCTGGATACCCAGTCTCCAGAAGATATTGATGTGATTTCAATTGAGATTGTGGCAGATGATTTTCATTGCCGTTATGCCAAGCACAGCAAGACCTATGAGTTTATCGTGGATAGAGGACGTCCCAAAAATCCTATGCGTCGTCACTACGCTACTCACTTTCCCTATCCGCTCGACGTGGAGCGGATGCAGATGGCAATCAAAAAGCTAGAGGGAACTCATGATTTTACCGGGTTTACAGCATCTGGAACCAGTGTAGAGGACAAGGTTCGAACCATTACAGAAGCCAGTCTTAGTGTTGATGAGACAGGGCAGTTTTTGACCTTTACCTTTTCAGGGAATGGTTTCTTGTATAAGCAGATTCGCAATATGGTGGGGACACTGCTAAAAATCGGAAATAATCGAATGCCAGTTGAGCAGATTGACTTGATCTTAGAAAAAAAAGATAGACAGCTAGCAGGTCCAACGGCTGCACCGAATGGCTTGTATTTAAAGGAGATTCGTTATGAAGAATAATCGTATTTTAGCCCTTTCTGGGAATGATATTTTTAGTGGTGGTGGTTTGTCAGCTGATTTGGCTACCTATACCTTGAACGGCTTGCATGGCTTTGTAGCTGTCACTTGTTTGACGGCCTTGACCGAAAAGGGCTTTGGAGTCTTCCCTACGGATGATACTATTTTCCAACATGAGTTGAATAGCTTACGTGATGTCGAGTTTGCAGGGATTAAGATTGGCCTTCTTCCTACTGTCAGTGTGGCTGAGAAGGCCTTGGACTTTATCAAGCAACGTCCAGGAGTGCCTGTTGTATTGGATCCCGTCTTGGTCTGCAAGGAAACGCATGATGTAGCGGTCAGCCAACTCTGTCAAGAGTTGATTCGCTTTTTCCCTCATGTCAGTGTGGTTACGCCAAATCTTCCTGAAGCAGAATTATTGGCTGATCAGGAAATTAAAACCTTGGAAGACATGAAAGCAGCAGCGCAGAAATTGCATGATTTAGGAGCGCCAGCAGTTATTATCAAGGGAGGCAATCGCCTCAGTCAGGACAAGGCTGTAGATGTCTTTTATGATGGACAAACTTTTACAGTTCTAGAGAATCCCGTTATCCAAGGCCAAAATGCTGGCGCAGGTTGTACCTTTGCCTCAAGCATCGCTAGTCACTTGGTTAAAGGTGATGAACTTTTACAAGCAGTAGAAAGTTCTAAAGCTTTCGTTTACCGTGCCATTGCACAAGCAGATCAATATGGAGTAAGACAATATGAAGCAAACCAAAACAACTAAAATCGCCCTTGTATCCCTTTTAACCGCCCTTTCAGTAGTCCTAGGCTATTACTTGAAAATTGGAACGCCAACAGGAATGTTGACTCTCTTGGATGCAGGTATTTTCTTTACTGCCTTTTACTTTGGTAGTAAAGAAGGAGCTGTCGTTGGAGGACTAGCAGGATTCCTGATTGACCTTTTATCAGGCTTTCCACAGTGGATGTTCTTTAGCTTGATAAACCATGGCTTGCAAGGATTTTTTGCAGGTTTTAAAGGGAAATGGCAATGGCTGGGCTTAGTCTTAGCTACTATCGTCATGGTAAGTGGCTACGCTCTGGGCTCAACCCTAATGAATGGCTGGTCAGCAGCCTTACCAGAAATCATACCAAACTTCCTGCAAAATACTCTGGGTATGATTGTAGGGTTTGTAGTCTTTCAGAGTGTCAAGAAGATAAAATAAAAAAGTCAGCTTCAATAGCTGACTTTTTGTTTGTCTAGTTTAATCAAAATAAAGCAAGTCCTTGCTGGTGCTGGTAAAGAGGTCAAACCCTTCCTTAGTGACAACACCGCAGTCCTCGATACGAACACCAACTTTACCAGGGATATAGATACCAGGTTCAACAGAGAAGCACATACCTTCTTCGATGACCATGTCGTTTCCTTCCATGATAGAAGGGAATTCGTGGACATCCATACCGATACCGTGACCGAGACGGTGGTTGAAGTACTCTCCATAACCAGCTTTTTCAATGACTTCGCGAGCAGCGCGATCTACTTCATGAGCAGTCACACCTGGTTTGATAAAGTCAAGGGCAGCTTGTTGGGCTTCAAGGGTCAAGTTGTAGATATCCTTTTTGAATTGGTCTGGTTTGCCGACAGCGACCGTACGAGTCATATCTGATGCGTAGCCATTAACCATGACACCCAGGTCAAAGAGGAGAAGGGCGTCTTTTTCGACCTTGTTTGCACCAGGAATTCCGTGTGGATTTGCAGCATTGTCACCAGTCAAGACCATGGTATCAAAACTCATTTCATAGCCTTCACGCTTTAAGGCGAAGTCGATTTGGGCGATGATATCTGTCTCTGTTTTATCAAGAGAGATATTGTCGAAACCAACTTTGACCGCCTTGTCGGCATAGAGACCTGCAACCATCATTTTTTGGACTTCATCAGCCGATTTGATGAGGCGCATGCGTTGGATACGAGGAGTGAGGTTTTCAAACTCAGCAGTTTCAAAGACGGTTTTCAAACCATGGTATTTGGTCAAGATGAGATTGTCAAACTCAACAGCAACACGTTTGAAATCGTGCTGTGGTAAGGCATTTTTGATTTTTTGCCATGGATTTTCAGAATCCACATAGCCCACAACTGGGAAGGAAACGGTGCTACTTGCACGTTCCACTTCAAGGGCTGGAACAAAGAGGAGTGGTTCCTGATCCGCTAGGACAAAGAGAAACATTTGACGTTCATGGGGATCACTGTAAAAGCCAGTGAGGTAATTAATAGTGACGGGGTCAGATACGACAGCGACGTCTAGTTTTTCTGATTCAAGATATGTTAGGATTTGTTGTAATTTAGACATATGCTACCTTCTTTCTACCCCTCTATTTTGGCAAAAAAAGAGAGAAAATGCAAGGGAGAAGGGTAAAAGAACAGGCAAAAAGAACTCCGACAAGATAGTGGAGTTCTTTTATCTAATTTTCCTTAGTTTAAGAAAAGTCAGCCTTGCTTTTCACGTCACTGTATTCTTCAGCGATTTCTTGGCTGAGGATGTCCTCATAGGCAGGGAGTTGGATGTCCTGACCGTATTTCTTCTTGAGAGCAGTAGTGACTAGACGATAAGCTAGATTGGCATTACGAGAGAGGATAGGTCCGTGGAAGTAGGAACCAAAGACATTCTTATAATGAACCCCTTCGCCGATCTTTTCTTCGTTATTTCCATTTCCATAGACAACCTGACCCAGTGGTTTTTGGTCATCAGAAAGGAAGGTACGTCCCTGGTGATTTTCAAAGCCATAGTAGGTTTCATTGAAATCTTCATTGTGAATCTTGATGTCACCGATAAAGCGGTTATTGGTCTGGTTGAGGGTGTAGTGGCCCATGACACCTAGTCCTTCGATGCGTTTGCCTGAGGCTTCAACATAATATTGGCCCAAAAGTTGGAAACCACCGCAGATGGCTAGAACAACACCATTGTTTTGGATGTAGTTGTCAATGCTCTCTTTTTTAGCAGGTAGATCGCCTGCGATGATGCTTTGTTCAAAGTCTTGACCACCACCGAAAAAGGCGATGTCGTAGTGGTTTTCATCAAAGTCATCATGGAGAGAAACGATGTCAACTGTCACATGAGCCCCCAGTTTTTCAGCCACATACTTGAGCATGAGGATGTTGCCGTTGTCCCCGTAGGTATTCATGAGGTTTCCATAGAGGTGGGCGATGTTGAGCTGATAAGCGTAGTTGCCAGCTTTTGAGGAAAGTGAAGTATAAACCATTAGTTCATCTCCTTTCTAACAATCTGACGACTAGCCAGCAGTTCACGGAATTCTAGCATAGCAGTATAGGTAGCTAGGATATAGGCATGCTTACAATCTTGGTTCTCAATGGTCTTGAGAACTTGTTCCAGATTGCTTGTTTCAGTGATTTTCTCAGCTGGATAGCCTGTCACTCGTAGACGACGCGCGATTTCAGAATGACGAACACCACCAGCGTTGATTTCAGGAATGTCCATGTCAGCAATTTGTTCAAAGTCAGCATCCCAGATCCAGCTAGTGTCAATCCCATCAGCATAGTTGGCGTTGAGAAGGACAGATAGGCTAAATGGATAAGGCGCTAGTTTGATCATCTCGATAGCCTGAGTTGCACCGACTGGATTTTTAATCAAGACAAGGGTGCATTCCTTATCACCGATATGGAAGGTCTCCTGACGTCCAAAGACAGCGCGACTCTTGTCAAATCCTTGCTTGATCCGTTGCGAATCTGCACCGAGGAAACGGGCGATGGCAACTGCAGCTAGAGCATTGTAGATGTTGTAGAGTCCACCGATTTGGATGCCGTATTCCTGGCCGTCAATGACAAAGCGGGAGCGATTGTTGGTCAATTCAACCAAGTCTGTCAGACGGTAGTCCAAGTCAGGACGTTTGCAACCACAATTTTCACAGATATAGGCCCCCAAGTTAGCATAGGTATTGTGCTCATATTTGAGGATGCCTTGACAGTCAGGGCAGAGAATACCTTCGGTATTGTAGTGAGCCAGTTGGGCTGGACCTTTTTCTAAGTCAAAACCAAAATACTGTACTGGATTTGGAATAGCTGGCTTGTAGAAAAGCGGACTGTCACCATTTAGAAGAACAGTAGCCGTAGGCACCTTACGGATAGCATCCAAAATCATCTTATAAGTTGTGTAAATCTCACCGTAGCGGTCCATCTGATCGCGGAAGATATTGGTGATGACGAAAAGACTAGGATGGATGTAGTCACAAATACGAGATAGACTGGCCTCGTCAATTTCGAGGACAGCAATGTTTTTCCCAGTTTTAGAAGATTTGGCAGTCAAGAAAGTTGTCGTAATCCCTGTGATCATATTGGCACCGCTTGGATTGGTCAGAACCTGACCATAAACCTCTTTTAAAATGCCGACAGTGAGGGCAGTTGTCAGGGTTTTCCCGTTGGTTCCAGTGACCACGACAATCTCGTAGTTCTTAGCTAGATGTTGTAAAATATCTTTATCAAATTGAAGGGCAAGTTTTCCTGGGAGAGTACTTCCACGGCCAAGACGGCTCAAAATGAAGTGAGAAGAGCGTCCAGCAAGAAGGCCCAAAGTAGTTTTTAATTTCATGTTTCTATTATATCATACTGCGCCCAGCAGTCCAATAACTAAAGTGACCTCTAAGATCAACTAAAGAAGTAACCTTAGAAGTGCTTTTTAGGTTCTGATTAAACCAAACCAATCAAATACAATATCTTTGAATTTGATAACTTTGGCAACTTTAAGAAATAAATCTTTCTCACTATGAATATAAGAAAGGAGAGGACATCGATTATCCTCTACAGGTTTTAAAATTTCATTAATCTATTATAACTGACAGAGATACCTACTTTTGGGATTTAGATTATTTTTTGGAAAGTCTCTTTTATAATAAATTACGAATTTTTTCTTTTATAAATGCGTTAAGAGGATAGTGTTTATCAAGATATTCTAGGAGTGCCTGAGCAGATTCAGAAATTCGTTCGTAACCTTGCAAAAAGTAGGGTAATTGTTTGGCTTCGTTTGGATAACCTTTTTCAAATCTTCTGTTGCTGTTAAAAATATCTATAAAATCAGATTTAGAAGTTTTTTCCAAATTGATTAGTTCGGTCCAAAGCTTGACGGATCTGTTTTGGATGAAATCATAAGCAGCCAATTTTTCGCCTCGTTGATAGCGACCTAGTCCTATATATAGATTGCATAAAATTTCTCCCAACAGCCATTCACGGTCTCTATTTTCTTTTGATGGCAATCTTTGTGGCCGGCAGATTGTTTCATCAAAACCGACCTCCTTCCAGACAATCTTGCCTTCAGCGAAGGGAATGTTTACTAGTTCATGAGCTTCAAAGACAGCAAATTCACAAAAAACATCATCTTCAAATAGAACTTTATGTCCGTCCACTGTATTTTGGTAGTGAAATGCAATTGGTTCTAGATTACTTAACCAAGTTAGATCCTGTATATAGGCCTGCTTGTAGCCATCTTTTACAATAACAAAAAAATCCAAATCTGAGTACTGATCCAATCGTTCTCTTTCTGCTCCGCAAGAACCAAGTGCCAGCAAAGCTAGTGATTGTCTAGAATCTTTTAGAGACTGACCAATATCATCTAGTCTTTGTAACAGTAATTCTGTTTTATTCATAATCGTTACCTCATTATTTCTTGTTTACAGACATTATATAGTTAATGTTTTCGAAAGTCAATTTCATCCCATACCAAATATATATTAATGTAATATAGGATTTCTTTCGATATTTTTTACAATGATAAAGTTTAAACATTTTGCAGGGTATTGCTCATATTATCAAGAATGAAGAAATTTGAAGTATCCTTTGATTGATTAGAAAGTGATTCTTATCTTTAAAAAGATTAAATAATTTGGAAAATATTTAAGAAGAAAAAATATATCGACTTAGCCATCAATTTGCAAACGGTAAAACCTTTCCACAAACGATGAAAATACACATACGATCCGCGCAAAGAGTGGATAATTTACTAATTAGGCATGAAACAATCATTGCAAAATATATTTTTTAAATTACCCATAAAACGATGAGCTGAAGCGAGTTATTCAAAGTCATATGTATTGCTGATATTTGAAAGAGTAACCTGAGACTCAATATATAATTAGGACTGCTAAGTAAAGTTTGGACATTATATCATAAAAGAGGGAAAAGACAGATTTGAGATTTCGCAGAAACAAAAACAGCCCAAAGAGGGCTGTTAGATACGATGTAGTCTCAACTTAAATCGCAAACAGGTCATTCAAGTTCTCAGCCAAGGTTGGGTGAGTGAAGATTTGTTTTGTGAAGTAAGTGTAAGGAATCTTGTTGTCCATCGCAACAGTGATGATGTTGATGATTTCTTGTGAACCTTCTGAGAAGATAGTTGCACCAATAATTTCTTTTGTTTCAGTATTGACAACAGCTTTGAAGGCTCCGCGAAGGTCTCCATTTACGTGACCACGAGGCATGGCTGCAACAGGGATTTCCTTAACTGCGTATGGAAGTTTCAAATCAGCTGCTTGGCTTTCAGTCAAACCAACTTGTGAAAGTGCAGGTGTGATGAACATAGTGTTTGGTACATTGAGACGGTCTTCAAGAGTGTAGCTGCCATCTCCAGCAAGGTAGCTGTAGACAACACGGAAGTCATCAAGTGAAATGTAGGTAAATTGAGGTCCACCGTTGACGTCTCCAACTGCAAAGACACCAGGAACGTTTGTTTGACAATGTTTGTCTACCTTGATAGCCCCACGCTCTGTTAGTTCAATATCTGTGTTTTCAAGTTGAAGTGGTTCTACATTCGGTTTACGTCCAGTTGCGTAGAGAAGGGCGTCGAAACGGTAAGTTTCGTTTTCAGTTACGACAAGGACTTGGTCACCGTCGTTTTTGATTTCAGTGGTACGGATGTTTTGAAGCAATTCAATACCGTCTTCTTCCATGTATTGCTTAGCAAGAGCTGCGATGGAAGGTTCGGCACGAGGTAAGAATGTATCCAAGGCATCTAGAACTGTAACCTTGCTTCCAAGTTTATTGTAAAGGCCTGCAAATTCAAGACCGATATTTCCGCCACCAAGGACACCAAGTTTTTCAGGCAATTTGTCCAAGTTTTGGATACCTGTTGAGTCAAAGACATTCTTGCTTGTAGCAAGTCCTGGGATTGGCAAGACGTTTGAAACGGCACCAGTATTGATGACGATAGTTTCAGCAGTTAGTTCTTGTTTTTCGTCAACAGCTTGGATTTCAATGACCTTATTTGAAAGGAAGTGCGCTTCCGCATCAAAGATATCCACGCCTGTACCCGCAACAGTAGCATAGTTTTTACCGTTGAGGCGACTAGTGATAGTATTTTTGGTAGCAATCACTTCTTCAAAAGACAAGTCTTTCTCAGCAGCAACTAGCAAGGTTTTAGTTGGAATACATCCGATGTTGATACAAGTTCCACCGTACATAGCTTTGCTACGTTCAACGAGGGCAACTTTTTTGCCAGCTGAAGCCAATTTACCAGCTAGTGTTTTCCCAGCTTTACCGAATCCAATAACGATTAAATCATATGTTAACATTTATAGTCCTCCTATTCGGTTTTCATTCTAGCATAAGAAAACACTTTTTGCACAAATCTGCTACGGGAAATGAAGTGAGTTTGAAATGGTCTCTTCAAATCCTCTGAAAAACAAGTTTCAGGTTACTTTACAGCTAGAAAATCGTTTACATGATATTCCTAATGGATTCTACTATCTTTTGCTTCTCTCTTGTGTTATACTAGATAAGTTGCAAAGAAACTCGTACTTTTCTTTCGTGGAAAAGAAGCAACACGGTATCTCGTTTTAAAGAAGATACGTCATGAAAAGAAAAGTATAAACTAAAGCCCTATAGGGTGGCTTCGCACCACCTTTAGAAAGAAGAATAACGTGAAATTTAATGAATTTAACTTGTCTGCTGAATTGCTAGCAGAGATTGAAAAAGCTGGATTTGTAGAAGCCAGTCCTATCCAAGAACAGACCATTCCCTTGGCTCTCGAAGGAAAAGACGTTATCGGTCAAGCTCAGACTGGTACAGGAAAAACTGCAGCCTTTGGCTTGCCAACCCTTGAAAAAATCCGTACAGAAGAAGCGACCATCCAAGCCTTGGTTATCGCTCCAACTCGTGAACTCGCTGTCCAAAGCCAAGAGGAACTCTTTCGCTTTGGTCGTAGCAAGGGTGTGAAAGTTCGCTCAGTTTACGGTGGTTCCAGCATTGAAAAACAAATCAAAGCCCTTAAATCTGGTGCTCACATTGTGGTAGGAACACCAGGTCGTCTCTTGGACTTGATTAAACGCAAGGCCTTGAAATTACAAGACATTGAAACTCTGATCCTTGATGAAGCGGACGAAATGCTCAACATGGGCTTCCTTGAAGACATCGAAGCCATCATTTCCCGTGTCCCTGAAAATCGTCAAACCTTGCTCTTTTCAGCAACCATGCCAGATGCGATCAAACGTATCGGTGTTCAGTTTATGAAAGACCCTGAGCATGTCAAGATTGTTGCCAAGGAATTAACAACAGAACTAGTTGACCAATACTATATCCGTGTTAAGGAACAAGAAAAATTTGATACCATGACACGTCTCATGGATGTAGAACAACCAGAACTTGCTATTGTATTTGGTCGTACCAAACGCCGTGTAGATGAATTGACTCGTGGTCTGAAAATCCGTGGTTTCCGTGCTGAAGGAATTCATGGAGACCTAGACCAAAATAAACGTCTTCGTGTCCTTCGTGATTTTAAAAATGGGAATCTTGATGTTTTGGTTGCGACTGACGTGGCAGCACGTGGTTTGGATATTTCAGGTGTGACCCATGTCTACAACTACGATATTCCACAAGATCCTGAAAGTTATGTTCACCGTATCGGTCGTACAGGTCGTGCTGGTAAGTCAGGTCAATCTATTACTTTCGTAGCACCAAATGAAATGGGCTACCTTCAAATCATCGAAAACTTGACTAAGAAACGCATGAAAGGCTTGAAATCAGCGACAGCTGAAGAAGCCTTCCAAGCTAAGAAACAAGTAGCTCTCAAGAAAATAGAACGTGATTTTGCGGATGAAGCCATTCGTGGGAACTTTGAGAAATTTGCTAAAGATGCTCGTAAGTTAGCTGCTGAATTTAGTCCAGAAGAATTGGCTATGTATGTTTTGAGTCTGACAGTCCAAGATCCAGACAGCCTTCCAGAAGTGGAGATTGCGCGTGAAAAACCACTGCCATTTAAACCATCAGGTAATGGCTTTGGTAGCAAAGGTAAGGGAGGTCGAGGAGGCCGTCGTGGAGACGACCGTCGAGATCGTGATCGCCGTGGCAATGGTCGCCGTGATGACTTTAAGAAAGGCAGTCGTGGAAACGATCGTTTTGATAAAGACAGACGTTACCGTAATAAAGACAATAAAAAACCTCGCAACACTTCAAGCGAAAAGAAGACAGGCTTTGTTATTCGTAACAAAGGAGACAAATAGAAAAAAGCGATTCACATTGTGAATCGCTTTTATATATAAGGAGACCGATAGTAAAAGAAGATGGTGATAGTAAAGGATAGGTGGAACGGAAAGGGATTTATCATGTCATCTTCTTATAATGTCATAATATCAAAAATAAAATAGGATGTCAATAAAAAAATCGCTTTTTTTTCTAAAATATTTTTGCTGTTCAAAATTGCAATTAAATAAGCAATTTTCAGATAATTGTTGAAATAAAGACTTTTCTATGTTATAATGGAAGCGATTATATGCGAGGTAAAAAATGGCACATTTATTAGAAAAAACAAGAAAAATAACGTCTATTCTAAAGCGCTCTGAGGAGCAACTCCAAGATGAACTTCCTTACAATGCGATCACACGCCAGTTAGCAGATATTATTGATTGTAACGCTTGTATTGTGAATAACAAGGGCCGTCTCTTGGGCTACTTTATGCGTTATAAGACCAATAATGACCGTGTAGAACAATTCTTTCAAACCAAAACCTTCCCTGAGGTCTATGTACAAGGCGCAAACATGATCTATGATACGGAAGCCAACCTTCCTGTTGAACATGATTTGACCATTTTCCCTGTGGAGAGCCGTGCGGACTTTCCAGATGGGTTGACAACTATTGCTCCGATTCATGTATCAGGGATTCGCCTAGGTTCGTTGATTATTTGGCGCAATGATAAGAAGTTTGAAGATGAAGATTTGATCCTTGTCGAGATTGCGAGCACGGTTGTGGGAATTCAACTATTGAACTTCCAACGTGAAGAAGATGAAAAGAATATTCGCCGTCGTACGGCTGTTACCATGGCGGTCAACACCCTTTCCTATTCAGAACTTCGTGCCGTATCAGCTATTTTAGCTGAATTGGATGGAAATGAAGGTCAGCTGACTGCGTCTGTTATTGCAGACCGTATTGGCATTACACGCTCAGTGATTGTCAATGCGCTTCGTAAACTGGAGTCAGCGGGAATTATTGAGAGTCGTTCACTTGGAATGAAGGGGACTTATCTCAAAGTTCTAATTGGTGATATTTTTGAGGAAGTGAAAAAGAGGGACTACTAATGGCAAAGGCTTTAATCTCGATTGATTATACAGAGGATTTCGTAGCAGACCATGGAAAGCTAACTGCTGGCGCACCTGCTCAAGCAATATCAAAAGCCATTGATCAGGTAACCCGATTAGCTTTTGATCGTGGAGACTATATCTTTTTTACCATTGATGCTCATGAGGAGAAGGATGCATTCCACCCAGAAAGCAAGCTCTTTCCACCACACAACATCATTGGAACTAATGGGCGTAACCTTTATGGACCCCTAGCTGACTTTTATGCTGACCATGAGGCGGATAGCCGTGTCTTTTGGATGGACAAACGTCACTATTCAGCATTTTCTGGAACGGACTTAGATATCCGCTTGCGGGAACGTCGGGTAGATACAGTCATCCTAACTGGAGTGCTTACTGACATTTGTGTCCTTCATACGGCTATTGATGCCTATAATTTAGGTTATCAAATAGAGATTGTCAAGTCTGCGGTTGCCTCTATTTGGCCAGAAAATCATCAGTTTGCTCTTGGGCATTTTAAGAACACATTGGGAGCCAAATTGCTGGATGAAAACCTTGCTACAATCGAACTATAAGCCTGTTGGAAAAATGAAAAAAATCTGAAAAAAGTGTTGACAAAGATTTTGAAAGTTGATATACTAGTAAAGTAATCGACGCGGGGATGGCGGAATTGGCAGACGCGCAGGACTAAGGATCCTGTGACCGCTTTAGGTCGTGAGGGTTCAAGTCCCTCTCTCCGCATAGGGTAAGAGTTAGCTTTGGCTAGCTCTTTTTTGTTAGCTTATATAGTGACTATTCAACAAGAGAGGTCTACCTTTCTTGTTTTTTTCTTTTCTTTTAAATAGTGCTATAATATAGATAGAAAGTAACAGTAAAAAGTCTTATATGAAAGATCATCGAGTAATGGATACTAATAGGTTTAGTTAAAACGGATATATAAGTTAGGAAAGGAGGACTAGATAGTCATTTGGTATTTGAAATGAGTATTTCAAAAATGTAAAGGAGGATTACGATGGTTAATGAACTTCAACGAATAATGAGCGCCTTTATTCAAATTCTCTTTATTATTTTACTACCTTCTATCTGGTGGTTTCTGACTGTGAGGGGAAAAGTCCCATTTATGGAATGGATAGGGCTAAAAGCTATCAAAACAGCAAAAACTTTGCAGCTGATTTTATGGATGGTAGGGGGATTTTCCTTATTTACTATTTTTTCTATCCTTATCTTTCCTCTTACGCGTAGTCTAGAAACAGCCACTTCGGCTTTTTCAGCTATGGGCTTTAAGGCTTTACCAAGTATTCTAATTTACAGTATTTTGCAAACATCTTTGCCAGAGGAACTACTATTTAGAGGTTTTCTACTCAAACGAATGGCAAATCACATGCCGTTTGTCTTTGCAAATACCATACAGGCCTTCACTTTTGGATTGCTTCATGGAGTATTGTTTGCTTCAGTAGTAAGTTTGGAAGTCACTTTTTTCATTATATTCTTTACTGGAGCAATAGCAGCTTATCTTGGTTTTGTTAATGAAAAGATAGCAGGAGAATCAATTTTACCAAGTTGGCTAATGCATGCCACAGCCAACATCCTCTCTGGTTTAGTTTCTGCATTTTCTTTGCTTTGAGTGGATAAAGTTATAAAAATGGAGCTGGTAGAAATACCAGCTTTTTTTCAAAATAAATCAAAAAAATTTTTTGATTTCATAAACATTTCATATTTAGATTTTATAATAGTCTTACAAATATGGAGGTGACAAATGAATCCAATCCAAAGAGCTTGGGCTTATGTCAGCAGAAAACGACTGAGAAGTTTTATTTTATTTCTTATTTTATTTGTCCTTTTAGCAGGAATTTCAGCCTGTTTGACTCTTATGAAGTCCAACAAAACAGTAGAAAGCAATCTTTACAAATCACTCAATACATCTTTTTCTATCAAAAAGATAGAAAATGGACAGACCTTCAAGTTGTCAGACCTAGCATCCGTGAGCAAGATTAAGGGACTGGAAAATGTCTCTCCTGAACTCGAGACGATCGCAAAACTGAAAGACAAGGAAGCGGTGAGTGGTGAGCAGAGCGTAGAACGAGATGATTTGTCAGCCGCGGACAAGAACTTGGTTAGCTTAACGGCTCTTGAGGATTCCTCCAAGGATGTCACCTTTACCAGTTCGGCTTTCAATCTAAAAGAAGGGCGACACCTTCAAAAAGGGGATTCCAAGAAAATCCTGATTCACGAAGAGTTGGCCAAGAAGAACGGTCTTTCGCTTCATGACAAGATTCGCTTGGACGCTGGTCAGTCCGAATCTGGAAAAGGGCAAACAGTAGAGTTTGAGATTGTCGGCATCTTTTCTGGTAAGAAACAAGAAAAATTCACAGGCTTGTCCTCTGACTTCAGTGAAAACCAGGTCTTTACAGACTATGAAAGTAGCCAGACCCTTCTGGGAAATAGTGAACCTCAAGTCAGTGCAGCACGCTTCTATGTTGAAAATCCTAAGGAAATGGACGGACTCATGAAGCAGGTGGAAAACTTGGCTTTGGAAAGTCAAGGTTACCAAGTCGAGAAGGAAAACAAGGCCTTTGAACAAATCAAAGACTCAGTGGCAACCTTCCAAACCTTCCTCACCATCTTCCTTTATGGGATGTTGATAGCAGGAGCAGGAGCCTTAATTTTGGTCTTGTCCCTCTGGTTGAGAGAAAGGGTCTACGAAGTGGGGATTCTACTCGCACTTGGAAAAAGCAAGATCTCAATCTTCCTACAATTCTGTTTAGAGGTAGTTTTGGTATCTCTCGGAGCTTTGCTTCCATCCTTTATCGCTGGAAATGCCATTACATCCTATCTACTCCAAACTGTACTAGCCAGTGGAGATCAGGCAACCTTACAGGACACGCTGGCCAAAGCAAGTGGTCTATCGACCAGTCTCCTATCCTTTGCAGAATCCTATGTCTTTCTGCTCCTGATTGGTTGCTTGTCTGTAGCCCTTTGTTTCGTATTTCTATTTAGAAAATCACCGAAAGAAATTTTATCATCTATTAGTTAATACTCTTCGAAAATCTCTTTAAACCGTGTCAGTCTTATCTGCAACCTCAAAGCTGTGCTTTGAGCAGCCTGCGGCTAGCTTCCTAGTTTAATCTTTGATTTTCATTGAGTATAAGAAGGAGAAATCATGACTTTATTACAATTGCAAGATGTTACCTACCGTTATAAGAACACTGCTGAGGCAGTTTTATATCAGATCAAGTATAATTTTGAACCCGGAAAATTTTATAGTATCATTGGTGAGTCAGGAGCTGGAAAATCCACTCTCTTGTCCCTACTGGCTGGTCTAGATAGTCCTGTCGAGGGTTCTATCCTTTTCCAAGGAGAGGACATTCGGAATAAGGGATATTCTTACCATCGCATGCACCATATTTCCCTGGTCTTTCAAAATTATAACTTGATAGATTATCTTTCTCCGCTGGAAAATATCCGCTTGGTCAACAAAAAAGCAAGCAAGGATACATTTCTTGAACTTGGTTTGGATGAAAGTCAGATCAAGCGGAACGTTCTCCGGTTATCAGGTGGTCAACAGCAACGTGTGGCCATCGCTCGCAGTTTGGTATCAGAAGCTCCAGTTATTCTAGCTGATGAGCCAACAGGAAATCTGGACCCTAAAACTGCTGGAGATATTATCGAACTGCTCAAGTCACTTGCCCAGAAAACAGGTAAATGTGTGATCGTCGTCACCCACAGTAAAGAAGTGGCACAAGCGTCAGATATTACACTTGAATTGAAGAATAAGAAACTAACTGAAACTCGCAATACTACAAAATAAGATGAGCTTGTTTTGATAGAATTATTAAATCAAATCTAGAAAGGGAACCTATGTTACACAACGCATTTGCCTATGTTACAAGGAAGTTTTTCAAATCGATTGTTATCTTCCTGATTATTCTCCTCATGGCGAGCTTAAGTTTGGTCGGCTTGTCAATCAAGGGAGCTACTGCCAAGGCTTCTCAGGAGACTTTTAAAAATATCACCAATAGCTTCTCCATGCAAATCAATCGTCGCGTCAATCAAGGAACGCCACGTGGTTCTGGAAATATTAAGGGTGAGGATATCAAAAAAATCACCGAAAATAAGGCCATCGAGTCTTATGTTAAACGCATCAACGCTATCGGAGATTTGACTGGATACGACCTCATCGAAACGCCAGAAACCAAGAAAAATCTCACTGCTGACCGTGCCAAGCGTTTTGGAAGCAGTTTGATGATTACAGGTGTCAATGACTCTTCCAAAGAAGACAAGTTTGTCTCTGGATCTTATAAATTAGTCGAAGGTGAGCACCTAACCAACGATGACAAGGACAAGATCCTCATGCATAAGGACTTGGCAGCCAAACACGGCTGGAAAGTCGGAGATAAGGTCAAACTAGACTCTAATGTCTATGATGCAGACAATGAAAAAGGGGCCAAGGAAACAGTTGAAGTCACAATCAAGGGGCTCTTTGATGGTCACAATAAGTCAGCAGTAACCTACTCACAAGAACTCTACGAAAACACAGCTATCACAGACATTCACACTGCTGCAAAACTTTATGGATACACAGAAGACACAGCTATTTATGGGGACGCAACCTTCTTTGTAACAGCAGACAAGAACTTGGATGATGTCATGAAAGAGTTGAACGGTATCAGTGGTATCAACTGGAAGAGCTACACACTTGTGAAGAGCTCCTCTAACTACCCAGCTCTTGAGCAATCCATCTCTGGTATGTACAAGATGGCCAACCTCCTCTTCTGGGGTAGCTTGAGCTTCTCAGTTCTTCTCCTTGCTCTCTTGCTTAGTCTTTGGATCAATGCTCGTCGCAAGGAAGTGGGAATTCTCCTCTCTATCGGTCTCAAGCAGGCAAGTATCTTGGGTCAATTCATCACCGAATCCATCTTGATTGCCATCCCTGCTCTTGTTTCTGCATACTTCCTAGCCAACTACACAGCTCGTGCCATCGGAAACACTGTTCTTGCCAATGTCACTTCAGGTGTTGCCAAGCAAGCCAGCAAGGCTGCTCAAGCTTCTAACCTTGGTGGTGGTGCAGAAGTAGATGGCTTTAGCAAGACCTTGTCGAGCCTAGACATTTCCATTCAGACATCAGACTTTATCATCGTCTTTGTCCTTGCCTTGGTTCTAGTGGTTCTCGTTATGGCGCTTGCCTCAAGCAATCTCCTTAGAAAACAACCAAAAGAGCTCTTGCTCGATAGCGAATAAAAAACTTGCTACCTATTCTCCCCTAAATGGGGTATAATATAGGTAGCATTTTTATCTATTTCATCCTGATAAGGCTTCTTCCTATCAGGATGAAACAGAGAAGATTTACAAGAAATTTAAAGGAATGTGAAACGTTTTTCTATGAAAATTTTAATTGTAGAAGATGAAGAGATGATCCGTGAGGGGATCAGTGACTATTTGGCGGATTGTGGCTATGAAACCATTGAGGCGGCAGATGGACAAGAAGCTCTAGAAAAATTTTCCAGCTATCAAGTAGCTCTAGTACTACTGGATATCCAGATGCCTAAGCTCAATGGTCTGGAAGTACTAGCTGAGATACGCAAGACCAGTCAGGTTCCTGTCTTGATGCTGACCGCCTTTCAGGATGAGGAATACAAGATGAGTGCTTTTGCTTCTCTAGCAGATGGTTATCTGGAAAAGCCCTTCTCTCTCTCCCTTCTAAAAGTGAGGGTAGATGCAATTTTCAAGCGCTACTACGATACGGGACGAGTCTTCTCTTATAAGGATACCAAGGTGGACTTTGAGAGTTATAGTGCAAGCCTCGCAGGTCAAGAAGTGGCCATCAATGCCAAAGAGTTGGAAATTCTGGACTATCTGGTGAAAAATGAAGGCCGGGCCTTGACTCGTTCTCAGATAATTGATGCTGTCTGGAAGGCGACAGATGAGGTTCCCTTTGACCGTGTTATTGATGTCTATATCAAAGAACTGCGGAAAAAGCTAGACTTGGATTGTATCCTCACTGTGCGCAATGTTGGTTATAAATTGGAGAGAAAATGAAACGAACAGGTCTATTTACAAAGATATTTATCTATACCTTCTCGATTTTTAGTGTTCTGGTTATTTGTCTTCATTTAGCCATTTATTTTCTCTTTCCGTCAACTTATCTGAGCCATCGTCAGGAAACCATTGGCCAGAAAGCGACAGCCATTGCCCAGTCCCTAGAAGGAAAGGATAGGCAGAGTATCGAGCAAGTGTTAGATTTGTATTCCCAGAGCAGTGATATCAAAGGAGCTGTCAAGGGAGAAATGACTGAGGACAAGTTAGAGGTCAAGGACAATCTTCCTCTGGATACGGACCGCCAGACAACTTCCCTCTTTATCGAGGAGCGTGAGGTGAAAACGCAAGATGGTAGCACGATGACTCTCCAATTTCTAGCTTCCATGGACCTGCAAAAGGAAGCAGAGCAGATTAGTCTCCAATTTCTCCCCTATACCTTGTTGGCATCCTTTCTGATTTCACTTTTAGTGGCCTACATCTATGCTCGGACCATTGTTGCACCGATTTTGGAAATCAAGCGGGTGACCCGTCGGATGATGGATCTGGATGCTCAAGTACGGTTGCGTGTGGATTCTAAGGATGAGATTGGTGATCTCAAGGAACAAATCAATAGCCTTTACCAGCACCTTTTGACAGTTATTGCGGACTTGCATGACAAGAATGAAGCTATTCTCCAGCTGGAGAAGATGAAGGTTGAGTTCCTACGAGGGGCTTCTCATGAATTGAAAACACCTCTGGCTAGCTTGAAAATTCTGATTGAAAATATGAAAGAAAATGTCGGTCGTTATAAGGATAGAGACCATTATCTTGGAGTTGCCTTGGGGATTGTGGATGACCTCAGTCACCACGTTCTCCAGATATTGTCACTTTCTTCTGTTCAGGAATTACGAGACGAGAAAGAAGAGGTTGACCTCCTTCAGATGACGCAAAGTCTGGTCAAGGATTATGCTTTGCTTGCCAAGGAGAGAGAACTTCAGGTAGACATTAGCCTAACCCATCAGCAAGCTTACATAAACCCATCTGTCATGAAATTAATCCTATCGAATCTCATCAGTAATGCTATCAAGCACTCCACTCCAGGCGGGCTGGTCAGCATTGGAGAAAGAGAAGGGGAGCTCTCTATCGAGAATAGCTGTAGTCCTGAAGAACAAGAAAAATTGGCCCAATCTTTTTCTGAAAATGCTAGTCGCAAGGCCAAGGGTTCGGGGATGGGACTCTTTGTGGTCAAAAGTCTATTAGAACATGAGAAATTACCTTATCATTTTGAGATGCAGGGCGATCGTTTGACCTTCTTCATACGTTATCCCAAAGTCGCTCAGGACTAAGGGAAAGAAAGGGTTTACATTGATTGGATTGGAAGAAATTCAATCTAAAGTATGGGAAAAACTAGCTTTTTTTATCAAAAAGTGATAAAATGAACAATGTAAATGGGATGTCCCAAAAAATATATAGGAGGCCTGACAAATGGCAATCGTTTCAGCAGAAAAATTTGTCCAAGCAGCTCGTGACAACGGTTATGCAGTTGGTGGATTTAACACAAACAACCTTGAGTGGACTCAAGCTATCTTGCGCGCAGCAGAAGCTAAAAAAGCTCCAGTTTTGATCCAAACTTCAATGGGTGCTGCTAAATACATGGGTGGTTACAAAGTTGCTCGCAACTTGATCGCTAACCTTGTTGAATCAATGGGTATCACTGTACCAGTAGCTATCCACCTTGACCACGGTCACTACGAAGATGCACTTGAGTGTATTCAAGTTGGTTATACTTCAGTTATGTTTGACGGTTCACACCTTCCAGTTGAAGAAAACCTTGAAAAAGCTCGTAAAGTTGTAGAATTTGCTCACGCAAATGGTGTGTCAGTAGAAGCTGAAGTTGGAACTATCGGTGGTGAAGAAGACGGAATCATCGGCGATGGTGAATTGGCTCCAATCGAAGATGCTAAAGCAATGGTTGCAACTGGTATCGACTTCTTGGCAGCTGGTATCGGTAACATCCACGGTCCTTACCCTGCAAACTGGAAAGGTCTTCACCTTGACCACTTGCAAAAATTGACTGAAGCTGTACCAGGATTCCCAATCGTATTGCACGGTGGTTCAGGTATTCCTGATGACCAAATCCAAGCAGCTATCAAACTTGGTGTTGCGAAAGTTAACGTTAACACTGAATGCCAAATCGCATTCGCTAACGCAACTCGTAAATTTGCTCGTGACTACGAAGCAAACGAAGCAGAATACGACAAGAAAAAACTCTTCGACCCACGTAAATTCTTGGCTGACGGTGTAAAAGCTATCCAAGCATCAGTTGAAGAACGTATCGACGTATTCGGTTCAGAAGGTAAAGCTTAATCTAGCTGAACAATACAGAAAGAACCTGCCCATTGGGTGGGTTTTTGTGTTTTCTTTTATAGAGAATATACTTAAGACTACTATATCCAAAGTTGCTAAATTAATGTAATTATTCTAAGACTACCCTTGGCGAACGAATATAATAACTTTACGCCTGTTTTCAAAGGAAATCACTGTCTTTCCCAAAGTAAATTGGAACATCTAATTTTTTAGGAATGCTGAGTAGCTAAATGAATGATAGAACTTTCAAAAAAATTAATAGTTTAAAGCGCTTAGCACCTGTTTATATTGATGAAACGGGATTCGATACTTATTTTTGTCGAGAATACGGTCGCTCATTATAAGGTCAGTTAATAGGAGGTAAAGTATCTGGAAGAAGATATCAGAGGATTTCTTTGGTTGCAGGTCTAACAAATAGTAAGTTAATCGCTCCAATGACTTACGAAGAGACGATGACGAGCGACTTTTTTGAAGCTTGGTTTCAGAAGTTTCTCCTACCAATATTAAATACACCATTAGTTATTATTATGGATAATGCAAGATTCCATAGAATGGGTAAGCTAGAGCTCTTATGAAGAGTTTGGGCATAAACCTTTACCACTTCCTCCCTACTCACCTGAGTACAATCTTATTGAGAAAACATGGGCTCGTATCAAATAGCACCCCAAAAAGGTATTACCAAGTTGTAATACCTTTTTTCTAGGCTCTTTTGTCTTGTTCTTGTTTCAATTGACGGTAGTATTCACCATCTAAAGAATTACTTGATTGGTTAGAACAGGCAATTAATAAAATTGCAGATAGAGGCACTAAAAATAATGTGGCAAATTCTTACATTTGCTTACTCCATTTTTATTATATCAAAGTAATTTTACAAGTTTAAGACAGGTAGTACTGACAATCATTTTACTTTTTCGGGGAATATCCCTTTCTATGAAATAAAAGTCGAATCTGTTCTTGAAAAAAATTCACAGACCTATTGCTTTACTATGCTATCTTTAATTACACGAGACTCATTATACCTATTTATTCTTTCTTTCTCCATTAATTAATTCTAATTTTTTACTCTTTTGGATTGCTGATAACAATTTTTCCTATGGTTCGACCGGTTTCTAGAAGCCTGTGAGCCTCTTTAATGTTTATTGAATTCATTGGAGATAATCTTTTTGTAACAGTCGTTTTTAGCTCTCCATTATCAATCATATCTGCAATTTGATTAAGAATATAATGTTGACTAATCAAATCTTCTGTTTGCCACATTGATTTTGCAAACATAAATTCCCATGAAAAACTAACTGCTTTAGACTGTAGTGCAGACAAATTGACTTTTTCTTTAGTTTCGTCAATAGAACAGATTTTTCCTTGAGGTTTAATAGCTTTTACCATAAAATCCCAATGCTTTTCAGTATTATTTAAACAGAAAATGTAATCAACTGTTGAGAATCCAATTTCATTAAGCTCTTTATCCATATCTTCAAAATGATTAATTACAAATTCAGCTCCATGCTCCAAAACCCACTTTTTACTTTCATATCTGGAAGCAGTTCCAATAACAGTTAACCCTACATTATGAGCTAACTGACAAGCTATTGATCCTACTCCACCACTTGCTCCGATGATTAATATACTCTTAGTATAATTTTTGCTTTTATCAAATGGGATTTTTAATTTTTCAAATAAACCCTCATATGCTGTTAAGGAAGTTAAGGGTAAGGCCGCAGAATCTTCAAAAGATAAAGTATTTGGTTTTTTCCCAACAATACGCTCATCTACAAGTTGATATTCAGCATAGGACCCCGATTTTGTTAAATCTCCCGCATAGAATACCTCATCGCCAACAGAAAACAACTCGCAATCTTCCCCTACCTCTGAGACAATTCCGGAAGCATCCCATCCTAAGATTCTCGGGGATTCTTCGACTTTACTTTTTGGAGATCTAACTTTATAATCTACTGGATTTACTGAAATAGCTTTAACCTCAACAAGTAAGTTCTTTCCTTTAGCAAAAGGTTTATCTAACTCAACGTCTTCAAAACTTCTCTTATCATCAATAGGTAAATATCTGTATAATCCGACCCCTTTCATAGTTGCCATAGTTCAATTTCCTTTCGTTATTTTATTTAGTATAATGTTAATTATAGACAAATACTGCAAGATAACAATATTGAAGTTTTTGTAACTAGTGATATTTTAGTAACTTAAGATAGAAAGATGGGTAGATTATGGTAAGAAAAATTTATGATTGTGCCAATGGATGTCCAGTAGAAACCACTCTCCAAGTAATTTCTGGCAAATGGAAATGCGTAATATTATTTCACTTATTAAATAATGAAATTTGTCGATTTGGCGAATTAGAAAAATTAATGCCTGGTTGTTCTAGAAGGATGTTAGCGTTGCAACTTAAAGAATTGGAGTTGGACAAAATTATTCATAAAGATATTTACTCTATCATGCCTCCGATAACAGAGTATACACTAACTGAACTTGGAAGAACTTTAGAACCAGTAGTAGTTGAGATGAATAGATGGGGAAATAAATATAATAAATTTTTATTTAAAAATGGTAACGAGCTTCCTGTTGATAAATAAATTTCTCTTAACACGATTAAATGCCCTCTAGTTTAATAAATTAATTGAAAAAAATATACTCTTTGAGAACAAATTTCTCGTATTAAATTACAAATAATTAAGTATGATATATCTTTTGTCTATCCATAGATAAAGTATTATTAGATATCAAGCCAATAAGCTTGTCAAAAGGAGTCTGAGTCAGTAAGAAAAAATAAGCACATCCTTCTGCAATTTTATGGTATTAGAGTGTTACTATATCCCATTTTAGAGAGGTCGAATTATGGCAATTGCTCCTTTTAAAAATTACGATTATGAATTAGTTTTATCTGATTTAATTGCAGATATATATTATTCAACTATCAGTATGGGAAGTAGGATAATATTACTCAGAAAATTGACAGAGTTATTAGCTCGCAAATTTTTGAATTTGGGAGCAGGAGAACCCATGAATCTGGGAGATATAACTACTCATGAAAAAAATGAAAAGTTTAAAGTAACAGAAAGGTATAAAAAGGTAGATAAACGATTAGTCAAGGATTTTGAAAAAACTATAGATAGGTTAAGAAAATTAGGCAATAAATACACTCATACAGCAAATATATCGGATGCTAATGTAGATGAATTGAGTATAGCCGAAGACTCCATTTGGGATTTATTTTCTTATTTATTTGTACAATATTTTTTGAAATATGGTCTGAATTTAAAAACAGACAAAAATATCTTGACATTGTTCTCTGTTTTACCTCCTGAAATTAGATATCGAACTTTGAAAAAAATAATTGATATCATAGGGTATGATAATATTCAACTTCTAGACAAGTTTCTTTTGTCTATCGTTAAGGCTAGAGGGATTGATGAAGCTAGATTTTGGCTATATAATAATAGTAAATTTCTTCAAGATGTAATTTATCCTTCAGAATCTGAAATTATCGAATATGAGGAGAATTTTTCTCAGAATGTTTTACCTCTTAAGCTAAGAAATCATTCTAATTGTTATAGTCTATTAGTATCTGTTCTGAATAACACTGATGTCCAATTGTCATCACATGGTTATTATAGAGATTTCGAAGAAGCTGTAGCCGAATATAAAAAGCATGATTTAGATCTTTATTTATCTAGCACTGAAGAACAAAAGATATTTAAAGATCTTATAAAATTCTGTTTTATAGGGAGAGTTCCAGTTTGTTAGTATGATTCATATTCACTGCAAAAGAAGCTTATTCAACATTCTCCAAATTTCTTCTGTCTATACTAGGATTTATGGCAAATTCAACCTAAGATTTTGCCCCTATTTTGCCACACTTTTTTAAGAACTAAAGGGAATAATGAAGTATATTTCTAATACAGTGTGGGTGGAAGAATACCTGAATATAGCCCTTTTTAGTGTATGAGGAAGTATAGTAAATAAATGATTTATGTTCAGAAGGTAAAGCTTAATTTAGCTGAACAATACAGAAAGAGAAACCTGCCATTGGGCAGGTTTTTTGGTGTTCTAGGGAAATTATCAAACCATGATTTTTGATTAAAACTATTATTTTAAGAGTAAAATCTCTGATTTCATAATCTTCAGGCAAACGCTTGCATTCCGTTTTTTATTGGACTATAATAGGTTGGTATAAAGCCTTCTGTAATGATAAAATGTAGAAGGTGTAAAAAGTAAGGATTTAGAATATTTGTAGTCAAAAATACAATGTTGCTATTCCTTGCGACAGGGAGATAGATATGGCAATGATAGAAGTGGAACATCTTCAGAAAAATTTTGTGAAGACAGTAAAGGAGCCGGGGTTAAAGGGAGCTTTGCGCTCCTTTATTCATCCTGAAAAGCAGACCTTTGAAGCGGTCAAGGATTTGACTTTTGAGGTACCCAGGGGCCAAATTTTAGGCTTTATCGGGGCTAATGGTGCTGGGAAGTCGACAACCATCAAAATGCTGACCGGGATTTTGAAACCGACATCTGGTTTTTGTCGGATTAATGGCAAGATTCCACAGGACAATCGCCAAGACTATGTCAAGGATATTGGTGTGGTCTTTGGACAACGCACCCAGCTATGGTGGGATTTGGCTCTGCAAGAGACCTACACGGTCTTGAAAGAGATTTACGATGTGCCAGACTCGCTCTTTCATAAGCGCATGGACTTTTTAAATGAAGTCTTGGATTTGAAGGAATTTATCAAGGACCCCGTGCGGACTCTTTCACTTGGTCAACGGATGCGGGCGGATATTGCGGCTTCCTTGCTCCACAATCCTAAGGTTCTCTTTTTAGATGAGCCGACCATTGGTCTGGATGTGTCAGTCAAGGATAACATTCGTCGCGCCATTACTCAGATCAATCAAGAGGAAGAGACCACCATTCTCTTAACCACTCACGACTTGAGTGATATTGAGCAACTTTGTGATCGAATTTTCATGATTGATAAGGGGCAGGAGATTTTTGATGGAACGGTGAGTCAACTCAAGGATGCCTTTGGCAAGATGAAGACTCTTTCCTTTGAACTGGTGCCAGGTCAAAGTCATCTTGTCTCTTACTATGAAGGCCTACCTGATATGACTATTGATAGACAAGGAAATAGCCTCAATATTGAATTCGATAGTTCCCGCTACCAGTCAGCTGATATTATCAAGCAAACCCTGTCTGATTTTGAAATCCGCGATTTGAAGATGGTGGATACGGATATTGAGGATATTATCCGTCGCTTCTACCGAAAGGAGCTCTAAGATGGTCAAATTGTGGAGACGTTATAAACCCTTTATCAATGCAGGAATTCAGGAGTTGATCACCTATCGAGTCAACTTTCTTCTTTATCGGATTGGCGATGTGATGGGGGCTTTTGTGGCTTTCTATCTCTGGAAGGCTGTCTTTGATTCCTCGCAGGAGTCCTTGATTCAAGGCTTTAGTATGGCAGATATCACCCTCTACATCATCATGAGTTTTGTGACCAATCTTTTGACCAAGTCAGATAGCTCTTTTATGATTGGGGAGGAGGTCAAGGATGGCTCCATTATCATGCGCTTGCTGCGACCAGTGCATTTTGCGGCATCTTATCTCTTTACCGAGCTTGGTTCTAAGTGGTTGATTTTTGTCAGTGTCGGACTTCCTTTCTTGAGTGTTATTGTCTTGATGAAAATCTTATCTGGGCAAGGGATTGTAGAAGTGCTGGGACTAACTACCCTTTATCTTTTTAGCTTAACGCTGGCCTATCTGATTAACTTTTTCTTTAATATCTGCTTTGGATTTTCAGCCTTTGTATTTAAAAATCTATGGGGTTCCAATCTACTCAAGACTTCCATAGTGGCCTTTATGTCTGGAAGTCTGATTCCCTTGGCTTTCTTTCCAAAGCTTGTTTCAGATATTCTCTCCTTCTTGCCTTTCTCATCCTTGATCTACACTCCGGTCATGATTATCGTTGGGAAATATGATGCTAGTCAGATTCTTCAAGCTATCTTGCTACAGTTCTTCTGGCTCATAGTGATGGTGGGCTTATCTCAGTTGATTTGGAAACGGGTCCAGTCTTTCATCACCATTCAAGGAGGTTAGTATGAAAAAATATCAACGCATGCATCTGATTTTTATCAGACAATACATCAAGCAAATCATGGAATACAAGGTGGATTTTGTGGTTGGTGTGCTAGGAGTTTTTCTGACCCAAGGCTTGAACCTCTTGTTTCTCAATGTCATCTTTCAACACATCCCCTCGCTTGAAGGCTGGACCTTTCAAGAAATCGCTTTTATCTATGGATTTTCCTTGATTCCCAAGGGATTGGACCATCTCTTTTTTGACAATCTCTGGGCACTAGGGCAGCGCTTGGTGCGAAAGGGAGAGTTTGACAAGTATCTGACTCGTCCTATCAATCCTCTTTTTCACATTCTGGTTGAGACCTTTCAGATTGATGCCTTGGGCGAACTTTTGGTCGGAGGTATTTTGCTAGCGACAACGGTATCTAGTATTGCTTGGACTCTTCCAAAATTCCTGATTTTTCTAGTCTGCATTCCTTTTGCGACCTTGATCTATACTTCCTTGAAAATCGCGACTGCCAGTATCGCTTTTTGGACCAAGCAGTCAGGCGCCATGATTTACATTTTTTATATGTTTAATGACTTTGCCAAGTATCCGATTTCCATTTACAATTCGGTCCTTCGTTGGTTGATTAGCTTTATCATCCCTTTCGCTTTTACGGCCTACTATCCTGCCAGCTATTTCTTGCAGGACAAGGATGGGCTCTTTAATATCGGTGGTTTGATACTAATTTCCCTTATCTTCTTTGTCATTTCTTTGAAACTATGGGACAAGGGCTTGGATGCCTACGAAAGTGCGGGTTCGTAAAAGGCAGAAACTCAAAGCCTTGTCTCAGGACGGGCTTTTTTAATCGTGATGAAAATTTCTTGACATCTCTTCTCAGAGTGCTATACTAAAAGGGTAATCGCCGATTTAGCTCAGTTGGTAGAGCAACGCACTCGTAACGCGTAGGTCACAGGTTCAAGCCCTGCAATCGGCAGAATCAAGAAGCCCATTAGGGCTTCTTTTTCTTTTGTTACAAATACTCAACCACTTAGACAGAGATATTGACCAGATAGGCAAAAGGGCTTGTTCTTGAAAAATTCCTCTGCTATAATGGTTCATGTAAGGGATGTGAGGGGTCAGTATCAGACAACTCAAGAACCAAAAAAGAAAATGGAGACAAAAAAATGAAAAAATTATTGGGACTTGTATTTTTAGTAGCAGCAGCGCTAGTATTGTATTTCGGTTCTGTTGGATGGCCAAGTTTGGATGTTAACCTCTGGTCACTCATCCCGGTAGGATTGTTCCTCTATTTCACGCTAGAAAACTTTTTGAAAAGAGACTACAAGGCTAGTCTGATGTGCTTGATCATCGCCTTTATCATTGCAAATGCTATTTTTGATCTTTTGCCCATTTCAAGTGGTTTGGTGATTGGTGCCGGTGTGCTAGCTTGTGTAGGACTTGGCTACCTCTTTCCTGATAAAGATAAAAAAGAAGGCAAATAGAAAAGTCTCGAGATTTCTCGAGACTTTTTTTACTGACCAGCGTAATATTTTTGGATTCCTTTCACAATGCCTGCGACCAGTTTATCTTGGTAGCGGCTATCTCTGATTTGTTGGCTTTCAGTGAAATTATTCATATAACCAAGCTCTAGGAGGACAGCTGGTTTGGCTGTTTCGCGTAGTACAGCATAGCTGCTCTCCAATAAGCCAGCGTCCTTAGCTCCTGTTTCTGCTAGAAGAGAGGAGTGGATGGCAGCGGCGAGGCGTTTGCTTTCACTCATACGATCAGGGTGATTGTGCCAGTATTTATTAATCTTACTTGGATAATCAGGTTCATCGCTATAGGAGTAGGTTTGAATACCGCTCGCTTTTGAGTAGGTATTACCAGTAGCGTTGAAGTGAATACTGATAAAAATATCAGAGTTGGTTTTATTAACCATACGAGAACGTTCAGTAACAAAGTCAACGTCAATATCACTATCACGAGAAGTGAGGACCTTGTAGCCCAGTTCTTCCAACTTAGTACGAAGCTTACGGTAAACCTGCATGTTGAGATCTTTTTCAGCTACATTGTAGTAAAAAGCTCCTGAATCTCGACCACCATGCCCAGGATCTAGGAAAATGGTATTGCTGTATAGTCCTTTTGTAAATCCGCCTTCAGTTGAAACTTCAGAGATCCATTGGCCGTATTTTTGGAACAAGTGTTCCTTTCCGTTTATTTTGTAAGTTCCTGAAACATAATGCCCATTATCATCCAGGTAGTAGCGTGCTTTGTCAGAGTTATCGTAAATCCATTCGCTCTTTGCCATGTAACCACCTGACTTGAGGTAGTATGCTCCAATCCACTCCTGATTTGCATAACGGCCATCCGCTTTTAGATAGAACCAGCTCTTATAGGTTTTATCAAAGATCCACTCTTTTTCCGCCATGGCTCCACTGGCTTTGAGGTAGTAGCTTCCTTTCCATTTGTCTGCTAGCATCCCACCATTCTGGTCAAATGAGTACCAGGAACCCTGAATCTTTTGCCAATTTTCTTGGACATATCTCCCTGACCCGTTCGCATAGAACCAAGTATCCTTGATTTTGACCCAGTTGTTTTCTGCCATAGCTCCACTCTGGTCAAAGAGGTAGCCCTTGAAGGTTGTCGCACTCAGCATTCCACCGTCTTTGTCAAAGTAATACCAAGAACCGTTGATTTTCTCCCATTTATCCTGTGAGATCTTTCCAGAAGGAGCGACATAATACCAAATTTGGTCTAATTTAGTCCAGCCCTTTTCTGCCATAGCTCCGCTTTTTGTGAGAAGATAGCCGTCAACGGCGGTGTTGCTGAGCATGCTTCCAGTTTGGTCAAAATAGTACCAGGAGCCGTTAATTTTTTTCCAGGTGTTCTGAGCTAGTCGTCCAGAGGAATCAGCATAATACCATTGATTGTCCAGTTTGGTCCAGCTATTTTCTATCATGACACCATCTTGGTCAAAGGCATAACCTTTGTAGACAGTAGAATGAAGACGATTACCATCTTGATCGAAGTAGTACCATTTGCCTTGGATTTGTTTCCAGTTCAAAGCAGGTTTATCATCTTGGTAAAAACGCCAGTGGTGATTTTCTTGGTACCACCCTTCTTTTTGGGGCTTGTCTTCTTGCACATCTACTTTCGGAAGAGTTTCTGATTTAGAGTTTTCCTCAACACTCGATTCTTTCTTTTCTTCTTTGACAATTGCTTCCTTGACAGCAGATGTGGATTGAGTTGTGTTTTCTTCTCCTAAGACGGATGCGGGTGCTAATCCTACGATTGAAAGGATTAAAGCACAGGTCAGTAGTATCTTTTTCACTTTCTATTTCCTAACTTTTTCTTTTTCCCTTTTTCATTTTTCCTATTAATTATCGAATTGAACTTCTTCTAGTAAGTATTCGATAAAGCGTTCGCCCATCTTAGACAGGCTGGTTTTTTCATGCTGGATATAGACCAGTTCAATCGGGTCGTCAATGTCCAGTGGAATGGAAACGATATTGTCTCCATTGAGGTTGCTGTTCAAAATCCCTGTTGCAATGGTGTAACCATCCAAACCAATCAAGAGGTTAAAGAGAGTGGCGCGGTCACTGACTACGATGGATTTCTTGTGATGCTCTTGTGAAAGAATCTCCTCTGAAAAGTAGAAGGAGTTGTGCGTCCCCTGGTCATAACTCAGATAAGGGAAGTCTTCCAAATCAGCCAGTTTGACCTTGTCTTTTTTAGCTAGAGGGTTGGTCTTGCTGACAAAGATATGGGGTTGGGCTGTGAAGAGGTGGTGAGCTAGCAGGTGATTGTCATCTAGCATTTTCGTTAAAACATCGCGGTTGTAGCTGTTTAGGAAGAGGACACCGACCTCGCTACGGAAGTTCTTGACGTCATCGATAATCTCCCAAGTCCGAGTTTCACGAAGGAAAAGTTCGTATTTCTCCATATCACTTTTCTTGAGCAAGGAGACAAAGGCATTGACTACAAAGGCATAGTGCTGAGAGGAAACGCTGAAAAGTTCGCGGTGGGCGACAGGATTTTTATAGCGTTCCTCCAGAAGCTGGGTCTGCTCGACAACCTGTCGAGCGTAGGAGAGAAACTCCATCCCATCACGAGTCAAGGTAATGCCCTTGGGATTGCGGATAAAGATTTCAATGCCCATTTCATTTTCCAAGTCTCGAACAGCATTAGAGAGACTAGGTTGGGTGATAAAGAGTTGCTTGGCTGCCTCATTCATAGAGCCAGTTTCGACGATTTTGATAATATAGTGTAGTTGTTGAATTCTCATGTTTTTATTGTACCACACTTGCGGAAGAATGGGCAATGAAGACGAAGAAAATAGGGGGAAAGAGCATGTCCAGTATTGAAAAAAAGTCTAGAATCTGCTAAAATGGAAGCTATGAAAACATTCTATGATGTGCAGCAATTTCTCAAACAGTTTGGCATTATTGTTTACATGGGGAAGCGCTTGTATGATATTGAACTGATGAAGCTCGAACTCTCTCGGATCTATGATGCAGGTCTGATGGACAAACTAGACTATCTAGAGGCGGAAGCTGTTCTTCGTAGAGAGCACAAGATAGAATTAGACTACATAGATAAAAATGGAGAGAAGAACTTATGACAATTTGGGTTTTGTGGGGAATCGTACTAGCGATGGCTGCATGGATGGGGTATAACTACCTTCGTATTCGTCGTGCGGCTAAGATTGTGGACAATGCAGAATTTGAAGCCTTGATTCGGAAAGGGCAGTTGATTGATTTGCGTGACCCAGCAGAATTTCACAGAAAACATATCCTCGGAGCCCGTAATATTCCTTCAAATCAGTTGAAGTCAAGCCTTGCAGCCCTTCGCAAGGATAGACCTGTCCTTCTCTACGAAAACCAACGTGGACAACGAGTGACCAATGCAGCACTTTACCTGAAAAAACAAGATTTCTCTGAGATTTATATTCTTTCTTATGGGTTGGATTCTTGGAACGGGAAGGTCAAGACTAGCTAACATTCTGTTAAAAACTGTCGAATGATAGATAAAGCTAGCATTTTATGGTATCATCATTTATATTAATTTTAAGGAGAATTTATAATATGAATTCACAACAAAAGAAAAAACCTTCACTTATTTTAGGTATCTTATCTATCGTCCTTGGTTTGCTATTTCCAATAGTAGGTCTGATTTTGGGGATCATAGGATTGGTCTTGGCTTTTTCATACCAAAAAGAATCTGGACTAGACTATAAAACAGAAAAGATTCTCAATATCGTAGGACTTGTAGTTTCTGTTCTTAACTGGATTGCAGCCATCGCATTATTTTTTAGATAAGTAAAAACAAAAAAAGCTTTAAATTTAAAGCTTTTTTCTTTTATCCACTTTTTTCTAAATAGTTTTTAATAATTTCCAATTCCTCTGGATTCAAGGGACGGTATTGCCCTTCTGCTAGTTCTGGGTCTAATGTAAAGTCACCGAATTGAACTCGTTTTAGGGCAGTCACTTTGACACCAACTGAGAGAAACATCTTCTTGACCTGATGAAACTTCCCCTCTGAGATAGTGATGGAGGCCCGGCTCTCTGTTGGGCTTGCGGCTAGAATCTCTAGCTTTGCTGGTTTACAAGTGGTCCCATCTAAAAAGACAATTCCGTCTTTGAATTTTTGGATATGGTCTGACGTGAGCGGTCCGTTTACTACCACTTGATAGGATTTATCGACATGGTACTGGGGATGAAGGAGTTGAAAACCAAGAGGTCCATTGTCTGTCAAAAGCAGTAGTCCCGTCGTATCGCGGTCTAGTCTGCCGATAGCATAGAGTTGGTCAGACTGGATGTCCGGAGGAAGGAGGTCCATGACGGTTGGTAGGCCCTTATCCTTGCTAGCTGTAACGCTTCCGTTTGGCTTATGAAGCATGAGGTAGTTGTGCTCGTAGCCTTGGATTTGCCGTCCTTGAAAGACTAATTTCTGCAACCCAGTGTCGACATTTTGAGCGAGTGAGCTAGCTGGACAGTCATCTACTAGGATTTCTTTTTTTAATAGAGCCTGTTTCATAGCCTTGCGACTGACCTTTTCTTGGGCTAATAATCTATCTAAACGCATACCAGCTTATCTTATCATAAGTCTCTGACTTTGAAAAGAGTTGTCTTGACTAGAAAAGCAGAGTGAAAACATTTACACTTAGCTGAACTGTGATTTTTGAATGAGACTGTGGTATAATTGTTCAGTTAGAAATAAAAATTTAATTATTAGAGGAAATCATGACAAAATTAAGAGAAGATATCCGTAACATTGCGATTATCGCCCACGTTGACCACGGTAAAACAACCCTCGTTGACGAATTATTGAAACAATCTGAAACTCTTGATGCACGTACTGAATTGGCAGAGCGCGCTATGGACTCAAACGATATCGAAAAAGAGCGTGGAATTACCATCCTTGCGAAAAACACTGCCGTTGCCTACAACGGAACTCGTATCAACATCATGGACACACCAGGACACGCGGACTTCGGTGGAGAAGTTGAGCGTATCATGAAAATGGTTGACGGTGTTGTCTTGGTCGTGGATGCCTACGAAGGAACCATGCCACAAACTCGTTTCGTATTGAAAAAAGCCTTGGAACAAGACCTTGTCCCAATCGTGGTTGTTAACAAAATCGACAAACCATCGGCTCGTCCAGCAGAAGTAGTAGACGAAGTCTTGGAGCTCTTCATTGAGCTTGGTGCAGACGATGACCAGCTTGATTTCCCAGTGGTGTATGCTTCAGCTATCAACGGGACTTCTTCATTGTCAGATGATCCAGCTGATCAAGAAAAAACAATGGCACCAATCTTTGACACGATTATCGACCATATCCCAGCTCCAGTAGATAACTCAGATGAGCCTTTGCAATTCCAAGTGTCACTTTTGGACTATAATGATTTCGTTGGACGTATTGGTATCGGTCGTGTCTTCCGTGGTAGTGTAAAAGTTGGAGACCAAGTTACCCTTTCTAAACTAGATGGTACAACGAAGAACTTCCGTGTTACAAAACTTTTCGGTTTCTTTGGTTTGGAACGTCGTGAAATCCAAGAGGCCAAAGCAGGTGACTTGATTGCCGTTTCCGGTATGGAAGATATCTTTGTTGGTGAGACGATTACACCGACAGATGCAGTTGAGCCTCTTCCAATCCTTCACATCGATGAGCCAACGCTTCAAATGACCTTCTTGGTCAACAACTCACCATTTGCTGGTAAAGAAGGTAAATGGGTGACTTCTCGTAAGGTGGAAGAACGCTTGCAGGCCGAATTGCAAACAGACGTTTCCCTTCGTGTTGACCCAACGGATTCCCCAGATAAATGGACTGTCTCAGGTCGTGGAGAATTGCACTTGTCAATCCTGATCGAAACTATGCGTCGTGAGGGCTATGAACTTCAAGTATCTCGTCCAGAAGTTATCGTAAAAGAGATTGACGGTGTTAAATGTGAGCCATTTGAACGTGTGCAAATCGATACTCCAGAAGAATACCAAGGATCTGTTATTCAAAGCCTTTCTGAACGTAAGGGTGAAATGTTGGATATGATTTCAACTGGTAATGGTCAAACTCGTTTGGTCTTCCTTGTTCCAGCGCGTGGTTTGATCGGTTACTCAACTGAATTCTTGTCAATGACTCGTGGTTACGGTATCATGAACCATACCTTTGACCAATACTTGCCATTGATTCCAGGGGAAATTGGTGGACGTCACCGTGGTGCCCTTGTTTCCATCGATGCTGGTAAGGCTACAACTTACTCAATCATGTCTATCGAAGAACGTGGTACTATCTTTGTCAACCCAGGTACTGAGGTTTACGAAGGAATGATTATCGGTGAAAACTCTCGTGAAAACGACTTGACAGTTAACATCACTAAGGCTAAACAAATGACCAACGTCCGTTCAGCTACTAAGGACCAAACAGCGGTTATCAAGACACCTCGTATCTTGACACTTGAAGAGTCTCTTGAGTTCTTGAATGACGATGAGTACATGGAAGTAACGCCTGAGTCTATCCGTTTGCGTAAGCAAATCCTTAACAAGGCAGAGCGTGAGAAAGCCAACAAAAAGAAAAAATCAGCTGAATAAGAGCTAGAAAGAGATAAAGATGGTCTATTTAATCATAGGAATCCTCTTATTACTACTCTATGTATTTGCGACACCCCAAAGTATCAAAGGAACAGTCAACATCGTTATCTTGGTCTTTGTAGTTGTTGCACTCTTGATTTTGCTGATGTTGTCCATCTTGCAAATCTTCCAATTACCGACAGAATTCTTTGTCACAATCGCCATGTTGGCCCTAGCTTACTTTAGCTTGAGAGACATTACACTCATGTCTGTAAAAAATAGCAAAAGAAGATAAATAGAAAGAGAGCTACGGCTCTCTTTTTCTATGGTAGAAATGAGGACTAGAGCATTTTCGTTTAGTATTATTTCCATAAAAATGGTAAAATAGTAGGAGTAGAAATGGAGTTTGAGACATGAAAGTAATCGATCAATTTAAAAATAAGAAAGTACTTGTTTTAGGTTTGGCTAAGTCTGGTGAGTCTGCGGCCCGTTTGCTAGACAAGCTGGGTGCTATTGTAACAGTAAATGACGGCAAGCCTTTTGAGGAAAATCCTGCTGCTCAAAGCTTGCTAGAAGAGGGAATCAAGGTTGTCACTGGTGGGCATCCTTTGGAACTCTTGGATGAAGATTTCGCTCTGATGGTGAAAAATCCAGGTATCCCGTATAGCAATCCCATGATTGAAAAGGCATTGGCAAAGGGAATTCCAGTCTTGACTGAGGTGGAATTGGCTTATTTAATTTCGGAAGCGCCAATTATCGGTATCACTGGTTCAAATGGGAAAACAACCACAACGACGATGATTGGGGAAGTTTTAACTGCTGCTGGTCAACGCGGTCTCTTGTCAGGGAACATCGGCTATCCTGCTAGTCAAGTGGCTCAAACTGCGACAGCCAAGGACACGCTCGTCATGGAACTTTCTTCTTTCCAACTGATGGGTGTCCAAGAATTCCATCCTGAGATTGCGGTTATTACCAACCTCATGCCAACTCATATCGACTATCATGGTTCTTTTGAGGAGTATGTGGCAGCTAAGTGGAATATCCAGAACAAGATGACAGCGGATGATTTCCTTGTATTGAACTTTAACCAAGATTTGGCAAAAGAATTGGCTAGCAAAACACAAGCTACCGTTGTACCATTTTCAACAAAGGAAAAGGTTGATGGGGCTTATCTGGAAGATGGTCAACTCTACTTCCGTGGGGAAGTGGTCATGGCAGCTAGTGAAATCGGTGTTCCAGGTAGCCACAATGTAGAAAATGCCCTTGCGACTATTGCTGTAGCCAAGCTCCGTGGCGTGGACAATCAAACCATCAAGGAAACTCTATCAGCCTTTGGAGGTGTCAAACATCGTCTCCAATTTGTGGATGAAATTCAGGGTGTCAAATTCTATAACGATAGTAAGTCAACCAATATCTTGGCTACTCAAAAAGCCTTGTCAGGATTTGACAACAGTAAGGTTATCTTAATCGCAGGTGGTTTGGACCGCGGCAATGAGTTTGACGAATTGGTGCCAGATATTATTGGGCTCAAGAAGATGGTTATCCTCGGTCAATCTGCAGAACGTGTCAAACGGGCAGCGGATAAGGCTGGTGTGGCTTATGTAGATGCGACAGATATTGCTGATGCGACCCGCAAGGCTTATGAGCTCGCGACTCAAGGAGATGTGGTTCTCCTCAGTCCTGCCAATGCTAGCTGGGATATGTATGCTAACTTTGAAGTACGTGGAGATCTTTTCATCGACACAGTAGCGGAGTTAAAGGAATAATATGAAAAAAATTGTCTTTACAGGTGGGGGGACGGTTGGACATGTCACCCTCAACCTTTTGTTAATGCCCAAGTTCATCGAAGACGGCTGGGAAGTTCACTATATTGGTGATAAACACGGAATCGAACACCAAGAAATCCTCAAGTCAGGTTTGAATGTGACCTTCCACTCTATTGCGACTGGGAAGTTGCGTCGCTATTTCTCTTGGCAAAATATGCTGGATGTCTTCAAAGTTGGTTGGGGAATTGTTCAATCCCTCTTTATCATGTTACGACTGCGTCCACAGGCTCTTTTTTCTAAGGGAGGATTTGTCTCTGTACCGCCGGTTATCGCAGCGCGAGTGTCAGGAGTGCCTGTCTTTATTCACGAATCGGACCTGTCTATGGGCTTGGCCAATAAAATCGCCTATAAATTTGCGACTAAGATGTATTCAACCTTTGAGCAAGCTGCTGGTCTCGCAAAAGTCGAGCATGTGGGAGCAGTGACAAAGGTAACAGGTCAAGAGACGCCAGAACCAGACGAGTTGGTGGATATCCAAACCCACTTTAATCCTAAATTGCCAACGGTATTGTTTGTTGGTGGTTCTGCAGGAGCTCGTGTATTTAACCAATTGGTGACTGATCATAAGCAAGAACTGACCGAACGCTACAATATTATCAATCTCACTGGAGATTCTAGCCTAAATGAGTTGAGTCAAAATCTCTTTCGTGTTGATTATGTGACGGATCTCTATCAACCCTTGATGGAGATGGCAGATGTGGTGGTAACGCGTGGCGGTGCTAATACGATTTTTGAACTCTTGGCCATGGCGAAACTCCATCTCATCGTACCATTGGGTCGTGAAGCAAGTCGAGGAGATCAGATTGAAAATGCAGCCTACTTTGTTAAGAAAGGCTACGCAGAAGAACTTCAAGAAAGTGACCTGACCTTGGAAAGCTTAGAGGAGAAACTCAGTCACTTGCTTAGTCACAAGGACCAATACCAAGCTAGCATGAAAGCTTCGACTGAATTGAAATCTCTTGCAGATTTTTACGATCTACTAAGAAAAGACCTAGCATAAGGAATATCAATGTCAAAGGATAAGAAAAAAGAATCAAACCAGAAGCAAGAATTGTCTGAATGGCAGAAACGAAACCAGGAATACCTGAAGAAGAAGGCTGAGGAAGAAGCTGCCCTAGCTGAAGAGAAGGAAAAGGAAAAACAAGCTCGTAAGGAAGCCAACTCGAAACTACTGGAGGAATCCAAGAAATCATCGAGTGAGTTAGATGAGGAAGCCTCAAGTCCAAGCAAGGAACCATCCGAAAAAGAAGAAAAATCTCAAAAGGGTGACCGGAAAGTCAAAGAGGAAAAAGAGAAGAAGAAAAAAGAAAAACCAGAGAAATCAGAAAAACCTGCCAAGCCTAAAATTGCGCCTGTTCATATTTGGCGAGCTGTGAGTATCTTGGTACCCAGTGTCCTGGTCCTTCTTCTTTCAGTCTATCTATTGACTCCACTGTCGACCATCAAAAATATCGAGGTTAAGGGAAATAGTAACACTCAGGCGGATGATATCAAACAGGCTTCTGGAATTCAAGATAGCGACTATACTTTAGCTCTATTGTTGGATAAGGAAACATACGCTGAGCGAATCAAGTCCAATCATTGGATAGAATCAGCGAAGATTAACTATCAATTTCCGACTAACTTTACGATTGAGGTCAAGGAATTCGATATTGTCGGTTATTATGTGTCTGGTGAAGAACATTATCCTATTCTGTCTAGTGGTACAGTAGAGTCAACTCCTGTTGATCGCTTAAACTTGCCTGAGACTTATCTGACAGTTACCTTTAACGATGAGCAGCAGGTGAAAGAGCTGATAACGGGATTGTCTACCATCAGTGAGGATATCAAGAGTCAAATCCAGAAAATCGAATTAGCGCCAAGCAAGGCAACAGCAGATCTTTTAAAAATTACTATGCTGGATACAGATGAGGTTTTGGTTCCCTTGTCAGAATTGAGCAAGAAATTGCCTTATTACAGCAAAATCAAGCCACAATTGTCAGAACCGAGTGTAGTCGATATGGAAGCTGGAGTATACAGCTATACTATAGCGGATAAGCTGATAGAAGAAGCAGAAGAAAAAGCCAAGCAAGAGGCCAAGGAAGCTGAGAAGAAAAAACAGGAAGAAGAAAAGAAAAAACAAGAAGAACAAGGAAATCAAAGCCAAACGAGCCAGCAATCACAGAGTCGTTAGACCAATTTTTCCTCTTGATTTTGAATGGTATAGAAATCCAGTTTCGAGTTTTTGCTTGACAAGTCCTACTATAAATAATAGAATAGAAAAAAACCTTTAAAGCAGTCCAGAGAGGCAGCTAAGGTTAGACGGTGAAAGGGTGGAGACTACCCATTTTTCGTGGAACCTTGCTGTTGGCAGGTTCCTTTTTTTGTGGTTTATTTTTGACCATCCTCTCTTGTTCGTAAAGGTAAAAGGAGAAAAGTATGCGTGAACATCGTCCAGTTATTGCTCTTGATTTTCCTAGTTTTGAGGCAGTCAAGGAATTTTTATCTCTTTTCCCAGCTGAAGAAAGTCTTTATTTAAAAGTAGGGATGGAGCTTTATTATGCGGAAGGTCCAGAAGTTGTCCGTTATTTGAAGTCACTGGGGCATAGTGTCTTTTTGGACCTCAAGCTACATGATATTCCAAATACAGTTAAATCGGCTATGAAGGTCTTATCTCAGCCTGGTGTAGACATGACCAATGTTCATGCTGCTGGTGGTGTGGAGATGATGAAGGCTGCGCGTGAAGGTCTTGGAAAAGAAGCAAAATTGATTGCTGTGACCCAGCTTACATCAACGTCGGAAAGCCAGATGCAGGATTTTCAAAATATCCAAACCAGTCTTCAAGAATCGGTTATTCACTATGCCAAGAAGACAGCTGAAGCGGGCTTGGATGGTGTCGTTTGCTCGGCTCAGGAAGTGCAACTCATCAAGCAGGCCACCAATTCAGATTTTATCTGTTTGACACCGGGAATCCGTCCAGCGGGAGCTGCGGTTGGGGACCAAAAACGTGTCATGACACCTGCTGACGCCTATCAAATCGGTAGTGATTATATCGTAGTGGGACGTCCTATTACCCAAGCTGAAGATCCTGTTGCAGCTTATCATGCTATCAAGAATGAATGGAACCAAGACTCAAATTAAAGAAATAGATTATAAAAACAAAAGGAGAATACTATGACACTTGCTAAAGATATCGCTAGCCACCTCTTGAAAATCCAAGCCGTTTACCTCAAACCAGAGGAACCTTTCACTTGGGCATCAGGTATCAAGTCACCGATTTATACTGACAACCGTGTGACGCTTGCTTACCCAGAAACTCGTACCTTGATTGAGAATGGTTTTGTGGAAGCTATTAAAGCAGAATTTCCAGAAGTAGAAGTGATTGCAGGAACTGCGACAGCAGGAATTCCACACGGAGCTATCATTGCTGACAAGATGAACTTGCCTTTTGCCTACATCCGCAGCAAACCAAAAGACCACGGAGCTGGTAATCAAATCGAAGGCCGTGTAGCTCAGGGGCAAAAGATGGTAGTTGTTGAAGATTTGATTTCAACTGGTGGGTCTGTTCTTGAAGCCGTAGCAGCAGCTAAACGCGAAGGAGCCGATGTGCTTGGAGTTGTAGCGATTTTCAGTTATCAGTTGCCAAAAGCTGACAAGAACTTCTCAGATGCTGGTGTCAAACTTGTGACGCTTTCTAACTACAGTGAACTAATCCACCTAGCCCAAGAAGAAGGATACATCACACCAGAAGGACTCGACCTCCTAAAACGCTTTAAAGAAGACCAAGAAAATTGGCAAAATGCCTAAAACATAGAAAATCAGGTAGTCCTTATGATTACCTGATTTTTTGCATATAGGCAATCAAACTATGATTCCTAAAGGTAAAGATGAATATAGGATAATGGTAGAATGAGAGACCTTCTTTTTTGTCGGCATATTCAGATAATCAGTTTGAAATTTCCAGACAAAATTTTTGAAAAAATTCTGAAAAAGAAGTAAGATAGTTAATGTAAGACAAAGTAAACGCTTACTTAATAAGGAGGACACTTTATGTCATATAAAACAAGCAATGCAGAAGGACCTGTAGATTTTATTAACGCTTATGATTTGGAGCCAATGGCTCAACAAGTCATTCCTAAAGCTGCCTTTGGTTATATCGCTAGTGGAGCAGAGGATACTTTCACTTTACGCGAGAACATCCGTGCCTTTAACCATAAACTCATCGTTCCTCATACGCTTTGTGATGTTGAAAATCCAAGTACAGAGATTGAATTTGCAGGTGAAAAATTATCTTCACCAATTATTATGGCGCCTGTTGCGGCTCATAAATTGGCAAATGAGCAGGGGGAAGTAGCTACTGCGCGTGGTGTGCATGAATTTGGTTCTCTTTATACAACCAGCTCTTACTCTACTGTCGACCTTCCAGAAATTACAGAAGCCCTTCAAGGAACACCTCATTGGTTCCAATTTTACTTTAGTAAAGATGACGGGATCAATCGCCACATCATGGACCGTGTGAAGGCTGAAGGCTACAAAGCGATTGTCTTGACGGCGGATGCAACTGTAGGAGGCAATCGTGAGGTTGATAAGCGCAATGGATTCGTCTTCCCAGTTGGCATGCCGATTGTTGAAGAATACCTTCCAGAAGGTGCTGGAAAATCAATGGACTTTGTTTACAAGTCAGCTAAACAACGCTTGTCTCCACGTGATGTCGAATTTATCGCTGCATACTCAGGTCTTCCTGTGTATGTCAAGGGGCCACAATGCCGTGAAGACGTTGAGCGCTCTCTTGCTGCGGGAGCTTCTGGTATCTGGGTAACCAATCACGGTGGCCGCCAAATCGACGGTGGACCAGCATCCTTTGACTCACTTCAAGAAGTGGCTGAAGCAGTTGATAAACGTGTGCCAATTGTCTTTGACTCTGGTGTTCGTCGCGGTCAACACGTCTTTAAAGCCTTGGCTTCAGGAGCAGACTTGGTAGCTATTGGCCGCCCTGTGATCTATGGTTTGGCTCTCGGTGGTAGTGTTGGTGTGCGTCAAGTCTTTGAGCACTTGAATGCAGAATTGAAGACAGTCATGCAATTATCTGGAACTCAGACTATTGAGGATGTCAAACACTTCAAACTCCGTCATAACCCATACAACCCAACCTTCCCAGTCGATCCTCGTGATTTGAAATTGTATTGATAAAGTAGAAGGCCTCCACCTGATGTGGAGGTTTTTCTTTGTGTATAGAAAGAATAAATCGTTATTAGAAACTATATAAATATATTTTCCAGTCAAATATCTTGCTAGGGCTTTCAAATTTTGTTATACTGGTCCAGTAATTAAATAATAAAGACATTTGGGGTGCTTTAGGCTGAGATGATACCCATTGAACCTGATACAGTTAATACTGGCGAAGGGAAATGTGAAAAGGTTTTTTTCGTATGTCGAAAGAAACTGTCAAATCTTGTAAGGTAAACTCTAATTCTCGTTTGTAATTGGAGTTTTTTTGTTTATCAAAAGAGGATAGGCTTGACGGCAAGCCTTTTGGTATCTCTCCTTGAATGCCCTTGATTTTCTTTAAAAAAGGAGTTTTTTATGTTGAAAAAATGGCAATTAAAAGATGTTATCTTGCTTGCTTTCTTGTCTATCTTTTTTGGTGGCGTTTTTGTGGGTTCAGGCTATCTGTTTGATATCCTCACCCTGATTTTAGCCCCTCTTGGTTTGCAGGCCTTTGCCAATGAAATCCTCTTTGGCCTCTGGTGTATGGCTGCGCCCATTGCAGCTATCTTTGTTCCAAGAGTCGGAAGTGCAACGATTGGAGAAATACTCGCTGCGCTTGCTGAAGTCCTATATGGTAGCCAATTCGGTCTAGGCGCTCTTTTGTCTGGCTTGGTTCAAGGTTTGGGAAGTGAATTTGGCTTTCTTGTGACCAAGAATCGTTATAAAAGTTGGCTTTCTCTAACTGCTAATAGTATTGGGATTACCCTTTTTAGCTTTGTCTATGAATACATTAAATTAGGTTACTATGCCTTTTCTCTTCCTTTTGTCCTTTCCTTGCTGGTGGTGCGTTTTATTTCCGTCTTTTTCTTCTGTACCATCTTGGTTCGTGCCATTGTCAAACTCTATCATCAGTTTGCAGCTGGAGGAAAGGCATAGATGGGCCTGGAATTAAGAGGGATTCAATCCCCAATATTTTCGGAACCGATTGATTTTACTTTTCATGGGCAAGCTTTTACCTTGTTAGTTGGGAGCAGTGGTTCAGGAAAATCCAGCCTCTTTCAAGTCATTGCTCAAGTTAGTTCTCTTCCCTATAGTGGTCAAGTCCTGATAGATGGGAGTGAGGTCAGTCAGCTTTCTATCGTCGAACGTGTCCAGACAGTTGGGATTCTCTTTCAAAATCCCAATCATCAATTTACCATGGAGAACTTGTTTGAGGAACTGGTTTTTACCTTGGAGAATGTCGGGCATCCCTTTCAGGAAATTGATTCTAAAATAGCAGAGGTGGTTGGGCAATGTCGTTGCGAGCCAATCTTGCACCGTCCTATTCATCACCTATCAGGTGGGGAAAAGCAAAAGGCTGCTCTGGCTGTTCTCTTTGCCATGAATCCTAGGGTCTATCTCTTGGATGAGCCCTTCGCTTCCATTGACCGCAAGAGCAGAATCGAGATATTGGAGATTCTAAAAGAGTTGGCTCTTGATGGGAAGATAGTCATCCTGTGCGATCATGATTTAACGGACTATGGAGCCTACATTGACCATATGGTGGAGCTGAGAGACGAGCAACTAAGGGAAATAAATAAAATCCCAACCTCTGAGATGACACAGGTTTCTTCAAAAGAAGTTGCCTCTAGTCCAGAATTATTCCATATGGACCGTGTGACCTGTGAGCTGGGGAATCGCCCCCTCTTTTCGCTTGCGGATTTTACTATCTACCAAGGAATTTCCTGTATCTTGGGTGACAATGGTGTCGGGAAATCAACCCTCTTTCGCTCTATTCTTCAATTTCAAAAGTATAAGGGGCGAATTACTTGGAAGGGGACAGTCCTGAAAAAGAAAAAGAGTTTGTATCGTGATCTGACCGGTGTTGTTCAGGAAGCTGAAAAGCAATTTATCCGAGTCAGTCTGAGAGAGGAACTGCAATTAGATAGTCCAGACTCTGAAAGAAATCAGCGGATTCTCCAAGCTTTACGATATTTTAATCTGGAGAAAGCGCTTGATAAGAGTCCCTATCAATTAAGTGGTGGCCAACAAAAGATTCTTCAGCTATTGACCATCTTGACCAGTAAGGCTTCTGTGATCTTGCTAGATGAACCCTTTGCTGGTTTGGATGATAGAGCTTGCCATTATTTTTGTCAGTGGATGTTGGAGGATAGAAATCAGGGAAGAAGTTTTTTGATTATTAGCCATCGTTTAGATCCTTTGATTTCTGTGGTCGATTATTGGATCGAGATGACTAGTGAGGGGCTCAGCCACCTTCAAGAAGTGACTATCAGCAAACCTCTCCCATCTCTGAATAATGATACTCTAGGGGAGGTGAGGTAGTATGATCAAAGTAGCAACCAAGACACCAGTTATCAGCCTCTTCTTTCTAATTTTATCTTTGGAAACATCCTTCATTCCTTCGATTGCTCTTAATCTTTCGGTAGCCGCATTTTGCATACTCTTTTTGCTCTATCACCGTCGATTTAAAATGTTGGCTTGGATGATTGTGCTCGCCATTTTACCATCTTTGGCTAATTACTGGGCAATTCAGTTACATGGGGATGCTTCGCAGGCAATCATGCTTGGAACGAGGGCCTTTGTGACGGTTTGTATCGGTCTTGTCTTTGTTTCCAGTATTTCTCTAAAAGAGCTTCTCTTGTACTTGGCTCAAAAGGGGTTATCGCGTTCTTGGGCCTATGCCTTAATTGTGGTATTCAATGCCTTTCCCCTCATTCAGCAGGAAATCAAGTCTCTCAAGGAAGCATGCTTACTGCGTGGCCAAAAACTGCATGTTTGGTCTCCCTTGATTTACAGCAAGGTTCTGATGACGGTCTTTAGATGGCGCCATCTCTACCTGAGAGCTCTATCTGCGCACGGATATGACGAGCATGCACAGTTGGAGAATAGCTATCGGACTTTTTACATTTCCCAGAGGACAAAATTGATCTACCTACTTTTCTTTTTATTGCTTCAAACCAGTTTATTTTTATAAAGGAGTTATTATGGAATTTACAGATATTGCGATGGAATTATCCAAGGAAGCTTGGCAGGCTTCCTTTCAGCATCCCTTTGTTTTACAGTTACAAGAGGGAACGTTAGAACCTTCTATTTTCCGCTATTACCTGATTCAGGATGCCTACTATCTGAAAGCCTTCTCAGAAGCCTATCACCTCTTGGCTGATAAGACTTCCAACGAGGAGATGAAAAGACTCTTGAAACAAAATGCCCAGAGTCTAGTGGAGGGTGAGTTGTTTATCCGCCAACAATTTTTTAAGGAATTAGGAATCAGCGACCAGGAAATGGACGAGCAACCGATTGCTCCAACCTGTTATCATTACATTTCTCATATTTATCGCCAGTTTGCAGAGCCAAACTTGGGCATTGCTTTTGCTAGTTTGCTTCCATGTCCTTGGTTATACCATGATTTGGGCAAGGCACTTAATCGCAAACCATCCCCGAATCCTCTTTATCAACAGTGGATTGAAACCTATATCACCGATGAGTTAGAACAGCAGATTAAAGAGGAAGAAGCCCTGGTCAATCAGCTCTATCGCGAAAGTGACGAGACGGACAAACAAAAAATGCTAGAGGCCTTCCACCGAAGTGTCCACATGGAAGCTAAGTTTTGGGAGATGGCTTACCAACATCAAACCTGGACGAGTGATTTGCAGTCCTTAGAAAAAGAGAAGAAATAGAAAATGAGAAACCACCAACTACAAGTTCACAAATTAACCATTTTATCTATGATGATTGCTCTTGATGTAGTCCTTACACCCATCTTTCGAATTGAAGGAATGGCACCGATGTCCAGTGTAGTCAATATCCTAGCAGGAATCTTGATGGGACCTGTTTATGCCTTGGTCATGGCTACAGCCACAGCCTTTATCCGTATGTCAACTCAGGGAATTCCTCCTTTGGCCCTAACAGGAGCTACTTTTGGAGCCCTCCTTGCAGGTCTCTTTTATAAGTACGGTCGAAAATTTCACTATTCTGCCCTAGGAGAAATCTTGGGAACAGGGATTATCGGTTCCATTGTTTCCTATCCTGTCATGGTTCTCTTTACGGGATCTGCGGCCAAGCTCAGCTGGTTTATCTATACTCCGAGATTTTTCGGAGCGACCTTGATCGGTACAGCCATAGCTTTTCTTGCCTTTCGATTTTTAATCAAGCAGGAATTCTTTAAAAAAGTACAAGGATATTTCTTTGGAGAAAGGATAGACTGATGCAGAAATTGACAAATCCTTTCCCTCTGGCAACCAGTTCCTTGATTCACTGCATCACCAATGAGATTTCTTGTGAGATGCTGGCAAATGGGATTTTAGCTCTGGGATCTAAACCAGTCATGGCAGATGACCCTCGTGAGGTTCTTGATTTTACTAAGCAAAGTCAGGCTCTCTTCATCAATTTGGGGCATTTGTCAGCTGAGAAGGAGAAAGCAATCCGTCTGGCAGCCACTTATGCAAACCAAGCTTCTCTCCTAATGGTAGTAGATGCGGTTGGTGTATCAGCGTCACCCATTCGTAAGGGACTAGTCAGAGATCTTTTAGAATACAAGCCCACGGTCCTTAAAGGAAATATGTCAGAAATTCGAAGTCTTGTTGGCTTAAAGCACCACGGAGTTGGAGTTGATGCTAGCCATAAAGATCAAGAAACTGAGGATTTGCTTCAAGTCTTGAAAGACTGGTGTCAGCTTTATCCTGGTATGTCATTTTTAGTCACTGGCCCCAAGGACCTCATCGTTTCGGAGAATCAGGTTGCAATATTGGGAAATGGCTGTGACGAATTGGACTGGATAACAGGGACAGGAGACCTGGTTGGAGCCTTGACAGCTGTTTTTCTCAGCCAAGGAAAGACTGCCTTTGAAGCTTCTTGCCTAGCAGTTTCTTATCTCAATATCGCTGCTGAGAGAATAGTTGTTCAAGGAATGGGATTGGAAGATTTTCGTTACCAAGTTCTCAATCAACTCTCTCTCCTAAAAAGAGACGAAAACTGGCTAGAAGCCATCAAAGGAGACTTTTATGAATAGAGAAGCACTTAGACTGTATCTAGTAACCAATCGCTACCAAGATTCCTTGGAAAACTTTCTTGAAAAAGTCGAGACGGCCTGCCGTTCAGGTGTTACCATCATCCAACTACGAGAAAAAAATCTCACCACCAATCAATACTATCAACTGGCAAAACAAGTCAAGGAAATAACAGATGCCTATCAAGTACCCTTGATAATCGATGATCGGTTGGATGTTTGTCTAGCAGTCGATGCAGCAGGTCTGCATATCGGAGACGATGAACTACCAGTTTCGGTTGCCCGAAAAGTCTTGGGTCCTGAAAAAATCCTCGGTGTCACTGCTAAAACGGTTAAAAGAGCTCTCGAAGCAGAAACATGGGGTGCGGATTACTTGGGGACAGGAGCCATTTTCCCGACTACGACTAAAGAAAATGCACCCATCACCCTGATTTTAACCTTGAAAACAATTTGCCAAACGGTCGCCATTCCAGTAGTTGCTATTGGAGGCCTAACGTCAGAGAACATTGACCAACTTAGCGGCACGGGTATAGCTGGAGTAGCTGTTGTACGTGATCTGATGCAGGCAGAAGATATTAAGGCAAAAGCGCACGCCTTTTTAACAAAGCTGGATGACATGATTTCCTAATCAAAAACTCTCTAATTCCCTTAAAGTAGGAGCTAGAGAGTTTTTTTCTTAATCTTTAAAAGTTGTATGATTGACTGGTCCAGAACCATGTCCGAGTTGAGGAGCGTCTTGGATGGCTTTTGTGATAAAGGCCTTGGCCTTATCAACTGCCTGGTAAAGACTTCTGCCCTTGGCTAGTTCAGCCGTAATCACAGCAGCAAAGGTACATCCAGTACCATGGGTGTGACAAGTTTGAATTCTTGGACTTTCCCAGACAAATTGTTCATCCTTGGTAAAAAGGAAATCCTTGGCACCACCTTCAAGATGGCCACCTTTGATAACAACGGACTGAGGACCAAATTCTTTTATAATCAGGCGACCAGCACGCTGCATGTCTTCTGGATCATGAATCGAAAAGCCAACAATCTCTTCTGCCTCAGGAAGATTCGGAGTGATAATGGTTGCAAGGGGAAGCAGATTTGTTTTTAGGTAGTCTCTGGCACTAGAATCAATCAGGGTGTCCCCACTCGTAGCGACCATAACAGGGTCAAGAACATAGGGGCAGTCCAGTTTTTTAAGATAGGGTTGGATGATTTCCATGATCTCAGTAGTTGCCAACATCCCTGTTTTTACAGCCTGAGGCTTGATATCCGAAAAGACACTTTCCAATTGAGCTTCCAGCATTTGGTTGGAGACGTGCTCGATTAATTGAACGCCTCTGGTATTTTGAGCGACAAGGCTGGTGACAACGGCCATTCCATAGACATCTCTAGCTTGGAATGACTTTAAATCAGCCATAATGCCAGCACCGCCACTAGGGTCAGTCCCTGCAATGGTTAGAGCAACGGGTAAATAAGTCATCTAAAACCTCCCAACCAACTGAAGTTTGTATTCTTAAGAACAAGCTAGCCTGTTTCAGGAAAGCAATAGAAGACCAGCTAATCCTCATTATCATTTCCACTTCCATCAGCTAGCATTACCTAGATTGAGTCAAAGGGATCTAACAGTCGTTAATCTCAGCTTTACGCACCCCTAGTGGTTGTTTTCTTTTTTCTACAGTATAGCATATTTTTATAGTTTATATAGTAAAATTTGACTGCAAATCTCTCGTTACATGATTAGAATTCTATTTTTCGAAGAAATAAGAAAATTTATAATTGACAAATGTAGATTTTTAGAGTATACTAATAACTGTAATCGACAAATGTAGATTTAGGAGGTGTGATTATGCAGATTTCAGATGCAGAATGGCAGGTCATGAAGATTATTTGGATGCAAGGAGAGCAGACCAGTACGGATTTGGTCAGGGTTCTGGCGGAGCGTTTTGACTGGTCCAAGTCTACAGTTCAGACCCTTTTGGCTCGTCTGGTTGAGAAAGAGTGTTTAACTCGGAAAAAAGAGGACAAGTCCTTTGTCTATTCAGCCCTTTTAACTTTGGACCAAAGCCGAGACTTGCTTGTCCAAGATATCAAAGACAAGGTTTGTTCTCGTAGGATTAAGAACTTGTTGGCTGAATTGATTGTGGAATGTGATTTTACTCAGGCTGACTTGGAAGACTTAGAAGCTGTGATTTCTAAGAAGAAATCAAGCGCTGTAACAGAAGTAAGATGTAATTGTATGTAAAGGAGACGTCATGTTAAATCTATTTGTATCTATTGTTGTTTTAGGAATGATTGCTTTTATCCTCTTTTGGTTTTTCAAAAAACCGCAAGAAGATGCTAAGAGAGCTCAGCAAAAGAATGGCTATCAAGAAATTCGAGTGGAGGTCATGGGAGGATATACTCCAGAAACCATTATCCTCAAAAAATCGCAACCTGCTCGCATTATTTTTGATCGAAAAGATCCTTCACCTTGCTTGGATCAAATCGTTTTTCCAGACTTTGGAGTGCATGCAGATCTGCCTATGGGAGACCAATATGTGGTTGAAATCACACCTGAAGAAGCAGGTGAGTATGGTTTCTCTTGTGGCATGAATATGATGCACGGTAAGATGATTGTAGAATAGGAGAATATTATGACTGAAATTGTAAAAGCAAGTCTTGAAAATGGTGTTCAAAAAATCCGTATCACGGCAGACAAAGGTTACCATCCAGCCCACATTCAACTGCAAAAAGGGATTCCTGCTGAGATTACCTTTCATCGTGTGACACCATCAAACTGTTATAAAGAAGTTCTCTTCGAAGAAGAAGGGATCCTAGAACCAATCGGCGTAGATGAGGAGAAAGTCATTCGCTTTACTCCTCAAGAATTGGGTGAGCATGAATTTTCATGTGGCATGAAGATGCAAAAGGGGAGTTATACCGTAGTTGAGAAGACTCGAAAATCTCTATCACTTTTACAACGTTTTTGGATTACTAGTGTCTTTACTGTGCCTCTTGTGATTCTTATGATTGGGATGTCTACAGGAGGAATTAGTCACCAAGTCATGCGTTGGGGCACCTTTTTAGCCACAACCCCCATTATGCTGGTAGCTGGAGTTCCATATATCAGAAGCGCCTGGGCTAGTTTTAAAAAGCACAATTCCAACATGGATACCTTGGTTGCTCTGGGAACCCTAGTGGCCTATTTCTATAGCTTAGTTGCCCTCTTCACTGGTCTGCCCGTTTACTTTGAAAGTGCTGCATTTATCCTCTTCTTCATTCTTTTGGGAGCAGTTTTTGAGGAAAAAATGCGAAAAAATACTTCGCAGGCAGTCGAAAAATTATTAGACCTACAAGCAAAAACAGCAGAGGTTTTGCGTGATGATGTTTATGTTCAAATACCTCTAGAACAAGTCAAAGTTGGGGATCTCATTCGCGTTCGACCAGGTGAAAAAATTGCCGTTGATGGGACTGTAATAGAAGGAGAAACTAGTATTGATGAATCAATGGTAACTGGGGAAAGTATTCCAGTCGATAAATCAGTTGGAGATGCTGTCATTGGTTCAACCATCAATAATAGTGGTACGATCATTTTTAGAGCTGAAAAAGTAGGTTCTGAAACCATGTTGGCTCAGATTGTAGACTTTGTGAAGAAAGCTCAAACCAGTCGTGCTCCTATTCAAGATTTGACAGACAAGATTTCTGGAATTTTCGTACCAGCAGTTGTCATTTTAGGACTCCTTACTTTTTGGATCTGGTTTGTTTTTCTTGGTGAAAGTTTTGTAACGTCGCTTCTCTATGGTGTTGCAGTCTTGATTATCGCCTGTCCTTGTGCCCTAGGTCTTGCAACACCAACGGCCCTCATGGTTGGAACAGGACGAAGTGCCAAGATGGGGATTCTTCTCAAAAATGGTACAGTTCTACAGGAAATCCAAAAAGTTCAAACGGTTGTTTTTGATAAGACAGGAACCTTGACCGAAGGGAAGCCAGTAGTGACAGATGTTATCGGAGATGAAGGAGAAGTGCTAAGTTTGGCTGCTTCACTGGAAGATGTATCTCAACACCCGCTAGCTCAAGCTATTGTTAATCGTGCATCTGAACTAGGAATTAGCCTTTACCCAGTGGAAAACTTCCAAGCCTTGCATGGAAAAGGTGTGACTGGGATTATTAATGGTAAGCAAGTCTCGCTGGGGAATGCTAAGCTCTTAGCTGACCTTGCTATTCCACATGATTATCAAGAACGATTTGATTTGCTTGAGAAAGAAGCAAAAACAGTTGTCTTCCTATCCGTGGATGGTCAGTTAAAAGGCTTAATTGCCTTGCAGGATGTCCCTAAGGAAAATGCCAAAGAAGCTATTGCTAAATTGAAAAAACGTGGTCTTAGAACGGTCATGCTTACTGGAGATAATGCTGGAGTAGCCCATGCGATTGCAGAGCAAATTGGTATCGAAGAAGTAATCGCAAATGTCTTGCCAGAGGAAAAGGCACATGAAATTCACAAGCTTCAAAAGAATGGGAAATTGGCCTTTGTTGGAGATGGTATCAATGATGCGCCGGCCCTCAGTGTAGCGGATGTCGGAATTGCCATGGGCTCTGGGACAGATATTGCCATTGAATCAGCAGATCTTGTCCTTACAACCAACAATTTACTAGGATTGGCACGTGCTTTTGATATGAGTAAGAAGACCTTTAATCGTATTCTACTCAATCTTTTCTGGGCTTCTATCTATAACCTCATTGGTATTCCGATTGCAGCAGGAGTCTTTTCAGGTATTGGTTTGGTGCTCAATCCAGAACTTGCAGGATTGGCCATGGCCTTTAGTTCAGTCTCTGTTCTGATCAGCTCTCTCATGCTTAATTTTACTAAAGTCGATTAAAAAGGCGGTCTTAACCGCTTTTTTGCTATTCTAACACAGATTTTAAAAACGTTTTCAAACTGTACTGTAATAGAGAATAAAAACTTCTGAGCACATTCTTAGGAGACCCAAAACAAATGTGGTAAAGTAGTAGAGTAAAAATTTGCTGAAACGTTTCCAATTAGTATATGAAAACGGATTTATCAAGTTTTAAAAATATTTGAAGGAGAGTTATCATTATGACTCAAGGGAAAATTACTGCATCTGCAGCAATGCTCAACGTATTGAAAACATGGGGCGTAGACACTATCTACGGTATCCCATCAGGAACACTCAGCTCACTCATGGATGCTTTGGCTGAAGACAAAGATATCCGCTTCTTGCAAGTTCGCCACGAAGAAACAGGTGCTCTTGCAGCGGTCATGCAAGCTAAATTCGGCGGCTCAATCGGGGTTGCAGTTGGTTCAGGTGGTTCAGGTGGTCCAGGTGCGACTCACTTGATTAACGGTGTTTACGATGCAGCTATGGATAACACTCCATTCCTTGCTATCCTTGGATCACGTCCAGTTAACGAACTCAACATGGATGCCTTCCAAGAATTGAACCAAAACCCAATGTACAACGGTATCGCTGTCTACAACAAACGTGTCGCTTACGCTGAGCAATTGCCAAAAGTAATCGACGAAGCTTGCCGTGCTGCAGTTTCTAAAAAAGGTCCAGCTGTTGTTGAAATTCCAGTAAACTTCGGTTTCCAAGAAATCGACGAAAACTCATACTACGGTTCAGGTTCATACGAACGTTCCTTCATCGCTCCTGCCTTGAACGAAGTTGAAATCGACAAAGCTGTTGAAATCTTGAACAATGCTGAACGCCCAGTTATCTACGCTGGTTACGGTGGTGTTAAAGCAGGTGAAGTGATTACTGAATTGTCACGTAAAATCAAAGCACCAATCATCACAACTGGTAAAAACTTTGAAGCTTTCGAATGGAACTACGAAGGTTTGACAGGTTCTGCTTACCGTGTTGGTTGGAAACCAGCCAACGAAGTGGTCTTTGAAGCAGACACAGTTCTTTTCCTTGGTTCAAACTTCCCATTTGCTGAAGTTTACGAAGCCTTCAAGAACACTGAAAAATTCATCCAAGTCGATATCGACCCTTACAAACTTGGTAAACGTCATGCCCTTGACGCTTCAATCCTTGGTGACGCAGGTCAAGCAGCGAAAGCTATCCTTGACAAAGTAAACCCAGTAGAATCTACTCCATGGTGGCGTGCAAACGTTAAGAACAACCAAAACTGGCGTGATTACATGAACAAACTCGAAGGTAAAACTGAGGGTGAATTGCAATTGTACCAAGTTTACAATGCAATCAACAAACATGCTGATCAAGACGCTATCTACTCAATAGACGTAGGTGACACTACTCAAACATCTACTCGTCACCTTCACATGACACCTAAGAACATGTGGCGTACATCTCCACTCTTTGCGACAATGGGTATTGCCCTTCCTGGTGGTATCGCTGCTAAGAAAGACAATCCAGATCGCCAAGTATGGAACATCATGGGTGACGGTGCATTCAACATGTGCTACCCAGACGTGATCACAAACGTTCAATACGACCTTCCAGTTATCAACGTTGTCTTCTCAAATGGTAAATATGCCTTCATCAAGGACAAATATGAAGACACAAACAAACACTTGTTTGGTTGTGACTTCCCTAATGCTGACTATGCGAAAATCGCTGAAGCGCAAGGTGCTGTAGGATTTACAGTTGACCGTATCGAAGACATCGATGCAGTTGTTGCAGAAGCTGTGAAACTCAACAAAGAAGGTAAAACTGTTGTGATTGATGCTCGCATCTCTCAACATCGTCCACTTCCAGTAGAAGTACTTGAACTCGATCCAAAACTTCACTCAGAAGAATCAATCAAAGCCTTCAAGGAAAAATACGAAGCAGAAGAACTCGTACCATTCCGCCTCTTCTTGGAAGAAGAAGGATTGCAATCACGCGCAATTAAATAATTCCTCTCGTCGAAAATCAAATGTAAACTGTGTCATCTTCACCTTGCCGTACCCCAGTACTGCCTGCGGTTCGATTCCTTGTTTATTCTTTGATTTTCATAGAGCGGAACTTGAAAAGATCGGAGCAATCCGGTCTTTTTATGGAGGATAGTAAATGAATTTAAATCAATTAGATATCATCGTTTCAGATGTTCCCCAAGTCTGTGCTGACTTGGAGCGTATTTTGGATAAAAAGGCTGATTATGCTGATGATGCTTTTGCTCAGTTTACGATTGGCAGTCATTGTCTTATGTTGTCCCAAAATCATTTGATTCCTTTGAACAATTTTCAGTCAGGAATCATTCTTCACATTGAGGTTGAGGATCTAGACCAGAACTATCAACGGTTGAAAGAAATTGGTGTCGAGATTTTACACGGTCCGGCTGTAACTGATTGGGGAACGGAATCGCTACTAGTTAAAGGCCCTGCTGGCCTAGTGATTGACTTTTATCGTATGAAATAGGGCGCGTAGTCATTTGACGTTAACCTTAGCTATTTTTAAAACAGAAATTGAGAATATGAACTATTGAAAAGATCGGAGCAATCCGGTCTTTTTCTGTTTTCTCTTTCTTATCACAAGATTGTGATAGTTTACATCTTCATAACAAAAGCTTCAAAGTCTTGATTATTTTGAAAAAAGATTATAAAATATGATTCATAAAAAATGAAAGAGGATTTGGAAATGTCTGAAAAACAAATGAAAATTTTGGTTTGGGTAGCGACCTTTATGTCCGTTATGATGTATGTCTCTTACTTCCCACAAATCATGAACAACTTGGCTGGTCAAAAAGGAAATTTCATCCAACCCTTGGTCGCAGCTATTAACTGTAGTCTTTGGGTATACTACGGTCTTTTCAAGAAAGAAAGAGATATTCCACTTGCGGCTGCTAATGCACCAGGTATCGTTTTTGGTCTAGTAACGGCTATCACGGCATTGATTTAAAAAGAAGTCTGGTTTCAGTCTTTTTTTGTACATAAAAATAGATTCTCAAGTAAAGAAAGTCTAATGAGAGCTGAGGAGAATAGCCGTTGATAACGAGTTTTCTGAGTGCTGCTTTAGAGGTTCCTCCATCAAGTAAAAGATTATTTCGTTACTATTTTTACAAAATCTTCTCCCTACTTTATAAGATGTGAAAAAGAGTTCAATTAGACCAGGCTTTTTGCTATAATGAGGGAAGAAAAATCAGACAGGAGAAGAAGATGTCAGAACCATTATTTTTACAATCAGTTATGCAAGAAAAAATCTGGGGTGGAACCAAGCTACGTGATGAGTTTGGCTACGACATCCCAAGTGAAAAAATAGGAGAATACTGGGCTATCTCAGCTCACCCAAATGGAGTTTCTAAGGTTGCAAATGGTCGCTACGAGGGAACAGACCTTGCTACTTTGTATGCGGAACACCGTGAGTTGTTTGGCAACCGTCCAGAGCCTGTATTTCCACTTTTGACCAAGATTCTCGATGCCAATGACTGGCTCAGCGTCCAAGTTCACCCAGACGATGCCTATGGACTAGAACACGAAGGCGAACTTGGAAAAACAGAGTGCTGGTACATCATTGCAGCGGATGAGGGATCAGAGATTATCTATGGTCATAATGCCAAATCAAAAGAAGAACTTCGCCAGCAAATCGAGGACAAGAACTGGGATGGTCTATTAACAAAAGTTCCTGTCAAGGCTGGTGATTTCTTCTATGTACCAAGCGGAACTATGCACGCTATCGGCGCAGGTATCTTGATTCTTGAAACCCAGCAGTCTAGCGATACCACCTATCGTGTCTATGACTTTGACCGTAAGGATGACAAGGGCAACTTGCGTGAACTTCACCTTGAAAAATCCATCGATGTTTTAAACATTGGAGAACCTGCCAATAGCCGACCTGTCACTATCAAAGCTGATGATTTACGTTCCACTCTCCTTGTTTCTAATGATTTCTTCGCAGTTTACAAATGGGAAATTACTGGAAAAGTTGATTTTGAAAAGACAGCTGACTACAGCTTGTATAGCGTCTTGGCTGGTCAAGGTCAGCTTACTGTTGACGAAAAAAACTATCCAATCCAAAAAGGCAGCCACTTTATCCTACCAAGTGATGTTGAATCTTGGACTCTGGAAGGACAAGCTTTAGAATTGATTGTCAGTCATCCATAAAAAAGAAAGGGCCTGAGTTCATTACTCAAGTCCTTTTTGATTACATAAATTGGGCGATAAAAACCACAATGATGATGATAGGAATGATAAAACGAAGAAGGAAGAGCCAGACTTGGAAAAGTCCCTGTTTCCATGGTCTTTCATCAAGATGGAGTTCCTCCATGGCAAGGGCATTTTTGAAGATGTAGCCAGTAAAGAGAGAAAGGCAGAGAGCTCCAAATGGCATGAGGAGATTGGAAACCAAGAAGTCCATAGCATCAAAGAAGGTCTTTCCAAAGATGTGAACATCTGCCATAACACCGTAAGATAGGGCTGAAGGAATGCCAAAGACAAAGGTCAAGATTCCTAAAATGGCACTCCACTTAGCCCGCTTGCGGTTGTCCTGATTGGTGATATTGCTCACATTGATCTCCAGCATCACGACAGAAGAAGTAACCGTCGCAAAAAGGAAGAGCAAGAGGAAGAGGATGTAGAAAATGGTTCCAAAAGGCATCTTGTCAAAGAGTTGAGGCAAGACGATAAAGAGCAGGCTTGGTCCCCCTTCAGACTGGATATTGAAGGCTGACATGGCTGGGAAAATAGCTAGTCCCGCCATGATGGATACTGAGATGTTCATGGCTACGATGGAAATACCTGACTGGACCAGATTGGTTTTCTTGTCCAAGTAGGATGCATAGGTCAGCATGGCTGTCACCCCTAGTGAGAGGGCAAAGAAAGATTGTCCCAGAGCATAGAGGAGGCCAGTACTGGTCAGTTTTGAAAAGTCTGGTTTGAGGAAGTAGAGAACGCCTTCCATGGCATTTGGCAAGCTGAGAGAGCGCCCAATGATCACGACAAAGATGATAAAGAGCAGGGGCATCATGACTTTCGAAGCTCTTTCGATCCCTTTTTGAACCCCACGTGATACAATAAAGATATTCAATAAGATAAAGGCAGCTTGAGCTCCTAGTGCAATGGCTGGATTTGAAATGATTGAAGTAAATAACTGAGCATAATCACCCGTTCCACCAAGTTGGAACAATTTCCCAAACTCAATACCCAGATAGACTAGAATCCATCCTCCAATGACACTGTAAAAGGAGAGAAGGATAAAGAGGGCAAAGGCACCAATCCAACCGATAAAGTTGTACTTGTTATTCTTGCCCAGTTTTCCAAAGGTTTTGATAGCGGAAACGCCAGCACTACGGCCAAGGGCAAACTCAGCCAGCAGGAGCGGGAAACCGATTAAAATAGTGGAAATGAGAAAGACCAGTAAAAAGCCTCCACCACCATTTGCAGCAGTCATATAGGGAAATTTCCAAACGGCACCAAGTCCGATGGCTGAACCAGCAGATGCTAGAATAAAGCCTAGTTTTGAACCCCATTGTGATTTTTCTGACATAGTTGAAACTCCGATCTCCTTTTTTAAAATAAGAAAAGGCTACTTGAGTTGTCAAATAGCCTTCTCTCAATGGCTCTTCATGAGCCTTCTGTTTGATTGATAGACTTGACTATCCTATCATGTTTTCAAAGGTCTGTCAAGAAAACCATTTTCAAGTTTTCACACCTTTCTCAAAAAGTTAAAAATTTTTCGCAAAAACGCTTGACTCTGACCTAAGGGGAGGGGTTATACTATTTCTTGTAAGGAGGAAATCATGTACCATATAAAAGAAGCTGCGCAGCTTTCAGGTGTCTCTGTCAAGACCCTGTACCACTATGATAAGATAGGACTTCTGGTTCCCTTAAAGTCGGAAAACGGCTATCGAACCTATAGTCAAGAGGATTTGGAACGCCTTCAGGTCATTCTTTACTACAAATACCTAGGCTTTTCTTTAGAGAAAATAGCAGAGCTGTTAAAGGAAGAAAGGACAGATTTATTGCCCCATTTGACTAGGCAGTTGGACTATCTAACTCGCGAAAGGCAACATCTGGATACCTTGATTTCAACCTTACAAAAAACCATTCAAGAACAAAAAGGAGAAAGAGAAATGAGCATTCAAGAGAAATTTGCTGGATTTAACTACCAAGACCATCAAAAATACCACCAAGAGGCGGTAGAGAAATATGGACAAGAAGTCATGGACCAAGCGCTCGAGCGCCAAAAAGGTCACGAAGACGAAGCTACGGCTGCCTTCAATCAAGTCTTTCGAGCCTTGTCACAAAATCTTCAAGCTGGTTTACCTGCAAAAGCAACCGAAAACCAAGAGCAAGCAGCTAAGCTCTTGCAAGCCCTTCGTACTTATGGATTTGACTGCTCTATTGAGGTATTCGGTCATATCGGTAAAGGCTACGTCTACAACCCAGAGTTTAAGGAAAACATTGATAAGTTTGGTTCTGGAACAGCCCAGTACACATCAGATGTCATTGCAACTTACGTTCAGACAAATGCAGAATAAATAGGCTAGGAATTTCCTAGCCTATTTTTTACTTCAAGTCATAAAGCCAGTCGTCACCGTCTTTGTAGTAAAAGAATTCACTGAGATCTTCTTCTAGAAACACACGAAGCATATCAGACATATCATCGGTTGCAAGTTTTAGATGAGATAGATTGTCAAATTCTTCCCACCAAACCTTCCCTTCGTCTGAAGACTGGAGTTCACCAGTAAAGTGTTCTGTTTTGTAAAAGAGGACGACATAACGATAATCCTTGTCATCGTACCAGTTTTTGATACCACAGAGTTGGGGTTTGGAAATGGTTAGACCAGTTTCTTCTTTCACTTCACGAATGACAGCATCGACAAAGGATTCGCCATGTTCAACATGACCACCAGGAAAAGTAATGCCAGGCCAGTCAGGATTAACTCGATCTTGGACCAGAACTTGGTCTCCGTTTTTAATCATACACATATTGACAAATTCGACTGTTTCTTTTCTGTTCATCTTGTTCTCCTATTTTGTTAGTAACTTTTCCACTACGTTTAACTTCCGCATGGTCAGATCCAGGCCAAACAATTTTTCAAGATAGTTGGTATTGAGCTTTTTTTGTTTTGCAGTTCTAGGGAGATAGAGGTAGAGACAGTGATCACCTACACAAATTTCTTCTTCACCGTAGTCAGCTTTCAATTTTTCTAGTGGCAGACTTTGGATAAATCCCTGATAAAAAATCACATGTATACGATCGTAAAGATAGTCTTCTCTAAATGGATTCTCGTGAACAATCTTTTCAAAATCGTTCTTATTCTTGATAACCATTTTTAAGTCGGCCCCAATTTTTTCCTTTATCAGAGTATGAACGCGTTCTCGTATTTCTTCTAAATCTAAGTCACTTTCAAGAATGATATTCCCACTTTGAATATAGGTTCGAACGTGTTGAAAACCAGCTTCTGTCAGAATATCTACCAAATAAGACATTTTCGGGATAGCATTCTTTCCATTAGGAGTAACACCTCTTAGTAAAATAATATGTTCCAAAGGACTTCCTTTCTTATTTGGTATTTATTGGATTTGAGCCTGCTACCCAGCCAGTACAGAGGGCAGAAGTGATGTTAAAGCCACCCGTGTGGGCATTGATATCCAGTACCTCACCAGCAAAGTGGAGCCCAGGAACGAGTTTGCTTTCCAGAGTTTTGGGATTGATTTCCTTGAGACTGACACCGCCTTTAGTTACAAATGACTTAGCCAATGACATTTTACCAGTGACAGGAATTTTGAGGGCCTTGATGGACTGGAGAAGTTGTTCGCGTTCCTTTTCAGTTAGCCGTTTAACTTTGTCAGGATATTCTTGAACAAGCAATTCTGCCAAGCGTTCTGGAAGCAAAGTTTTTAAAGCATTTTTCAAGGATTTTTCCCGATTTTCTTCTAGAAATGTAATCAAGTCCTTCTCAGAAAGTTGAGGCAAAACATCGAGTGAGAGAACCTCTCCGCCCTTGACAAAGCTAGACATACGTAGGGCAGCAGGACCTGACAAACCAAAGTGGGTAAAAAGCAAATCATGAGTGATGACATGCTTGCCGTAGCTTAGGGTCACATCGTCTAGTGAAATTCCCTGCAAGGCCTTATGGGGGAAATCTGTCAATAAAGGACTTTCAGCGGCTTCAAGCTCAGTAATGGTATGTTTAAAATGACGGGCAATCTCATGACCAAAACCAGTCGAACCAGTAGAAGGATAGGATTTTCCGCCAGTTGTGACAATGAGTTTTTCACAAGTGAAGGTTTGGTCTGCGGACGTGAGGACAAACTGGTCGTCTATCTTTTTAACCGAAACAATTTCTGTTTGAGTAGCAACTTGACCACCGAGTTCAGTGATTTTCTTTTCTAGCGCCTCGATAATGGTCCGAGACTTGTCACTAGCAGGAAAGACGCGTCCGTGGTCCTCGACCTTGAGTTTAACACCATTTTCCGTAAAAAAGTTGATGATATCATGGTTATCAAACTGGGAAAAGACACTGTACAGAAAGCGTCCATTTCCAGGAATTCCAGCCAGAAGGTCATCTAAGCTTCCGTTGTTAGTTACATTGCAACGACCACCACCGGTACCAGCTAATTTTTTTCCGAGTTTGCGATTTTTTTCGATGAGAAGAGTTTTCTGACCATAAAAACTACTGGAAATCGTAGCCATCATGCCTGCAGGTCCACCACCGATAACAATAGTATCAAAATGTTTCATAGCTCTATTGTACCACAAAAAACAAGAGATGCTTGGCATCTCTTGTTGCTCATAATCTTAGTTGATTTCATATCCCATCAACAAACCGCCATCTTCTGCATAGAAACTGCAGAGACCAGACGTCGGGATGATTTTGATATTGGCTTGTGGGAAGGTTTCCAGCAAGCGTTCTGACAATTGCTGACAGAATTTTTCATTGCTGCGATGAGCCATGACGATACGGCCACCAGCGTAGCCAGCCTTGATGAGTTCTTCATAGGCTGCTTGAAGGGATTTTTTTGGTCCACGCGCTTTTTGGAGTAGTTCTAGGGTTCCAGTTTCACTTGCTTCCCCAACCATACGCATGTTGAGAAGACCGACAACTGTACCGATCAGCTTGCTTAAACGACCATTTTTTACCAAGTTATCAACCTTAGCGAGTACAAAAAGCAACTTCGTTTTTTCTTGGTAGGCTGTAATAGCTTCAACAATTTCCTCATAAGAAAGTCCTTGATCAATCAAACTATTGATTTTTTCGACAATCAAGTCAACCTCACCACCTGCTGACAATGTATCGATCACATGAATCTGAGTGTCAGGATGTTCTTCCAGATAGATATTCTTAGCGAGCTGTGCACTATTATGGCTACCTGAAAGAGTACCAGTGATAGTAACGACAAAGATATGCTTAGCACCTTCAAATGCACGCAAGTAATCATCAGGGCTAGGACAAGCTGATTTTGAAGCCTCAGAAGTCGCATACATGGTTTCCATCATGTGGTCAATGTTAAGATTGGCATCATCGATAAAGACCTGATCAGCTACTTGAATGGTTAAAGGAACACTAACAAATTCCGTATCAATAGCAGGAATTGCCAGTTGACGATAATCACAACCAGAGTCAGCTACAATCTTCCAAGTCATAGAAATTCTCCATCTTTGTCACTTATACATTGACAAAGGTTCTGTCTTTTTTTACAATTATATCATGAAAGCCCTTGAAACAAAAGTACCACCTCTCTGTTGTCACAAGTAGAAAGAAATTGTTATGTCTGAACGTAAAATATCTGAAAAATCTCTTGAGAATCTCAGAAAATCAAATCAAGAATCCAATTTTTTAACTAGAGAAGCAATCGAGACGGCTCTTTTGCAACTTCTAGAGAAAAAAGACTTGGCCAAGATCAGCATTTCGGAGCTGGTCAAACGAGCGGGCGTCTCTCGTGCTGCCTTCTATCGTAACTATGGCTCCAAAGAAGAGATTTTGGAAAGTGTCTTTAAACGCAGTGTCCATAACATTATGGAACAGTTGAGCCACTACGATGTCAAAACCGATCTTTATCTGGTCTGGGTTCACCTTTTCCGCGCAGCCAAGAAAGAAGCCAAGGTTATCCAACTTGCTCTGGACTACCATTTGGAAAAGATTTTTGTCCAAGCCATGCAGGAATTTCTAGAAAAATACCACGGAAAATCAAAAGGCGTTAGCAGCTACCTTCATTCCTTTTGGAGCTCTGCCATCGTATCGGTTCTGCTCAAATGGATTAAGGATGGCATGAAGGTTCCAGCTGAAAAAATTGCGGATTTACGCTTGCCATTTTTCAAAAAATAGAGGACAAGGAGAAGACTTATGACAGAAAAAAGACTGGCTTGGGATGAGTACTTTGCAGCCCAGGCTTTACTGATTGCCAATCGTTCGACCTGCAAACGTGCCAAGGTGGGAGCTGTCCTAGTCAAGGACAATAAAGTCATTTCAACAGGCTACAATGGTTCCGTATCAGGAACGGAGCACTGTATTGACCACGAATGTCTGGTCATTGAAGGTCACTGTGTTCGAACCCTTCACGCCGAGGTTAATGCCATCTTGCAAGGAGCCGAACGAGGGGTTCCAAGAGGGTTTACAGCCTATGTGACCCATTTTCCGTGTCTGAACTGCACCAAACAACTGCTACAAGTTGGTTGTAAGCGCGTGGTTTATATCAACCAGTACCGAATGGATGACTATGCCCAGTACCTTTATCATGAAAAAGGCACCGAGTTGACCCATTTACCATTAGAGACTGTTCAGACAGCTCTCCAAGAGGCAGATTTGATTTAAAAATTAATAAAAAGAAATGGTTTAGAAAGCTTTTTAGACCGTTTTTTGATATAATAAGAAGAATAAATTGAAAGAAGGAACTCAGAAAATGGGAAAAATTGAAGTCATTAATCATCCACTCATTCAACACAAATTGTCAATCTTGCGTCGTACAGACACTTCTACAAAAGCTTTTCGTGAACTAGTAGACGAGATTGCAATGTTGATGGGATATGAAGTACTTCGTGATCTTCCACTTGAAGACGTGGAAATCGAAACACCTATCACAAAGACCGTTCAAAAACAATTGGCTGGGAAAAAATTGGCGATTGTCCCAATCTTGCGTGCAGGTATTGGGATGGTAGATGGGCTCTTGAGCTTGGTTCCAGCAGCCAAAGTTGGTCATATCGGTATGTACCGTGATGAAGAAACCCTTCAACCAGTTGAATACTTGGTGAAATTACCTGAGGATATTGACCAACGTCAAATCTTTGTCGTTGATCCAATGTTGGCAACAGGTGGCTCAGCAATCTTGGCAGTAGATTCCCTTAAAAAACGTGGCGCATCCAATATCAAGTTTGTCTGCCTGGTATCCGCTCCGGAAGGAGTGAAAGCTCTTCAAGAAGCACACCCAGATGTAGAGATCTTTACAGCAGCCTTGGATGAACGCTTGAACGAACACGGTTATATCGTTCCAGGTCTTGGAGATGCTGGAGATCGCTTGTTCGGTACTAAATAAAATCCCAAAGTAAATAGTGAAATTAGAAGTTCGTTTTTGACTTGAAAGGAGGTTGAGTTTTTGTTTCTGTTTAGAGAATAGAGCAAAAATTTGACCTTTTTTGACCAAAAAGATATAATAGTTCTGTATTGAGTCGTAAGACTAAGAAAATTCAACATTAAAAATTAAAAGGAGAAATGAATGATTCCTGTAGTTATTGAACAAACAAGCCGTGGAGAACGTTCCTATGACATTTACTCTCGCCTTCTGAAAGACCGCATCATCATGCTAACAGGTCCAGTTGAAGACAACATGGCCAACTCCGTTATCGCCCAGTTGCTCTTCTTGGATGCCCAAGACAGCACAAAAGATATTTACCTTTATGTCAATACACCTGGAGGATCTGTTTCAGCTGGTTTGGCAATCGTTGATACAATGAACTTTATCAAGGCAGATGTCCAAACAATCGTTATGGGGATGGCTGCATCCATGGGGACTGTCATTGCATCAAGTGGCGCAAAAGGCAAACGTTTCATGCTTCCAAATGCAGAGTACATGATTCACCAACCAATGGGTGGTACAGGTGGTGGAACCCAACAGACAGATATGGCAATTGCTGCAGAACACTTGCTTAAAACCCGTAAGACCTTGGAAAAAATCCTTGCAGATAACTCTGATAAATCAGTTGAGCAAATTCATGCTGACGCTGAACGTGATTACTGGATGAGTGCCCAAGAAACACTTGAGTATGGTTTCATTGATGAAATCATGGCTAACAATTCTTTGAACTAATAATGCATGAAAGCAAACTCGACGGAGTTTGCTTTTTTTGATATAATAGGATAAGATTTCTTAGAAAGAGGCTTCCTCATGTTTGAAAAAACAAATCGATCAGGATTAATCATCTATCTCTACTATAATCGAGATGCAAAAAAGATTCAGGAATACGGTGATATCTGTTACCATTCCAAAAAACATCGTTACTTGCAGCTCTATGTTCCAACTGAGGAGTTAGATGACTTAGTTGAGAGATTAGGTAAGGAAAGATATATCAAGAAAATTAGACGTTGCCATATTCAAGAGCTAGAAACTCCCTTCGTTGGGAATCTCTATCGGACCGAAGAAAACGTTATCATTTAAAAAGTTAAATAAATACATTGACAATTTTCTGATAATTCGGTATATTCTTAACATACAATTTTTGAAACAACTATAAGGAGATTAAAAATGAAGAAAAAATTTGCCCTATCTTTTGTGGCTCTTGCTAGTGTGGCTCTTCTTGCTGCCTGTGGAGAGGTCAAGTCAGGTGCGTCAAACACAACTGGAAATCCAGTGGACGAAAAAACGATTAAGATCGGTTTTAACTTTGAAGAGACAGGTGCTGTGGCAGCTTACGGTACAGCTGAACAAAAAGGTGCCCAACTTGCCGTAGACGAAATCAACGCTGCAGGTGGAATTGATGGGAAACAAATCGAAGTTGTAGACAAAGACAACAAGTCAGAAACTGCTGAAGCAGCTTCTGTTACAACAAACCTTGTTACCCAATCAAAAGTAGCAGCTATTGTAGGACCTGCGACATCTGGTGCAACTGCTGCAGCTGTAGCTAACGCTACTAAAGCTGGAGTGCCATTGATTTCACCAAGTGCTACTCAAGACGGTTTGACTAAAGGTCAAGATTACCTATTTATCGGAACATTCCAAGATAGCTTCCAAGGGAAGATTATTTCTAACTATGTAACAAACAAATTGAATGCTAAGAAGGTTGTTCTTTATACTGACAACGCTAGTGACTATGCTAAAGGTATTGCTAAATCATTCCGCGAAGCCTACAAGGGTGAGATTGTAGCCGATGAAACATTCGTAGCAGGTGATACTGACTTCCAAGCAGCCCTTACTAAAATGAAAGACAAAGAGTTTGACGCTATCGTAGTTCCAGGTTACTACACAGAAGCTGGTAAAATTGTAAACCAAGCACGTGGTATGGGAATTGATAAACCAATCATTGGTGGTGATGGATTTAACGGTGAAGAATTTGTTCAACAAGCAACTGCTGAAAGAGCATCAAACATTTACTTCATCTCAGGATTCTCAACTACTGTTGATGTTTCTGCAAAAGCTAAAGCTTTCCTTGAAGCATACCGTGCTAAATACAACGAAGAGCCTTCAACATTCTCAGCTTTAGCCTATGACTCAGTTTACCTAGTAGCCAATGCTGCAAAAGGTGCTAAAAACTCAGGTGAGATCAAGGACAACCTTGCTAAAACCAAAGATTTTGATGGTGTAACTGGTCAAACAAGCTTTGATGCTGACCACAATACTGTGAAAACTGCTTACATGATGACCATGAACAATGGTAAAGTTGAAGAAGCAGAAGTTGTAAAACCATAACATTAGAATAGTAATTGAAATGGGGAATGAGCCTTTGACTCACTCCCTGTTTCGGTGTTTATGAACTTGTGAAAATAATGAAATTTTCTAAAAAATAACGATAGAAAAGAGTGAATGCTATGCTCCAACAACTTGTGAATGGTCTAATTCTGGGTAGTATTTATGCACTTTTGGCTCTGGGTTATACCATGGTTTATGGAATTATCAAACTCATCAACTTCGCCCATGGCGATATTTACATGATGGGTGCCTTTATTGGTTACTTTTTGATTAATTCTTTCCAAATGGATTTCTTTTTAGCTTTAATTATTTCAATGGCTGGAACTGCACTACTTGGTGTTGTAATTGAGTTTCTTGCCTACCGTCCTTTGCGACATTCTACACGTATTGCTGTTTTGATTACTGCCATCGGAGTGTCTTTCCTACTGGAATACGGAATGGTTTATCTAGTAGGTGCCAATACTCGTGCCTTCCCTCAAGCAATTGAAACAGTCCGCTTTGACTTGGGACCAATTAGCTTGACAAATGTTCAATTGATGATTTTAGCAGTTTCTGTATTCTTGATGGTTTTATTACAATTGATCGTCCAAAAAACAAAAATGGGGAAAGCCATGCGTGCGGTATCAGTTGATAGTGACGCAGCTCAATTGATGGGAATTAATGTAAATCGTACAATCAGTTTTACCTTTGCTTTGGGTTCAGCCCTTGCTGGTGCAGCAGGTGTCCTCATTGCCCTTTACTACAACTCTCTTGAACCTTTGATGGGTGTGACTCCAGGTCTAAAATCATTTGTTGCGGCCGTACTGGGTGGTATCGGGATTATTCCTGGTGCAGCTCTAGGGGGATTTGTGATTGGTTTGTTGGAAACATTTGCTACTGCCTTTGGTATGTCTGATTTCCGTGATGCTATCGTATATGGAATCTTGCTTCTGATTCTGATTGTTCGTCCTGCAGGTATCCTTGGTAAGAATGTGAAAGAGAAGGTGTAAACAATGAAGACAAATCTTAAAGTAAATATTCTCTGGTTATTCCTTCTGTTAGCGGGTTATGGATTGATTGGTGTACTGGTTTCTGCTGGTGTTCTCAATCTATTCCATGTCCAAATTTTAGAACAAATTGGGATTAATATCATCCTTGCAGTAGGTCTGAACTTAATCGTTGGTTTTTCAGGACAATTCTCACTCGGTCATGCGGGTTTTATGGCGATTGGGGCTTATGCAGCAGCGATTATTGGTTCAAAATCACCAACTTATGGTGCCTTCTTTGGAGCAATGGTCTTGGGCGCCTTGATTTCTGGTGCAGTCGCTTTGCTCGTTGGGATTCCAACACTCCGTTTGAAGGGTGACTATCTGGCTGTTGCGACACTAGGTGTTTCAGAAATCATTCGTATCTTTATCATTAATGGTGGTAGTTTGACCAACGGTGCCGCTGGTATCTTGGGTATTCCAAACTTTACCAACTGGCAAATGGTGTATCTTTTTGTAGTGATCACAACTATTGCAACCCTCAACTTCTTACGTAGTCCAATTGGACGCTCTACTCTATCTGTTCGTGAGGATGAAATTGCTGCAGAGTCCGTTGGGGTAAACACTACAAAGATCAAAATTATCGCTTTTGTCTTTGGTGCCATTACAGCAAGTATTGCTGGTTCACTTCAGGCCGGTTTTATCGGATCTGTTGTGCCAAAAGATTACACCTTTATTAATTCCATCAATGTGTTGATTATCGTTGTATTTGGTGGACTTGGATCGATTACTGGTACCATCGTTTCAGCGATTGTTTTAGGAATTTTAAATATGCTCCTTCAAGATGTAGCTAGCGTACGTATGATCATCTACGCCTTGGCTCTTGTATTGGTGATGATTTTCAGACCAGGTGGACTTCTTGGGACATGGGAATTGAGTCTATCACGTTTCTTTAAAAAATCTAAGAAGGAGGGACAAAATTAATGGCATTACTTGAAGTTAAACAGTTAACCAAACATTTTGGCGGTCTAACAGCTGTTGGAGATGTCACTCTTGAATTGAACGAGGGAGAGTTGGTTGGTCTGATTGGACCAAACGGGGCTGGTAAAACAACCCTTTTCAATCTCTTGACCGGCGTTTATGAACCAAGCGAAGGTACTGTGACACTAGATGGTCACCTCCTAAATGGGAAAACTCCCTATAAGATTGCCTCACTTGGTCTCAGTCGTACTTTCCAAAATATTCGTTTGTTCAAGGACTTGACAGTTTTGGAAAATGTTTTGATTGCATTTAGCAATCATCATAAACAACATGTCCTTGCGAGCTTCCTTCGCCTACCAGCTTTTTATAAGAATGAGGAAGAATTAAAAAGCAAAGCTTTGGACTTGCTGAAGATTTTTGATTTGGATGGCGACGCAGATACTCTTGCGAAGAATCTAGCCTATGGTCAACAACGTCGATTAGAAATCGTTCGTGCTCTAGCAACTGAACCTAAAATTCTCTTTTTGGATGAACCTGCAGCTGGGATGAATCCTCAAGAAACAGCTGAATTGACAGAATTGATTCGTCGTATCAAAGATGAATTTAAAATTACTATCATGCTCATCGAACACGACATGAATTTGGTTATGGAAGTCACTGAGCGTATCTATGTTCTTGAATATGGTCGGTTGATTGCTCATGGGACTCCGGATGAGATCAAGAACAACAAACGCGTTATCGAAGCTTATCTAGGAGGTGAGGCCTAATGTCTATGTTAAAAGTTGAAAACCTCTCTGTACATTACGGTATGATCCAAGCAGTTCGTGATGTAAGTTTCGAGGTTAATGAAGGTGAAGTTGTTTCCTTGATTGGTGCCAATGGTGCTGGTAAAACAACCATTCTTCGTACCCTTTCAGGTTTGGTTCGTCCAAGTGCTGGTAAAATTCAGTTTTTAGGAAAAGAAATTCAAAAGTTGCCAGCGCAAAAAATTGTGGCAGGTGGCCTTTCACAAGTTCCTGAGGGACGCCATGTTTTCCCAGGTTTGACTGTTATGGAAAACTTAGAAATGGGAGCCTTTTTAAAGAAAAATCGTGAAGAAAATCAAGCTAACTTGAAAAAAGTCTTTTCACGTTTCCCTCGTCTGGAAGAACGCAAAAACCAAGATGCGGCAACTCTTTCAGGTGGTGAACAGCAGATGTTGGCTATGGGACGTGCTCTCATGTCTACACCTAAGCTCCTTCTCTTGGATGAGCCGTCAATGGGACTTGCCCCAATCTTTATCCAAGAAATTTTTGATATCATTCAAGATATTCAGAAGCAAGGAACAACGGTTCTCCTAATTGAACAGAACGCTAACAAGGCTCTTGCTATCTCTGACCGTGGTTATGTACTTGAAACAGGAAAGATTGTCCTATCAGGAACAGGAAAAGAACTCGCAGCATCAGATGAAGTCAGAAAAGCATATCTAGGTGGCTAAAACAATCCAGTGGATTGTTTTAGTCGTCAGATAAGGATTGCGCAAGAAATTCTCCTCTAGTCTGGGAGCCTAGTTTAGGTTGCGGATGGAGATGATAATAGGTTTTCAATACTAGTTGCTAGTATCCTTAACAACTGAAAGAAATCTAAATAATGTTTGCTAACTTGCACATATAGAGCTCTGGATTAGAGCTCTTTTTTGTAAAAGACTCAGATTATTCAAAATCTTGAAAAAGAGATGAAAGCGTTTGATAGATTTTCTAAGAAAGTGTATAATAAAAGTAGCAATATAGAAGGAGAAGTCTCATGGCAGTTAAAGATTTCATGACCCGTAAGGTAGTTTATATCAGTCCAGATACGACTGTAGCACACGCAGCAGATTTGATGCGCGAGCAAGGTTTGCACCGTTTACCTGTTATCGAAAACGATCAATTAGTCGGATTGGTAACAGAAGGAACCGTTGCGGAAGCCAGCCCATCTAAAGCAACCAGTCTCTCTATCTATGAGATGAATTATCTTCTGAATAAAACCAAAGTAAAAGATGTAATGATTCGAGATGTCGTGACGGTTTCTGGCTATGCTAGTCTAGAAGATGCGACCTACCTGATGCTGAAAAATAAAATTGGGATATTACCAGTCGTAGACAATCATCAGGTCTACGGTGTCATTACAGATCGCGATGTTTTTCAGGCTTTCTTGGAAATCGCCGGATACGGAGAAGAGGGGATTCGTGTTCGTTTCATTACAGAAAATGAAGTCGGAGTACTGGGGAAAATTGTAGCTCTAATTGTAGAAGAGGATTTAAATATTTCCCATACTGTCAACATTCCACGTAAGGATGGCAAGGTCGTCATCGAAGTTCAAATTGATGGAAAAATCGATTTGACTTCATTAAAGGATAAGTTTGAAAAAGAAGGAATTCAAGTGGAGGAGATCACTCATACCTCTGCTAAAGTCCTTTAAACAAGAGGCCTTAGAGCCTCTTTTCTTCTGCCATCAAAAGCGGTGAAAAGCAAAATATGGAAAGAAATGAGAGATTATGGTATAATAAAACGATATGAAAAGGAGTATCTATGGACATTTCAGAAATTCGTCAAAAAATTGACGCAAATCGTGAAAAATTAGCTTCTTTTAGGGGGTCTCTTTGACCTCGAAGGCTTAGAGGAAGAGATTGCCATCTTGGAAAACAAGATGACAGAACCTGATTTTTGGAACGATAATATCGCGGCCCAAAAAACGTCGCAAGAATTGAATGAATTAAAAAACACCTACAACACCTTCCGTAAAATGGAAGAGTTGCAGGATGAAGTTGAGATTTTATTGGACTTTTTAGCAGAAGACGAGTCAGTCCATGATGAACTGGTCGAACAGTTGACAGAACTGGATAAGATGATGACCAGCTACGAGATGACCCTTCTCTTGTCAGAACCTTATGACCATAATAATGCAATCTTGGAAATCCATCCAGGATCTGGTGGTACTGAGGCACAGGACTGGGGCGATATGTTGCTTCGTATGTATACTCGTTATGGAAATGCCAAAGGCTTTAAAGTAGAAGTATTGGATTACCAGGCTGGTGATGAAGCGGGTATCAAATCTGTGACCTTGTCTTTTGAAGGACCCAATGCATACGGTCTACTTAAATCAGAAATGGGTGTTCACCGTTTGGTCCGTATTTCGCCATTTGACTCTGCCAAACGTCGCCATACTTCATTTACATCCGTAGAGGTTATGCCTGAGTTGGATGATACCATCGAAGTGGAGATTCGTGAAGATGATATCAAAATGGATACCTTCCGTTCAGGTGGTGCTGGTGGACAAAATGTCAATAAGGTTTCAACAGGTGTGCGTTTGACACACATTCCTACAGGAACTGTCGTCCAATCAACGGTCGATCGTACCCAGTATGGAAATAGAGATCGTGCCATGAAGATGTTGCAGGCTAAGCTTTATCAAATGGAGCAAGAAAAGAAAGCTGCGGAAGTCGATTCTCTTAAAGGTGAGAAAAAAGAAATCACTTGGGGAAGTCAAATCCGTTCATATGTTTTCACGCCTTATACCATGGTAAAAGATCACCGTACAAGCTTTGAAGTTGCTCAGGTAGATAAGGTCATGGATGGAGACCTTGATGGTTTCATCGATGCCTACCTCAAGTGGCGAATCAGCTAAGATAGAAAGGAACTCATATGTCAATCATTGAAATGAGAGATGTTGTCAAAAAGTATGACAATGGAACGACTGCCCTGCGTGGTGTCTCTGTCACCATTGAACCAGGAGAGTTTGCCTATATCGTAGGACCTTCTGGTGCAGGTAAGTCAACCTTTATTCGAGCTTTATACCGAGAAGTAAAGATCGAAAAAGGAAGCCTAACAGTTGCAGGCTTTAATTTAGTTAAAATTAAGAAGAAAGATGTCCCACTGCTACGTCGTAGTGTTGGGGTAGTCTTCCAGGATTACAAACTTTTGCCTAAGAAGACCGTTTATGAGAATATTGCCTATGCAATGGAAGTAATCGGTGAGAGCCGTCGCAACATCAAAAAACGTGTTATGGAAGTATTGGACCTGGTTGGTTTGAAACATAAGGTTCGTTCTTTCCCGAATGAACTCTCAGGTGGAGAACAGCAACGGATTGCTATTGCTCGTGCGATTGTCAACAATCCTAAAGTATTGATTGCCGATGAACCAACAGGAAACTTGGACCCTGATAACTCATGGGAAATTATGAATCTGTTGGAACGCATCAATCTCCAAGGTACTACTGTCTTGATGGCGACTCACAATAGCCAGATTGTAAATACCTTGCGCCACCGTGTCATTGCCATTGAAAATGGCCGTGTCGTTCGTGACGAAGCTAAAGGAGAATATGGATACGATGATTAGTAGATTTTTTCGCCATTTATTTGAATCATTAAAAAGTTTAAAACGAAATGGCTGGATGACAGTAGCAGCAGTGAGTTCGGTTATGATTACCTTAACACTCGTTGCCCTGTTTGCATCTGTAATTTTTAATACAGCAAAACTGGCTACCGATATTGAAAATAATGTTCGGGTCATGGTTTACATTCGTAAGGATGTAGCTGATAACAGTGAAACGATTGAAAAAGAAGGTCAGACAGTTACCAATAATGACTACCACAAGGTCTATGATGCCTTGAAAGCTATGCCTGCTGTTAAGAGTGTTACCTTCTCAAGTAAAGAAGAACAGTATGAAAAACTGACGGAAACAATGGGTGACGATTGGAAGGTCTTTGAAGGGGATGCAAACCCTCTCTATGATGCTTATATCGTTGATACAAATTCTCCGAGTGATGTTAAAACAGTAGCCGAAGAAGCTAAGAAAATTGAGGGAGTATCAGAGGTTCAAGACGGTGGAGCCAACACTCAACGACTTTTCGAACTGGCTTCCTTTATCCGTGTTTGGGGATTGGTTATCGCAGGGCTCTTGATTTTTATCGCAGTCTTCCTCATTTCCAACACCATTCGTATCACCATTATTTCACGTAGTCGTGAGATTCAGATCATGCGTCTTGTAGGAGCGAGAAATGGCTATATCCGTGGTCCATTCTTGCTAGAAGGTGCTTTTATTGGCTTGCTTGGTGCAGCGATTCCTTCTGTCCTTGTATTCTTTGTTTACAATATGGTTTATCAATCTGTCAATAAATCCTTGGTAGGTCAAAACTTGTCAATGATTACACCTGATGTGTTTATCCCTCTGATGACAGTCCTACTATTTATAATCGGAATTTTCATCGGTTCAATTGGTTCAGGAATTTCGATGCGTCGATTCTTGAAGATCTAGTAGGGTTTAAATGCAAATTGCAGTACAAATCAGAAAAATAATACATTTTTAAAAGAGAAGTTTTCGTAAACTTCTCTTTTTCCTTTTTAAAAATTGAAAAAATAGACAATTTTTTTATAAAAGCCTTTACAAAAAAAATAAAAGTGGTATAATTAATACATAACCAAATGCAAACGTTTTCGTAAAACGTTTGCCTAAATAAAATAAAGGAGATTTGAATGATGAAAGCTACATTCAAAAATGTCTTGTCTTTCGAATTTTGGCAAAAATTCGGTAAGGCTTTAATGGTGGTTATCGCCGTTATGCCAGCGGCGGGATTGATGATCTCAATCGGTAAATCAATCGTGATGATCGACCCAAACCTTGCTCCTCTAGTGATTACAGGTGGAATCCTTGAGCAAATTGGTTGGGGGGTTATCGGTAACCTTCATATCTTGTTTGCCCTTGCTATTGGGGGAAGCTGGGCAAAAGAACGTGCAGGTGGTGCATTTGCAGCCGGACTTGCCTTTATCTTGATTAACCGTATTACAGGTGCTATCTTTGGTGTTACAGGCGATATGTTGAAAAACCCTGAAGCAATGGTTACTACTTTCTTTGGTGGTTCAATCAAGGTTGCTGACTACTTTATCAGCGTTCTTGAGGCACCAGCGCTTAACATGGGGGTTTTCGTAGGGATTATCTCTGGTTTTGTTGGGGCAACAGCTTATAACAAATACTACAACTTCCGTAAACTTCCTGATGCCCTTTCATTCTTCAATGGTAAACGTTTCGTACCATTCGTCGTTATTCTTCGTTCAACTATTGCTGCAATTTTACTTGCTGCCTTTTGGCCAGTAGTTCAAACAGGTATCAACAACTTCGGTATTTGGATTGCCAACTCACAAGAAACTGCTCCAGTTCTTGCACCATTCTTGTATGGTACTTTGGAACGTTTGCTTTTGCCATTCGGTCTTCACCACATGTTGACAATCCCAATGAACTACACAGCTCTTGGTGGAACATACGAAGTGTTAACTGGTGCAGCAAAAGGAACACAAGTATTTGGTCAAGATCCACTTTGGCTTGCATGGGTAACTGACCTTGTTAACCTTAAGGGTTCAAATGCTGACCAATACCAACACCTTCTTACAACAGTCACTCCAGCTCGTTTCAAAGTTGGACAAATGATTGGTTCATTTGGTATCTTGATGGGTATCATCGTTGCTATCTACCGCAATGTTGATGCTGACAAGAAACACCAATACAAGGGTATGATGATTGCGACAGCTCTTGCAACATTCTTGACAGGGGTTACTGAACCTATTGAGTATATGTTCATGTTCATCGCAACGCCTCTTTACCTTGTTTATGCAGTAGTTCAAGGTGCTGCCTTTGCTATGGCAGATATTGTTCACCTTCGTGTCCACTCATTCGGTTCAATTGAATTCTTGACTCGTACACCATTGGCAATTAATGCTGGTATTGGTATGGATATCGTTAACTTTATCTGGGTAACTGTTCTCTTTGCGGTTATCATGTACTTCATTGCCAACTTCATGATCAAGAAATTCAACTACGCAACTCCAGGACGTAACGGAAACTACGAAACTGCTGAAGGAGCATCAGAAGAAGCAGCTCCTGGAACTCCAAAAGTTGCAGCAGCTTCTCAAGCCGTAAATATCATTAACCTTCTTGGTGGTCGTGCAAATATCGTAGATGTGGATGCATGTATGACTCGTCTTCGTGTAACTGTTAAAGATGCAGATCGCGTTGGTACTGAGGAACAATGGAAAGCAGAAGGAGCTATGGGTCTTGTCATGAAAGGACAAGGTGTTCAAGCTATCTACGGACCAAAAGCTGACGTATTGAAATCTGATATCCAAGATATCCTTGACTCAGGTGAAGTAATTCCTGAAACTCTTCCAAGTCAAATGACAGAAACTCAACAAAATACTGTACATTACAAGGGTGTAACTGAGGATATTTACTCAGTAGCTGACGGTCAAGTTGTTGCCTTGGAACAAGTGGAAGATCCAGTTTTTGCTCAAAAAATGATGGGTGATGGATTTGCAGTAGAGCCAGCAAATGGCAACATTGTATCTCCAGTTACTGGTACTGTATCAAGTATCTTCCCAACAAAACACGCTCTTGGTCTTGTCACTGACTCAGGTCTTGAAGTGCTTGTTCATATTGGTTTGGATACAGTAAGTCTTGAAGGAAAACCATTTACTGTTCATGTCTCTGAAGGACAAAAAGTGGTTGCTGGTGATCTTCTTGTCACAGCTGACTTGGATGCTATTCGAGAAGCAGGACGCAAAACATCAACAGTGGTTGTCTTCACAAATGGTGATGTCCTCAAATCAGTTAAATTAGAACAAACAGGTTCTCTTGCAGCTAAAACAGCAGTTGCTAAAGTAGAATTGTAATATACTTGGGGTTGGAAGCTGTTTTCCAACCTCTTGTTTTAGGAGAAAAGCATGAAATTTCTAACACTCAATACCCACAGTTGGATGGAGAAGGAAGCGGAGGAAAAATTCCAAATCTTACTCCAAGACATTCTTGATAAGGACTATGATTTGATTTGTTTCCAAGAGATCAATCAAGAAATGACTTCGCCTGAGGGAGAGGTTAACACTCACTATCAAGCTTTACCATCAGCAGAACCCATTCATCAGGATCACTATGTCCGACTTCTGGTTGAAAAATTGGCTGAGAAAGGGAAAAACTACTACTGGACTTGGGCTTACAATCATATTGGATATGACCGCTACCATGAAGGCGTAGCAATCTTATCCAAAACACCTATTAAGGCGCGTGAGATTTTAGTATCAGATGTAGATGATCCAACGGACTACCATACTCGCCGTGTTGCCTTGGCTGAGACAGAGGTTGAAGGCAAGGAACTTGCTCTTGCAAGCGTTCATCTCTCTTGGTGGGATAAAGGTTTCCAAGAAGAATGGGCACGATTTGAGGCTGTACTAAAAGAGTTGAACAAACCTCTGATTTTAGCAGGTGATTTTAATAATCCAGCTGGTCAGGAAGGCTATCAAGCGATTTTAGCTAGCCCATTAGGATTGCAAGACGCGTTTGAAGTTGCGAAAGAAAGAAGTGGTAGCTACACCGTTCCACCAGAAATTGATGGTTGGAAAGGCAATACCGAGCCATTACGAATCGACTACGTCTTTACGACCAAAGAGTTAGAAGTAGAGAGTTTACAAGTAGTTTTTGATGGACAAAATAGTCCACAAGTCAGTGATCACTATGGTTTGAATGCTGTATTGACCTGGAAATAATGAAAGAGGTTGGAATCAGAGGTTCCAACCTTTTAATCTATTCGAATCTTTACTACAGGACTGAGACTCAAATGGGACTACTGCAATAGGATAAAATATGGTATAATTGAAAGGATAGAATCGAGGATAGTATGTCATTTAAGAAATTTCAATTTAAAAATTATATAGTAGAAGCCTTGGAGGAGTTAAAGTTTACGACTCCAACAGAGGTACAAGAAAAATTAATTCCTATTGTACTGGCAGGTCGTGATTTGGTGGGCGAGTCAAAAACTGGTTCAGGAAAGACTCATACTTTCTTGTTACCCATTTTCCAGCAATTAGATGAAACTAGCGATAGTGTGCAAGCAGTCATTACTGCTCCAAGTCGTGAGTTAGCTACTCAAATCTATCAAGCAGCACGTCAGATTGCGGCCCACTCAGATGTTGAAGTCCGTGTGGTTAATTATGTGGGGGGGACGGATAAGGCGCGTCAGATTGATAAATTAGCGAGTAGCCAGCCCCACATTGTCATCGGGACTCCAGGTCGTATCTATGATTTGGTCAAATCTGGTGATTTGGCTATTCACAAGGCTAAGACCTTTGTTATCGATGAAGCCGATATGACCTTGGATATGGGATTCTTGGAAACTGTTGATAAGATTGCAGGAAGCCTTCCAAAAGACTTGCAATTCATGGTTTTTTCAGCAACTATTCCACAAAAATTGCAACCGTTCTTGAAAAAATACTTGTCAAATCCTGTCATGGAAAAAATCAAGACTAAAACAGTTATCTCAGATACGATCGATAATTGGTTGATTTCGACCAAGGGCCGCGACAAGAATGCTCAAATTTACCAGCTGACTCAGTTGATGCAGCCTTATTTGGCAATGATTTTTGTTAACACCAAAACGCGTGCTGATGAGTTACATGCCTACTTGACTGCTCAAGGATTGAAGGTGGCTAAGATTCATGGAGATATTGCTCCTCGTGAACGCAAGCGGATCATGAATCAGGTGAAGAACCTTGATTTTGAGTACATTGTCGCAACGGATTTGGCAGCGCGTGGAATTGACATTGAAGGTGTCAGCCATGTGATCAATGACGCCATTCCGCAAGACTTGTCCTTCTTTGTGCACCGTGTTGGTCGAACCGGACGAAACGGTCTACCAGGTACAGCTATTACCCTTTATCAACCAAGTGATGACTCGGATATCCGTGAGTTGGAGAAATTAGGAATTAAGTTTTCTCCGAAAATGGTTAAAGATGGAGAGTTTCAAGATACCTATGACCGTGATCGTCGTGCTAATCGTGAAAAGAAGCAGGATAAGCTTGATATTGAAATGATTGGCTTGGTTAAAAAGAAAAAGAAAAAAGTCAAACCAGGCTATAAGAAGAAGATTCAATGGGCAGTGGATGAAAAACGTCGCAAAACCAAGCGTGCTGAAAATCGCGCACGTGGCCGTGCAGAGCGAAAAGCCAAACGCCAAACATTTTAAAAACAAAATTGGAGCTGAATGGCTCCTTTTTGTAACTTTGTTTTATAAATTATCGAAAAGAATGCAAAAAATAGCAAAAAGTGGTATAATGATAAGGTTATATAGTCCCGATAAGATGGTAGAAATTTCTATCAGTACTTTGTAACTCGCAAAGAATGACGGCTCCAAAGTCGCTCGTCCTTCTACGGTTGCCGCTATAACGCGATCACCCTATGCGCCTTACTAGCTTCAGAAATAAAAAAGTATCGTTTTTATTTCTTTCGCGTCGTAACTCTTAGACGATAGAAATACCTATCAGTACTTTGTAACTCTATAACAATATTTTTTAAGGGGGGACATTTTTATGTCAGAACGTAAATTATTCACGTCTGAATCTGTATCTGAGGGGCATCCAGATAAGATTGCAGACCAAATTTCAGATGCGATTTTGGATGCTATTTTAGCTAAAGATCCAGATGCGCACGTTGCTGCCGAGACAGCTGTATACACAGGTTCGGTCCATGTTTTTGGTGAAATTTCTACACATGCTTATGTAGATATTAACCGAGTGGTTCGTGATACCATTGCAGAGATTGGTTATACCAATACAGAGTATGGTTTTTCTGCGGAGACGGTGGGAGTTCATCCGTCACTTGTTGAGCAGTCACCAGATATCGCCCAAGGTGTTAACGAAGCCTTGGAGGTTCGTGGGAATGTAGATCAAGATCCGCTGGACTTGATTGGTGCTGGTGACCAAGGTCTTATGTTTGGATTTGCGGTGGATGAGACAGAAGAACTCATGCCATTGCCAATCTCACTCAGCCACAGGTTGGTTCGTCGTTTGGCAGAACTTCGTAAGTCTGGTGAAATCAGCTATCTTCGTCCAGATGCTAAATCACAAGTTACGGTTGAGTATGATGAAAATGATCGTCCAGTACGTGTGGATACAGTCGTTATTTCAACTCAGCACGACCCGGAAGTTAGCAATGAACAAATTCACAACGATGTGATTAACAAGGTTATCAAAGAGGTTATTCCGGCTTCTTACTTGGATGAACAGACAAAATTCTTCATCAATCCAACTGGTCGCTTTGTAATCGGTGGACCTCAAGGAGACTCAGGTTTGACTGGTCGTAAGATTATCGTGGATACCTATGGTGGCTACTCTCGCCATGGTGGTGGTGCCTTCTCTGGTAAGGATGCGACGAAGGTGGACCGTTCAGCCTCTTATGCGGCTCGCTACATTGCTAAGAATATTGTTGCAGCAGGTCTTGCTAAGAAGGCAGAAGTGCAATTGGCTTATGCTATTGGGGTGGCACAGCCTGTTTCTGTTCGTATCGATACTTTTGGTACAGGAACAGTAGCTGAAAGCAAGCTTGAAAAAGCAGCGCGTCAAATCTTCGACCTTCGCCCTGCAGGAATTATCCAAATGCTAGACCTCAAACGTCCAATTTACCGTCAAACAGCGGCTTATGGACACATGGGACGTACAGATATTGACCTTCCATGGGAACGTTTGGACAAGGTAGATGCTTTGAAAGAAGCGGTGAAATAAAACTAAAAGATTGGTAGCTGTGCACTACCAATCTTTTTTGCAAAAGAAAACCAGCTTTTGGCTGGTCTTCCTATTTTATAGGGATTGAAATCTCAATCAATTTATCCGAATAGAGGGTCTTGATATTGGCTTCGTCAATGCTTCCTTTGCCGATTTTACGCTTTAAGAAGAAGTCTTGGATGGTTTCAATTTCAGGTTCACGAATAGCACGGTGTTTGTTGGAAATGAGGATTTCATAGTGAAGCGGGGCTTGTGTGAAAACCACATCTGTGTTTCCAGCAGAATAGACCTCGACAAGAGTTGCGTCTGTGCTTTCTAATTGGCTTTTAACAAGTTGCGAGTGTGAGTTTGTCGTATTGATAAGCTTCATAACAGTTCCTCCGATTTTCTAACTCTATTATAGCACTTTTTGGATAAAATCGTGTATTTTAGTCAATTTCATGTTGGATTTTCCAAGCTTCTATTCCCCATTTATGGCTACCACGTTTGAGTTTTTCAATTGCTTCATCAATAGGGAACCAAGCAATATGATTAAAATCTTCTAATGGTTTTTGTACTTCTTGGAAAGAAGTAGCTTCATAGAGATAAGCTGGATTGTAGTAGTAGCTATCACGGTGGCGAGAGTAGAAATACTCATCAGCTTGCCCATAATAAGTTCCGATTTCAGCTGTAAAGCCAAGTTCTTCGATTAGTTCTCTCTTCAGAGCTTCTTGATGGTCTTCGCCTGCTTCAATCTCTCCACCTGGCAAGAACCAAGCACCATTGGGAGCTTGAACTAGGACAATTTGTTTTTTCTCCGCATCAGGAATAACTGCGTACACACCATAGCGGGGCTGGTAGGTCACATTCTCTTTTTTATCACCAAAAGTTGGGTTTGCCATTGCATTTTCCTCATTCTCTAGTATCTTTATTATTATCATAATGGACGAGGGGCTAGCTGTCAAGAATAAACCAACGAACTTGTGCAGAAAAAGCTAGTTTGTCTGGATCAATATTTGTCTAGTTAAACTTTCCAACCCTAGCACTATAACTGGTATAATAAAAGAGAGGTGATTTTATGGCAGAATCAAGACTATTTCGTATCCTATACCTACTTTTAGAAAAAGGCAGTACAACGGCTCCTGAATTAGCCCGATTATTTGAAGTATCTGTACGAACGATTTATCGCGATATTGAGCGGTTGAGTATGGCAGGGATTCCTCTGTATTCGATACCTGGAAAGGCGGGCGGGATCTTTTTATTGAAAGACTTTGTTCTGGATCGCACTCTAGTTTCTGAGGATGAAAAATTAGAACTTCTATCAGCTTTGCAAGGGATTCGAGCTCTGACAAATGACAAGCAAGATCTGTTACTTGAAAAGTTGGAATCTATTTTTCAAGTTTCTCCCAGCCCTTGGATAGAGGTAGACTTGACTGACTGGAGGAAGCGAGAAGGTCAAAAAGAATTATTTGATAACATCAAATATGCTATTCTAGAGAAAAGGCAACTGGTGATTACTTATCTAGGTGGGTGTGGTCAGAAAACGATTCGTACAGTCGAGCCCTTTAAACTCGTATTTAAAAAGAGAGATTGGTACCTTCATGCCTACTGTTGTTTGAAGGAAGAGTGGCGTTTTTTCAAATTGTCTAGAATTAGGAAATATCACCTAACAACTGAAACTGTGAAGCAGAAAAATGTGGAGGATTGGGTTGATGGTTCAGATCAAGTGGCACATCAAATCAAAGTTTCCTTGAAGTTTAGTCCCAAGCTTGCTTTCCGGGTTTATGAAGATTTTTCAGAAGATGAGATTAGCTTGGGGAAAGATGGGTGTTATTATGTCAAGACAGTCCTACCAGAGCATGAAAGTCTGTATACTTACCTCCTGTCTTATCTAGATGGGGTAGAAATACTCGCCCCCAATCATCTGAAGAAGGAATTGCTTTCTAGATTAGAAAAAATCCAAAAACTTTACAAACCTTGACAAAAGATGTCAGGGTTTTGGTGCTATACTAGAGATAGAAAGGAGAAGAACCAAATGAAATACGAATGGAGAAAAGAAGCAAAAGATCTTTATCAAGTGAAAGCTAGGCCCAGCATCCTGCAGGTACCAGGTCAATCCTATATCGTGATTGATGGTAAAGGTGATCCAAATCAAGAAGATTTTTCAGAACGAGTAGGGGCCTTATATGCCTTAGCCTATGCGATAAAGATGAAGTATAAAAAAGCTCCTCTGGATGAGGTTTACACTGATTTTACTGTCTTTCCTTTAGAAGGTGTATGGAAAAAGGAGAAGGAGGGAGAACTGGTAAAAAGTGAGCTTTCTTATAGCATTATGATTGGGCAACCCGATTTTATTACGAGAGAACTATTTGAGGTAGCTCTGAACGAGGTCAAAATCAAGAAGCCAAATCTTCTTTATGAGGCTGTTCGTTTTGAAAAGATAGAAGAAGGCCAAAGCCTTGCTATGCTTCATGTAGGACCTTTTGATACTGAAAATGAGACTTTTGCAGAGATGGAGCATTTTTGTCAACTTCATAAGCTCAAAAGAACTTCGGAAGTCCACCGAGAAATTTATCTCACTAACCTTCATCGAACGGAGCCAAGCAAATTAAAAACAATTCTTCGCTATCAAGTTCAAGAAGAGAATTAAAAAAAGAACAGGAAATCTTGTTTCCTGTTCTTTTTATGAGGTTTATTCTTCTCTTTCAGAAGCAATCTCTTCTGTTTTCTCAGTTTTTTTGGCAGATTTGATTTGAATATTGCCATTGCTTGTCATGACTGCCTTGAGGTCTTTTTCGCTTGGATTTTCAAGGTAGAAGTCAGTGATGGCATCCTCGATATGGTCTTGAATGGTGCGACGGAGTGGCCGTGCTCCCATTTTTGGATCATATCCCAAGTCAACCAACTTTTCCTTGACCTTGTCTGTCACATCGAGGTGGATATTGTTACTAGAGAGGCGTTTGTTGACATCCGCTAGCATGAGTTCGACGATTTGGAGAAGGTTGTCCTTGCTGAGAGGTTTAAATTCGATGATGCCATCAAAACGGTTCATAAACTCTGGACTAAAGAAGTTGCCGAGTTCACCGAGAACAGAGTTGGTTCGACCTTCACGAGCTGCCCCAAAACCAACGCTAGCTTCGGCCTTACCCGTACCTGCATTTGAGGTCATGATAATGATGGCATCCTTGAAGCTAACTGTACGTCCTTGCCCATCAGTCAAACGACCATCATCCAAGACTTGAAGGAACATGTGCATCACATCTGGATGGGCTTTTTCGACTTCATCGAGAAGGATGAGAGAGTAGGGATTGCGACGAACTTTTTCCGTTAACTGACCAGCTTCGTCGTAGCCGACATAACCTGGAGGGGCTCCGACTAATTTAGCCACGCTGTGTTTTTCCATGTATTCACTCATGTCAAAGCGAATCATGCTGTCAGCAGAACCAAAGAGCTCAATGGCTAGTTGTTTGGAAAGTTCTGTCTTACCGACACCAGTTGGTCCGACAAAGAGGAAGCTTCCGATTGGGCGGTTAGGAGTTCCAAGTCCAACACGATTACGACGGATGGCCTTAGCAATCTTATCGACAGCTTCATCTTGACCAATGACATGAGCTTTGAGGTCGTCTGCTAGATGGATAAGCTGAGACTGTTCTTTTTCTTTGAGTTCCCCAACAGGAATATTGGTTTTCTGCTCAATGATATGTTCGATGGTTTTCTCACTGATGATAGGAGTATCCTGATCGGTCACCTTGTTTTTCTGCATTTCCTTGTACTTGGCAATCTGATCGCGGAAATAAGCAGCCTTTTCAAAATCTTCCTCTCGTGTAGCTTGAGCCTTGAGATTTTCAGCCTCAATCAAGCGCTGATCAATCACTTTAGGATCAACAAAGTTCAGCGTCAGATTCATCTTTGAACCAGCTTCGTCCAACAGGTCAATAGCCTTGTCTGGCAAGAAGCGGTCTTGGATATAGCGGTTGGAAAGATTTGCAGCAGCTTCGATGGCAGCATCAGTATACTTGACGTGATGGTAGTCTTCGTATTTCTTTTGAACCCCTTTAAGGATGATAATGGTTTCTTCGACAGTTGGTTCATCTACCTTGACAGGTTGCATACGGCGCTCTAGAGCAGCATCTTTTTCAATGATGCGGTATTCATTGAGAGTAGTGGCACCGACCAGTTGCAATTCACCACGGGCAAGGGCTGGTTTGAGGATATTTCCTGCATCCATATTGCCATCGCCAGCAGATCCTGCACCAACAATTTCATGGATTTCGTCGATAAAGAGGATGATGTCCTCGCGTTTGCGAATTTCTTCCATGAGCTTTTGCATACGTTCTTCAAATTGGCCTCGGATACCTGTTCCTTGAACTAGACTAACCACATCCAGACGGATGACCTGCTTGCCTTGGAGTTTGTGGGGAACATCGCCGTCGACAATCTTCTGAGCTAGACCTTCAACAACGGCTGTTTTACCAACACCTGGCTCTCCGATAAGGACAGGATTGTTCTTGGTTCGACGGTTGAGGATTTCGATAACGCGGATAATCTCCTCATCTCGACCTATAACAGGGTCAATATCTCCCCGACGAGCAATCTCAGTAATATTGATACCATATTCCTCTAGGAGTCCTCTTTCTTGGCTAGGTGGTGTTTGAAGCGGGCCTCGGTTTTGAGGTCCATAACCACCGTTTCCTCCATATCCCCCACCAGATTGAGTTGGAGGGACGTTATTAGAAGAAGGTTTGAAATTGTTCAAATCATTGAAAAAGTCACCAAAAGGATCAAAGTCATGATTATTTAAGTCAGTCATTCCTTTAAAGAGGGTATTATTTGGATCTGTTTTGATAATTTTATAGCAATTTTGACAGAGATCAATTTGCTTTTGCTGTCCATTGATGTTGGTATACAGATGAATTGTTGAGTCGTTTATTTTACAGTTTTGACAGAGCATACATCTACCTCATTTCATTCTTATTCTCGGCCTAAGAAAAAGGTCAAGAATAGTCAAAGTTTTATACTTTCATTATAGCATGATTAAGGTGTAAAGCAAGTAAAAAGATTGGGAAGTGATCGTTTTTAAAAGAAGGATTTATGGAGAATTAAGCGACATTGAAGGTAAGAAAAAATCCCATTTGTGGTGACAAAAAGGATTCTCATTCATCGGGCCTTACTGCCCGCTGTTTTTATATTAGTAAAGGAGTTCGTAGATCTCCATTGCAATCAAATCAATGCTATCAAAGGTATAAGTTTCACGAGCCTCTACATCACGAAGGGTGAAGAGTGATCCGTTTTCTTCGTCGTGACTGTATGCAACTTCTGCGACAACAACACCTTCACGTTCAAAATTACGTTTTAGATTTCCACCATCTTTTGTCATTGCTTCTAAGCGGTTAATGATTCTAACCAAATGTGATTCCATTTTGATTCTCCTCCATTTCTTATCGTTTCTATTTTACCATAAACAAGAGGTAGTTGACTAGAAAAAAACTGTGATTTCTCTCTATTTCTCTATTCTATCAAGTTAATTGTTAAAATTAGGGGAAAAAGGATTGCATTTTAATTCAATTAATGTTATAATCATACAATCCAATACATAGAAAGTTGATTGAATATGAATTTTTCTTTTTTACCAAAGTATTTACCGTATTTTAACTATGGTGCTCTGATTACCGTATTGATTTCCATCCTTGTTGTCTGCTTAGGGACCATTATAGGTGTGTTACTGGCCTTTGCCCAACGTTCACGCTTTAAACCGCTCGTTTGGTTTGCAAATGTATATGTTTGGATTTTCCGTGGAACGCCAATGATGGTTCAAATAATGATTGCTTTTGCCCTTATGCATATCAACGCTCCGACTATCCAAGTGGGAATTTTAGGAGTTGATCTTTCTCGTCTGATTCCTGGTATTCTGATTATTTCTATGAATAGTGGAGCTTACGTTTCAGAAACTGTTCGTGCGGGGATCAATGCGGTTCCTAAAGGACAGTTAGAGGCCGCATATTCTCTAGGTATTCGTCCGAAAAATGCCATGCGTTATGTCATTTTGCCACAAGCTATCAAGAATATTCTTCCAGCTCTGGGAAATGAATTTATCACCATTATCAAGGATAGTTCCCTCTTGTCGGCAATTGGGGTGATGGAGTTGTGGAATGGTGCAACGACAGTAGCAACAACAACTTATTTACCATTGACTCCACTTTTATTTGCAGCCTTTTACTATTTGATTATGACCTCTGTTTTGACAGTGGCGTTGAAAGCATTTGAAAAACATATTGGACAAGGAGACAAGAAATAATGACAGAAACCTTGATTAAAATTGAAGAACTACATAAGTCTTTTGGGAAAAATGAAGTTTTAAAAGGCATCAACCTTGAGATTAAACGAGGAGAAGTTGTGGTCATTATCGGTCCGTCAGGGAGCGGGAAATCAACCCTCCTTCGTTCGATGAATCTCCTTGAAGAAGCAAGTAAAGGTAAGGTTATCTTTGAAGGAGTTGATATCACTGATAAGAAAAATGACCTTTTTGCTATGCGTGAAAAGATGGGCATGGTATTCCAACAATTCAACCTCTTTCCCAATATGACAGTGATGGAAAATATCACTTTGTCACCAATTAAAACCAAAGGTGAAAGCAAGGAAGTTGCGGAGAAAAGAGCACAGGAACTGTTAGAAAAAGTTGGCTTGCCAGATAAGGCAACGGCCTATCCTCAGAGTTTGTCAGGTGGTCAGCAGCAACGGATTGCCATTGCACGTGGACTAGCAATGGAGCCAGATGTTCTGCTCTTTGATGAGCCGACTTCAGCCCTAGACCCTGAGATGGTTGGAGAAGTTCTAGCTGTTATGCAAGACCTTGCCAAGTCAGGGATGACCATGGTGATTGTGACGCATGAAATGGGCTTTGCGCGTGAGGTAGCAGACCGTGTTATCTTTATGGCGGATGGAGTTGTTGTCGAAGATGGAACGCCAGAGGAGATTTTCAATCAAACAAAAGAACAACGGACCAAGGAATTTTTGAGTAAGGTTTTGTAAGACCTCATTTTTAGAAGAAATGGAGTAGGCATCATGGCTTCCAGTAAAGAATATTTAGATTTTATTCTCGAACAGCTATCAGAGCTAGAGGAGATGAGTTATCGTCCAATGATGGGAGAGTATATCCTTTATTATCGTGGGAAGATTATTGGGGGAATCTATGATAATCGTTTGTTACTGAAGTCTGTGAAGGTAGTCATGGATCAACTGGGACAGACTAGGCTTGAACGTCCTTATGAAGGAGCCAAGGAGATGATTTTGATAGAAGACATTGAAGATAAGTCAGTTCTGATGAGATTAATCAAGGATATGTATGAAGTCTTACCGGCTCCAAAAGTCAAAAAGAAAGCATGACAGATTCGCCTAATATAAACAGGTAAAAAAGCTCGATAAGGGCTTTTTCTTATAGTTTTTGACTATAAGGTCCATTAGTCAAGAAATGTTAGAATGACAAGGCGTTTTTTGTTATAATAGAGGATATCTGATAGAAAAGAGAAGAGATATGGCACAGATTATCGATGGGAAGGCTCTTGCAGCTAAGTTACAAGGACAGTTGGCTGAAAAGACGGCCAAACTAAAAGAAGAAACAGGTCTAGTTCCAGGATTGGTGGTGATTTTGGTGGGGGACAATCCCGCCAGCCAAGTCTACGTTCGTAACAAGGAACGGTCAGCTCTCGCTGCTGGATTCCGTAGTGAAGTAGTACGAGTTCCAGAGACCATTACCCAACCGGAATTGTTAGACTTGATTGCCAAATACAACCAAGATCCAGCTTGGCATGGAATTTTGGTCCAGTTGCCCCTACCAAAACATATTGATGAAGAGGCAGTTTTGTTAGCTATTGACCCCGAAAAAGATGTGGATGGTTTCCACCCGCTAAACATGGGTCGCCTCTGGTCTGGTCACCCAGTTATGATTCCTTCGACACCTGCAGGAATTATGGAAATGTTTCATGAGTATGGGATTGATCTAGAAGGTAAAAATGCGGTTGTTATCGGTCGCTCAAACATTGTTGGAAAGCCCATGGCTCAGCTTCTTTTGGCTAAAAATGCGACTGTGACCTTGACCCACTCACGCACCCATCATCTTGCCAAGGTGGCTGCTAAGGCAGATATTCTTGTGGTTGCAATCGGTCGCGCTAAGTTTGTGACTGCTGACTTTGTCAAACCAGGAGCGGTTGTCATTGACGTTGGGATGAACCGCGATGAAAATGGCAAGCTTTGTGGAGATGTTGACTATGATGCTGTTGCACCACTTGCCAGCCATATCACACCTGTACCGGGTGGAGTTGGACCTATGACCATTACCATGCTGATGGAGCAAACCTATCAGGCAGCGCTTCGAACACTAAACAAGGACTAGGAAGATGAAATTCGTATTTGATCTGGATGGGACACTGTCTTTTGACTACATGACCATAGATGAGGAGATTAAGCAGGTTCTGTTAAAGGCTGAAGATTATGGGCATGAGCTTGTGTTTGCCTCAGCCCGCTCTTATCGGGATTGTTTGGGTTTATTAGGTCCTGAACTCAGTCAGCGCTTGGTTATAGGGTTGAATGGTGGCGTAGCCTATCATCTAGGGAAGACTGTTTTCGAAAGGAATCTCGATGCTAGAGTTTATCAGGCGCTAGTGGATTATTGTCAGACTTATAATCTCCCTTTCTTTGCAGATGATTGCTTTGACTATAGCGGTCAGATTGTGGAGAAGATTCCATTTTTCTCCAGTGTGGATCCCCTAAAGGTGGCTCGTCATCAGAAACTCGAGGACTTGGGGACTCCGATTAAGGTAGTCGTTTATATGGGTGACCACGAGGATTTGCTTGATGATCTGCTTGATCAGCTAGAAAGACTAGGACAGGCTCATCTCTCCTATCATGCGCATGAAAAGTGCCTTTATGTTAATCCCTTGGATACTCATAAGGCAACAACTGTTGAAAAATTATGTGGGGAGAACTTCATCGCTTTTGGAAATGACCAAAACGATATTGAACTGTTTAAAACGTCGCTCTATTCTGTCCAGATAGGAGATTTTGCAGGCCTTACTCCATATGCAGATGAAACGTTAGAGCTAAAAGGAGAACCTTCTCCAGCAGTAGCAGCTAAAATATTACAGACCTTTGCGGAATTTAAGGGAAAATAGTGTAGAAGGAGGTTTGCCCTCCTTTTGTAGTATAATGGAGTGAGAGGAAAAAACGATGAAAGTGATTGATCGAACTTTACTAGAAAAAGTCATTATGGAACGTTCTCGTCACAGTCATAAGGGAGATTACGGTCACCTGCTCTTACTAGGAGGGACCTATCCTTATGGGGGAGCTATCATCATGTCAGCCATTGCAGCTGTTAAAAGTGGGGCAGGGTTGGTGACTGTTGGTACGGATAAGGAGAATATTCCGGCTTTGCACAGTCATTTACCTGAGGCCATGGCTTTTTCTCTTCAAGACCAGCAATTGTTAAAAGAGCAGTTGGAGAAGGCAGAAGTTGTCTTGTTAGGTCCGGGTTTGCGAGAGAATGCATTCGGAGAAGAACTTGTAAAACGGGTCTGTGACAGCCTTAGAAAAGACCAGATTTTGATTGCAGACGGCGGTGCTTTGGGCATCTTAGCAAAAGCTCATTTGCCATTCCCATCTAGTCAGCTCATTCTAACTCCCCACCAAAAGGAATGGGAAAGATTATCTGGTATAGTTCTTGACCATCAAAATAAAGAGACGACTGCTAGGGCTCTTTCTACTTTTCCTCAAGGAACGATTCTAGTTGAGAAGGGTCCAGCAACTCGTATCTGGCAAGCTGGTCAGTCTGAATATTATCAGTTAGAGGTTGGAGGTCCCTATCAAGCAACAGGTGGGATGGGAGATACTCTGGCTGGGATGATTGCAGGTTTTGCAGGTCAGTTTCACCAAGTCAGCCTCTATGAAAGAGTGGTGGTAGTGACCTATCTTCATTCAGCTATCGCGCAAGAACTAGCTCAAGAAAACTACCTTGTTTTGCCAACAGAGATTAGCAAGCTACTCCCAAAAACAATGAAAAAAATATCTCAAAAAGGCAGCTAATATCTTGGTTGCCTTTTTATGTTGATGTAGCTTTGTTGATAAGGTTTTTAAATACCTCAGAACCAGGAACCAACTGCTGAACTTGCGTGAAATTCTCACTTTTAAGGTCTGGGTTTTTACTCAAACTCACAAGGAAAGTGAGATTGTTATCAAAGTTGAGGGGTGTCAAATCATGCTTTTTTTGATATAATTTTTAATGATGAATGCGAGAAATGATCATCGGTATGTGGTCGTTGATTTAGAGGCGACCAGCACTGGAAGCAAGGCAAAAATTATTCAAGTAGGCATTGTGGTGATTGAGAATGGTGAAATCATCGATCAGTATGCGACTGATGTCAATCCTCACGAACCCTTGGATTCTCATATCAAAGAATTAACAGGTCTGACCGATCAGCGTTTGGCTGCGGCACCAGAGTTTTCTCAGGTGGCTGGAAAAATTTTTGAATTGGTTAAGGACGGTATTTTTGTTGCGCACAATGTACAGTTTGATGCCAACCTTCTTGCAGAATTTCTCTTTTTTGAAGGATATGAATTGCGTACACCGCGGGTGGATACAGTTGAGCTTGCCCAAGTTCTATATCCTCAGTTTGAAAAGTATAACTTAGGTATCCTTTGTCAAGAGTTGGGCATTGAGCTGGAACATGCCCATACTGCTCTGTCAGATGCTCAGGCAACAGCTGAACTCTTGCTCTACATGCGTCAAAAACTATTTGAGTTACCAAAAGGGCTCTTAGAAAGCTTGCTAAAACTTGCAGACAACCTTCTCTATGAAAGTTATCTGGTGATTGAGGAGGTCTATCAGCAACAATCTCTCTTATCTTCGCCAGACTTGATGGAGCTTCATGGGCTTTTCCTCAGAAAGGAAAGCAAAGCCTTAGTCCCACGAAAGTTATCCAAAGACTTTGCTAAAAACATTTCTTTATTGGGGCTGGAGGAGCGTCCACAACAGCTGGAATTTGCGGAGAAGATTGAGCAATTATTGGAAGAACACCAGACTTCCTTTATCCAAGCTCAAACGGGACTGGGCAAGACTTATGGTTATCTCCTCCCTGCTTTGAACTTGGAGAGTCAAGCAGGTATCCTAGTGAGTGTTCCGACCAAAATTCTTCAAAATCAAATCATGCAAGAAGAAGGTCAGCGCTTAAAAGAGGTCTTCCATATGGAGATTCATAGTCTCAAGGGGCCTCAAAATTACTTGAAATTGGATGCTTTTCACCAAGTCCTCCATCGACCGGAGTCCAATCGCCTCTTCACACGCTTTAAAATGCAACTGCTCATCTGGCTAACAGAGACAGAGACAGGTGACTTGGACGAAATCGGGCAGCTTTATCGCTACCAGCATTTTCTGCCAGAACTAGTCCACGATGGCAAGCTTTCAAAGAAAAGTTTATTTGCTACAGAGGATTTTTGGAAACGAGGGCAGGAAAAGGCCAAGACCAGTCGCGTTCTCTTGACTAATCATGCCTATCTGGTCACTCGTTTGGAAGACAATCCAGAGTTTGTCGACAACCGTTTGGTGATCTTGGATGAAGCTCAAAAAATGCTGCTAGCCCTTGAAAATCTAGCCCAGCAGGCTTACCGCCTTGAGGAACTTGTAACTCAAATTGAAAAGTCCTTGGAGTCAGAGGAAGATTTGGTTCAGAAACGTTTGCTTGAGAGTATCGGCTTTGAATGTCGTTACTTGATGGAGCACTATCAGTCAGGTCTGAAGAATGGAAAGTGGTTGGATTCTCTTGAACAGTTGCGCCAGCATTTTTCGGAGTTAGCTCTCCCAGAGTATAGAGAGATTGCAAACTTTTTCACCTCGGACCGTGAATTTTGGCTTGCTACAGCAGAGAAATCGAGCAGGGATGTCTTGATTTGTTCAAGTAAAAAAGGCCGCTTTATACTAGCGGATTTATTGCCAGAAGATTGTAGACTCCTAGGAGTATCGGCCACTCTTGAAATCAGCAATCGGGTTTCCTTAGCAGATTTATTGGGATTTCCAGATGCTCCACTTGTTAGGCTTGATGTAGCAAAACAGGAGCAACAAGAAGTCTTTCTAGTCAATGATTTTCCTCTTGTGACAGAAGTTTCACCTGTTGATTATGCTAGTGAGGTGGCTTCTGTTATCCGAAGGTTACAAGCCTTTCAAGAACCCATACTGGTCTTGTTTACCTCAAAAGAGATGTTGCTGGCAGTCTCAGACCTGCTAGACCAACCGCATCTGGCTCAGTATAAAAATGGGGAGCCAAGCCAACTGAAAAAACGTTTTGAAAAAGGCGAACGGCAGATCTTGCTTGGAACAGGTAGTTTCTGGGAAGGAGTTGATTTTTCAACCCATCCTTGCGTGATCCAAGTGATTCCGAGATTGCCTTTCCAAAATCCCCAAGAGCCTTTAACCAAAAAATTAAACCAAGAACTGCGTCAAGAAGGGAAAAATCCTTTCTATGATTATCAGTTGCCGATGGCGATCATTCGGCTAAAACAAGCCCTTGGTCGTACTGTTAGACGGCCCAACCAAGGTTCGGTTGCTGTGCTTTTAGACAGCCGAGTCGTCAGCAAGCGTTACGGCAAACAAATCGCTCAGGCCTTGTCAAAAGAAAGGACTGTTCAGGTTCTTTCTAGAGACCAGCTAGAGCCTGCTGTAGCTGATTTTCTCCAATCTCGTCGCAATAGAATGAAAGAAAAATCCCAGAAAGAGAAAAGGTAAAAAATATGAAACGTTCCTTCGACTCTCGAGTCGATTATAGCCTCCTCCTACCAGTGTTTTGTTTACTGGTGATTGGAGTAGTGGCCATTTATATAGCAGTTAGTCATGACTATCCAAACAATGTATTACCAATTCTAGGTCAGCAAATCGCTTGGATTGCCTTGGGACTTGTCATTGGTTTTGTGGTCATGTTCTTTAATACCGAGTTTTTATGGAAGGTGACTCCCTATCTTTATGGTCTAGGGCTAGCTTTGATGGTCCTACCTCTTGTTTTCTACAATCCAAATCTTGTAGCGTCAACAGGTGCCAAGAACTGGGTATCGATTGGTGGAACGACACTTTTTCAGCCATCGGAATTCATGAAGATTTCCTATATCTTGATGTTGGCTCGAGCCATTGTAAGATTCACTCAAAAACACAAGGAATGGCGACGAACTATTCCCTTGGATTTCCTATTGATTGGTTGGATGATCGCCTTTACCATCCCAGTCTTGATCCTCTTAGCCCTACAAAGTGACCTAGGGACTGCCTTGGTCTTCGTAGCTATTTTTTCTGGTATGGTTCTCCTTTCAGGTGTTTCGTGGAAGATTATCATTCCAGTTTTTGCGACAGGAGTGACGGCAGTTGTAGGCTTCATGGCCATCTTTATAAGCAAGGATGGACGCGCCTTCTTGCATCAGATTGGGATGCCAACATACCAGATTAACCGCATTTTGGCTTGGCTCAATCCCTTTGACTTTGCGCAAACAACGACTTACCAACAGGCGCAGGGACAAATTGCGATTGGAAGTGGTGGCTTGTTTGGACAAGGTTTCAATGTGTCCAATCTCCTCATTCCAGTACGCGAGAGCGATATGATTTTCACCGTAATTGCTGAAGACTTTGGCTTCATTGGTTCAGTCTTTGTAGTTGCCCTGTACTTGCTTCTTATTTATCGGATGTTGAAGATTACACTTAAGTCAAACAACCAGTTCTACACCTATATCTCGACTGGTTTTATCATGATGTTGCTCTTCCATATCTTTGAAAATATCGGTGCCGTGACAGGCTTACTTCCTTTGACAGGGATTCCTCTACCATTTATTTCTCAAGGGGGCTCCGCTATTATTAGTAACCTCATCGGTGTCGGTCTCCTCTTGTCTATGAGTTACCAGACCAATCTAGCAGAAGAGAAAAGTGGAAAAGTTCCGTTCAAACGAAAGAAAGTCGTCCTAAAACAAATCAAATAAGGAGGCCACTATGGCAAAAGTAGCAGTTATCTTAGCCCAGGGTTTTGAAGAAATCGAAGCCTTGACAGTAGTTGATGTCTTGCGTCGAGCAAACATTTCATGTGATATGGTAGGATTTGAAGAGCAGGTGACAGGATCGCATGGCATTCAGGTAAAAGCCGATTATGTTTTTGATGGCAATTTGTCCGACTATGACTTGGTAGTTCTTCCAGGTGGTATGCCAGGATCAGCTCACCTACGAGATAATCAGAGCCTCATTTCACAGATTAAAGCCTTTGACCAAGCAGGAAAGAATATTGCTGCCATCTGTGCAGCCCCAATCGCTCTTCAACAAGCAGGTGTCCTGAAAGACAAGCACTTTACTTGTTATGACGGAGTTAAGGAGCAAATTACTGACGGAATTTATCAAAAGCAAACAGTGGTTGTAGATGGCAATCTAACAACTAGCCGAGGACCGTCAACCGCACTTGCCTTTGCCTATAAGCTCGTAGAGCAATTAGGAGGAGACGCCGAAAGTTTACGAGACGGCATGCTCTATCGAGATGTCTTTGGAAATCAACTGTAAGACGAGAGTTCGGCTCTCGTTTTTTTTATTGACTCCCTTTCTAAAAAATGTTTCATATGATTGTCTTGCGATTTTATATCAAACTTTTATAAATCAATCAAGCTTCGTCTAGTATAAGAAGGAAATCTATCTCTAGAAATGTTAGTGTTTTCAAGTTGTTAGATAGAATACTTCAGATTGTTACTGAAATCAATAGATTCATGAAAAAGATATAATATTCAATAAATGCTATATTAAACGGTCTTATCATGCGAATTAATCTGCTTGTATTAATTTGAAATATAAAGTACTTTCTCTGTAATATAATTGAAACGTGTTACTAGTATATTAAAATTAGTAAGAATTTTTTGCATATACGAAACTGGGGGAGTGATATGTTGGAAACTTTCGGAAAAATATTCAAAGTCATTAGAGAATCAAAAAAAATGTCCCTGAAAGAGGTAGCTGCTGGTGATATTTCCGTGGCTCAGCTATCCCGTTTTGAACGGGGAGTCAATGGGATCACACTTGATTCTTTTTATTTCTGTTTAAAAAATATGGCCGTTTCCCTAGAGGAGTTTCAGTATGTTTACCATAATTACATTGATTCAGATGATGTGCTGTTCTCAAAAAAAGTAGCTGATGCATATCAGGAAAACAATGTTGTCAAGCTCCAAAATATTTTGTCAAGCTCAGAAGCTTTGACCGAACAGTTTCCTGAGAAGAAGAACTATAAACTCAATACGATCATTGTCAGAGCCCTTCTGTCTTCCTGTTGCTCAGATTTTCAGATTAGCAAGAAGGATATAGAATTTCTGACGGATCATCTCTTTTCTGTTGAGGAGTGGGGACGTTATGAACTCTGGCTCTTTACAAACAGCGTTGATTTGATGGCCTTGGAAACGTTGGAAACCTTCGCTAGTGAGATGATCAATCGTACCCAGTTTTATAACAACCTACCGGAAAATCGCCGCCGTATTATCAAGATGCTACTTAATGTCATTAGCGTCTGTATAGAAGGAAACCATCTGCTAGTTGCTATGAGGTTTCTCAATTATCTTGATCACTCTAAAATTCCTGAAACAGATCTATATGATCGAACGCTGATTAAGTATCATAGGGCTCTGTATGCCTACAAGGTTGGGAATACTAATGCTCTCAGTGACATCGAGCAATGCCTATCTTTTTTTGAATTTTTAGATTCCTTTGGTGTTGCCCAAAAGCTTAAAGAACAGTTTGAAAGAATTTGCCTTTCATAGTTGTAGATGTGCAACAAAAAATGATCATTTTGAAAAATATACTAGAATAAGGGCATAACTTTATACTAAATTCAGAAGGAGGCTTTATGATGGAGAAAAAGATTCATTATAAGATGCATAAAGTTAAGAAAAACTGGGTAGCCATTGCTTTGACTACCTTGGCCCTTATTGTAGCACCAAAGGTACTTGGTCTAGAACCAGGCGTTGTCCATGCGGATGATGTAAAGCAGGTTGTAGTTCAAGAACCTGCTACAGCTCAGACTAGTGGTCCGGGTCAGCAAACTCCAGCCCAAGCTAAAATAGCATCTGAGCAAGAAGCAGAAAAAGCAACCCCTGCAGACAAGGTGACAGGCGATGCTGCTGCTAGTGATAAGTTTGCTAAACCAGCAGAAAATACAGAAGCAACAGTTCAAACCAATGCTCAAGAGCCTGCTAAACCAGCAGGTACGAAAGAAGCATCTACAGAAAAGGCTGCTGTTGCTGAAGAAGTTAAAGCTGCTAATGCAATCACAGAAACTCCTAAAACAGAAGTAGCAGACCAGGATAAACAAGCAAGGCCAACAACTGCCCAAGAGCAAGATGACAACAAACGAGAAAAAACGGCTGTTGCAGACAAGATTGTTGCAAATCCAAAGGTTGCAAAGAAAGATCGCTTTCCCGAACCTGCTCAAAAACAAGGAGCAGTAGCTGAAAGAATGGTGGCAGATCAGGCTCAACCTGCACCTGTAAATGCTGACCACGATGATAATGTCCTATCTCACATCAAGACCATTGATGGTAAAAATTACTATGTTCAGGACGATGGTACAGTTAAAAAGAATTTTGCAGTTGAACTTAATGGGAGAATACTTTATTTTGATGCAGAAACGGGTGCCTTAGTTGATTCAAATGAATATCAGTTCCAACAAGGAACCAGCAGTCTCAATAATGAATTCTCCCAAAAGAATGCTTTCTATGGTACGACTGACAAGGATATTGAAACTGTAGACGGTTATTTGACAGCAGATAGCTGGTATCGTCCAAAGTTCATCTTAAAAGATGGAAAAACATGGACGGCATCGACAGAAACAGACTTACGTCCTCTTTTGATGGCTTGGTGGCCTGATAAACGTACTCAGATTAATTACCTCAACTATATGAACCAGCAAGGTCTGGGAGCAGGTGCTTTTGAAAACAAAGTAGAACAAGCTCTCCTGACAGGTGCTTCTCAGCAGGTTCAGCGCAAAATTGAGGAAAAAATTGGTAAAGAAGGCGATACCAAATGGTTGAGAACGCTGATGGGTGCCTTTGTCAAAACCCAGCCAAACTGGAATATCAAGTCAGAGTCTGAAACAACTGGTACTAAAAAGGACCACTTGCAGGGTGGAGCTTTGCTTTATACCAATAATGAGAAGAGCTCACATGCTAACTCTAAATTCCGTTTGCTTAACCGTACCCCTACTAGTCAAACAGGGACACCTAAGTACTTTATTGACAAGTCAAACGGTGGTTATGAGTTCTTGCTCGCTAACGACTTTGACAACTCTAATCCAGCTGTTCAGGCCGAACAACTCAACTGGTTGCATTTTATGATGAACTTTGGAAGCATTGTAGCCAATGATCCGACTGCTAATTTTGATGGAGTTCGTGTCGATGCGGTGGACAATGTCAACGCAGACTTGCTCCAAATCGCATCTGACTACTTCAAGTCTCGCTACAAGGTGGGAGAAAGTGAAGAAGAAGCCATTAAGCATTTGTCTATCTTGGAAGCTTGGTCTGATAACGATCCTGACTACAACAAAGATACTAAAGGTGCTCAACTAGCAATTGACAACAAGCTACGCTTGTCCTTGCTTTATTCATTCATGCGTAATCTATCTATCCGTAGCGGAGTAGAGCCTACGATTACAAATAGTCTAAATGACCGTTCTTCTGAAAAGAAAAATGGCGAACGAATGGCTAACTATATCTTTGTGCGGGCTCATGACAGTGAAGTACAAACCGTTATTGCCGACATCATCCGGGAAAATATCAATCCAAATACGGATGGTTTGACCTTTACCATGGATGAACTCAAGCAAGCCTTCAAGATCTACAACGAAGATATGCGCAAGGCAGACAAGAAGTATACGCAGTTCAACATCCCAACTGCTCATGCTCTCATGCTCTCCAATAAAGACTCTATCACTCGGATCTACTATGGTGACCTCTATACCGATGATGGTCAATACATGGAGAAAAAATCTCCTTACCACGATGCTATTGATGCCTTGCTGCGTGCTCGTATTAAGTATGTAGCAGGTGGACAAGACATGAAAGTCACTTATATGGGTGTACCTCGTGAGGCTGATAAATGGTCTTACAATGGTATTTTGACTTCTGTCCGCTATGGTACTGGTGCCAATGAAGCAACAGATGAAGGAACAGCAGAAACTCGTACTCAAGGGATGGCAGTTATTGCTTCAAACAACCCTAACCTCAAGTTAAATGTATGGGATAAACTGCAAGTCAATATGGGAGCAGCCCATAAGAATCAATACTATCGCCCTGTGCTTTTGACGACCAAAGATGGTATTTCCCGCTATCTAACTGACGAAGAAGTGCCGCAATCGCTCTGGAAGAAGACAGATGATAATGGTATTTTAACCTTTGATATGAATGATATTGCAGGCTACAGCAATGTACAGGTTTCTGGATATCTGGCTGTTTGGGTACCAGTTGGCGCTAAGGCAGATCAGGATGCTCGTACAACAGCAAGCAAGAAGAAAAATGCTAGTGGTCAAGTTTACGAATCTAGCGCAGCTCTTGATTCTCAGTTGATTTACGAAGGCTTCTCTAACTTCCAAGACTTTGCAACCCGCGATGACCAATATACCAATAAAGTCATTGCTAAAAATGTCAACCTCTTCAAGGAATGGGGAGTAACTTCATTTGAGCTACCACCTCAGTATGTATCTAGCCAAGACGGTACTTTCTTAGATTCTATCATTCAGAATGGTTATGCCTTTGAAGACCGCTACGATATGGCCATGAGCAAGAACAATAAATATGGTTCTTTAAAAGATTTGCTCAATGCTCTTCGTGCGCTTCACAGTGTCAATATCCAAGCCATTGCGGACTGGGTACCAGACCAAATCTATAACCTACCAGGTAAGGAAGTAGTAACAGCAACACGTGTCAACAACTATGGAACCTACCGTGAAGGTGCAGAAATCAAGGAAAAACTCTATGTAGCTAATAGTAAGACCAATGGGACTGATTTCCAAGGTAAGTACGGTGGAGCCTACTTGGATGAGCTTAAAGCTAAATATCCAGAGATCTTTGAACGAGTACAGATTTCCAATGGTCAAAAGATGACAACAGATGAGAAGATTACCAAGTGGTCGGCTAAGTACTTTAATGGTACCAATATCTTAGGTCGTGGTGCTTACTATGTTCTTAAAGACTGGGCTAGCAACGACTATCTCACTAACAAAAATGGCGAGATAGTATTGCCTAAGCAATTAGTTAATAAGAATGCTTACACAGGATTTGTTAGTGATGCTAATGGTACTAAGTTCTATTCAACTAGTGGTTATCAAGCTAAAAATTCCTTTATCCAAGATGAAAATGGAAATTGGTATTACTTCGATAAACGAGGCTATCTTGTAACAGGTGCTCATGAAATTGATGGCAAGCGCGTTTATTTCTTGAAGAATGGTATTCAACTTCGTGATTCTATCCGTGAAGATAAAAAAGGTAATCAGTACTACTATGATCAAACTGGTGCCCAAGTTCTCAACCGTTACTACACTACTGATGGTGAAAACTGGCGTTACTTTGATGCCAAGGGCATTATGGCTCGAGGTCTTGTCAAGATAGGAGATGGACAGCAATTCTTTGATGAAAACGGCTATCAGGTTAAGGGCAAGATTGTGAGTGCTAAGGATGGCAAACTTCGTTACTTTGACAAGGATTCAGGAAATGCTGTTATTAATCGTTTTGCTCAGGGTGATAACCCAAGTGATTGGTACTATTTCGGAGCAGATGGAGTTGCTGTGACAGGTCTTCAAAAGATTGGTCAACAAACACTTTACTTTGACCAAGATGGCAAGCAAGTCAAGGGTAAAATCGTGACACTTTCAGATAAGAGTATCCGTTACTTTGATGCCAACTCAGGGGAAATGGCAGTCGGCAAGTTTGCAGAAGGTGCCAAGAACGAATGGTATTACTTTGACCAAACTGGTAAAGCAGTAACAGGTCTTCAAAAGATTGGCAAACAAACACTTTACTTTGACCAAGATGGTAAGCAAGTCAAGGGTAAAGTAGTAACTTTGGCTGATAAATCCATCCGTTACTTTGATGCCAACTCAGGAGAAATGGCAGTCGGCAAGTTTGCAGAAGGTGCCAAGAACGAATGGTATTACTTTGACCAAACTGGAAAAGCAGTGACAGGCCTTCAAAAGATTGGCAAACAAACACTTTACTTCGACCAAGATGGCAAGCAAGTCAAGGGTAAAATCGTGACACTTTCAGATAAGAGTATCCGTTACTTTGATGCTAACTCAGGAGAGATGGCAACCAACAAGTTTGTCGAAGGTTCCCAAAATGAGTGGTACTATTTTGACCAAGCTGGAAAAGCAGTGACAGGCTTGCAGCAGGTTGGTCAACAGACTCTCTATTTCACGCAAGACGGCAAGCAAGTCAAAGGAAAAGTTGTTGATGTGAATGGGGTTAGTCGATATTTCGATGCCAATTCAGGAGATATGGCTCGAAGCAAATGGATTCAACTTGAAGATGGAAGTTGGATGTATTTTGACCGCGATGGCAGAGGTCAAAACTTCGGAAGAAACTAAGCGAATTTAGCTCAATAAAAATTAAACTTTAGCTAATGATATACAAAAACGATAACTCCTTAAATGGACGTTATCGTTTTTTGTATGTTTGAAAAATAAATTATAATTGAAAAGAAGGAAGGAATCATTGGAAACTGTGATGAATTAACAAGAGATTCCATATTGGAATAATCTTTTTCTGCTCTCTTGTGATATTCAAAGCAATGAGGATTCTATTTTTAAAGTTTTGAAATCCCAAAGCGTTTCGTTTGAGAACAATGTCGCGGTTGTTAGTAGTTTCTATTTTTTTAATTTGTACATTTGAGATAAGAAAGATTTTGCTTGATCATTCACAGAGGAGCTTTTCTTCACAAAAAGGCTCCATAGATGCAATAGTGTTTTACTCTCTATATAAATTATAGAGCCGAAAAATCTAGGAAATCATCGCTTTTTTCATAAAAAAATGGTATAATGAAGGGTATGAAATATCACGACTATATATGGGATTTAGGTGGTACCCTATTGGATAATTATGAGACTTCTACAGCAGCCTTTGTAGAAACCTTAGCCCAATACGGAATAGATCAAGAACACGACTGTGTCTACGAAGCCTTGAAGGTTTCGACAGCTTTTGCCATCGAGAAGTTTGCACCAGATATCGAGGGGTTTTTAGAGAACTACAAAGAAAATGAAGCGCGTGAGCTAGAGCATCCAGTTTTGTTTGAGGGAATTCCAGAATTACTCAAAGACATTTCGGACAAGGGTGGTCGCCATTTCTTGGTTTCTCATCGAAATGACCAAGTGCTAGAACTTCTTGCTAAGACCCAGATAGCGAACTACTTCACCGAGGTGGTGACTGCCAGTTCTGGCTTTAAACGAAAACCAGATCCTGAGTCCATGATTTATTTACGTGATAAATATCATATTACATCTGGTTTGGTCATTGGTGATAGAAATATTGATGTAGAAGCAGGTAAAGCTGCTGGCTTAGATGCTTATCTTTTTAATAACGTTGCGACATTGAGACAAGCAATAGACATGTAAGAAAAGGGAAAAAATGACAGAAGAAATCAAAAATCAACAGGCACAGGATTATGATGCCAGTCAAATTCAAGTTTTGGAGGGACTTGAAGCTGTTCGTATGCGTCCAGGTATGTATATTGGATCGACTTCAAAAGAAGGCCTTCACCATCTAGTATGGGAAATCGTTGATAACTCAATTGACGAGGCTCTAGCTGGATTTGCCAGTCACATCCAAGTCTTTATAGAGCCAGATAACTCCATCACCGTTGTGGATGATGGGCGTGGAATTCCTGTTGATATTCAGGAAAAGACAGGACGTCCCGCTGTTGAGACCGTCTTTACAGTCCTTCACGCTGGAGGGAAATTCGGCGGTGGCGGATACAAGGTTTCAGGTGGATTGCACGGTGTAGGTTCATCAGTAGTAAACGCTCTTTCAACTCAACTAGATGTTCATGTCCACAAAAACGGTAAGATTCATTACCAAGAATACCGTCGTGGTCATGTAGTTGCTGATCTTGAGGTCGTTGGAGATACAGATAAAACTGGAACAACAGTTCACTTCACACCGGATCCAGAGATTTTTACAGAAACAACGACCTTTGATTTTGAAAAATTAAACAAACGTATTCAAGAACTAGCCTTTTTGAACCGAGGTCTTCGAATCTCCATCACAGATAAGCGTGAAGGTCTCGAACAGACTAAACATTATCACTATGAGGGCGGGATTGCTAGCTATGTTGAATATATCAACGAGAACAAGGATGTGATCTTTGATACACCAATCTACACAGACGGTGAGATGGATGATATCACAGTTGAAGTAGCTATGCAGTACACAACTGGTTACCACGAAAACGTCATGAGTTTCGCCAATAACATTCACACCCATGAAGGTGGTACGCATGAGCAAGGTTTCCGTACAGCACTGACACGTGTTATCAATGATTATGCTCGCAAAAATAAGCTACTAAAAGACAATGAAGACAACCTAACAGGGGAAGATGTCCGTGAAGGATTGACTGCAGTTATCTCTGTTAAGCATCCAAATCCGCAGTTTGAAGGACAAACCAAGACCAAACTGGGCAATAGCGAAGTAGTCAAGATTACCAATCGCCTCTTCAGCGATGCCTTCTCTGATTTTCTCATGGAAAATCCACAGATTGCCAAGCGTATCGTGGAAAAAGGAATTTTGGCTGCCAAGGCTCGTGTGGCTGCCAAGCGTGCGCGTGAAGTCACTCGCAAGAAATCTGGTTTGGAAATTTCCAATCTTCCAGGAAAACTAGCAGACTGTTCTTCAAATAATCCTGCTGAAACCGAACTCTTCATCGTCGAAGGAGACTCGGCTGGTGGATCAGCTAAATCTGGTCGTAACCGTGAGTTCCAAGCTATCTTACCAATTCGTGGTAAAATTTTGAACGTTGAAAAGGCTAGCATGGATAAAATTCTTTCCAACGAAGAAATTCGGAGCCTTTTCACAGCCATGGGAACAGGATTTGGTGCAGAATTTGATGTTACTAAGGCTCGTTACCAAAAACTCGTTTTGATGACCGATGCCGATGTTGATGGAGCCCACATTCGAACTCTCTTGCTAACCTTGATTTACCGTTACATGAAACCAATCCTAGAAGCTGGTTATGTTTATATTGCCCAACCACCGATTTATGGGGTTAAAGTTGGAAGTGAGATCAAAGAATACATTCAACCAGGTGCAGATCAAGAAATTAAACTCCAAGAAGCCTTAGCACTTCATAGTGAAGGGCGTTCAAAACCAACCATCCAACGTTATAAAGGTTTGGGAGAAATGGATGACCACCAATTGTGGGAAACAACCATGGATCCTGAACATCGCTTGATGGCGCGTGTTTCGGTAGATGATGCTGCCGAAGCAGATAAAATCTTTGATATGTTGATGGGAGATCGAGTAGAACCTCGTCGCGAATTTATCGAAGAAAACGCGGTTTATAGTACACTTGACGTCTAAAAATTGTGGGAAATAGTTCCCTTGGTTTAAAAAATATGATATAATCATTACGATTGTTTCTAGTATAAAAGGAGTTTGATATGTCTAATGGACAACTAATTTATCTAATGGTTGCGATTGCAGTCATTCTGATCTTAGCTTATGTAATAGCCATCTTTTTACGTAAGCGTAATGTAAGCAGATTAACGGCCCTTGAAGAAAGAAAAGAAGAACTCTACAACCTTCCTGTAAATGATGAGGTTGAAGCCGTTAAAAATATGCACTTGATTGGTCAAAGTCAGGTAACCTTCCGTGAATGGAACCAAAAATGGGTTGATTTATCTCTGAACTCATTTGCTGATATTGAAAATCACCTCTTTGAAGCTGAAAGCTACAACAATTCTTTCCGTTTCTTTAAGGCAACACACAAACTTGATCAAATTGAGAGCCAAATCGGCTTGATTGAAGAAGACATTGCTGCTATTCGTAATGCTCTCTCAGAACTTGAAAAGCAAGAATCTAAGAATAGTGGCCGTGTCCTTCATGCCTTGGACTTGTTTGAATCCCTTCAACATACCGTTGCAGAAGATTCGGAGAAATATGGTAAGGCCCTTCCTGAGATTGAGAAGCAATTGGAAAACATCCAATCTGAATTCTCTCAATTCGTTACCTTGAACTCATCAGGTGACCCAGTTGAAGCGGCAGCAATTCTTGATTCAACAGAAAATCATATTCTTGCTTTAACACACATCGTTGAGCGAATTCCAGCTCTTGTTGAAGCCTTGACAAAAGAACTGCCAGACCAATTAGCAGATTTGGAAGAAGGCTATCGCAAGCTGTTGGATGCCAACTATCATTTTACAGAAACAGATATCGAGTCTCGTTTCCAACTTTTGCATGAATCTTTGAAAAATAATCAAGAAAATATTCGTCAGTTGGAATTGGACAATGCAGAGTATGAAAATAATCGTATTCAAGAAGAAATCAACGCACTTTACAATATCTTCACTCGTGAAATTGCAGCTCAAAAAGTGGTTGAAAGTCTTCTTTCGACATTACCAACTTATCTCAATCATTTGAAAGAAAATAATCAGGTGCTTGTTCAAGACCTTGAACGCTTGACTAAAACCTACCTTCTTCCTGAAAGTGATGGCAATCATGTTCGTCGTCTTCAAGCAGAATTGGCTGCACTTGATAAGGCAATCATGGAAGTGACAGAGGATCAAGGTGAGTCAACACAAGCCTACTCTGCTCTTGAAGAACAGTTGGAAATGCTTCAAAGCAACCTCAAGGATATTGAGGATGAGCAAATCTCTGTTAGCGAACGACTTGCGCAAATCGAAAAAGACGACCTCAATGCTCGCCAAAGAGCAAATGTCTATGTGAACCGTTTGCATACGATCAAACGTTACATGGAGAAGAGAAACTTGCCAGGAATCCCTCAAAGTTTCTTGAAACTTTTCTTTACTGCAAGTCATAACACTGAAGATTTGATGGCAGAGTTAGAACAACCACAAGTCAATATTGAATCGGTTAAACGCGTTCTTGAAATTGCAACAAATGATATGGAAGCACTTGAAACAGAAACCTATGATATCGTTCAATATGCGACCTTGACGGAGCAACTCTTGCAATACTCAAACCGTTACCGTTCATTCGATGAGCGTATCCAAGAGGCCTTTAACGAAGCGCTTGAAATTTTTGAAAAAGAGTTTGACTACCAGGCATCATTTGAAAAAATTTCACAAGCATTGGAAGTTGCTGAACCAGGGGTTACAAACCGTTTTGTAACTTCATATGAAAAAACACGTGAAGCGATTCGTTTTTAAAATAGAAGCTTAGAGATTTCTAAGCTTTTTTATTTCCCTAAAAAGAAGACAGAATCCCTGTTTATCATTGAAATAATAGCCTTGATTTGATATGATGGAAATATGAAAAAAAATAGAGCGAAACGTGTTTCTCACGATAAAACGAGAAGGCTATTGCTTTCCCTTGTTGGAATCTTAGGAATTGCTACGATTCTATTAGGGAGTGCTATTGGTTATAAGCTGTTACAAAAGCAATCTTACGAACAAAAAATTGAAGCGCTAAAAAGCGAAAAGGACCAGCAATTCAACTCAGGTAGTCAGAAGGACCATTTCCGAAAAGGTCAAGCTGAGGTGATTGCCTACTACCCTCTGCAAGGAGAGGAAGTCATTGCGTCTGTTAGAGAAAAAATCAACCAGGATATCAAAGAAAAGCTGGAAGATAAAGAGGATTTGGTCTTTTATTATACTGAGCAGTTGGATCCTGTCTTAAAGGGAGTTGTTGCTCGTAATATCAGCAAGCAAATCTACGATTTGTCTGCATCAAAGGTTGAAGAAAAAGAAAAGACCTCCTTAGGGAAAATTTTCTTGACCGAAGATGGGAAAGATTTTAACCTCAGTAAACTCTTCAAGGATGCAAGCAAGGCTAAGGAACTCTTGCTGAGTCAAATCAAAACAACTCTAGAAGATAAGAAACTTGACCAGACAAAAATTGATCAGGTTGTCAAAAACTTCACAGATCAGGATTTGGCATCTTGGAGTTTTGATTATAAAGATAGTCAAATTATCCTTTATCCTGCTAACCCTGGAGAGACTGTTGAGGAAATTGCTTTACCAATATCCAGTTTCTTTGATGTCATTGAGTCCTCTTATCTATTAGAAAAGGATGCTGAACTCTACCAAGCTTACTTTGCAAAGAAAAATAAAAAGGTTGTAGCCTTGACCTTTGACGATGGTCCAAATCCGACTACAACTCCACAAGCCTTGGATACCTTGGCTAAGTACGGTGTAAAGGCAACCTTCTTTGTACTTGGAAAAAACATTTCAGGTAATGAAAATCTTCTGAAACGAATGAAATCAGAAGGCCATGTTGTGGGAAATCATAGCTGGGATCATCCTGTCCTTTCTAAATTATCCCTCGAAGATGCTAAAAAGCAAATCACCGATACAGAAGATTTGCTAACTCAAGTTTTAGGATCAAGCTCTAAACTGATGCGCCCACCTTATGGTGCCATCACTGATGATATTCGAAACGGCCTTGACTTAAGCTTTATCATGTGGGATGTGGATAGTTTGGACTGGAAGAGTAAGAATGAAGCTGCTATTTTGACAGAGATTCAGCACCAAGTTCGCAATGGTTCTATCATTCTTATGCATGATATCCATGGTCCTTCTGTTAATTCTCTACCAAGTGTTATTGAGTATTTAAAGGGTGAAGGATATACCTTTGTGACTGTTCCTGAATTGCTCAATTCTCGCTTGAAAGCTCACGAGATCTATTACGATCGTGATCAATAATTGTTAAAATCTAAAGGAGCAAGTGTTCTGATAATCAGAATTTTGTTTCTTTAGATTTTCTTCACATAGAAAGGAAAAACGATGAAATCATACACCCTTAATAATGGAGTTTCAATTCCCGTACTAGGATTTGGAACATGGAAAGCTGAAAATGGAGAGGTAGCCTACCAAGCCGTTTTAGAAGCTTTAAAGACCGGCTATCATCATATCGATACTGCAGCTATCTATAAAAATGAGGAGAGCGTTGGTCGTGCTATTCGAGATAGCGGTATTCCACGACAAGAAATCTTTGTAACGGCCAAACTCTGGAATATCAATCACAGCTATGATGAAGCTCGCCAAGCATTTGAAGAATCAATGGAAAAACTGGGATTGGATTATCTAGATTTGTACCTTATCCATTGGCCAAATCCAAAACCACTAAGAGAAAATGATCAATGGAAAACTCGCAATGCTGAAGTCTGGAGAGCGATGGAGGACCTGTACCAAGAAGGTAAAATTCGTGCTATCGGCGTTAGTAATTTCCTTCCCCATCATTTGGATGCCTTACTTGAGACAGCAAGAATCATTCCAGCGGTCAATCAGGTGCGCTTGGCACCAGGAGTTTATCAAGAGGAAGTGGTTGACTACTGTAGAGAGAAAGGAATTCTCTTAGAGGCTTGGGGACCATTTGGGCAAGGAGAGCTGTTTGAACAGAAAGAAGTCCAAGAAATTGCTGCTAAGCATGGGAAATCAGTGGCTCAAATTGCCTTGGCTTGGAGTTTGGCAGAAAGTTTTTTACCCCTACCTAAGTCAGTGACAGCCTCTCGTATCCAGAGCAATCTTGACTGTTTTGGGATTGAACTCAGCAAAGAAGAACGAGAAATCTTAAAGAAAATCTCGGTGACTTCTGGCGCACCTCGTGTGGATGAGATGGATTTTTAGTTTGTAAAATCGATTTATACCGAAATAACAAAGACTAGGAATTTTAAATCCTAGTCTTTTTGTGTATAAAAAATCTAAATTGTTTGTATAATGAAATAATTTTATGGATTGAAATATAGGAACGAACTTAGAAAATATTGGTTTGATAAAGCAAATAACACGAATGATAAAATTAAACAAGAAAAATATATACGTAAATATTACATTTTTGTGACAATTCAGATTTTTATGAAAATTTATGATTATTTGCGTTATAATAGGTATACTTTAAAGAAAAAGGAGATTATTTATGAATAGACGACAACGTTTTTCATTACGGAAATACAAATTTGGTCTTGCTTCAGTTTTATTGGGAACTGCATTGGTTTTTGGAGCAAGTCAAGTCAGTGCCAATGAGCAGAGTACAGGTGAAAATCAAGCTCAAACTCAGGCAAACAAGACAGAGCTAAAAGACGATAAACACTCAAACTCTGCGACTGACCAAACCAATACTAATGGTATAGCTCCAGTAGTTGGAGAGAAACAAGAAGCTGAAACTTCTAAAGAGGATGCTAGTAAACAAGATGCTAAGGTAGAAGCTCCAGTTGATAAAACTGCTGAAGCCCAAGAATCAGGAAAAGATAGCACAGTTGCAAAAGAAGAAAATCAAGGTGTCGTTCAGAAAGAAACAACCGTAGATACCAGTCCAGCGCCTGCTACTGAGAAGGCTTCTGACTTTGAGAAAAAAGAGGCTCAAGTAACGACAGCTCCGAAAACTACTGGAGAAACAGCAACTACTGAAAAAGAACAAGAAAAAGCTGAGTCTCCAAAACCCAATAGTCTTTCAAGCAATGATATCATCACAGTACCGAAAACTTGGAAGGCTGGTTACAAGGGGACAGGGACGGTTGTTGCCATAATTGACTCTGGGCTTGATTTGAATCATGAGGTACTTCGAATTTCGGATCCGTCAAAAGCAAAATTTAAAAACAAGGAAGCTATCGAAGCAGCTAAAAAGGCTGCTGGAATCGACTACGGTAAATGGTATAGCGATAAGGTTGTCTATGCCTATGACTACTTTGACGGAACAGATAAGATCAAAGAAGCAGAAAGAACTTCTCATGGGATGCACGTAACAGGGATTGCAGCTGGAAACCCTGATAAAGAAGCACCGAATGGTGAAAAGGTCTATGGTGTGGCGCCAGAAGCCCAAGTCATGTTTATGCGTGTCTTTTCAGACCGCCAAAAAACGACAAGTTCGGCCCTTTATGTAAAAGCGATTGATGACGCAGTTGCCTTGGGAGCAGATGCCATCAATATGAGTTTGGGATCTAGCACTGGTTCGATGGTGGATGCTGGTTCTGATATCGTGGATGCCATCAAACGAGCCCGTGCCAAGGGAGTATCTGTTCTTATCTCAGCAGGAAATAGCAATACATTCGGAAATGGTTATTCAAAACCACTAGCCGAAAATCCAGACTATGGCTTGGTTGGAAATCCATCCACTGTTGAAGATTCGATTTCAGTTGCTTCTGTCAACAATAAAACATTGACAACAGCGGTTTTTGAAGTCAAAGGTCTAGAGGGAAATGCCGGCCTTCATAACGGCAAATTTGATTATAATCAACCTGAAGCAGATAAGGACTTTGAAAAAGGAAAAGAGTATGAATACGTCGAAGCAGGCTTAGGTCGTGAAGAAGACTTTGCGAAGTTGGATTTAACTGGGAAACTTGCCCTCATTCAGCGTGGAGCTATGAACTTTTCGGAGAAGATCAAAAATGCACGAAAACACGGTGCAGTTGGTGCTTTGATCTACAATAATGTAGAGGGTGCAAACATCAATATGGCTATTGATGATGAAGCAAAGAAAATTCCTTCTGTATTTATTTCTAAACAGTATGGCGAAGCCTTAAAATCAGGAAACTACAAGATTGTTTTTAATGGTAAGATGGATAATCGCCCTTCTGATGTAGCCAATCAACTATCTGACTTTTCAAGTTGGGGCGTGACTACTGATGGACAATTGAAACCAGACGTGACAGCTCCTGGTGGCAATATCTACTCATCCTTTAATGACAATACCTACGGTAGTATCAGCGGAACCAGTATGGCGGCTCCTCATGTTACGGGTGTTGCAGTTTTGGTTAAGGAATACCTTCAAAAATATCATCCAGAATTGACTCCTGAGCAAGTATCAGAGACTGTCAAGGCCTTGATCATGTCAACTGCAAAACCACATGTGAATAAGGACACAGGCACTTATACCTCTCCTCGTCAGCAAGGTTCTGGTATTGTGGATACAGCTGCTGCAGTTTCAACCGACCTCTATGTAACGGGTGAAAATGGTTATCCAAGTGTGACTTTAGGAAATGTTGGAGATCAATTTACTTTCAAGGTCACTGTACACAATATTTCAGATACTGACCGTACTCTCAAGATGGTAGTGAATACCAATACAGACGAAGTCCAAGATGGAAAATTCACCCTTCGACCTCGAAAACTAACGGAGATAGTCTGGCCAGAAGTGACGGTCAAAGCCCACAGCAGTCAAACAGTCACTGTTAAAGTAGATGCTCGAAAATTTGCTGCTGAACTCAGCAAACAAATGCCAAATGGCTATTTCCTTGAAGGTTTTGTTCGCTTTGTAGATCCAGCAGATGATGGGGATATTGTGAGTCTTGCATTTATGGGCTTCCGAGGTGAATTTCAAAATCTCCCCGCTGTCGAAAAACCAATTTACAACCTTGTTCGAGAAGGGAAAAATGGATTTTATACAGAGGTAGACAAGGAAAATCCTGCCGTTAACTACTCTAATGATGCAACCTATCTAGCAACCTTACAAAATGACCTTCTTGTTTCTAAAGGTCAACGCCAAGGACGCCGAATTACTGTTCTTGGGATTGAACAAAATGCTGAAGGTAAGCATGTTCTTCAGTTGGACGAAAAAGGGAATGTCCGTATTGCCATTTCTCCAAATGATGATGGAAACAAAGACCTAGTTGAATACAAGACGGTTGCTTTGAGAAATCTTGTAAATCTTCGGGCTACAGTTTATGCGGCTACGGATACTAAGCATGAACATCCTATTTGGGAGGGCGATGCAAAGGATCTTCGTAAGAATTATTTTGATGGTGACAGTAGAAATCTGAAGAGTTATATTCTAGATAATACTGCTTGGAGAGGTCAGGATTTTGATGGCAATACCGTTGCAGATGGTTTATATGACTATGTTATTAGTTACACACCAGATGTTCCAGGAGCCAAAGAACAATACACGACCTTTAAAATTCAAATTGATACTCAAAAACCTGTCATCACAAGTGGTTATATTCGCTTTAAAGGTGGAAACCAAGAATTCGTAGCTCGCAAACCAAAAGATGTGGGTCAAGGCGGTATCCTTTCAGAAAAAGTCTTCTACCTCACACCATTTGACCAGAAAGGGACCATGGTTCTAACTGGGAAAGACCAGTCTGGAACTCGTGCGCTTGAGAACACCCATCTGATTAAGGCCAATGCTGACGGTAGTTATACACTTCCTAAGAATGTTGACAAGGCTAATATTTACTATCTTGTTGAGGACTATGCAGGAAATGTAGACTATATCTCACTTGCTGAACTGGTGCGCGATCAAAATAGTGGTCGAGTGAAAATTGCCTTGAAGGACGCAAAAACAAACCAGGATATTGATACCCTCTACGTCTATCGAATCAAAAATAGCAAGGGGGAATATGTTGATGTTGACAAGACAAAAGCGATTCATTTCTTACAGTTTGGTCATTATACAGCAGAAATTTTCAGTTATGATCGAACAGAATTGAAATTTATCAGTGCCTTGTCCCAAGAGTTTGACTTGACGGAAGAGAATAGTTTCCAAACCATTACCTTCCTAGCAAATCTCCTAGAATATGCACCTGTGTCTGTTTCCTTCAATCGAGCAGTTCCAAAGACGACTACAGTAGTTTTGAAAGGAGAAGATGGGACAAGTATCACTCTTCCTGCTGAAAAATACGGTCAATACGCCTTTGGTAAGAAAGTTGCTACAGGTCGTTATACTGTACAAGTCACCTTGCCAACTGGATATGAACTCCTTGAAGATCTCGTTTCCTTGCTCGTTCAGCCAGGTCGAAATAATGCTTTGCGTCTATCTGTTGTGTCTAAGTTGGCCTTGATTGCTGCGGTAAATCAACAAAAAGAACTGGTAGAAACGTCTCGTTACTTTAATAGTAGTGCAGATAAGAGAAAAACTTATGACCAAGCTTTCCAAGTGGCGCAGTCAGCCTTGTCAAGCAAGTTGAAACAAGAATTGATTGATGGCGTTCTCGCTAGTCTTGAAGCTGCTGGTAAAGCTTTGGATGGAAAAGATTCGAACGTTACAGCCTTGAAAGAAGCTATGAAAGCTTACTATGCAACGACTAAAACTGGACGATATGCTAATGCCAAGGAAAAAGTACGTCGAGCTTATGATCGTGCCTTCCAAGAAATTGCCTTACTAGCTGTAGATCCTAAAGTTAAACAGGATCAAATTGACCAATCTCTCATTGCCCTAGCAACAGCTAAAAGCAAACTAAATGGCAAAGCTACTGACTTCTCTAGTCTGAAGAAACTGGTCAAAGATGAACGCCTTTTCCAAGAAAAGAACGCGAGATTTATCTATGCTGACAAGAAAGAAAAAGCAGCTTATCTTCTAGTCTTTAAAGAAGCACAGGAACTCCTTAATGATCCAGGAGCGAGCCAAGAAGATGTCAAAGATGCCATTACAGCATTGAAACAAGCCAAGAGAAATTTACATGGCAAAAAACCAAAAGCGAAAAGACATCCTTAAACAGGACTTTCTGAAGCTTTACTATTAAATGAGTTTGGAACTTTGTTTTCAGACTCATTTTTGGTTTACACTAGCTAGAAAATCTGCTATAATACTAGCTAGGAAAGAAAGTCTTATGGCGTTCTTCAGCGAGCTTGGGATAGTGGGAGCCAAGTAGGGCAAAATAAGGAACTGGCGCTTTCTGTCGTATTTTCAAAAACAATGAAGTAATAAATTAGGGTGGAACCGCGTTTCAGACGCCCCTAGTCGTAAGGCTTGGGTGTTGAAATTCGGTTCTTTTTAAATTCCGTCTAATGCCTAAGTAGAAAGGAGCATAATGCTTAAAGGATCTTGTTTATGCAAAGCAGTGACCTACACTTTAGATGAGGAATTGTCGGAATTAGTTTTTTGCCATTGCTCATTCTGTCGGAAAGCAACTGCGTCTGCCTATACAGTGAATGCCAAAGTTAGCAGTAAAAACCTAGTATTGTATGGAAAAGAACAGTTGGTTACCTATAGTTCATCTCCAGGGAAGCAACGCTATTACTGCCAGAACTGTCATAGTCAAATTTTCACTGCTCAAGAAAATATACCAGAAGTCTGTGCTTTGAAATTAGGTACAATAGACGAATGCGATCAGAATTTACAAACTGTACCCAAACGTCATATTTTTCAGGACCCAGCTTTTTCTTGGTTGCTTGATGAATAAATCTAAAAAGATAATATAAATTAAAGGAGTATTCAATGTCTAAGAAATTAACATTTCAAGAAATTATTTTGACTTTGCAACAATTTTGGAATGATCAAGGTTGTATGCTTATGCAGGCTTATGATAATGAAAAAGGTGCAGGGACAATGAGTCCTTACACTTTCCTTCGCGCTATCGGACCTGAGCCATGGAATGCGGCTTATGTAGAGCCATCACGTCGTCCTGCTGACGGTCGTTATGGGGAAAACCCTAACCGTCTTTACCAACACCACCAATTCCAAGTGGTCATGAAACCTTCTCCATCAAATATCCAAGAACTTTATCTTGAGTCTTTAGAAAAATTGGGAATCAATCCTTTGGAACACGATATTCGTTTTGTTGAGGACAACTGGGAAAACCCATCAACTGGTTCGGCTGGTCTTGGATGGGAAGTTTGGCTTGATGGGATGGAAATCACTCAGTTCACTTATTTCCAACAAGTTGGTGGATTGGCAACTGGCCCTGTGACTGCGGAAGTTACCTATGGTTTAGAACGCTTGGCTTCTTATATTCAAGAAGTTGATTCTGTCTATGATATCGAGTGGGCCGATGGTGTAAAATACGGAGAAATCTTCATCCAGCCTGAGTACGAGCACTCAAAATATTCGTTTGAAATTTCTGATCAAGAAATGTTGCTTGAAAATTTTGATAAGTTTGAAAAAGAAGCTGGTCGTGCCTTGGGAGAGGGTTTGGTTCACCCTGCTTATGACTATGTTCTCAAATGTTCACATACCTTTAACCTGCTTGACGCGCGTGGTGCCGTATCCGTAACTGAGCGCGCAGGCTATATCGCTCGTATCCGTAACTTGGCCCGTGTCGTAGCCAAAACCTTTGTCGCAGAGCGCAAACGCCTAGGCTACCCACTTTTGGATGAAGAAACACGAGCTAAACTCTTAGCAGAAGACGCAGAATAAAGAGAGTGACAAATTACGAAAATGGGCGAACAGAGTGAGCCCTGATCCAGTTGCCGCAGTGATGAAGGTATCCTTAGTGAAGCTAAGGATACTAGGCAAAATTGGAGACTTTCGACTCCAATTTTAGCAATGAAACAACGAAGTTGGTTGCTTGTGTGCCAATCACATAAGGCAAACTGGAAAATAAAAAGATACTTTTCGGAGAAAAAATATGACAAAAAACTTATTAGTAGAACTCGGTCTTGAAGAGTTACCAGCCTACGTAGTAACTCCAAGCGAAAAACAACTAGGTGAAAAAACGGCGGCCTTCCTCAAAGAGAATCGCCTGTCTTTTGAAGCCATTCAAACTTTCTCAACACCACGCCGTTTGGCTGTTCGTGTGACTGGTCTTGCAGACAAACAGTCTGATTTGACAGAAGATTTCAAGGGACCAGCAAAGAAAATTGCCTTGGATGGTGATGGAAACTTCACCAAAGCAGCTCAAGGATTTGTCCGTGGGAAAGGCTTGACAGTTGAAGATATTGAATTCCGTGAAATCAAGGGTGAAGAATATGTCTATGTTACCAAGGAAGAAGTGGGCCAACCAGTTGAGAACATTGTTCCAGGTGTAGTAGACGTCTTGAAGTCCTTGACTTTCCCTGTTAGCATGCACTGGGCTAACAACACTTTTGAGTATATCCGCCCTGTACACACTTTGACAGTTCTCTTGGACGAGCAAGAGTTTGATTTGGATTTCCTTGATATCAAGGGTGGTCGTGTGAGCCGTGGTCATCGTTTCTTGGGACAAGAAACCAAGATTCAGTCAGCATTGAGCTATGAAGAAGACCTTCGTGCACAGTTTGTAATCGTGGATCCTCGTGAACGTGAGCAAATGATTGTTGACCAAATCAAGGCAATCGAAGCTGAACATGGTGTACGTATCGAAATTGATGCTGACTTGCTCAATGAAGTCTTGAACTTGGTTGAATACCCAACTGCCTTCATGGGAAGTTTTGATGCCAAATACCTAGAAGTTCCAGAAGAGGTCTTGGTGACTTCGATGAAGGAACACCAACGTTACTTTGTTGTTCGTGATCAAGATGGTAAACTCTTGCCAAACTTCATTTCTGTTCGTAATGGAAACGCAGAGCATTTGGAAAATGTCATCAAGGGTAATGAAAAAGTCTTAGTTGCCCGCTTGGAGGACGGAGAATTCTTCTGGCGTGAAGACCAAAAATTGATCATTTCAGATCTTGTTGAAAAATTGAACCAGGTGACCTTCCATGAAAAGATTGGTTCCCTTCGTGAACATATGATTCGTACGGGGCAGATTGCTATTCTCTTGGCAGAAAAAGCTGGTTTGTCAGTGGATGAAACAGTTGACCTTGCTCGTGCAGCAGCGATTTACAAGTTTGACTTGTTGACAGGTATGGTTGGTGAATTTGACGAACTCCAAGGAATTATGGGTGAGAAATATGCTCTTCTTGCTGGTGAAACTCCAGCAGTTGCAGCTGCTATTCGTGAACACTACATGCCTACATCAGCTGACGGAGAGCTTCCAGAGAGCAAAGTTGGAGCTATTCTAGCCATTGCAGACAAATTAGATACGATTTTGAGTTTCTTCTCAGTAGGCTTGATTCCATCAGGTTCTAATGACCCTTATGCCCTTCGTCGTGCGACACAAGGTGTGGTTCGTATCTTGGATGCCTTTGGTTGGCACATTGCTATGGATGAGCTGATCGATAGCCTTTATAATTTGAAATTTGACAGCTTGACTTATGAAAATAAAGCAGAGGTCATGGACTTTATTAAGGCTCGTGTCGATAAGATGATGGGTTCTACTCCAAAAGATATCAAGGAAGCGGTCCTTGCAAGTTCGAACTTTGTTGTGGCAGATATGCTAGAAGCGGCAAGTGCTCTCGTAGAAGCAGGCAAGAAAGAAGATTTCAAATCGTCTGTCGAATCCCTATCACGTGCTTTCAACTTGGCTGAAAAAGCCGAAGGAACAGATACTGTTGATCCTGCTCTCTTTGAGAATGAAGAAGAGAAAGCCTTGGCAGAAACAGTAGAATCACTCGTTTTGTCAGGAACTGCAAGTCAGCAATTAGAACAACTCTTTGCGCTTAGCCCAGTTATTGATGCTTTCTTTGAAAATACTATGGTAATGGCTGAAGATCAGGCTGTCCGACAAAATCGCTTGGCAATCTTGACTCAACTAACCAAGAAAGCAGCTAAACTTGCACGTTTCAACCAAATCAATACCAAATAAAATCTGTTAAACGGATTAAACCTTATCATAAAGGAGAGAAACATGGATCCTAAAAAAATTGATCGTATTAACGAGCTTGCCAAAAAGAAAAAGACAGAAGGCTTAACTTCTGCTGAAAAAGTGGAACAAGCTAAACTTCGTGAGGAATACATCGAAGGCTATCGTCGCTCTGTTCGCCACCATATTGAAGGAATTAAAATTGTGGACGAGGAAGGAAATGATGTCACACCAGAAAAACTACGCCAAGTACAACGTGAAAAAGGTTTGCACGGCCGCAGTTTAGATGATCCTAACTCATAAAATGAAAGGGGGATGTAGAAGATTTACAATCCCCTTTTCGTTTGCAATAAAAAAGAGGAGCCAAATGGCTCCTTTTTGGTTTCTTAGTTGCTTGCGCCAGAAGTAGCGTCAGCGTCACCACCGTGGCCTCCAGCATCCCCTGAATCAGAAGCGCCTGAAGTAGCATCAGCGTCTCCATGACCTCCAGCAGCAGGAGCGAAAGGTCCACTACCACCTACCAAACGTTGACCAGTTTCTTTTAGGTACCAGTCAAGCCATGGTTGGAAGTTAAAGACGATTTCATTGATTCCAGCGTATGATCCATCAGGATAGTACATTGCTTGGTAGTTGTGTGTGTTGATGACACCTGCAGGAGAACCTGGAACGATCGTACGGACGTATTCTTGGTTTCCGTTGCGAAGTGTTCCGATAACCCACTCTACGTTCTTCATACGTGCTGGTGGAAGAGAACCATGAACAGTCGACATACGGCTACCTGATTGAGGTGGTACACGTTTAGCAAACATGGTGTCTGGATCTTGGTGAGCGTTGTTGTAGTAGAGGAATTGGTTGTTGTCGTCAGCGTATGTCAATTCAAATGGCATAGCTTTCAAGAACATATCAATTTGGTTAACTGTCAGGATACCGTGGTCTAATTTGACATAGGTATCACCAGAAACAGCACCAGTGATTGCTGCAACTTTTTCTACCCATTCTGGATCGTCAGGGTCAACTTCTGTAATGGTTGTAGCAATTGGTTTTCCACAATCCAAGTCTTCTGGTTCGATTGGTTTTGGTTTTTTCAATTTCGAAACGACTCCTACGTATTTTACAAAGTTATCTAAGCAAGTTTCAAGGAATTTAACAGTTCCTTCGTTGGTGATATTTCCGTTGTTATCAAAAGCTTCCTTAGCTTTACCAAGAAGGAATTCGTTACCTGGAAGCGTGTAGGCATTGACACCTGGAGCATCAAGGATTTTACGAAGGTGAACTTGGGCACGTGATGTTCCTTGGTCATAGTATGATGCACCCACAATCATAACAGGCTTGTTTTCAAATGGATGAACTTCGTATGAAAGCCATTCAAGTACAGATTTGAGTGAAGCTGAGATAGTGTGGTTGTGCTCAGGAGTGGCGATAATGACACCATCAGCACGTGTAATCTTGTTATACAAGAAACGCAATTGGAAGCTTTCGTCCCATTTTTCGTCTTGGTTAAACATTGGAACTTCGTCAATTTCAAGAACTTCTAATTCAAATTTGAATTTGAAATTGCGACGGATAAATTCCAAGAGTTTGCGGTTATATGATTGATCGTAGTTTGATCCAACAAGTCCAACAAATTTCATTCTTTCGGTCTCCTATCTTACAAATTTTCCCAGTCAAATTCTTCTGCATCTTTGCGAAGCAATTCTTGTGCATTGCGCAATTTTTCAGTAATTTTCACGAAGATACGGAAGTCATCAAAGATGGCATCCAATTTCTTGATGACATCAAGGTCAACCAAGTCACCACTTGGGTTAAATGCTTGAAGAGAGTGTGAAAGCAAGAATTCATCTGGAAGAACATTTGCCTTAATTTCAGGAGCGTTCAAGATTTGACGAAGTTGCAATTGGGCACGAGATGAACCAAGTGTACCATAGGAAGCACCAGTGATCATGATTGGTTTGTTCAAAAGTGGGTAGATACCGTAAGATAGCCAAGCAAGAGCGCTCATCAAAACTGCAGGGATAGAGTGGTCGTACTCAGGAGTACCGATAATCACACCATCAGCTTCTTCAATTTTAGCTGCAATTTCAAGAATTTCAGCGGGAAGAAGTTTATCTGCAGGTTTGTTGAAAACAGGGATATCCTTGATTTCAACGAGTTCAATTTCAGCTTTATCAGCAAAGTGTTTTTGCATGTATTGGAGCAATTGGCGGTTTGTAGAACGTTTAGAGTTCGTTCCAACAATGGCAATAAGTTTTAGCATGAGATTTCCTTTCTCTTTTTACATAATACAATTTTGAAGGCCTGAAGAACATGCAAGGCGTCCCTCTTTGTCGATGAGGATGGCTTCAATACCATCTATACTTTCGACTTGCCAGAGGATAGAAGCGCTTCGCTCTCCGAATAGGCGAGTTGTCCAAATCTCACCATCAACGGATTTATCAGAGACAATCGTCAGGCTAGCGAGATCAGTTTCGACAGGGAATCCTGTCTTACTATCAAAGATATGGTGATAGTCTTTTCCATCTACTGTCAGGTGGCGTTCATAGATACCTGAAGTGACAACGGATTTGTTAGAAGCAGGGATAGTTAGGAGATGATTGCCACGAGGATTTCGCGGATCTTGAATCCCAATCTGCCAGGCATTCCCTTCTTTGGCTTGGTTATTCCCGATGGTGAGGATATTTCCTCCGAGATTAATCAAGGCAGAGGTAACACCGTGTGCTTTTAAATACTGGGCAACCTTATCTGCACTATAGCCCTTGGCTAAACAACCTAAATCAAGCTTCATTCCTTTCTTCTCTAAAAAGACAGTAGAGCTAGTCGGATCCAACTTGATAAAATGCGGGTCAACTAGTGGCAAGACAGCTTCGATTTCTTTAGAGTCTGGAAGCCGTGCATCTGCAAATCCGATTCGCCAGGTTTGAATCAAGGGACCAATACTGATATTTAGATGGCTAGACGGAGCTAGGCTATGCTCAAGTCCAAGAGCAATCAGCTCAAATAGGTCAGGATGAACCTTAACAGGTGCGATTCCAGCCTGGTAGTTGATTTCCATCAGTTCGGATTCTTGACTGTTGGCGTTAAAGCGGTATTCGAGTTCCTTGAGTAAATCAAAGGCTCCTTGAAGTAGGCAATCAGCCTGTTCATCTACTAATGAAATTGTGATAGTTGTTCCCATTAGCCGTTCAGAACGTGAATGAAGAGGCAAGCTACCAGCTCCTTTCTCTTTATAGGAAATCATTCAATATAAGGTCGTTAAAGAAAAATTAAACCCCTTACATTTTCTTTCCATGTATCTAGCATATCATAAAGTCAGCGTTTTCACAAATAAATTTTGACAAAAAGTCAAGAAATATGCTCAAAATTAATATGAAAATGATAGAAAAATTAGATTTATCAATGTTAGGTGTATTTTTTTCTGAAAAAAAGAAAATTCTGAGCAAATATCTTGTAAACGCTAACAGTAAATGATATACTAGAAAGGTAAATCAAAAATTAAAGGCAGGAATTTTTCTATGAGTAAAATCGTTGTAGTTGGTGCTAACCACGCTGGTACAGCTTGTATTAATACGATGTTGGACAACTTTGGACATGAGAACGAAATCGTAGTATTTGACCAAAACTCAAATATTTCATTCCTTGGTTGTGGAATGGCGCTTTGGATCGGGGAACAAATTGACGGCCCAGAAGGTCTCTTCTACTCTGATAAAGAAAAATTGGAAGCAAAAGGTGCTAAAGTTTACATGAACTCACCAGTTCTTTCAATTGACTACGATAACAAAGTTGTGACTGCAGAAGTTGAAGGAAAAGAGCACAAAGAATCTTATGACAAATTGATCTTTGCAACTGGTTCAACTCCAATCTTGCCTCCAATCGAAGGTGTTGAAATCGTTAAGGGCAACCGCGAATTCAAAGCAACTCTTGAAAATGTACAATTTGTTAAATTGTACCAAAACGCTGAAGAAGTTATTGAAAAACTTGAAGATAAGAGCAAGCACCTTGAGCGCATTGCCGTTGTTGGTGGTGGTTACATCGGTGTAGAACTTGCCGAAGCTTTCGAGCGTCTTGGAAAAGAAGTAGTGCTTGTCGATATCGTAGACACTGTCTTGAACGGCTACTATGATAAAGATTTCACACAAATGATGGCGAAGAACTTGGAAGACCACAACATCCGCTTGGCTCTTGGTCAAACAGTTAAAGCCATCCAAGGTGATGGAAAAGTTGAACGCTTGGTAACAGACAAAGAAACATTTGATGTAGATATGGTAGTTCTTGCTGTTGGTTTCCGTCCAAACACAGCTCTTGCTGACGGTAAGATTGAACTCTTCCGCAACGGTGCCTTCCTTGTAGATAAGAAACAAGAAACATCTATCCCAGGTGTATACGCTGTTGGTGACTGTGCAACTGTTTATGACAATGCTCGTAAAGATACAAGCTACATCGCTCTTGCATCTAACGCTGTACGTACTGGTATCGTTGGTGCTTATAACGCTTGTGGTCATGAATTGGAAGGGATCGGAGTTCAAGGATCAAACGGTATCTCTATCTACGGTCTTCACATGGTTTCGACTGGTTTGACTCTTGAAAAAGCCAAAGCTGCAGGCTATAATGCAACTGAAACTGGCTTTAACGATCTTCAAAAACCAGAATTTATCAAACATGACAATCACGAAGTTGCCATCAAGATTGTCTTTGACAAAGACAGCCGCGAAATCCTTGGTGCACAAATGGTTTCACATGATGCTGCTATCAGTATGGGAATCCACATGTTCTCACTTGCTATCCAAGAGCATGTAACAATCGATAAATTGGCCTTGACAGACCTATTCTTCTTGCCACATTTCAACAAACCATACAACTACATCACAATGGCTGCACTTACAGCTGAAAAATAACAATAGTTAAACTATCTGGCCTTAAATTAAGGTCAGATAGTTTTTTTATGTTTCTGTACCCAGACAGTTGTTGTTTTTCTATCTTGTACTTCATTCTAATCTGACATAAAATAAAATGGTAGCTACCAATACAAATGATGAGGATAAAGAAATGACTGAAAATCGTTATGAACTAAATAAAAATTTGGCGCAGATGCTCAAAGGTGGAGTTATCATGGACGTTCAGAATCCTGAACAGGCTCGTATCGCAGAGGCTGCTGGTGCGGCAGCTGTGATGGCCTTGGAGCGGATTCCAGCTGATATTCGTGCAGCTGGTGGAGTTTCCCGCATGAGTGATCCAAAGATGATTAAGGAAATTCAAGAAGCGGTCAGTATTCCAGTGATGGCCAAGGTCAGAATTGGGCATTTTGTTGAAGCTCAGATTTTAGAGGCTATTGAGATTGACTATATCGATGAGAGTGAAGTGCTGTCTCCAGCTGACGACCGTTTCCATGTGGATAAGAAGGAATTCCAAGTTCCTTTTGTCTGTGGAGCTAAGGATTTGGGCGAAGCCTTGCGTCGTATCGCTGAGGGAGCTTCCATGATTCGGACAAAAGGAGAACCGGGGACAGGAGACATCGTTCAAGCCGTTCGTCATATGCGCATGATGAATCAAGAAATTCGCCGCATTCAAAATCTCCGTGAGGATGAACTTTATGTTGCTGCCAAGGACTTACAAGTCCCTGTTGAATTGGTCCAATACGTTCATGAACATGGAAAATTACCAGTTGTTAACTTCGCAGCCGGAGGTGTGGCAACACCAGCAGATGCTGCGCTTATGATGCAATTGGGAGCAGAGGGCGTTTTTGTCGGTTCAGGTATTTTCAAGTCAGGAGATCCTGTTAAACGAGCAAGTGCTATTGTTAAGGCCGTAACCAACTACCAAAATCCTCAAATTCTGGCTCAAATCTCTGAAGACCTAGGGGAAGCCATGGTTGGTATCAATGAGAATGAAATCCAAATTCTCATGGCTGAGCGAGGAAAATAGATGAAAATTGGAATATTGGCCTTGCAAGGTGCCTTTGCAGAACATGCAAAAGTGTTAGATAAATTAGGAGTCGCTAGTGTCGAAATAAGAAATCTAGATGATTTTCAACACCATCAGAGTGATTTGGCGGGTTTGATTTTACCTGGTGGGGAGTCTACAACCATGGGCAAGCTCTTGCGTGACCAGAACATGCTGCTTCCCATCCGAGAAGCTATTCTATCTGGACTACCAGTTTTTGGAACCTGTGCGGGCTTAATCTTGCTAGCTAAGGAAATCACTTCTCAGGAAGAAAGTCATCTTGGAACCATGGATATAGTGGTTGAGCGCAATGCCTATGGACGCCAACTAGGAAGTTTTTATACAGAAGCAGAATGCAAGGGAGTCGGTCAGATTCCCATGACCTTTATTCGTGGACCGATTATTAGTGAAGTTGGTAAGGATGTTGATGTTCTGGCAGTAGTGAATAATCAAATCGTTGCAGCTCAAGAACAGAATATGCTGGTAACCTCTTTTCATCCAGAATTAACAGATGATGTTGGTTTGCACCAGTACTTTATCAATATGTGTAAATAAAAAAGTTGAGAAAAGACTCTCAACTTTTTTACATATAATAAACAATGGCGATGTACTGAAGTGCAGATGCTGCTAGGATAAAGAGATGCCAAATCATGTGGAAATAAGGTTTTTTCTTAGCGTAAAAACCAGCTCCAACTGTATAACAAAGTCCGCCAGTTACCATAAGACTCCAGAAAATTGGCGTTGTTTGACTGATAATGGCAGGAATGATAGCCAGAACCAACCAGCCCATAATCAGGTAAAGGGCAAGGCTGAATTTCTCATTGACCTTTTTAGCGAAGATTTTATAGAGGATGCCAAAGATGGTCGTTCCCCACTGAATGGCAATGATCAGATAGCCAAACCAGTTATTCATCAAAGTCAATACGACCGGCGTATAAGAGCCTGCGATAGCCACGTAAATCATAGAATGGTCGATGATTCGCAAGACGTATTTGTGGGTCGAACCATAGGCCATAGAATGGTAAATGGTTGATGAGAGGAACATGAGAAAGAGACTGATAACAAAGATAGAAACACCAAAAGATGATAAAAATCCGTGTGCTTCATAACTATAGGTGGATGAAATGGGGAGTAAGATGAGCATGATAACCGCACCCACAGCATGGGTCACGCTATTAGCAATCTCCTCTCCAAAACTGAGTTTTTTACTGAGCTTTAGGCTGGTGTTCATTGGATTTCCTCCTCTTCTTTGATAAGGATTAAGTCTAGAGTTTGATGATAGAGTTTAACCGTTTGACAGCTGGTTTGGATAATAGGGTTTTTTGGATCAATCCCATGGTTCATACAGTCCACAAAAGTATCGTAGAGTTGGTCTGAGCTCGCTTGAGTTTGCAGAGTATTGAGGGTCTGAGCGATTTCTTGGATTGAAAAGACAGACTTGAGAGTGGTGATGGCAATCAAACGTGCAATCTGTTTGCGTTGGTATTTTTTCTTGTCTGGCTTTGTCAGGTAACCATGTTTGACATAGTTATTGACCATGGATGCTGTTAGACCCTTGTCCTTATCTGGAGAGATAGGGTCACAGACCTGATTGACATAGAGTAAAACCTGATCCAGATAGAGGTCAATGTTTGGAATGTCTTCCCATTTTGGGTAGGAAAAGTTAGAATTCATTTCCAACTCCTTTTTATCTAGTTTTAATAACTAGATTATAAAATAATAAAAAACAAAAGTCAAGTTTCAACTGCTTGTAGAAAGCTTTAAATTATGCTATGATGAGAGAAACTAGTTAGAAATGAGGGGAAAAGATGGAGATTCGTTTAGCTTTTCCAAACGAAGTTGATGCGATTATGCAGGTGATGGAGGATGCCAAAAAGTGCTTAGCCAAGTCTGGTAGCGACCAGTGGCAAAATGGCTATCCAAATGCCAAGGTTCTTATCGATGATATTATTTCAGGTCAAGCTTATGTGGCCTTGGAAGAAGGAGAACTGCTAGCTTATGCTGCTGTGACCAAGAGCCCAGAGGAAGCCTATGAAGCCATTTATGAAGGGAGTTGGCAGGGGGGAGCATCAGAATATCTGGTCTTTCACCGTATCGCTGTGGCAGCAGATGTCCAAGGACAAGGTGTTGCTCAGACTTTCCTAGAAGGCTTGATTGAAGGTTTTGATTATCTAGATTTTCGTTCAGATACGCATGCACAAAACAAGGCCATGCAGCATATCTTTGAAAAACTAGGCTTCCAACAGGTTGGTAAGGTTCCAGTTGATGGGGAACGTTTGGCCTATCAGAAATTAAAAAAATGAAGCAGAATAAGTACGCAAAAATGCTCTACCCGTCGCCAATTGGAACCTTATCCTTAGTTGCTGACAAGCAATATCTGTATGGAATTTGGGTACAGGACCAAACTCATTTTGAGAGGGGATTAGGAGACGAAACGATAGAAGAAATTACTAGCCATCCTGTATTAGAGCAAGTTATTTCCTATTTAGATACCTATTTCGAAGGCAGTGGTGAGGATCTATCTGACTTACCTTTGGCTCCTATTGGAACAGATTTTGAAAAGAGAGTCTGGGCATACTTACAGGCCATTCCTTATGGTCAAACAGTGACTTACGGACAAATAGCGCAGGACCTGCAAGTAGCTTCTGCCCAAGCGATTGGTGGAGCAGTGGGGCGCAATCCTTGGTCCATCCTCGTACCCTGTCATCGTGTGCTGGGATCAGGCAATCGCTTGACAGGCTATGCATCTGGAGTCGAAAAGAAAGCCTGGCTCTTGCAACATGAAGGTGCAGCATTTCAAGAAAATAAAAAATAGAAAGAAAAGAAGATGTTAGAATTTATCGAATACCCAAAATGTTCAACTTGTAAGAAAGCAAAAAATGAACTAGACCAACTCGGTGTGAACTATAAAGCTGTCCACATCGTAGAAGAAACACCAAGTGAAGACGTGATTTTGAACTGGTTGGAAACTTCCGGTTTTGAAGTGAAACAATTTTTCAATACCAGCGGGATCAAATACCGCGAACTGGGCTTGAAAGATAAGGTGGGAAGTTTGTCAAAACAAGAAGCAGCCAAGCTTCTAGCGAGTGATGGTATGTTATTGAAACGTCCAATTTTGGTGGAGAATGGTGCTGTTAAACAAATTGGCTATAGAAAAACCTATGAGGACTTAGGTTTGAGATAGTTTTTATTTATCTCCTTGATAGGTAAAATATATAGCATCCCTGTTTTAAAGTGTGATAAACTAGAAGATAGACAAAGTCTGAGCAGCCCGTAGCAAATAATTTGCTTGCGAGCAGAAGTATGATAGAATGAATCATTATCAGGAGAGGATGTTTTTATGACTGTTACAACATTTTTAGCATCAGATTGGTACCAAAGTTTGATGCAACTCATTCCGGATGGTAAGCTCTTTAGTTTGCGTTCGGTCTTTGATGGAATTCCAAGGATTGTCCAACAATTGCCTACAACCTTGATGTTGACGCTTGGAGGTGCACTCTTTGGTTTGCTGCTTGCCTTGATTTTTGCCATTGTTAAGATCAATCGTGTTAAAATTCTATATCCCTTGCAGGCCTTTTTCGTCAGCTTCTTAAAAGGTACCCCAATCCTAGTTCAACTTATGTTGACCTACTACGGAATTCCTTTAGCACTGAAAGCTATCAACCAACAATGGGGAACTGGTTTCAATATCAATGCGATTCCAGCGGCACTTTTTGCGATTGTGGCCTTTGCTTTTAATGAGGCGGCTTATGCAAGTGAAACCATTCGTGCGGCCATCCTTTCTGTTAATCCAGGTGAAATTGAGGCGGCACGTAGTCTGGGTATGACGCGAGCTCAAGTTTACCGTCGCGTGATTATTCCAAATGCGGCCGTTGTGGCGACTCCAACCTTGATTAATTCCCTTATTGGTTTGACCAAGGGAACATCTCTAGCCTTTAGTGCGGGTGTTGTGGAGGTCTTTGCCCAAGCTCAGATTTTAGGTGGAGCCGATTATCGCTATTTTGAGCGTTTCATCTCCGTAGCCCTTGTTTATTGGGTAGTCAATATCGGAATTGAAAGCCTCGGACGTTTCATCGAGAGAAAAATGGCTATCTCAGCGCCGGATACAGTGTCTACAGATGTGAAAGGAGACCTTCGTTAATGATTAAGATTTCGAATTTAAGCAAATCCTTTTCAGGACAGACAGTCTTGAATCATCTGAACTTGGATATCCAAAAAGGCGAGGTAGTGGCTTTGATTGGTTCATCTGGAGCTGGGAAATCAACCTTTCTTCGTAGTTTGAACTACCTTGAAACTCCAGATAGTGGAACGATTCAGATTGACAATTTTAAAGTTGATTTTTCTCAGATTAGCCAAGAAGAGATCCTAACCCTTCGTCGCAAGTTATCTATGGTTTTCCAACAGTTTAATTTGTTTGAACGCCGAACTGCTCTTGACAATGTCAAGGAAGGTTTGGTCGTCGTTAAAAAATTATCGGACGGTGAAGCAACAAAAATCGCTAAGGAAGAGTTGGCCAAGGTTGGTCTTTCTGACCGTGAAAACCATTATCCTCGCCATTTATCAGGTGGACAAAAGCAACGGGTTGCCCTCGCGCGTGCGCTTGCTATGAAACCAGATGTCTTGCTCTTGGATGAGCCCACTTCAGCCCTTGATCCAGAGTTGGTCGGTGAAGTAGAAAAGTCTATTGCAGACGCTGCCAAGTCAGGTCAAACCATGATTTTGGTCAGTCACGATATGTCTTTTGTAACCCAAGTGGCAGATAAGGTTTTATTCCTAGATAAAGGGAAAATCATCGAGTCTGGCACACCGGATGAAATCATCAATCATCCGAAAGAAGAACGAACAAAAGAATTCTTTGCTAGTTACAAACGGACTTATATTTGATATAATAGAAAAAGGAAAACTCAGTTAGTTGGACTAGCTGAGTTTACTCTTTAAAAAAGATAGAAACGAGAGAGATCATGCTGCTGCAACTGTTTTCTTTATATTTCGAGAGTTTGATCTTAACGACCATCCTGGTTGTGATTTTTTTGGGGATTTGGATTGGATTGAGAGCCATGTCTGGTGTGGACAAGACAGCCAAGGCTCGTCAAGCTCATCTCTATGATATGATTATGATTGGAGTTTTGGTCGTTCCGGTGTTATCCTTTGCCGTCATGAGTTTGCTCTTGGTTTTCAAGGCATAATCCTTGCGTGATTAGCAAGAATGAGTTAGAATAAAGATAGTTACAACAAGAAAGAAGGAATTGAAATGTACGATACGATTATTATCGGTGCTGGACCTGCGGGAATGACCGCTGCCTTATATGCCGCTCGAAGCAATCTGAAAGTGGCTTTGATTGAAGGTGGTCTGCCAGGCGGGCAAATGAACAACACATCTGATATTGAAAACTATCCAGGTTATGCCAACATCAGTGGACCTGAATTGGCTGAAAAGATGTTTGAACCACTTGAAAACCTTGGAGTTGAGCATCTTTATGGCTATGTTGAAAATATTGAAGACAAGGGTGACTATAAGAAGGTAATCACTGATGATCAAGTTTACGAAACCCGTACTGTCATCGTGGCAACTGGGTCAAAACACCGTCTCTTGGGAGTTCCCGGAGAAGAAGAACTAAATAGCCGAGGAGTTTCTTACTGTGCAGTCTGTGACGGAGCTTTCTTCCGTGACCAAGACTTGCTCGTAGTCGGTGGTGGAGATTCAGCGGTAGAAGAAGCCCTATTCTTGACTCGCTTTGCCAAGACTGTTACCATTGTTCACCGTCGCGACCAACTTCGTGCCCAAAAGGTTTTGCAAGACCGTGCCTTTGCAAATGAGAAAGTCAACTTTATCTGGGACTCTGTAGTCAAGGAAATCAAAGGTGAAAATCGAGTAGAATCTGTCATTTTTGAAAATGTAAAAACAGGTCAAATAACAGAGCAAGCCTTCGGAGGTGTCTTTATCTATGTTGGTTTGGACCCTGTTAGTGATTTTGTTAAAGAATTGAATATTCAAGACCAGGCAGGCTGGATTGTAACAGACAATCATATGAAAACTAGCGTTGATGGTATATTTGCGGTTGGGGATGTTCGCCAAAAAGACCTTCGCCAAGTAACAACAGCAGTTGGGGATGGGGCTATCGCTGGTCAAGAAGCCTATAAATTTATTACAGAACATAGTTAATACACTTCGAAAATCTCTTCAAACCACGTCAGCTTCACCTTGCCGTAGGTATGGGTACTGACTTCGTCAGTTCTATCCACAACCTCAAAACAGTGTTTTGAGCTGACTTCGTCAGTCTTATCTACAACTTCAAAGCAGTGCTTTGAGCTGTCTACAGCTAGCTTCCTAGTTTGCTCTTTGATTTTCATTGAGTATAATCATAAAAAAGTTTCCAATCAGATGACTGGAAACTTTTTTATAGTCTGTTTCGGAAAACTTCGTACATGAGAATGGCTGCAGCGACACTGGCATTAAGGCTTTGAACATGCCCATTCATCGGAATGGTAATCATTTCATCAACCTGTTTTTTGATGTTGCTGGAGATGCCTTTTCCTTCATTTCCGATGATGAGGGCAATTTTCCCTTTTGTATTCCACTTGTGGCAAGGAGTACCGTTCATATCCGTTCCAAAGGTCCAGAATCCCTCATCCTTGAGTTTGTCTAGGGTTTGACTGAGGTTGGTCACTCGCGCAATCGGTACGTGTTCAATAGCACCTGTGGCTGTTTTGGCAACGACAGGAGTTACACCGACAGCACGGTGCTTGGGAATGATGACGCCTGAAACATTGGTCGCATCAGCAGTCCTTAAGATAGAACCTAGATTATGGGGGTCAGTTAGACCATCCAGAATCAACAGAAGTGGATTTTCCTCTTGACGTGTTTTTGCAAGGATGTGTTCCAACTCGCTATAGGCAAATTCGGACACTCGTAGAACAAAACCTTGGTGAACAGCGCCTTCGGTCATTTCATAGAGGGATTTTTTTGAAGTCCAAGAAATGGAGACCTTCTTTTCTGTAGCCAGTTCCTTGACTTTCTCAACATTCTTACCTCGAAGATCTTCTTGGAGGTAGAGTTTGTTTCCAGTATTTGCCAGGAGGGCTTCGGTAACGGCGTGGACGCCATAGACAATATCATTTGTTTTCATGCCTCTATTATAACACAAAACCCCGTCTTGCAACGGGATTTTCTTTATTCGAGGATGAGGAGTCCATCTTTGACAGCAAATGGGTCTTTTTCATTGATACGATCGTAAAACATGATTCCGTTTAGATGATCAATTTCGTGTTGGACAACGATAGAGTTGTAGCCTTTGAGCTTGATACGGTGTTTTTCGCCGTCCTTGTCAAAATAATCAACAGTGACACGAGCATGACGAACAACATAGCCTGGCACGTTACGGTCAACAGATAGGCAACCTTCTCCTTCGCCAAGAGCAGCATCTTGAACAGAGTGAGAGATGATTTTTGGATTGTACATAACAGCTTGCAGGTCGTAGGCTTCCTGTGGAGTTTCACCTTCTTCCACAATATTGGGCACTAAAACAGCAATAACGCGTTTTGAGATATCGAGTTGGGGAGCAGCAAGTCCAACACCACCGCGGAGCCCCATCTTTTCAGCCATAACAGGATCTTGGGAATGTTTGAGGAATTGCATCATCTTTTCACCAAGGATGATTTCCTGGTCAGACAGTGGAAAAGTAACCTCCTCAGCAACTGCGCGTAGAGTTGGATTCCCCTCGCGGATAATATCGTTCATATCAATTAAGTGAGCAGCTTTTGTAATACGTTCTATAGCAGACATTTTCTCTCCTTTCATTACCTCTACATGATAACACAAAATAGGCGAGAAAGAAAGTCGCAGAAGTTCCTAAAAAATAATATAATAAACGGTATTCCTCTTTTGTCTGTGGTATAATAAAAGAAAAGACTTGCACCAAAAGGCAAGGGGGAATAAAGATGGAAAAGCGACAAGATAGATGGTCTCAGGGAACTCTTTATGGGGTGTGGAGAACTAGTGTGGATTTCTTTCGGAATTATAAATCCTGGACCAATGCCCAGTTTATTATTGTGTTATTGCTTGCAGTTTCCTTATCCATGGGGGTAAACTTATTAGTTCGAGCAGTACAAGGCAACAAGGCAACAAGTCCTAGTAGTCAAACTCTTGATTCTGCTAGTACATCTGGTCCATCCAAGGAAAATCAGTCTGGCGAAACGACGGCGCGTATCATGGCAAATGGCGACCTTCTCTACCATATCCCTATCTACCGAACAGCTCTTAAAGAAGATGGGACCTATGATTTCCATGAAAATTTTGAGTATGTAAAACCCTGGCTCAAGCAAGCGGATTTGGTAATTGGTGACTTTGAAGGAACAGTGAACAAGGACCACTACTTGGCAGGTTATCCTCTCTTTAATGCACCAGGAGAAGTCATGGATGCGATCAAGGATGCAGGTTACCAAGTTCTAGATTTGGCTCATAATCATATTTTGGATTCTCAAATTGAGGGAGTAGTTTCAACAGCTCAAGCTATTGAAAAGGCTGGAATGACACCCATCGGAGTCTACACACATGAATCCCGAGACCAAGCACCTATAGTCATCAAGGAAGTCAATGGTATCAAGGTAGCTCTCCTGGCCTATTCCTACGGTTTTAATGGCATTGAGCAGTATATCTCTCAAGAGGACTATAATCGCTATTTTTCTGATCTGAATGAAGATAAGATGAAGGCAGAAATCGAGCGTGCTGAGAAGGAAGCAGATATTACTGTTATTATGCCTCAGATGGGAATTGAGTACCAGCTAGAACCAACGGAAGAACAGAAAACACTGTACCATAAGATGATTGACTGGGGAGCCGATATTATCTTTGGAGGGCACCCTCACGTCGTTGAACCTGCTGAAACAGTTGAAAAAGATGGTGACAAAAAACTGATCATCTACTCCATGGGAAATTTCCTCTCAAACCAGCGCATTGAAACCATGCAAGATGAGGAAAATGCCAAGTGGACGGAGCGCGGTGTTCTCATGGATGTGACCATTAAGAAAAAAGATGGCAAGACTAGGATTGAAACGGCCAAAGCGCATCCGACTTGGGTCAATCGAACACCCAAAGGGACTTATTCTCCAGAAGGCTATCCGCTTTTCCTCTATCAGACCTATATCCTAGAGGACTTCATTGAGGGGGGCAGTCACCGTGATCAGTTGGACGAGGCGACTAAGGAACGAATTGACACGGCCTATAAAGAAATGAATGAACATGTAGGGTTGAAGTGGTAGACGCTCACCCTGAAGGAGATATGATGACGATTAAATTGATTGCAACAGATATGGATGGAACCTTGTTGGATCCAAGAGGGCAACTGGACTTGCCACGTTTAGAAAAGATTTTAGACCAATTTGATGAACGAGGTATCCGTTTTGTCATTGCGACGGGAAATGAGGTTCATCGAATGAGGCAATTATTAGAACACTTGGCGAGTCGAGTGATCTTGGTTGTTGCTAACGGTGCTCGGATATTTGAGTATGATACATTACTTCAAGCTCAGACCTGGGATGATGCTATGGTTGACAAGGCTCTCCTTCATTTTAAAGGGAGAGAGTGTCGAGATCAGTTCGTCGTTACCAGTATGAATGGGAGTTTTGTCAAGGAAGGAACGGTTTTTACAGACCTGGAAAAATTTATGACTCCAGAGATGATTGAAAAACTTTACCAAAGGACAAATTTTGTGGATGAGCTAAACTCAGACCTCTTTGGAGGAGTTCTAAAGATGAGCATGGTCGTTGGTGAAGAACGTTCTAGTTCAGTTTTGCAGGAAATCAATGACCTCTTTGATGGTCGTGTAAGGGCTGTTTCTAGCGGTTATGGCTGTATCGATATCCTGCAGGCTGGGGTTCACAAGGCTTGGGGATTGGAAGAATTACTCAAGCGCTGGAATTTGAAATCTGAACAAATCATGGCCTTTGGTGATAGCGAAAATGATGTCGAAATGTTAGAGCTGGCTGGAATTGCCTATGCGATGGAAAATGCTGATGATGAGGCCAAGGCAGTTGCAACTGCCCTGGCACCAGCCAACAGCCAGGCGGGTGTGTATCAAGTTCTAGAGAATTGGTTAGAGAAAGAGGGATAGGGTGGCAGTACAGTTATTAGAAAATTGGCTCTTAAAGGAGCAGGCAAAGATTCAAACCAAGTATCGTGAATTGAATCAAGTATCTGTTCTAGAGCCAGATATCATCTTTATTGGTGATTCGATTGTAGAATACTACCCTTTGCAAGAGTTACTCGGGACTGCCAAGACGATTGTTAATCGAGGCATTCGAGGTTACCAGACGGGGCTTCTACTAGACAATCTTGATGCACATCTGTATGGTGATGCTGTGGATCAAATTGTTCTCTTAATTGGGACAAATGATATTGGAAAAGATATTCCCATGAATGATGCTTTGGATAATCTTGAGCGTGTAATCCAATCGATTGCCCGAGATTATCCGCTGTCACAAATAAAGCTCCTTTCCATTTTGCCAGTCAATGAGGGAGAGAAATACAAGCAGACTGTTTATATCCGAACCAATGAAAAGATTAGAGAATGGAATCAAGCCTATGAGGCTCTAGTATCAGCCTATATGCAAGTAGATTTTCTACCAATTTATGATAGTTTGACTGATGCAGAGGGACAACTTAAATCAGCCTATACAACGGATGGTCTCCATCTAAGTGTAGCCGGTTATCAAGCATTATCAGATGCTTTGAAAACGTATCTGTTCTAAAGAATTGGCTTGATTTTGCATTTTTTTTGAAGATAGGTTATAATAGTTCTAACATCCTGGGGTCGTTACGGATTCGACAGGCATTATGAGGCATATTTTGCAACCCGTGTGGCGACGTAAACGCTCAGTTAAATATAACTGCAAAAAATAACACTTCTTACGCTCTAGCTGCCTAAAAACCAGCAGGCGTGACCTGATTTGGATTGCTCGTGTTCAATGACAGGTCTTATGATTAGCGAGATACGATCAAGCCTTGTCTAGTGGTTTGATAAGAGATTAATAGACTCGCAGTTCCTAGGCTTGAGTTATGTGTCGAGGGACTGTTAAAACAATACATAACCTATGGTTGTAGACAAATATGTTGGCAGGTGTTTGGACGTGGGTTCGACTCCCACCGGCTCCATTATGAACAGGTATACAGTAGATTTTTTCCAAATTGTATCCTTCGTTGTATCCTATTTATTCTAGTGTGTTAGTGGAGAATTACTCAAGAGGCTGAAGAGGACGGTTTGCTAAATCGTTAGGTCGGGTAACTGGCGCGGGGGTTCGAATCCCCCATTCTCCGTTAGATAAACCCAGTGTTTTTCTAAACAACTATCCTTGGAGGTAGTCTCCAAGAGTAAATTTTCATAATGAGGTGAAACATGAAAAAGATCAAGTTACTAAGTATCTTAGCACTTTCAACAGTTGTCTTGGGTGCATGTTCGGTATTTTCTAATCAGTCATCTGAAGCTTCTTCTGATAACAAGGAGAATACGGAACAAGTTGAGAAAAAAGATGAAGCAGCAGAAGTTAAAGAAAAAGTTACAAAAGATGCTGAAATTCTCTTAGACTCAGTTCTCACTAGCGACTCTAGTCGATTTAAGAAGATTTATGGCGAAACCTATGAAAAATGGACTGAAGCCATATTTGCAGTTCAAACAAGTGAAAAAATCAAAGAAGAAGGTCTTTCACCTGCGTCTACCTACTCAGTACAATGGCACAAAGATTTCCCTGTAGAAACACCAGAAGAAACCATTTCAGGTTTCTTGAAGATGAAACGCAAGTTAATCCAGGATATCGGTTCTTATACTGTTAAGGATGTGAAGGTTGATGAATCTGGCAATACTGCAACTGTAACTTTTAACTCTAAAAAATTGCATTCTAAAGGTTTGACTTCATCAGTCAGAGAAGTTCTAACGATTCTCATTGGGGGTATTGATAACCTAGGTAAGTACAATCAAGCTGGATCAAATGTTGATATCAAGCGTTACCAAACTTTGGTAACATATTGGATTTACGAACACCTCTTTAGAAAAGATTTTGCTACCTATAGTGATGTAGATGCTGAAGCTGCTCTTACACCCCTTACTACTGGAGATTTTGATACAGAAATCAAACTAACCAAGGATAAGGATGGAAACTGGCTGATTTCTCAAGAAGATTATCGTACTTTATCAACTGAGTTAATGGATACTACTGAGGGATATGATAAGATTGATCGTAAGAACTCTACAAAATCTAAGAGCAAATCAACAGACAAGTCTTCTGATAAATCTTCAGATAAATCCACTGATAAATCAACAGACAAATCTTCAGATAAAAAAGATAAAAGTAATATTTAATCCTAAGATTTAAAAGAAAAACAAGTAGTCTTAATAAACTACTTGTTTTTTTATGAATTAGGATAGGGAAGGATACAGAAAAATGTGATGTGATAGTTAGAGTAACTCAGCCTTTCATTTCTAGATATTGTTCTTAGAACGATAAAAAAACTGCATTGAGGTGCAGTTTTTCTTTTTTCTACGGAAGACATGGGATTCGAACCCACGCACGCTGTTACACGCCTACCGCGTTTCCAACACGGCCTCTTAAGCCTCTTGAGTAATCTTCCAATACTTACTCAAATAGTCTACCATAAAGCCCCTTATCTTGCAATAAAAATTTTGGAAATAAGAAAAATGATAGAAATTGAAAGAAAATGATAAAAAATGCTTGACTTTGGTAAAGAATGTGCTAGAATGAATAGTGTAAACGATAACAGGAGGTGATTTGGTGTTAAAAACTGAGCGGAAGCAACTGATTTTAGAGGAGTTAAATCAACATCATGTAGTTTCCTTAGAAAAATTGGTTAGTCTATTAGAAACATCAGAATCGACAGTACGAAGAGATTTGGACGAGTTGGAGGCGGAGAACAAGCTTCGCCGTGTGCATGGTGGAGCAGAATTGCCCCACTCCTTGCAGGAAGAAGAAACCATCCAAGAAAAATCTGTCAAAAACCTTCAAGAGAAGAAGCTACTGGCTCAGAAAGCAGCCTCTCTTATCAAGGAACAAGATGTTATCTTTATCGATGCTGGAACGACAACTGCTTTTTTAATCAAGGAATTGGTTAATAAGAATATTACAGTTGTGACCAACTCCATTCACCATGCGGTTCAGTTGGTTGAAAAACAGATTCCAACAGTCATGGTTGGAGGAAGTGTCAAGATGGCAACAGATGCATGTATCGGTGGTGTTGCTCTTAACCAAATCAATCAATTGCACTTTGACCGTGCCTTTATCGGGATGAATGGTGTGGACGATGGTTATTATACAACTCCTGATATGGAGGAGGGAGCCGTTAAGCGTGCTATTTTAGAGAATGCCAAACAAACCTATGTCTTGGTGGATTCGTCAAAGATTGGACAAACTTGCTTTGCCAAGGTAGCACCTCTCAAACGCGCTATTGTTATCACAAGTCAAGGGCATGAGCTCTTGCAGGCTATTAAGGAGAAAACGGAGGTAATAGAAGTATGATTTATACAGTCACACTCAATCCATCCATTGACTATATCGTGCGCTTGGACCAAGTTCAAGTCGGTAGTGTCAATCGTATGGACAGTGATGATAAGTTTGCTGGTGGGAAAGGAATCAATGTCAGTCGTGTTTTGAAACGCTTGGATATTCCTAATACTGCGACTGGATTTATTGGAGGATTTACTGGTAAATTTATCACAGATACTTTGGCAGAGGAAGAAATCGAGACTCGTTTTGTCCAAGTAGCAGAAGATACTCGTATTAATGTTAAAATCAAAGCAGACCAAGAAACAGAAATCAACGGAACGGGTCCTAATGTTGAACCGGCTCAGCTAGAAGAATTGAAAGCTATTTTGTCTAGTCTGACAGCAGATGATACGGTTGTGTTTGCGGGTTCGAGTGCTAAGAACCTAGGTAATGTTATTTACAAAGATTTGATTGCCTTGACACGCCAGACTGGTGCGCAAGTGGTTTGTGACTTTGAAGGACAGACCTTGATTGATAGTTTGGACTACCAACCACTTTTGGTTAAACCAAACAATCACGAGCTTGGAGCTATCTTTGGAGTGAAACTCGAAAGTTTAGATGAAATCGAGAACTATGCTCGTCAGTTACTGGCCAAGGGAGCTCAAAACGTCATTATCTCCATGGCTGGGGACGGTGCACTTCTTGTCACATCTGAGGGAGCTTACTTCGCAAAACCTATCAAGGGAACAGTCAAAAATTCAGTCGGGGCTGGTGACTCTATGGTCGCTGGATTTACCGGTGAATTTGTAAAATCTAAAGACGCAGTAGAAGCCTTCAAATGGGGAGTAGCTTGTGGAACAGCAACGACCTTCTCGGATGACTTGGCAACAGCGGAATTTATTAAAGAAACATATGAAAAAGTTGAGGTAGAAAAACGATGAAAATTCAAGACCTATTGAGAAAAGATGTCATGTTGCTGGATTTGCAGGCAACTGAAAAAACAGCTGTCATCGAAGAGATGATTCATAGCTTGGTAGATCACGGTTATGTGACGGATTTTGAAACCTTTAAAGAAGGCATTTTGGCGCGTGAAGCTCTGACTTCTACTGGTCTGGGTGACGGAATTGCTATGCCCCACAGTAAAAACTCTGCTGTCAAAGAGGCGACAGTTCTCTTTGCTAAGTCAAACAAGGGTGTTGACTATGAGAGCTTGGATGGACAACCAACAGATCTCTTCTTCATGATTGCAGCTCCGGAAGGTGCCAATGATACTCACTTGGCAGCCTTGGCAGAATTGTCACAATACTTGATGAAAGACGGTTTCGCTGACAAACTTCGTCAAGTAACATCTGCAGATCAAGTTATTGAACTCTTTAACCAAGCTTCAGAAAAAGCTGAGGAGCCTGTTCAAGCACCTGCCAATGAATCTGGTGACTTTATCGTAGCAGTTACAGCTTGTACAACAGGTATCGCCCACACTTATATGGCCCAAGAAGCCCTTCAAAAAGTGGCTGCTGAGATGGGTGTTGGTATCAAGGTTGAAACCAACGGTGCTAGTGGTGTCGGTAATCAATTGACAGCGGAGGATATCCGCAAGGCTAAAGCTGTTATTATCGCTGCAGATAAAGCAGTTGATATGGATCGTTTCGATGGCAAACCATTGGTAAATCGTCCAGTAGCAGACGGTATCCGCAAGACAGAAGAGTTGATCAACTTGGCTCTTTCTGGGGATGCTGAAGTTTATCGTGCTGCTAATGGAGCAAAAGCTTCAACAGCATCTAATGAAAAACAAAGTGTTGGTGGTGCTTTCTACAAGCACTTGATGAGTGGTGTATCTCAAATGTTGCCATTCGTTATCGGTGGTGGTATCATGATTGCCCTTGCTTTCTTGATCGACGGAGCTTTTGGTGTGCCACAGGATAGTCTTGGCAATCTCGGATCCTACCATGAGCTAGCTTCTATGTTCATGAAAATCGGTGGTGCAGCCTTTGGTTTGATGCTTCCAGTCTTTGCAGGTTATGTTGCCTACTCTATCGCTGAAAAACCAGGTTTGGTAGCTGGTTTCGTGGCTGGTGCTATTGCCAAAGAAGGTTTTGCCTTTGGTAAAATTCCTTATGCCTCAGGAGGTGAAGCAACTTCAACTCTTGCAGGTGTCTCATCTGGTTTTCTAGGTGCCCTTGTTGGTGGATTTATCGCAGGTGCCTTGGTTCTTGCTATCAAGAAATACGTTAAAGTTCCTCGTTCACTTGAGGGGGCTAAATCAATTCTTCTCTTGCCACTTCTTGGAACAATCTTGACAGGATTTGTCATGTTGGCTGTTAACATCCCGATGGCAGCAATCAACACTGCTATGAATGACTTCCTAGGCGGTCTTGGAGGAGGTTCAGCTGTCCTTCTTGGTATCGTTCTTGGAGGCATGATGGCTGTTGATATGGGTGGACCAGTCAACAAAGCTGCTTATGTCTTTGGTACAGGTACGCTTGCAGCGACTGTTTCTTCAGGTGGTTCTGTAGCCATGGCAGCAGTTATGGCTGGAGGAATGGTTCCACCACTTGCAATCTTTGTCGCAACCCTTCTTTTCAAAGATAAATTTACCAAAGAAGAACGCAACTCTGGTTTGACAAACATCATCATGGGCTTGTCATTTATCACTGAGGGAGCAATCCCATTTGGTGCTGCTGACCCAGCTCGTGCGATCCCAAGCTTCATCCTTGGTTCAGCAGTAGCAGGCGGACTCGTTGGTCTTGCAGGTATCAAACTCATGGCACCACACGGAGGAATCTTCGTCATCGCCCTTACTTCAAATGCCCTTCTCTACCTTGCCTTTGTTTTGGTTGGTGCAATTGTAAGTGGTGTGGTTTATGGTTACCTACGCAAACCACAAGCATAAAAAGGATTAGAATAGAAAGATTGTTACCATTTGGTGCAATCTTTTTCTCTATTCGAAATGGCTGTGAAATATGGTATAATAAAAGAATGGCAAACAAGAATACTACAAAAACAAGACGGAGACCGTCTAAAGCAGAACTTGAAAGAAAACAGGCTATCCAGAGGATGTTGATCTCTTTAGGAATTGTCTTGTTATTGATTATTGCAGCCCTCAAACTCGGCGCGGCAGGTGTCACACTTTACAATCTCATTCGACTGGTGGTCGGAAGTTTGGCCTATGTGGCCATTGGTGCCCTCCTCATTTATCTCTTTTTATTTAAATGGATCCGCAAGCAAGAGGGACTTCTGTCAGGATTTCTTTGTATCTTCGCTGGCTTGCTCTTGATTTTTGAGGCCTACTTGGTTTGGAAATATGGTTTGGAGCAATCAGTTCTAAAAGGGACCCTGTCTCAAGTTATGACGGACTTGACTGGTATGCGGGTGACTAGCTTCGCTGGTGGAGGCCTGCTTGGTGTCGGACTTTATATCCCTATAGCCTTTCTTTTTTCCAATATCGGCTCTTACTTTATTGGTGTTCTCTTGATTCTAGTTGGGGCACTCTTAGTTAGTCCTTGGTCTATTTATGATGTTGCAGCCTTTATTGGAGCTCAGTTCAAATCCTTCATGGAAAAACAGGAACAGAGAAAACAGGAACGCTTCATCAAGAGAGAAGAAGAGAAGGCTCGTCAAGAAGCTGAAGAAGCAGCCAGAATTCAGAGAGAACAAGAAGAACAGGATGCATTACCGTTTCCTCCTGTAGATCCTGAAACGGGAGAAATCTTATCGGAAGCACCAGACTACGATCTTCCTCCAATTCCTGAGGAGGAATGGATCGAACCGGAGATTATCCTCCCTCAAACTGACGTTGAAGTTCCAGATGTGGAAGAAGACTTTGAGGATGAAGAGGTGCAGGTTGATTTTTCTGCCAAAGAAGCCCTTGAATACAAGCTACCAAGCTTGCAACTCTTTGCGCCAGATAAACCCAAAGATCAGTCCAAGGAAAAGAAGATTGTTCGAGAAAATATCAAAATCCTAGAAGAAACCTTTGCCAGCTTTGGTATCAAGGTGACGGTAGAACGGGCTGAAATTGGACCATCAGTTACCAAGTATGAAGTCAAACCAGCAGTCGGTGTACGGGTTAACCGCATTTCCAATCTGGCAGACGACCTAGCGCTAGCTCTAGCAGCTAAGGATGTTCGGATTGAGGCTCCAATCCCTGGTAAATCCCTAGTCGGAATCGAAGTGCCTAACTCTGAGATTGCAACCGTCTCCTTCCGTGAACTCTGGGAACAGTCTCAGACTAAACCAGAAAATCTCCTCGAAATTCCTCTAGGTAAGGCTGTTAATGGAACGGCTCGAACCTTTGATCTTTCCAAGATGCCCCACCTACTTGTTGCAGGTTCGACGGGATCAGGGAAGTCAGTCGCAGTTAACGGTATTATCGCCAGCATTCTGATGAAAGCAAGACCCGACCAGGTCAAGTTTATGATGGTGGATCCAAAGATGGTTGAGTTATCCGTTTACAATGACATTCCTCACCTCTTGATTCCAGTTGTGACCAATCCACGCAAGGCCAGCAAGGCTCTGCAAAAGGTGGTGGATGAGATGGAAAACCGTTATGAACTCTTCGCTAAAGTTGGAGTACGGAATATCGCTGGCTACAATGCCAAGGTCGAGGAATTTAATAGCCAATCTGAGTACAAACAAGTACCGCTGCCTTTGATTGTTGTCATTGTGGATGAGTTGGCAGACCTTATGATGGTGGCTAGCAAGGAAGTGGAAGATGCTATCATTCGTCTCGGACAGAAGGCGCGTGCTGCAGGGATTCACATGATTCTCGCAACGCAACGTCCATCAGTTGATGTTATCTCTGGTCTCATCAAGGCCAATGTCCCATCTCGTGTAGCTTTTGCAGTTTCATCAGGTACAGACTCACGAACCATCTTGGATGAGAATGGAGCAGAAAAACTGCTTGGTCGAGGAGATATGCTCTTTAAACCAATTGATGAAAATCATCCAGTCCGTCTGCAAGGATCCTTTATCTCGGATGATGATGTTGAACGTATCGTAAACTTCATCAAGGCTCAGGCAGATGCGGACTACGATGACAGCTTTGACCCAGGAGATGTTCCTGAAAATGAAGGAGATTTTTCTGATGGTGAAGCTGGTGGCGATCCGCTTTTTGAAGAAGCTAAGGCTCTGGTTATTGAGACGCAGAAAGCCAGTGCCTCTATGATTCAGCGTCGTTTGTCAGTTGGATTTAACCGTGCAACCCGCCTGATGGAAGAACTCGAAATGGCAGGTGTCATCGGTCCAGCGGAAGGAACCAAACCACGAAAAGTATTGCAACAATAAAAAATAGCTTCTTTCCAAAGTTGGAAGGAAGCTATTTTGTGCTCACTGATTCGTTTTAGTTTCAGAACTCGTCGTATTTGACTGTGTTCCGTTATCGCTTGTTTCTTTATTTGTAGCAGGTGTAGAAGAGTCCTGAGTTGTTGTTTTCTGTTCTTCTTTTTTCTCTTCCTTTTTATTGGATTGAGGAGTTTCTTCCTGCAAGGTATTTTCTTTAGTGGAAGTGTTGTCCTTGTTAGGTGTAGTATTTTCCTGAGGGGCTTCTTTTTGAATTTCCTTGACAACAGTTGTTTGGGTTGTCGTCGGTTCTTTTTTGTTGTTTTTGTTATTGTCCATGGCGTTCATGATGGTGATTGTAGCGGTAATTAGGCCAAGGATACTACCGATGGTAGCAATCGTTTTTTGAAAGACAGTAAATCCCTTTTTGATGTGTTCTGTTTTTGGTTTTGAAGTTCTACGATAGTTAGACATGATACTCTCCTTTAATTATGATTTATTATACCTCATTTCTTTAAAAAAATCTTAAAAAAAGAGAAGATTTTTCTACACGAACTTCAGTAGTCTTAGTTGAAATAAAATATGACTTATGATAAAATAAAATTGAGAAAGCGTTTTCAAAAAAAGGAGGGTGTTATATGTTCGAAATTAGAAATTTGAGCCTCTCTTTTGCAGGCAGGCGGTTGCTAGAGCCAACAGATTTGATATTTGAAAGGGGAAAAGTATATACAATATATGGGAAGTCAGGCGTAGGAAAGTCTTCTTTACTAAATAAAATTGGCTTAATCTCTGCTACGGATCCTAGTGTTTCTTATTTCTTTGATGGAAAAGAGATTGATACCGAAAATAAGAAATCAGTCTCTGCCTTTATAGCTGAAGAAGTGGCCTTTGTATTTCAGGGTCAAAATCTAATAAATGATTTGACCGTATTTGAAAATTTAAAACTGGCTTTAAACTTTTATGGCTTGAATCCAGATGAAATAGAAAGTAAAATTGACACAGTATTGGCGGATTTAGAGATTTCTTCTTTAAAGCACGCTTACCCAGAAGATTTATCCGGTGGTGAAGAGCAACGAGTGGCAATCGCAAGAGCCTTAGTTACAGAAAAGACTCTCATCTTAGCTGATGAACCAACAAGTTCCTTGGATAAAGAAAATAGAGAAAAAGTCTCCTCCTTGTTAATTGATTTAGCTCACAAATATCATAAAATTGTATTAATTGTTTCGCATGATGAGGCGATGATTGCAAGAGGAGATGTTCAGCTTCATTTTAAAGACCATCAATTAGTTGGAAATTGTCTTATTTTGAATTCTGATGAAGGGATAAAGGATTCTAAGAAGTGGACCTCCTATTTGTCGTCTTCTCATACGAAGTTATCTGTTTTGAAACATAGAAGGCCTTTTTTACCTAGATTATTAGCGTTTTTTATCGCATTTGTAGTTGCTATAGCAGTAACTTCTATCAACTTTCAGTCCTTATTTGCAGATAAGTATCACCAACTGGTGAACAACTCACTCGAAAATGGCTTCTTGGTGATTAATGATTCGCTTCATTTACAAACTACAAAAGTATTGGATGATTTTCTCAGTTTTGATAAGGAGGAAATCACCTCAATTAGCACAAGTCAGAATATTCAAACTATAAAGCCTTATATAGAGTTTCTCTCTTTAGGGATGACGTTTGATAATTCAAAAGACTATTCAAAACTTCAAAAGAACTTTCAGCCAACTTTGACGATTGATGGTCAGACCAGAAGTTTGACAAGAAATTTTTCAATTCAACCCTTGTATCAGACAAATACAACACAGAGGCAGATAGAGTATTTTGATAGGAGCAATGAAAAAGGGATTTATCTATCTGAACAATTCGTTTCAGATCAAAAATTACCGAATATAGTTTCGGGATCTACCGTGACACTGACTTTTTATATTCCAATTTCTTTATATGAATCAAGTATAGAGAAAGAGGGGAATGTATTGAAAGGAGATGGCGATTTATTTGTCAAAGTGGATAAAACATATCCTGTTTTAGGGATTGTTAAAAAAAGTTATCCGTTTGAATATTCCCCTCATGGGAACACCCTATTTATGAATATTGCTGAAATGGAAGAATTACAAAATGAAGCAATTCAACAGCATCCCATGATGAAGATGGCTTTAGATGGCTTTCCTTTGAAATCATGGATGCCGAGTGCGATTCATGTGTTACTAAAGGATAGCAGTGCTATTCCTGAAGAATTGAGTAGGATAAGAGCTATCTCTTCACAAATCACTATTTTATCCTCATATGAAAACTACGAAGAATTTAATAAAGGACTCACCTATATCAGGCAATTTTTAATGTTGCTATCCCTAGTCTTACTCATCCTTGTCATCGCAGTATTGTCCTTTGTTTTCTTTTTGCTCAATCGTCCTCGACGCTTTGAAGTAGGGATTTTAAAATCTTTGGGATACAGTACTCAAAATATTGTTTGGCTTTTCTTAAAAGAATTAATTGGTTATGGTAAAACGATTTCGATATTAGCAAGTTGTTTACTCGTCATTCTTTCCATTTTAGCAATTCAAGTGCTTAAATTGGAAGTTTCTGATGTTTTTCAATTCTATCTAACTTCCGTTTTCACCTTAATTGGATTATCAGTTTCAGTACTGATAATAAGTGGCTTACTCCCTATATACACAACTTGTAGGCAAACAGTTGTAGATACTATTCGAAAGAATGGATGAGGTGATATCATGAAACATAAGATAATGAAGAAAATAGTAGCGGTAGTGTTTACTATCCTATTGTTAACATTCTCAAGTCAAGTACATGCAGATTATGTAAGTAAGTCTAGTTCTTTAGAAGGTTATAGCTTGGTAGGCTTGAATGTTCTTAATGTGACTTTTCATGCTTCTGGCTATTCTTATAGTTATAGTGGCAGTGTGTCAAATATGTATTTCACTGACTGGGCTTGGTTTCCTAATACGATAAGCAATCGTTCCACTTGGAAAAGTTCGATTCCCTATGGTCAACGTGCAAATGGTACAGTCCAGATAGGTGTTGGAGTAAATTCGCCTTGGGGAGCGGTTAATCTCTGGGGCGGACAATATTACTTTTCTTTAGATTTTTAACAGAGATAATCAAAGTTAGATAGAATGAATAATAATACTCTTGGTGATGGCATCAAGAGTATTTTATGTTATTCAGATTAATGCAAACATTGCCCTTTCTTGTCGCAGGTCTCTTTTCGTGATACAATAGAAGGAGTGATTTTAGAAAGCGTGAGAAAACATGATCTACTTTGATAATTCGGCGACAACCAAGCCTTATCCTGAAGCACTTGAAACTTACATGCAGGTCGCTTCAAAAATTGTAGGAAATCCGTCTAGTCTCCATCGTTTGGGAGATCAGGCAACACGAATTTTAGATGCTTCCCGGCAGCAAATTGCAGATTTGATTGGGAAGAAAAGTGATGAAATCTTCTTTACTTCTGGTGGTACAGAAGGAGATAACTGGGTCATCAAGGGTGTGGCCTTTGAAAAAGCCCAGTTTGGCAAGCACATCATTGTATCAGCCATTGAACATCCAGCAGTCAAAGAGTCAGCCCTCTGGCTGAAAAGTCAAGGTTTTGAGATAGATTTTGCTCCAGTTGATGAGAAAGGGTTTGTGGATGTTGAGGCGTTAGCAGGTTTGATACGTCCTGATACGACCCTCGTCTCCGTCATGGCTGTGAACAATGAAATTGGCTCTATTCAACCTATTCAAGCTATTTCAGAACTGTTAGCAGACAAGCCGACTATTTCCTTCCACGTTGATGCGGTTCAGGCGCTTGCCAAGATTCCGACCGAAAAGTATCTGACAGAACGAGTGGATTTCGCGACCTTCTCTAGTCACAAGTTCCACGGAGTTCGTGGTGTTGGTTTTGTCTATATCAAGTCTGGCAAGAAGATTACGCCTCTTTTAACAGGTGGTGCCCAAGAACGTGATTATCGTTCGACAACTGAAAATGTGGCAGGGATTGCAGCGACAGCCAAAGCTCTCCGTTTATCTATGGAAAAGTTAGCTATCTTTGCTAGTAAGACAGGGCAAATGAAGGCAGTCATTCGTCAAGCCCTTCTGGATTATCCAGATATTTTTGTCTTTTCAGATGAGGCAGACTTTGTCCCTCATATCCTGACTTTTGGGATTAAGGGTGTTCGTGGTGAAGTCATTGTTCACGCTTTTGAAGACTATGACATTTTCATTTCGACAACCTCTGCTTGTTCGTCCAAGGCAGGAAAACCCGCAGGGACCTTGATTGCCATGGGAGTGGACAAGGATAAGGCCCAGTCAGCTGTTCGCCTAAGCCTAGACTTGGAAAATGATATGAGTCAAGTCGAGCAGTTTTTGACCAAGCTAAAATTAATTTACAATCAAACTAGAAAAGTAAGATAGGAGCATTTATGCAGTATTCAGAAATTATGATTCGTTACGGAGAATTGTCAACCAAGCACAAAAATCGTATGCGTTTCATCAATAAACTTCGTAATAATATTTCAGACGTTTTGTCTATCTATCCTCAAGTTAAGGTAACCGCAGATCGCGACCGTGCCCACGCTTACCTCAATGGAGCAGATTACACAGCAGTTGCAGAATCGCTCAAACAAGTCTTTGGAATTCAAAATTTTTCTCCTGTGTATAAGGTTGAAAAGTCAGTGGACGTTCTGAAGTCTGCTGTCCAAGAGATTATGAAAGCTATTTACAAGGAGGGCATGACCTTTAAAATCACTAGTAAGCGAAGCGACCACAACTTTGAACTCGACAGTCGTGAACTGAATCAAACTCTTGGTGGAGCTGTTTTCGAGGCCATTCCAAACGTGCAAGCTCAGATGAAAAATCCAGATATTAATCTTCAGGTTGAGATTCGTGAAGAGGCTGCCTATCTTTCCTATGAAACCTTTCGTGGAGCAGGAGGATTACCTGTGGGAAGTTCTGGTAAAGGTATGCTCATGTTGTCAGGAGGGATTGACTCACCTGTAGCAGGTTATCTAGCTCTTAAACGTGGGGTAGATATTGAGGCGGTTCACTTTGCCAGCCCGCCATATACTAGTCCTGGTGCCCTCAAGAAAGCACACGATTTGACTCGAAAATTGACCAAGTTTGGTGGGAATATCCAGTTTATCGAGGTGCCTTTCACAGAGATTCAAGAAGAAATCAAGGCTAAAGCGCCAGAAGCCTACCTCATGACCTTGACCCGTCGTTTTATGATGCGGATTACCGACCGTATCCGTGAGGTACGAAATGGTTTAGTTATCATTAATGGGGAAAGTCTTGGTCAAGTAGCTAGTCAAACCTTGGAAAGCATGCAGACTATTAACGCTGTGACTAGCACTCCAGTCATTCGTCCCGTGGTTACGATGGACAAGTTGGAAATCATTGACATCGCGCAGGAAATCGATACCTTTGACATTTCTATCCAGCCTTTTGAAGACTGCTGTACTATTTTTGCGCCTGACCGTCCTAAGACCAATCCTAAGATAGAGAATGCAGAGCAGTATGAAAAACGCATGGATGTTGAAGGCTTGGTTGAGCGAGCAGTGGCTGGGATTATGATTACTGAAATCACTCCCCAGGTTGAAAAAGATACTGTCGATGAGTTAATTGACAATCTCCTCTAATCAGAAAATCCAGAAGAATTCAGAAAAACAAATGAAAAAAGTTAGTTATTTATCCTTAAAATGGACATTAACTGACTTTTTTTCTATTTTTATGGTATAATGAGATAAAATTTTGAATATAGAGAGTTTTCTGACAATGAATCATTCCTACTTTTACTTAAAAATGAAAGAACACAAACTCAAGGTTCCTTATACTGGAAAGGAGCGTCGTGTGCGTGTGCTCCTGCCTAAGGACTACGAGAAAGACACAGACCGTTTTTACCCTGTTGTTTACTTTCATGATGGGCAAAATGTCTTTTACAGCAAGGAGTCTTATATCGGACACTCTTGGAAGATTATTCCAGCCATTAAGCGGAATCCTGACATCAGTCGCATGATTGTTGTTGCTATAGATAATGACGGCATGGGGCGGATGAATGAGTATGCGGCTTGGAAGTTTCAAGAATCTCCTATCCCAGGGCAGCAGTTTGGCGGTAAGGGTGTGGAGTATGCCGAGTTTGTCATGGAGGTGGTCAAGCCTTTTATCGATGAAACCTATCGTACCAAAGCTGATCGCCAGCACACGGCTATGATTGGTTCGTCACTAGGAGGCAATATTACCCAGTTTATTGGACTAGAGTACCAAGATCGAATTGGTTGTCTAGGTGTCTTTTCATCTGCCAACTGGCTTCACCAAGAAGCCTTTAACCGCTATATCGAGCGCAAGAAATTGTCGCCTGAACAGCGCATTTTCATCTATGTAGGAACAGAAGAAGCAGACGATACGGACAAGACCCTAATGGCTGGCAATATCAAGCAAGCCTATATCGACTCGTCGCTTCGTTATTACCGTGATTTGATTGCAGGTGGAGTACACTTGGATAATCTTGTCTTGAAAGTTCAGTCTGGTGCTATCCATAGTGAGATTCCATGGTCGGAAAATTTACCAGACTGTCTCCGATTTTTTGCAGAGAAATGGTAAGTTAAGAAAGGAGAAAGCCAATGCATATTGAAAACCTTAGCCACTGGAGTGGCAATCTTAATCGTGAAATGTACCTCAACCGTTATGGACATGCTGGGATTCCAGTTGTTGTTTTTGCTTCATCTGGTGGTAGTCACAACGAATACTATGATTTTGGTATGATTGATGCCTGTGCTTCCTTTATCGAAGAAGGGCGCGTCCAGTTCTTTACTCTCTCCAGTGTGGACAGTGAGAGCTGGTTGGCCACTTGGAAAAATGGTCATGACCAGGCGGAGATGCATCGTGCTTATGAACGCTATGTGATTGAGGAGGCCATTCCTTTTATCAAGCATAAGACAGGTTGGTTTGATGGCATGATGACGACTGGTTGCTCGATGGGGGCCTACCATGCACTTAATTTCTTCCTCCAGCATCCAGATGTCTTTACCAAGGTGATTGCCCTCAGTGGTGTTTACGACGCGCGTTTCTTTGTTGGCGATTACTACAATGATGATGCTATTTACCAAAACTCGCCTGTAGATTATATCTGGAATCAAAACGACGGATGGTTTATCGATCGTTACCGTCAGGCAGAAATCGTCGTTTGTACGGGCCTTGGTGCCTGGGAACAAGACGGTCTACCATCTTTCTACAAGCTTAAAGAAGCCTTTGACCAGAAACAAATTCCAGCCTGGTTTGCTGAATGGGGACACGATGTCGCCCACGACTGGGAATGGTGGCGTAAACAAATGCCCTATTTTCTTGGACACCTGTATCTATAAAAGGAGTTGCCTATGAATTACCTTGTTATTTCTCCCTACTATCCGCAAAACTTCCAACAGTTTACCATCGAGCTAGCCAATAAAGGCATCACCGTTTTGGGGATTGGTCAGGAGCCTTACGAGCAACTAGATGAACCTTTGCGTAATAGTCTGACCGAGTATTTCCGGGTAGACAATCTTGAGAACATAGACGAAGTCAAGCGTGCGGTTGCCTTTCTTTTCTACAAGCATGGTCCTATCGACCGCATTGAGTCCCACAATGAATATTGGCTTGAGCTAGACGCAACACTCAGAGAACAATTCAATGTCTTTGGTGCCAAACCGGAGGATCTCAAAAAGACGAAATATAAGTCTGAGATGAAGAAACTTTTCAAAAAAGCAGGCGTCCCTGTGGTACCTGGTGCTGTTATCCAGACGGAAGCAGATGTGGATAAAGCAGTGCAAGAAATTGGTCTACCAATGATTGCCAAACCTGATAATGGAGTGGGAGCGGCAGCAACCTTTAAGCTTGAGACAGAAGATGATATCCATCACTTCAAGCAAGAATGGGACCATTCAACCGTTTATTTTTTTGAGAAATTTGTCACTTCTAGTGAAATCTGTACCTTTGACGGGCTTGTGGACAAGGATGGCAACATCGTCTTTTCAACGACTTTTGATTATGCCCATACACCACTTGATCTCATGATTTATAAGATGGACAATTCCTACTATGTGCTTAAGGATATGGATCCCAAACTGCGCAAGTATGGCGAGGCCATAGTCAAGGAATTTGGAATGAGAGAACGCTTTTTCCATATCGAGTTCTTCCGTGACGGGGACGACTACATTGCGATTGAGTACAATAACCGTCCTGCAGGTGGTTTTACCATTGATGTTTATAACTTTGCTCATTCCTTGGACCTCTATCGTGGCTATGCAGCTATCGTCGCAGGTGAGGTGTTTCCAACATCAGAGTTTGAGCCCCAGTATTGCTTGGCAACTTCACGTCGTGCCAATGCCAACTATGTTTATTCAGAAGAGGACCTTCTTGCCAAATACAGCCAGCAATTCAAGGTCAAAAAAATCATGCCAGCAGCCTTTGCAGAGCTACAAGGGGACTACCTTTATATGCTGACCACTCCGAGTCGCCAAGATATGGAGCAGATGATTGCAGATTTTTGTCAGCGTCAAGAATAACGATTAGGACAAAAGGAGTTTGACTTCTTTTGTTCTTTTCTTAAAGATAAGTTAAATAAAGCGTTTTCCATAGATTCTTTTAGAAAAGATATTGCTAAAAGGCCTAAAAATTGATAGAATAAGGATTGTCTAAAAAAATTGAAGGAGAATCTATCAAATGGATTTTACATGGGCTATTAAATATGCCACAGAATTCTTGGGAACTGCTATTTTGATCATTCTTGGTAATGGTGCAGTTGCTAACGTTGAACTTAAAGGTACGAAAGGTCATCAAAGTGGCTGGCTCGTTATCGCGGTTGGTTACGGTATGGGGGTTATGATCCCAGCCTTGATGTTCGGTAATGTATCTGGTAACCACATCAACCCAGCCTTCACACTTGGACTTGCTGTGAGTGGACTTTTCCCTTGGGAACAAGTGCCATATTATATCCTTGCGCAAGTTTTAGGAGCGATTTTTGGTCAAGCTTTGGTTGTAGCAACTCACCGTCCTTACTACTTGAAGACAGAAAATCCTAACAACATCTTGGGTACCTTCTCAACAATTTCAAGCATCGACCACGGTACAAAAGAATCACGTTTTGCAGCTACTGTTAACGGTTTCCTCAATGAGTTTGTAGGTTCATTTGTTCTTTTCTTTGCAGCACTTGGTTTGACTAAAAACTTCTTTGGTGCTGAGGTTCTTCAATACATGAAACAAATGGCTACTCAAGCTGGACAAACTGTTGATTTAAGTGAATTGGCAGTGAAAGCTCAAGTAGCTCCACATACAGCTGCTGGTCTCTCAGTTGCACACTTGGCACTTGGTTTCCTAGTAATGGCCTTGGTAACTTCACTTGGTGGACCTACTGGACCTGGTTTGAACCCAGCTCGTGACTTTGGACCACGTCTTCTTCACGAACTCCTTCCAAAATCAGTTCTTGGTCAACACAAGGGTGATTCAAAATGGTGGTATGCATGGGTTCCAGTTGTAGCTCCAATTGCAGCGGGTATTGCAGCAGTAGCACTATTCAAACTACTTTACCTATAAGAAATGAAACTGGGGAATCCCAGTTTTTTTCTTGGAAAATTTTCTAATTTAAACAAATATGGCTTGTAAAATATTCTAAAATCCTTTAAAATAAAAGAGTTGGAGGAATTTATGAACGTGAATGAGATTGTTCGGATCATTCCGACTTTGAAAGTTAATAATCGAAAATTAAATGAAAGATTTTACATTGAAACCCTGGGGATGAAACCTTTGCTGGAAGAGTCTGCCTTTCTTTCCCTAGGCGACCAGACAGCTACGGAGAGATTGATTTTAGAAGAGGCTCCAAGCATGCGAACACGCAGGGTTGAAGGACTTAAGAAGCTAGCTAGACTCTTGATAAAGGTTGAAAAACCTTCTGAAATCGAGGCCCTTCTTTCTCAGATGAAGTTTCTTCCTCGCTTATTTAAAGGAAATCGAGGGTATGCTTTTGAGATTGCTTCTCCTGAAGAGGATGTGATCCTTGTTCATGCAGAAAATGATATAAGAGATTTGGTTCCACTGGAAACTGTTCCTGAATTTTATTCAAATACAAGTATAAAATACTTGAGCCAATTTGAGGTTTCGATGGAGTTGCGTTTACCTGAAGGGACCGAGAGTTTACTTGATCCTGAAGGAGTAGCGCCAGCAATCACCTTTACTAAAGGGCAAGGACCAGATTTGGCTGTTGAAAACAATGTCACTTGGGACTTGACGATGTTGAAATTTTTAGTCAAGAATTTTGATCTAACCAGTCTTCGTCAGAAATTTGAAAAGACAGGCTACTTTGTCCCTAAGTCTGAAAAATTCTTCCTTGGTAAAGATACCAATAACATTGAATTGTGGTTTGAAGAAGCATGAAGTTGGAAAAAATTCTAAGAAAAATAGAAAATCAAATCGAGGCAGGGATTTATCCCGGGGCCTCTTTTGCGTATTATAAGGATGGTGAATGGAAAGAGTCTTATCTAGGATTGAGTGATCCAGAACGGGGCTTGAAGACCGAGAGTGGTTTGGTTTATGATCTGGCTAGTGTGAGTAAGGTCGTGGGAGTGGGGACGGTTCTCATCTTCTTGTGGCAGCAGGGCAAATTAGATATTGATCGACCGGTAACGGATTTTTTACCGGAGTGTGATTATCCCGATATCACTATACGACAACTTCTGACCCATGCTACAGACCTGGACCCCTTTATTCCTAATCGGGACAAGTTAAGTGCAGAGGAATTGAGAAAAGCCATGTTTCACCTCAACAGACGAAGTCAGCCGGCCTTCCTATACTCGGACGTTCACTTTTTACTCTTGGGCTTTCTTTTGGAAAAAATCTTTAACCAAGATTTGGATCAGATTATAGAAGAACAAGTTTTGGATCCATGGAAGATGGGAGAAACCCGATTTGGACCAGTTACCAGTGCTGTTCCAACTGTTCGTGGACAGAAAGCAGGAGTCGTTCATGATCCTAAGGCTCGTGTGCTTGGAAAGCACGCTGGAAGTGCAGGTTTATTTTCTACAGTGGCTGATTTGAAACTCTTTTTGGAGCACTATTTAAAAGATTCATTTGCAGAAGAGTTAACACAGAATTTTTCAGACTTAGATGATAGGGAACGCTCTTTGGCCTGGAATTTGGAAGGTGATTGGTTGGATCATACGGGTTATACGGGAACTTTTATCATGTGGAATCGTAATAAACAAGAAGCTGTTATCTTTCTATCCAATCGGACTTATGAGAGGGATGAACGTGCTCAGTGGAGATTAGACCGTCATCAACTCATGGATTTGATTCGTCAGGAGGATAGGAACTAAGCTGATGTCAAGACTTTTAAAGGGAACAATATATACTATTGTTGCAGGGATTGCTTGGGGCTTGTCTGGAACCAGTGGCCAATACCTAATGGCACACGGGATTTCCGCTCTAGTCTTGACCAATTTACGACTTATCATTGCAGGCTTGGCACTAGTAATCTTATCCTATGCGACTTCACAGGGTAAACTCCTATCTTTTTTAAAAGACAGAAAAAGTCTACTATCTCTGTTGCTATTTGCCCTGTTTGGACTTTTCTTAAACCAGTTTGCCTATCTTTCTGCCATTCAGGAAACCAATGCTGGAACGGCGACAGTTCTCCAGTATGTATGCCCCGTTGGGATTTTAGTTTATACTTGTATCAAGGACAAGGTAGCTCCGACTCTAGCTGAGATTATTTCGATTGGATTGGCTATAGGAGGAACTTTTCTGATCGCGACGCATGGGAAAGTCGACCAGTTGTCTGTCACGCCCTTAGGTCTGTTCTGGGGCCTCTTTTCAGCCTTGACCTATGCCCTCTATATTATCCTTCCTATCGCTTTGATTAAGAAGTGGGGCAGTATTTTGGTGATTGGTGTCGGGATGGTTATTTCTGGTGTAGTGGCTCTTCCCTTTACAGGAGTCTTACGGGCTAGCATACCGACTAGCCTAGATTTTCTCTTTGCATTTGCTGGGATTATCATCATCGGAACGGTCTTTGCCTATACAGCTTTCCTAAAGGGAGCTAGTCTGATAGGTCCTGTTAAGTCTAGTTTATTGGCTTCCATAGAGCCAATTTCTGCCGTTTTCTTTGCCTTTCTGATTATGAAGGAACAGTTTTATGCGATTGATTTTGTCGGTATGGCCATGATTTTACTAGCCGTGACCATTATTTCATTGAAAGATTTACTGTTGGAAATAAAGAGTAAGTAATTAAAAAATCCACTCAATCGAGTGGATTTTTTGTGTATAGATGATTAGTCTTTATGTTCGTGTGGCAAGATCAAGTTCAAGATGATTCCTGTCATAGCTGATAGAGCAGTACCTGAAAGTGTAACTGGGCCAAGTTTGAGGATAGCCCCACCAAGTCCAAGTACCAACATGGCACTGGCAATGATGAGGTTACGCATTTGACTGAAGTCAACGCGTTCTTTAATCAAAACTTTTAGACCGTTGCTGGCGATAACTCCGTAGAGAAGGATGGACATGCCACCAAGCACAGCATTTGGAATGGTTGAAATCAAGGCAGTGAATTTACCTAGGAAGCTAAGAGCAATGGCGATAAAGGCTGCGTTACGGATAACAGAGACAGAAGCGATACGAGTCATCCCGATAACCCCTGTATTTTCTCCGTAGGTCGTATTAGCTGGTCCACCTAGGAAGGCTGATACAGATGTCGCGATACCATCACCAAGAAGCGTACGGTGAAGTCCTGGTTCTTTCAGGAATTGACGGCCACAGATTTGGCTCAAGACCGTGTGGTCTCCGATGTGTTCTGAAATGGTTACAATAGCGATTGGCAAGATGGCGATTGTTTCAGGACCGAAGTACAAGTTGTACTCTTTAAAGGCTCCACCTGTACTAAATGGCAAGTAAAAACCAGGAATTTCAAACCAATTGGCTTGAAGGACTGGGGTAAAGTCAACCAAACCAAGCATCATAGCGAAGATATACCCACCGATGATGGCGAAGAGGAAAGGAATGATACGAAGGAAACCTTTTCCTTTTGTATTGATAAAGGCGGCAATCAAGAACGTCACGACAGCTACAAGAGCGTTTTTCCAGTTTCCGTCTGCTACAAGTCCAGCATTCGTTACAGCAGAACCAGCAAGACCAAGACCGATAACGATAATCATAGGTCCGATAATGATTGGTGGCAAGAGTTTATCAATCCATTTCGTACCTGCAAAACGAACACTTGCTGCTACAAGGACATAGACCAAACCAGTCAAGATTACCCCCGTTTGAGCAGCAGATACATCTCCTCCCATTTCTTTCATGGCTAGAGACATAGCCGTGATAAAGGCAAATGAAGAACCTAGGTAAACTGGAACCTTAAAGCCAGTAGAAATCATGTAGATAAGTGTTCCAATACCGGAAGCGAAGAGAGCAACCGATACGGGCATTCCCAAAATTAAGGGAACGAGAATGGTTGCACCAAACATGGCAAACACGTGCTGAAAGCTTAGAAGAATGCCTTTACCAGCAGAAGGACGTTGATCAACGTCTAGTAACAAGTCAACAGTTGATTCCTGTTTCATAAAAACCTCACTTTTGGGCACCAAAAAAGAGCCCATTATTTTGCAGCAATAGGCCCTCAGAGTAAGACTTTTTAAAAAATAGCTATCTTTTAAAAATTTATATAAATCTGCGCCTTCGTCACCTCACAGGATGACATTAAAAACCTTTGCTTGTGATAGTATAGCAGAAAAAAATGATTTTGTAAATCATTTTTTCCCGAGCCGAGAAACAAAAAAGCGAGGTTGATTTTGTAAATCATTTTTTCCCGAGCCTAGAGATAGAAAGCGAGGTTGATTTTGTAAATCATTTTTTCCCGAGCCTAGAGATAGAAAGCGAGGTTGATTTTGTAAACGAATTTTTCCCAAGCCCGGAAATGCGAGAGCGAGGTATGATTTTGTAAATTGTTTAAAGTGGGCGTTTGTTGGGCATGCCAGCCTTTCTTGGATACTTGTTAGGTGTTTCCTTTTTCTTTTCGACCACAGTGATGTAGCGCGGATCTCCATTTGGTAGGGCATAGCTGAGGTTATCCTCTACCTTACTAAAGAGGAGGTTGAGGGCATTCTTGGCTTCTAGCAATTCCTCAGGAGCATTGCTGGCCTTGAGTGCCAATAGTTTGCCACCGACTTTAAGATAGGGAATGGTCAGCTCAGACAAGACCTGCATACGGGCAACCGCACGAGCCGTCACCACATCAAACTGGGCACGGAAGTTCTTGTCTTGGGCAAAGTCTTCTGCACGTCCATGGTAGAAATGAACTCCGTCCAAATCCAGTTCTTGAGCCAATAGTTGGAGGAAGTTGATGCGCTTATTGAGCGAATCAATGATGGTCACATCTAACTGAGGATAGAGGATTTTCATGGGTAGACTAGGAAATCCTGCCCCAGCCCCGATATCAAGAAGTTTGATAGTTTCATTTGAAATCAAACCTTGCAGGATGGGGGCAATCGAATCATAAAAGTGCTTAAGGTAAACTTCCTCTTTATCTGTAATAGCGGTCAGGTTAATCTTTTCATTCCACTCGACCAAGAGCTCAAAATAGCGTTCAAATTGGTTCTTTTGCTGGTCAGAAAGTGGAAGATTTTGCTCAGCTAGTAGGCTGTAAAATGTTTCTGGTTTCATAGTAGTTTCCTTCTCTAGTATCATCTTATTTTACCATATTCATTAAAAATTTGATATACTGGTAGTAATCTAAAAGAAGAAAGGAATAAGATTATGACTTGGATTATTCTTGGAGTTTTGGCTCTGATTGTTATTTTTGTGATTGTTAGCTATAACGGTTTGGTTAAAAATCGTATGCAGACCAAGGAGGCTTGGAGCCAGATCGATGTTCAGTTGAAGCGTCGTAATGATCTCCTCCCAAACTTGATTGAAACAGTCAAAGGCTATGCGAAATATGAAGGTTCTACCTTGGAAAAAGTAACAGAACTTCGTAGACAAGTAGCCGCAGCCACTTCACCGGCAGAAGCTATGAAGGCCAGTGATGCCCTTACCCGCCAGATTTCTGGTATCTTTGCAGTAGCAGAGAATTACCCAGACTTGAAAGCTAGTGCTAACTTTATCAAATTGCAAGAAGAGTTGACCAATACAGAAAATAAAATTTCTTATTCACGCCAACTCTACAACAGTGTTGTCAGCAACTACAATGTAAAACTTGAAAGCTTCCCAAGTAACATCATCGCAGGACTATTTGGCTTTAAAGCTGCAGACTTCCTTCAAACACCTGAAGAGGAAAAGGCAGTTCCTAAAGTTGACTTTAGCGGTTTAGGTGACTAAGATGTTGTTTGATCAAATTGCGAGCAATAAACGAAAAACCTGGATTTTGTTGCTGGTTTTCTTCCTACTCTTGGCCTTGGTTGGTTATGCGGTTGGCTATCTCTTTATGCGCTCAGGTCTTGGTGGCATGATTATTGCCTTGATTATCGGCCTTATCTACGCTCTGACCATGATCTTTCAATCGACAGAGATTGTCATGTCTATGAATGGGGCGCGTGAGGTTGATGAGCAAACAGCACCAGACCTCTACCATGTAGTAGAAGATATGACCATGGTCGCTCAGATTCCCATGCCGCGTGTTTTCATCATTGAGGATTCATCTTTAAATGCCTTTGCAACAGGTTCAAACCCGCAGAATGCAGCTGTCGCAGCAACTTCGGGTCTCCTGGCTATCATGAATCGTGAGGAGCTAGAAGCTGTTATGGGGCATGAGGTCAGTCATATCCGAAACTACGATATCCGCATTTCGACTATTGCGGTCGCCCTTGCCAGTGCCATCACCCTTCTGTCTAGTATGGCAGGACGGATGATGTGGTGGGGTGGCCCTGGTCGAAGACGGAGCGATAATGATCGTGATGGAAATGGTTTGGAGATTATCATGCTTATCATCTCTCTCTTAGCCATTGTTCTAGCACCTCTCGCAGCAACCTTGGTGCAATTAGCTATTTCCCGTCAGAGGGAATTCCTGGCGGATGCATCCAGTGTGGAGCTGACCCGCAATCCTCAAGGGATGATCAATGCACTGCTTAAATTGGACAATAGCGAGCCGATGCATCAACATGTTGACGATGCCAGCAGCGCACTTTATATCAATGATCCCAAGAAAGGTGGCGGACTTCAAAAACTCTTTTATACCCACCCACCTATCTCAGAACGAATCGAACGCTTGAAACAAATGTAAAAAAATCCAGAGGTCGTCTCTGGATTTTTACTTTTAGTATCTCGCTTTTAACTTGTTATCTCACTAAAAAATAGTATAATATATGTAATTCTATATAATTGAGGTGAATGATGTATAAGCGCTGGATGACGTCTTTCTTGATTTTGATTTTTATGCCAATTCATTTGAGTATAGCAGAGAAAATCATGCGAATAAATTCATTAACGCTATCTATCCTTTTTACACTTGTTGAACTTGCAATATTTTTATATGTAGGAAAAAAGTATGACTTGTTTCACATTCGAAAAATCTGTCTAAAAGATATTTTAAAATGTTTTCTTTCATACGCCTTGCTTTTCCTATTTTATATTTTGGTCAATTTTTTAGGCCCTACCCAATCAGACACAACTCAAGCTGTGCACAGTTTATCACTTTTATGGTCTGTACTTTTTGTGGATCTCTGTGTTTTGGCACCTGTCACGGAAGAAATCTTTATGAGAGGTATGTTACAGGGGATAGTATTTAAGAATACATATTTTGGCTTGTTTGCCACATCGCTTCTCTTTGCTTATCTGCATGGTCCCTATACCATTCCTAGCTTTATCACCTATTTAGGTATGGGATTTGCATTTGGGATAAGGTATAAGACTTCTGACAACCTATGGAATTCCATTCTTTTGCATGTCCTCAATAATCTGGTTGCATTTTGCTTTTTGTATATGAGATAATGTCATATTAGAATGCTTTGAGCTGTAAAAAAATGATTTCTAGCTTATACAATTGAAACAAAAGCCAGTCTCCATAATCTGTCAGATCGACGATGCCAGCAGCGCTCTTTATATCAATGATCTTAAGAAAGGCGTATGTAAAAAAATCCAGAGAAGTGTCTCTGGATTTTTGCTATGTTCAACATTTATAAGTCTTGTAAATCGACGACTTCCAAACCATTTTCTGTCAAACGATAGATACTCGTACAGACCTCTTTTAAGAAGCGTCTGTCATGTGAAACAGTGATCAGACCGCCGGGATAGGAGCCAAATAGTTTTCTGATTTCAGGTTGAGAAGTGGGAGAAAAATTACGTGTAGGCTCATCCAGAAGGAGGAAGTTTGGTTTGCGCAACACTAAATCCAAAAGTAGGAGTTTACCTTGTTGCCCGCCAGATAGGGAGCGGATTTGGTGGTGCATCTCTGGGTAACTGAAATTGAGACTGGCTAGGTGGGATTGGATTTTCTGTAGTTCCTCTTTTTGCCCTGTCTGGCTGAGATAGGCTACTGGAGATAAATTCAATTGCAGTTTTTTGTGGTAATCTTGTGGCATAAAACCAAGCGAAATTTCTCTTTTGACGCTGAGCAGTTGTTGCAACTTGGCTAACAGAGTTGATTTCCCAACACCATTTGGCCCAATGATACCGATTTTATCTTGGCCACGGACCGTTAGTTGTAACCCCTGAGCTAAAACGCGCTCTCCAATGGACAAATTTTCCTTTTCCAGTTGGATTAAGACTTTAGAAGCCGGTAATGGTTGGATATCTGAAAAGAAAAGTTGGATTTGTTCCTCGTCAAGTGGCTTTTGGGTCATGGACTGGGCTTCCTTTTCAAAGCGTTTTTCTTGAGAGAGTACATTTTTCATCTTTTTAGCCAATAGGCGCCCAACAACATCATTTTTAGTATTTCGCAAAGCATTTTCTACATTCTGCTTAACGCGACGATGTTTTTCCATGGTTTTATTATAGGCTCTCTGGTCGTTAGCAGCTTGCTGGCTTTGTCTGGCAAAATTAGCCTTTCTCTGGTCACTATAGCGATTATAGTCTAAATGCTCGACTAGCGTTTCTGCTTCTTTCCGATGCTTGACCAGTCGCAAGTGGACAATAGTATCTGCCGTTTGAGAAAGAAAGTCTTCATCATGGGAAATGAAAATAACGGTTTGCCTAATCTTTCGAATTTGACCTTTTAGCCAATCAACCGTCTCAAGGTCTAGGTCGTTTGAAGGTTCATCTAAAAATAGAATCTCAAAAGGTTTGGCTAACTCGTGAATGAGCTGAATTTTCAAAGCTTCGCCCCCTGATAGACTGCCAATTTCTTGGTCGCTAGCAAAACGGTCGCTATCAAAGTGCAACTCCTCCGCCAAACGATAAAGAATGCTGTAGTCTAAATCAGCTGAATCTAAAAAGAAGTAGTCGTGTAGAGATCTTTTTTTCAGGTCCTCAGCTAACTTTTGAGGAATGTAGGCCAGTGACTGAAGGTCAGACTGGATGTCTCCCTTGATAGTGAAATCAGGCAAAGCTTCCCCCATTAAAGCTCGTAGCAAGGTTGATTTGCCATTTCCTTCTTCACCAATAATAGCAACCTTTTCTCCGTCTTGGATAGTCATGGTTAGGTCAAATACAAGATCTCGTAGATCTTTGTTTTGCGTGATAGTTAGATGATTGATTTTTATCATATTGTTGCCCTTTCTAGAATGTCGATAGTGCATAACAAAAAGCTCTACTTTATCTAGTAGAGCCCAAAGTCACTGTCAAAACTCTATTATCCTCGTTGAAAAACTCGTCAAACTAGCTTGGAGTTGCCTAACCCAACCCAGGAGGAGCAGACGGTTAGCTTTCTAGTTTTTTGATTTTCAATGGGGACAAGATACTAGAAAATCTAGTATTAAAAGAGCACACAAAAAGAGACAAAAACAAGATCTACTAAATAAAGGTTCTTTATTTGATAGATTAGTTGTTCATGTCTCCCTTACCTCCGAGTATTAGTACCTCTATCCTATACCTTTCAGGAAATTTTGTCAATAGAAAATCCAAAATTCTAAACTCTAAAATCCAAAAACAGGTCCATAGAGAGTCAGTACGTGTTTGACATGTTCGTAGTGGAACTTGTCATAGTTGCGCCAAGCGGCGCGTGCTTGATCATTCAGTTTTAGGCTACCCAGTCCAATAAGAAGACTGGTACGTTGGTAAAATTTCTCAAGGTCGATTAAGATACTGTTGTCCAGCTTTTCTGCTTTTTTTAGTTCCTTAAGAGTAGTGTTCAGCAGCTCTTGTAGTCGAAGATCATCGGCTGTTCCTTGTTTGCAACTTTGGTAGCTTTTATTTAACTCGGAAAGGAGTTGGTAAGTTTCAGTGATGAGTGCTTTGTCTTCCATATGAGTATCCTCCTTGCTCTGATGTATTCTTGCCTATAGTATAGCACTTATAGAAAAATTTGTCATAGTAAATATGTTGAAAAATGAGATTTTAATATCAAAGTTTGGAAAGCTGACTTATAGCCTTTTCATGGTATAATCAAGTGAGTACATCTTTATGGAGGAAATATGAAGTTAAATATTCAAGAAATTCGTAAGCAGCCTGAAGGCCTACACTTTGAACAAACTTTAGACCTGGCTGCAGACTTGCGTAAACGGAACCAAGAGATTTTAGATGTCAAAGATATCCTTGCAGTGGGGAAGGTACAGTACGAAGACCGTCTGTATTTCTTAGACTATCAGTTGTCATATACCATTGTCCTTGCTTCCAGCCGCAGTATGGAGCCAGTTGAGTTGGCTGAGTCTTATCCAGTCACAGAAGTTTTCATGGAAGGAGCGACCAACCAACTGGACCAGGAAGTTCTAGATGATGATTTGGTCTTGCCTATCGACAATGGAGAAATCGACCTTGCTGAGAGCGTAGCAGATAATATTCTGCTCAATATCCCTATCAAGGTCTTGACGGCAGAAGAAGAGGCGGGCCAAGGTTTTGTGTCAGGAAATGACTGGCAAATCATGACTGAAGACGAATATCAAGCTCAACAAGCAGTCAAGAAAGAAGAAAACAGTCCATTTGCTGGCTTGCAAGGACTGTTTGATGGAGACGAGTAGATGGTTTTATCCAAGAAACGTGCCCGTCATGTCATAGAGGAAATTATTGCCCTTTTTCCAGATGCTAAGCCTAGTCTTGATTTTACCAATCATTTTGAACTCTTGGTTGCAGTGATGCTGTCAGCCCAGACCACAGATGCAGCGGTAAATAAGGCCACACCAGGTCTCTTTGCTACCTTTCCGACACCACAAGCCATGTCTGTAGCAACAGAGAGTGAAATTGCTTCACACATTTCTCGCTTGGGACTGTATCGAAATAAGGCTAAATTCCTTAAAAAATGTGCCCAACAGTTACTAGACGATTTTGACGGTCAAGTGCCTCAGACACGAGAGGAATTAGAAAGTCTAGCGGGTGTTGGTCGCAAAACAGCAAATGTCGTCATGAGTGTGGGGTTTGGAATTCCTGCTTTTGCAGTGGATACTCATGTGGAGCGTATCTGTAAGCATCACGATATCGTTAAAAAATCAGCTACACCACTTGAAGTAGAAAAACGTGTCATGGACGTCCTACCACCAGAAGAGTGGTTAGCAGCCCACCAGGCCATGATTTACTTTGGACGAGCTATCTGTCATCCCAAAAATCCAGAATGCGATCACTATCCCCAATTATATGATTTTAGTAATGTTTAAGGGGACTCGGAAAAAGTTTTTGCTTGATTTTAAGGGTGCTTTGTGCTATAGTAAATGGTAACTAAATAGTCCTTTAAACCTGTCCCGTGAGGCAGGCAAGGAGCGCGATGATAAAGTAGAAGGGTGAAGTCTATACTGTATACAGTAGGGCTCGCTTGGCTGTACATTTCAAGTCTCCTTGTAGAAGGAGACTTTTCTTTTTGGAGGTTTGTCATGAAGACAAAAGAAGTTGTAGACGAATTGACTGTCAAACGAGCGATTACGCGAATTACTTATGAGATTATCGAGCGCAATAAGGATTTGAATAAAATTATCCTAGCAGGGATAAAAACGCGTGGTGTTTTCATCGCTCATCGTATCAAAGAACGCTTGGAGCAGTTGGAAAATATCACTGTTCCTGTTGTGGAATTGGACACCAAGCCTTTCCGTGACGATGTTAAAAGCGGAGAAGATACTTCTTTGATTTCTGTTGATGTGACAGACCGTGAAGTTATCTTGGTGGATGATGTACTCTATACAGGCCGTACTATCCGTGCTGCTATTGATAATATTGTTGGCCATGGTCGTCCTGCGCGCGTGAGTCTTGCGGTGCTAGTTGACCGTGGACATAGAGAATTGCCTATCCGTCCAGATTACGTTGGGAAAAATATCCCAACCAGTCGTTCTGAAGAAATCATCGTAGAGATGACAGAACTTGATGGCCAAGACAGAGTTCTGATTACTGAAGAAGCTTAGAAAGCTGAAGGAGTAGCCATGTCAGAAAATCAACAAGCATTGAACCATGTGGTTTCCATGGAAGACCTTACAGTTGATCAAGTGATGAAATTGATCAAACGAGGGATTGAGTTTAAAAACGGAGCCCAACTTCCCTACGAGAACAAACCTATTGTATCGAATCTCTTCTTTGAAGATTCTACACGAACACATAAGTCTTTTGAAGTGGCAGAGATTAAGCTAGGCTTGGAGCGACTGGACTTTGATGTGAAGACTAGTTCGGTCAATAAGGGTGAGACACTTTATGACACCATTTTGACTCTATCTGCTCTAGGAGTGGATGTCTGTGTGATTCGCCACCCAGAGGTCGATTACTACAGAGAGTTGATTGCGAGTCCGTCGATTACGACTTCCATCATCAATGGTGGAGACGGCTCGGGTCAACATCCTAGTCAGAGCTTGCTTGATTTGATGACCATTTATGAGGAATTTGGTCACTTTGAGGGGCTCAAGGTCGCTATTGCAGGCGACTTGGACCACTCACGCGTTGCCAAATCCAATATGCAGATTTTGAAACGCTTGGGAGCTGAACTGTTCTTTGCAGGACCTGAGGAATGGAGAAGTCAAGAGTTTGCGGACTATGGACAGTTTGTAACTATTGATGAGATTGTTGATCAGGTGGATGTTTTGATGTTACTCCGCGTTCAACATGAACGCCACGAAAGTGGAGCGGTCTTTTCAAAAGAAGACTACCATGCTCAACACGGTTTGAACCAAGAGCGCTATAATCGCTTAAAAGAAACAGCAATCATTATGCATCCTGCTCCAGTGAATCGAGATGTGGAAATTGCTGACCACTTGGTTGAAGCACCAAAATCACGCATTGTCCGACAAATGACCAACGGTGTCTTTGTTCGAATGGCAATCTTAGAATCCGTATTGGCGAGTAGAAACGCCAACTAAAACACAAGACGTTAAAAGACGCCAGTGAGCGTCCACGAGAGGTGAAAATATGACAAAAAGACTTCTAGTATTAGAAGATGGCACAGTTTTTGAAGGCAAGGCCTTCGGAGCAGACATTGATGTAACAGGCGAAATCGTCTTTAACACAGGGATGACTGGTTACCAAGAATCCATTACAGACCAGTCTTATAATGGACAAATCTTGACCTTTACTTATCCTTTGGTGGGAAATTATGGAATCAACCGTGATGATTACGAATCCATTATTCCAACTTGTAAGGGAGTCGTTGTTTTCGAAGAAGCACGTAGAGCTAGTAACTGGCGCAACCAAATGACCTTGGACGAATTCTTGAAAGCCAAGAAAATTCCAGGTATCTCAGGGATTGATACGCGTGCACTTACCAAGATTATCCGTAAGAATGGTACTATGCGTGCAACCTTGACCCATGTTGGAGACAGTATGGACCATGTGACGGACCAGCTCCAAGCAACAGTCTTGCCGACAGATAATATCAAGCAGGTTTCTACTAAAACTTCCTATCCAGCTCCAGGAGTTGGTTTGAGTGTGGTCTTAGTAGACTTTGGTCTCAAGCACTCAATCTTACGTGAACTTTCTAAGCGTAACTGTAACGTTACGGTTGTTCCTTATTCAACAACAGCAGAAGAAATTCTCCACCTTAATCCTGACGGAGTTATGTTGTCAAATGGACCAGGTAACCCAGAAGACGTTCCAGAAGCACTGGAGATGATTCGTGGTGTGCAAGGAAAAATTCCAATCTTCGGAATTTGTATGGGACACCAACTCTTTGCTATGGCAAACGGGGCTAAGACCTACAAGATGAAATTTGGTCACCGAGGATTTAACCACGCGGTACGTGAAATTGCAACAGGACGCGTAGACTTTACTAGCCAGAACCATGGTTACGCAGTCAGCCGTGAGGATTTGCCAGAGCATTTGATTATCACCCACGAAGAAATCAATGACAAATCAGTTGAAGGAGTTCGCCACAGATACCAACCAGGTTTCTCTGTTCAATTCCACCCAGATGCAGCTCCTGGTCCACACGACGCTAGCTACCTATTTGACGAGTTTATTGAGATGATGGAAGCCTTTAAACAATCAAATTAAGAACGAGCAAAAGCTCGTCGGAGAATTTATGTAACTGAACACGGACGGAAAGCTCGGAATTTAGAGAAACCAAGGAAGGATTGCTATCCTTGGTTTCCTAAAATTCAATCGCTTTCTATTCGTACTTTGTATCTTATTTAATGTCGCTCTGTGAGGCGACGAATAGAAAGGCAGGTCGTTTCTTTTAGTCGCTATCAGGCGAACTAAAAACTCCCTGCACTAGATTTTTTATCGAAAAATATCGTTTCTCTAAAAAATCGTCGGAGAATTTATTTAATGGCAACCCGAGAGTTGCCGAATAGAAAGGAGAAGGGTGCTCCGTATTTGCTGAACTGAATACGGGCTACGGACGGTGCTAAAAAGATAGTTATTCCTAGAACTGATAGTTCTTCGTCATAACTCCTATTTTAGCTTTGTCCGCTTGACGCCCTTAATATCTTATAAATGCCTAAACGTACTGATATTCAAAAAATTATGGTGATTGGTTCTGGTCCGATTATTATTGGTCAGGCTGCTGAGTTTGACTATGCTGGGACCCAGGCCTGCTTGTCTTTGAAAGAGGAAGGTTATGAGGTTGTCTTGGTGAACTCAAACCCTGCGACTATCATGACGGACAAGGAGATTGCGGACAAGGTCTACATCGAACCGATTACACTGGAGTTTGTGACACGTATTCTTCGTAAGGAACGTCCAGATGCCTTGCTTCCAACTCTTGGTGGTCAAACAGGGCTCAATATGGCCATGGAATTGTCTAAAAACGGTATTCTAGATGAATTGGGAGTAGAACTTCTCGGAACTAAATTGTCTGCCATTGACCAAGCAGAGGACCGTGACCTCTTTAAACAATTGATGGAAGAGCTTGAGCAACCAATTCCTGAATCTGAAATTGTCAACACAGTAGAAGAAGCAGTTGCCTTTGCAGCGACAATTGGATACCCAGTCATTGTCCGTCCAGCCTTTACCCTTGGTGGTACTGGTGGTGGTATGTGTGCCAACGAAGAAGAACTACGTGAAATCGCTGAAAATGGGTTGAAACTGTCACCTGTTACCCAATGTTTGATTGAGCGTTCGATTGCAGGTTTCAAGGAAATCGAGTACGAAGTCATGCGCGACTCAGCTGATAATGCTTTGGTTGTTTGTAACATGGAAAACTTTGACCCAGTTGGGATTCATACAGGAGATTCTATCGTATTTGCCCCTGCCCAAACCATGTCAGACTATGAAAACCAAATGCTTCGTGACGCTAGCTTGAGCATTATTCGTGCCCTCAAAATTGAAGGTGGATGTAATGTTCAACTAGCCCTTGATCCGCACAGCTTCAAGTACTATGTCATCGAAGTAAACCCCCGTGTATCACGTTCGTCAGCCCTTGCTTCTAAGGCGACGGGTTACCCGATTGCCAAATTGGCTGCCAAGATTGCTGTCGGTTTGACCTTGGATGAGGTCATCAACCCAGTCACAGGTTCAACCTATGCTATGTTTGAACCAGCCCTTGACTACGTCGTTGCTAAGATTCCACGTTTCCCATTTGACAAGTTTGAAAAAGGGGAACGTCGTCTTGGTACTCAGATGAAGGCGACTGGAGAAGTTATGGCCATCGGTCGTAACATTGAGGAGTCTCTTCTAAAAGCCTGTCGTTCACTTGAAATTGGGGTTCACCATAATGAAATGCCTGAACTAGCAACCGTTTCTGATGATGCCTTGATTGAAAAGGTTGTGAAAGCCCAAGATGATCGTCTCTTCTACGTGTCAGAAGCCATTCGCCGTGGTTACACACCAGAGGAAATTGCTGAATTGACTAAGATTGATATCTTCTATCTGGATAAACTCTTGCATATCTTTGAAATCGAGCAAGAATTGGGTGCCCATCCACAAGATCTAGAAGTCTTAAAAACAGCTAAACTTAATGGTTTCTCAGACCGTAAGATTGCTGAACTCTGGAAAACGACAGCTGAGAAAGTTCGCCAACTTCGCTTGGAAAACAAAATTGTCCCAGTCTATAAAATGGTCGATACCTGTGCGGCAGAGTTTGACTCTGAAACACCATATTTCTATTCAACCTATGGCTGGGAAAACGAGTCTATCAAGTCTGATAAGGAATCTGTGCTTGTCTTAGGTTCAGGTCCAATCCGTATCGGACAAGGGGTTGAGTTTGACTACGCAACCGTTCACTCTGTTAAGGCGATTCAGGCTGCTGGCTACGAAGCAATCATCATGAACTCAAACCCAGAGACTGTTTCAACGGACTTCTCTGTGTCTGACAAGCTTTACTTTGAACCATTGACGTTTGAAGATGTCATGAATGTCATTGACCTTGAGCAACCAAAAGGCGTCATCGTTCAGTTCGGTGGTCAAACAGCTATCAACCTTGCAGAGCCCTTGGCAAAAGCAGGAGTGACCATTCTTGGTACACAAGTTGCTGACCTAGACCGTGCGGAAGACCGCGACCTCTTTGAGCAAGCCCTCAAAGATTTAGATATTCCGCAGCCACCAGGACAAACAGCTACCAACGAAGAAGAAGCAGTGCTGGCAGCTCGCAAGATTGGTTTCCCAGTCCTCGTTCGCCCATCTTATGTTTTGGGTGGACGTGCTATGGAAATCGTAGAAAACGAAGAAGACCTTCGCTCTTATATGCGTACCGCTGTTAAGGCAAGTCCAGACCATCCAGTTCTCGTTGACTCTTACATCGTTGGGCAAGAGTGTGAAGTTGATGCTATCTCAGATGGAGAAAATGTCCTTATCCCTGGTATCATGGAGCATATCGAACGAGCCGGTGTCCACTCAGGTGACTCCATGGCCGTTTATCCTCCACAAACCTTGTCGCAAAAGGTGCAGGAAACCATCGCTGACTATACTAAACGTCTAGCAATTGGCCTTAACTGTCTTGGAATGATGAACATCCAGTTTGTCATCAAGGATGAAAAAGTCTACGTTATTGAGGTCAATCCACGTGCCAGCCGTACGGTGCCATTCCTTTCTAAGGTAACCAATATCCCTATGGCTCAGGTAGCAACTAAGCTCATTCTTGGTCAAAGTCTTGAAGAACTTGGCTACCAAGATGGACTTTATCCAGAAAGTACTCGCGTTCATATCAAGGCGCCTGTCTTCTCCTTTACGAAACTAGCTAAGGTAGATAGCTTGCTCGGGCCTGAAATGAAGTCAACAGGGGAAGTTATGGGTTCTGATACTACTTTGGAAAAAGCTCTCTACAAGGCTTTTGAAGCTTCCTACCTACACTTGCCAACCTTTGGAAATGTTGTCTTTACCATCGCTGATGATGCCAAAGATGAAGCCCTGGATTTGGCTTGTCGTTTCCAAAATATCGGTTATGGTATTCTCGCGACAGAAGGGACAGCAGCCTTCTTTGCTAGTCATGGACTTCAAGCTCAACCTGTTGGTAAGATTGGTGACGATGAACAGGATATCCCAAGCTTTGTTCGCAAAGGAAAAATCCAAGCGATTATCAATACTGTCGGAACCAAACGAACTGCTGACGAAGATGGTGAGCAAATTCGCCGTTCAGCCATTGAACACGGTGTGCCCCTCTTCACAGCCCTAGACACAGCAAATGCCATGCTCAAGGTGCTAGAAAGTCGTAGTTTTGTCACAGAAGCGATCTAGTTGATACAGAATTTTCACAGTTTTAAAGCCAGCGTTTTCTGACGCTGGCTTTTGCAATACAGCTATTGTCTATTTCAACCATCATTCTTTCCTTAAGAATCATTCTAAATTGTGATATAATAAGGAAGAATTGGAAATGGGAAACTATTTTTATGATATTTTCAAAAATTCCATTTAAAAAAGTAAAGACAGATTAGAAAGTGTAAAATTCCTATGTCTTCTTACAAAAAAGTCTCTCTTTCTGAGATTAACCAATCTATTGAAACTCCCAATAACAATCATTTTTGGCAAAATCTAAAAGCATTCTTAGGACCTGGAGCCCTTGTAGCAGTTGGTTATATGGATCCTGGAAACTGGATTACCAGTGTGGTTGGTGGTGCCTCCTACAAGTACAGTCTCTTATTTGTTATTTTGATTTCATCCATCATCGCCATGCAGCTACAACAGATGGCTGGAAAGCTCGGTATCGTAACTAAGATGGACCTAGCACAGGCGACTGCACATCATGCTCCCAAGTGGCTTCGTTATAGTTTATGGGTGATTTTAGAATTAGCTTTAATGGCGACCGACTTAGCCGAGGTTTTAGGCTCAGCGATTGCCTTAAATCTTTTATTTAAAATACCGATTATGGTCGCTATCCTCTTAACCGTTTTAGATGTATTTCTTTTGTTGTTGTTAATGAAATTTGGCTTCAAAAAAATTGAAGCCATTGTTACGACTCTTATTTTAACCATATTAGCCATCTTTACCTATCTGGTGGCCTTATCTAATCCAAGTATCCAGGGGATTATTGGTGGTTATTTACCAACTTCAACTTTATTTGAAACACCGTTACCAGGCCATGAAAGTCAATTGACCTTGGCTTTAGGGATTGTAGGTGCGACAGTCATGCCCCATAATCTCTATCTCCATTCCTCTCTATCCCAAACAAGGAAAATCAATCACAAAGATAAGAAGGATGTTCGAAAAGCCGTGCGTTTTATGACCTGGGATTCAAATCTTCAGTTGTCCCTAGCCTTTATTGTCAATTCCTTGCTTCTTATTTTAGGGGCATCTCTCTTTTTTGGTCATGCATCTGAAATTTCGGCATTCTCCCAAATGTACAATGCTTTACAGGATTCGACAATAGCAGGAGCGATAGCCAGCTCAACTCTGTCAACTTTATTTGCCCTAGCCCTCTTAGCAAGTGGACAAAATTCGACCATTACAGGTACTTTAACAGGACAGATTGTCATGGAAGGTTTCTTGCATCTGAAATTGCCTCAGTGGATTATCCGTATCGGTACACGGATTTTTGCCTTACTCCCTGTGATTATTGTTGCCGTCTTGTTTGGGCATCAAGAAAAAACCTTGGATCAGTTATTGGTCTATTCACAGGTCTTTCTGTCAATTGCTCTTCCGTTTTCAATCTTCCCCTTAATCTATCTGACCTCTAAGAAGTCACTGATGGGAGAATTTACCAATGCTAAGTGGAACACCATCCTAGGTTACGCAGTTTCAATCATCTTGACCATTCTCAATATCAAGCTTCTTTTCGATATTTTTTAACCTCGTTTGAAATCATTTATAGTGTCAGCGTGAAGGTTGATAAAGAGAAAGTAGTAGTGATTGGTTCATAAAAAGAAGTACAAAAAAAAGAACAGTGGTAACTGTTCTTTTTTATCATTATTTGAGACCGTATTTTTTGTTGAAACGATCCACGCGTCCATCTGCTTGAGTGAACTTTTGACGTCCAGTGTAGAATGGGTGTGAGTCTGATGAAATTTCCACACGGATCAATGGGTAAGTTTCGCCTTCGAACTCAACAGTTTCGTTAGAGCGTTTTGTTGAACCGCTAAGGAATTTGTAACCAGTAGTTGTGTCCATGAAGACAACTGGGCGATATTCTGGATGGATATCTTTTTTCATTTTGCAATATTTCCTTTCTGCCATGGTCTCTTTGCGAGCCATAGATTGTTACCTTACTAGTCTATCAGATTCTGGTAAGTTTGGCAAGTCTTTTCCCTGATTTTATTAAAAATCTTGATAAAAAATCACTCCAGTGTTTACTGGAGTGACGGTAGAAGAATGATTAGTTCTCTTGATTTGGAGCTTTTTCTTCTTGTTAATTTTTTACTTCTGTTTCTTTTACTGGTTCTGCGTTTTCTTCTGCTAATTTTGCTTCTTTTTCAGTTTCAGTAGTTTCTGTTTCTGTTGATTCTGTTACAGTTTCAGCTTCAGCCTCTGTTTCAGTTGGTTCGGCTACTGGTTCAGCTTCTGTTTTTGTTTCAGATTCAGTAGTTTCTTCTTTTACTGGTTCTGCATTTTCTGCTGCTGATTCAGCCTCCACATTAGTTGGTTCCTTAGCTTCTTCTTTTTGCTCGGTTTCCTCTTTAGCAGTCTCTGTTTTCTCAGCAGTAGTTTCTTCTTTTTTACGTTCTTGAGATTCTTTTTTGATTTCTTCTACTGCAGTTTTAACGGTAGAGCTTGTTACACGTCCGACAGTTTGAGCAAAATCTTTACCAGACTCAGCTAATTCAGTAAATGACTCTTTTGTAATTTTACCACCTGACATTGCCAAGAGACCAGTTACAACAAGTGCAATGCTAGCAAGAAGAGCCAAGATCAAACCAAAGCCGATTGAAACGCCATATCCACCAAAGTTAGACACGTACTTGTTTACACTAAAAAGATTAATTAGTGTGACGAGAGTTGCAATTGCACCTGCAACAATGACACCAATTGAGAACCCTTTAGGCATTGCTTTATTCATATTATTTAGGCATGCAAGAACAATAGATACAATAGCTGCGATAATGACAAACCACCCATCTCCTTGGTAACCATTCACACTATAGGAACCAAAAGCACCTGCATTTAAACTGGCCCATGGCAAGAGTGAACCAAGGATTGCTACTCCAGCAGAAATGAGGATAAACAAACGATTTTTTTCCATTATTAAGTCTCCTTTTATTCGGTTTGATTTATTATACCATAAACTGAGGGACAAAGAAACCGTATATTTTAAGAATATAGCATTTAAAAGGCCAAGAAAATTCTTTCTTAGCCTTGGTGAATCTGTAGAACTTCTTTCAGCTCTTGGTATATTTGTTCGTTTTCTTCTAGACTATAGGAATTAGCGCCACTGGCTAATGGATGCCCTCCACCGTCATGTCGTTTGGCAATTTCATTGATAGGAGTGATTTTACTGCGCATTCGCACGCGGAAGTGGCCATCAGTTTGTTCAACAAAGATAGCCCAAGCCTTAACGGTATCGATTCGGCCAGGTGCTCCGACAATTGCCGCTGTTTCAGCATCCGTAACCTTATATTTTTCCAAGATGTCTTGAGTAAGCAGAACGCGTGCAGCCCCGTCTTCATCAACTTCTAAATGATCATAGACAAAGCCTTGCAGTTTTGCAATCTTGAAGCTCATGGTATCCATTTGACGAGACAATCCAGCAAAGTCAAAATCAATTTCTCGGAGCTGGCTAGCTATTCTAAAGGTACGGGCACTAGTTGACGGGTAGAGAAAACGCCCTGTGTCCCCGACAATTCCTGCATAGAGAAGTCGTGCCGCTTCACTAGACAAAGCTAGCTGATTTTCTTGAGCAAATAATGCAATCATCTCACTAGCACTGCTTGAACTTGTATCCACCCATGATAGGTCACCATAGATATCATCATTTGGATGGTGATCGATTTTAATGGTGAAAGCAGCTTGTTCGTAGCGTTTGTCATCGATACGAGGGCGATTCGCTGTATCACAAATAATAGCAAGAGCTCCTTGGTAGACACTGTCTTGGACAGTATCCATTTCCGCCATCCAGGTTAGAGTTGGTTCGTTAAAACCGACTGCTTTGATAGTCTTTTCTGGAAAATGGTGTGTGAGAAGAGCTTTCAATCCCACTTGACTCCCTAAGGCATCCGGATCTGGTTTCATATGACGATGAATGATAATGGTATCGTATTCTTTGATTTTCTCTAATATTTGCTGGCAAATTTCCATAAATAACCTCAATTCTTTCTCATTTCATTGTAGCACAAGAATTTTTATTTTTAAAATGAAAAAGATATGATATAATGGAGAAAGATAAATTGAGGAGGACGATATGGCATTAGCAAAAATTGTATTTGCCAGTATGACCGGTAATACCGAAGAAATTGCAGATATTGTAGCAGATAAATTGCGTGACTTGGGCTTGAATGTCGATGTTGATGAATGTACGACTGTTGACGCTTCAGACTTCTTGGAAGCGGATATCGCAATCGTTGCGACTTACACTTACGGAGATGGAGAATTGCCAGATGAGATGATGGACTTCTACGAAGACCTAGCTGATCTCAACTTGAATGGCAAAATTTACGGAGTGGTCGGTTCAGGAGATACCTTCTACGACGAATTCTGTAAGGCTGTTGATGACTTTGATCGTGTATTTGTAGCGACAGGAGCTGAAAAAGGTTCAGAGTGTGTTAAAGTAGACCTTTCTGCCGAAGAAGAAGACATCGAACGTTTGGAACAATTCGCAGAAGAATTGGCTGCAAAAGTAGGATAAGAATCAAACTGCGCTGACTGGAAGAAGTCAGTGCGTTTTTTTATTAGTTATTTTGGGATTTTACTAGCCTATTTAGAAGCTTTTTGATACAATAATTCAAATAAAGGAGGAGACTGTATGAACTTAGATATTATTCGCCAAGAAATTGATCAAATCGACGACCAAATCGTCAAGCTCCTAGAAGAACGGATGCACCTAGTTGAAGGGGTTGTCGCTTATAAGAAAGCATCTGGTAAGCCAATCTTAGATTCTAAGAGAGAAGAAGTTATTTTTGAAAAGGTCAAAAATCGAGTAGAAGATAAGCGCTACCAGGAGACCATTGTTGCGACTTTTTCAGACATTCTCAAACGTTCGCGTGATTATCAGGATCAAAACATCAAATGAAAAAGGAACAATTTTATCCGCTCGGGATTTTTCTGGCTGCTATGTTGGGAGGTCTTGTCCGCTACCTGGTTTCTACTTGGTTACCAGCCAGTCCCGACTTTCCTTGGGGTACCCTCCTTGTCAACTATCTGGGTATTTTCTGCTTAGTCTATCTGGTGAAAGGTTATCTGGTTTATAAAGGAAGTAGTAAAGGCTTGGTTTTGGCGCTGGGGACGGGTTTTTGCGGAGGTTTAACAACCTTTTCTAGTCTAATGCTTGATGCAGTAAAACTGCTTGATACCGGGCGTTATCTTAGTTTAGGCATCTACTTATTTTTGAGCATTGGTGGAGGTCTGCTCTTGGCTTATGTTCTAGGGAGGAAGAAATGGTAATCGTTTATCTTGCAATCGCCTGCGGGTTCGGAGCCCTAGTGCGGTATTTCTTTTCCCGCTATAATCAAGCTTCCAAAATTCCTTTAGGAACTCTCATAGCCAATCTTCTAGGCTGTTTTTTGATTAGCTTGCTCTACAATCATGTGGAGTCCAAGGAAATCTATGCCATCCTAGCGACAGGCTTTTGTGGAGGGTTAACGACCTTTTCAACCTTGAATGACGAACTGCAAAAACTATTAAGTGATAAAAAGGTATTTTATAGCTATTTTGTCTTAACATACCTAGGCGGTTTTCTAGCGATTTTTTTAGGAATTCTGCTATAAATTTCTTTACTTTTAGGTGGAAATTTGGTAAACTGTATCTTGTGTGTAATGGACGCACAAAAATACAGTTTATCCGCTGAGGAAGGTTCCTCAAGATTGACAAAGATAGGAGAATAAAATGAATCCATTAATCCAAAGCTTGACTGAAGGTCAACTTCGTACAGATATCCCATCATTCCGTCCTGGTGACACTGTTCGTGTACACGCGAAAGTTGTCGAAGGTAACCGTGAACGTATCCAGATTTTTGAAGGTGTTGTTATTGCACGTAAAGGTGCTGGCATCTCAGAAAACTACACAGTTCGTAAAATCTCTAACGGTGTAGGTGTTGAACGTATCTTCCCAATCCACACTCCACGTGTTGAAAAGATCGAAGTTGTTCGTTACGGTAAAGTACGTCGTGCGAAATTGTACTACTTGCGTGCACTTCAAGGTAAAGCGGCTCGTATCAAAGAAATCCGTCGTTAATTCGACTAAAAAACTCTGCTCACCCAGCAGGGTTTTTATCTAGCTCCCTTAGTTCAATGGATATAACAACTCCCTCCTAAGGAGTAGTTGCAGGTTCGATTCCTGCAGGGAGCAGTAAACGAGTAATTTTAAACAGAAATTACTCAAGTTAAAATAGAACTCCAAAAGCGTGAGATCACGCTTTTTTGTTTTTTATCAATGATGAAAACGGGAGAATTTGCATATAATTATAAAAAGACAGGATATTTTAGTTAATTGCATATAATGATTTGATTTTTTAGAAAGTAAGGAGTAAAATTTGATTAATATTATAATGAGTTAGGAGTTTGACTATGAACGGTTTAGTTTTAGGATTGGATATTGGTATTGCATCCGTAGGAGTGGGAATTCTAGAAAAAAATTCTGGAAAGATTATTCATGTGAATTCACGACTTTTTCCAGCTGCAACAGCTGATAATAATGTTGAAAGAAGAAAAAATAGACAGGCTAGACGATTAAATCGTCGGAAAAAACATCGTGGTGTTCGCTTCCAAGATTTATTTGAAGACTATGGTTTGTTAACTGATTTTTCTAAGGTATCCATTAATCTTAATCCATATCGACTTCGTGTAGATGGCTTGAATCAGCAACTAACGAATGAAGAACTGTTCATAGCTTTAAAGAACATTGTTAAGAGACGTGGTATTAGCTATTTAGATGATGCTTCTGAGGATGGGGGTACAGTATCGTCTGATTATGGTAAGGCAGTTGAGGAAAATAGAAAATTACTTGCTGAACAAACACCAGGTCAAATCCAACTAGAGCGTTTTGAAAAATATGGTCAATTAAGGGGAGATTTTACTGTTGAAGAAAATGGTGAGAAATGCCGATTGATCAATGTTTTTTCAACATCTGCGTATAAAAAGGAAGCTGAAAGAATTCTTAGAAAACAGCAGGAATTCAATAGTAAAATTACGGATGAGTTTATCGAGGATTATCTAAAAATCCTTACAGGGAAAAGAAAATATTATCATGGACCAGGAAATGAAAAATCTCGGACGGATTATGGACGTTTTCGAACAGATGGTACTACCTTAGATAATATTTTTGGTGTTTTAATCGGTAAATGTACATTTTATCCTGAGGAATACAGAGCTTCTAAAGCTTCCTATACTGCTCAAGAGTTTAACTTACTAAATGATTTAAATAATTTAACAGTTCCTACAGAAACAAAGAAACTTAGTGAGGAACAAAAGAAAACAATCATTGAATATGCGAAATTAGCGAAAACATTAGGAGCCTCAACCTTATTGAAGTACATTGCTAAAATGATTGATGCTTCAGTAGATCAGATACGTGGTTATCGAGTTGATTTAAACAATAAACCTGAAATGCATACTTTTGAAGTCTATCGAAAAATGCAATCGCTAGAAACAATTTCAGTTGGGGAATTGTCTAGAAATGTTCTAGATGAGCTTGCCCATATTTTAACTCTAAATACTGAACGAGAAGGTATAGAAGAAGCAATTAACTCGAAGTTAATGGGTGTATTTAGTCAAGATCAAGTACTTGAATTAGTTCAATTTAGAAAAAATAATAGCAGTCTATTTAGTAAGGGATGGCATAATTTTTCTCTTAAACTCATGATGGAGTTGATACCAGAACTTTATGAAACTTCAGAAGAGCAAATGACAATTCTCACACGATTGGGGAAACAAAAATCTAAAGAGACTTCAAAACGAACTAAGTATATTGATGAAAAAGAAGTAACAGAAGAAATCTATAACCCTGTAGTAGCAAAATCTGTCAGACAAGCTATAAAAATAATCAACGAAGCAACTAAAAAACATGGTATCTTTGATAATATCGTTATCGAAATGGCGCGTGAAAATAACGAAGAAGACGCTAAGAAAGATTATATAAAACGTCAAAAGGCAAACCAAGATGAGAAAAATGCAGCTATGGAAAAAGCGGCGTTTCAATACAATGGGAAAAAAGAGCTGCCGGATAACATTTTTCATGGGCATAAGGAATTAGCTACTAAGATTCGTTTATGGCATCAACAGGGAGAAAAGTGTCTCTATACTGGGAAGAACATTCCAATTTCAGATTTAATTCACAATCAGTACAAGTACGAAATTGACCATATTTTACCTCTTTCTTTATCGTTTGATGATAGTCTATCTAATAAAGTATTGGTCCTAGCTACAGCAAACCAAGAGAAGGGACAGCGAACACCGTTTCAGGCTTTAGATAGTATGGATGATGGTTGGTCCTACCGTGAGTTTAAATCTTATGTAAAAGAGTCTAAATTATTAAGTAATAAAAAGAAAGAGTACCTTTTAACGGAAGAAGACATTAGTAAAATTGAAGTAAAACAGAAATTTATCGAACGAAATTTAGTTGACACTCGATATTCTTCTCGAGTTGTTTTAAATGCTCTACAAGATTTTTATAAAAATCATAATTTCGATACAACTATTTCAGTAGTACGTGGACAATTTACCTCTCAGCTAAGAAGAAAGTGGGGACTTGAAAAATCTCGTGAAACCTATCACCACCATGCTGTGGATGCCTTAATTATTGCTGCTTCGAGTCAATTAAGATTATGGAAAAAACAGAATAATCCTCTGATTACTTATAAAGAAGGGCAGTTTGTTGATTCAGAGACTGGAGAAATTATTCCATTGGCTGATGATGAATATAAAGAGTTAGTGTTTAAAGCGCCTTATGACCATTTTGTCGATACATTGCGTAGCAAGACATTTGAGGATAGTATACTGTTTTCTTATCAAGTAGATTCAAAATACAATCGAAAAATTTCAGATGCAACCATTTACGCAACAAGAAAAGCGAAATTGGATAAAGATAAGTCTGAAGAAACTTATGTTTTAGGTAAGATTAAAGATATTTATAGTCAAGCAGGATATGATGCTTTCATTAAAATTTATAATAAAGATAAGAGTAAATTCTTGATGTATCACAAAGATCCACAAACATTTGAAAAAGTGATTGAAGAAATTTTAAGAACCTATCCTTCTAAAGAATTGAACGATAAAAATAAAGAGATTCCTTGCAATCCTTTTGAGAAATATAGACAAGAAAATGGACCTATTCGAAAGTACAGTAAAAAAGGTAATGGACCAGAAATTAAAAGTCTTAAATACTATGATAATAAACTAGGTAATCACATTGATATCACACCAGATGGTAGTGATAATCAAGTTGTGCTTCAATCAATAGCCCCATGGCGTACAGACGTTTATTATAATCATAAAACAGGGAAATATGAATTACTTGGATTAAAGTATGCAGATTTGCAATTTGAAAAGGGTAGTGGTGCTTACTCTATATCCATTGAAAAGTACTTATCAATTAAGGATAGAGAAGGAGTGGACTCTCAGGCGGAATTTAAATTTACTCTTTATAAAAATGACTTAATTTTAATAAAAGATAATCAAACAAATGAAGAGCAATTTTTTAGATTTTTATCTAGAACTATGCCAAATGTAAAACATTATGTTGAATTGAAACCTTATGATAAAGCTAAATTTGATGGTGAGCAGCCATTGATAAGTTTATTTGGTAAAGTTGCAAAAGGAGGACAGTGTCTGAAAGGACTAAATAAGTCAAATATATCCATTTTTAAAGTAAAAACAGATGTTTTGGGTAAAAAACATATCATTAAAAAAGAGGGTGACGAACCAAAACTCAAATTTTAAAAAATATTTAAAAAAGAGTTGCAAACGCTTGTACAATGTATTATAATAGTAACCGTAAGGGACGCCTTACACAGTTACTTAAATCTTGCAGAAGCTACAAAGATAAGGCTTCATGCCGAATTCAACACCCTGTCATTTATGGCTGGGTGTTTTCGTTTTGTGAAAGAGGAAAATACGATGACTTGGAGAATTGTGCATGTCTGTCAGAGTGAAAAAATGCAATTGAAGTTAGATAATCTTCTGATTAAGAAAATGGGTCAAGACTATGTTATCCCACTGAGTGATATTTCGATAATTGTAGCAGAAGGAGGGGAGACTGTTGTAACTTTAAGGTTATTAAGTGCTTTAAGTAAGTATAATATTGCTTTAATTGTCTGTGATAATGAGCACTTGCCTACAGGAATTTATCATTCTCAAAATGGCCATTTTAGAGCCTATAAAAAATTACAGGAGCAATTATTGTGGACGCAGGAACAGAAAGATAAATTATGGCAGATAGTTACTTATTTCAAAATAAACAATCAGCAAGATGTTCTTGCAATGTTTGAGAAGAATATTGATTGCATTCAATTATTAGCAGACTATAAAGATCATATTGAATATGGAGATAAAACCAACCGCGAAGGTCATGCTGCAAAAGTCTATTTTAACGAACTCTTTGGAAAAAAATTCGTACGTCTTACACAACAGGAAACGGATGTCATCAATGCTGGTCTAAATTATGGTTATGCAATCATGAGAGCGCAAATGGCACGTATTATTTCTGGGTATGGTTTGAATCCCTTAATAGGAATTTTTCATAAGAATGAATATAACCAATTTAACCTGGTTGATGATCTAATGGAACCTTTTCGGCAGATTATCGATGTCTGGGTTTATCAAAATTTACGAGATGAAGAGTATTTGAAATATGAATTTCGTCTTGCGTTGACAGATACACTGAACGCAAAGATTCGTTATGGGAAAGAAACGTGTTCTGTAACGGTAGCAATGGATAAATATGTCAAAGGTTTTCTAAAATGTATCTCTGATAAGGATACTAGTAAATTTTACTGTCCGGTGGTTTCGAGTGTAGAATGGAGTTAAAGAAATGAGGTATGAAGCATTGAGATTATTGTGTTTTTTTGATTTACCAATGGAAACAAATCAAGAAAAAAGGGTCTATCGTAACTTTCGGAAAGATTTAATTGCCAATGGTTTTGAAATGTTGCAGTTTTCTGTTTATTATCGAACCTGTCCTAATCGAAGTTTTGCAAGTAAATTCTATAAAAAATTAAGCCAGAGTAATTTACCAAGTGGGAATGTCCGTTTACTTGCAGTAACAGAGAAACAATTTTCTGAAATGGTTTTAATAATTGGTGGAAAAACAAAGCAAGAAGAAGTAGTCAGCGATAATAAGTTGGTAGTTATATGAAAATGAACATTAGTCATCCGTATAAGGATAATATTTCATTAAGTTTTGGTCAATTTACTCAAATTGTAGGTCAAGATCAGCAACTAAAGTACTATATTTGGCAGATACTATTATGGTATTTTGGAGGAAAAAAATATAGTGAGGAAGATTTGGTTCTATTTGAACAAAATGAGCCTAAAATACTAATAGATGATACAGTTTTTTCCCGTTCAGAATTTAGTGTTATTCAAATATCCAATATCAATGATTTGATTGAACAAATGGAATATAAAAAAGGGACAGTAGCTTATGGTTATATAAAGAAAAAAATTACTTCTATTGAGATAATGGAGCAAATTGAAAATATCAATGATAATTTGGATAGGATTTCACTTCTATTGAATCAGAAGTTGAATCTTCAAATTGATGATATCGTTTATCATAGCGAAGCAAAATATTTTAATGCTGATCAATTAATTCAAAAAAATTTTTTACCATACTTTGGAGCAAATGATAAAAATATATCCTTTGAGTTTGTAGACAATAAGATAAAGTTTTTATTATTTCTTTCCATGTTAGAAATTATGGCGACAAACAGTTCTGAAAAGTTTTTGCTTGTCTTACGAAATTTGGACGATTTTCTATCCTATAATGATTTTGTTGAATGTTGCGAGAAAATGGAGTTTCTGACTAATCATAGCGATTCATTATATATTGTTTTATTTCCTTCCAATGAAGGTTATCTTCATGTCACGAAAGAAGTTTTAGAGGAAATCAATATTGTTTCTGATTATGTTGATCATTTTTATTCGCTAGAATTCATGTATGATCGCTTTATCAATCAGTATCCAATAAATCAAATACCTGATGAACAAGAATTTTTAACTTCTTTAAGAAAAATTGGATCCTATTTATTTAGCTCGGACATTCTCCACATGAGTTTATCTGTAGAAGATCAAGTAGCATTAAAAATTTTGAATAATTTGTATCAGTACAAAATGAAAACAAAATTCTGTATTGGATCGATCAATCCTATGTTATTGAAATATTTGGAAGAATAGTATTGACGGGTGAGATTTAAGGCTTTATAATGTTTTTGAGGGGAACAAAAATTAAAATTGACGAATTTGAGGTTTTTGTACTCTCAAGATTTAAGTAACTGTACAACTCTTCCCATAGTTCTTTGACTTCTGATTCTGTTTTTGTACTCTCAAGATTTAAGTAACTGTACAACTGAATTTGGCTTTGACGTGGGCGTGTACGAGTTTTTGTACTCTCAAGATTTAAGTAACTGTACAACAAATTGTTCGAGTCCATAGATATTGACCTTGTTTTTGTACTCTCAAGATTTAAGTAACTGTACAACTCGAACTTATCGTCTGTCTCCCCTGTCACTGTTTTTGTACTCTCAAGATTTAAGTAACTGTACAACCGACACACCAAACGGAACCAAGCGGGTCTAGTTTTTGTACTCTCAAGATTTAAGTAACTGTACAACGATTTTTCGAAATTATAGATCTTTAACACTGTTTTTGTACTCTCAAGATTTAAGTAACTGTACAACTCATAATTGAAAATAATAAGTAACTGACTAGTTTTTGTACTCTCAAGATTTAAGTAACTGTACAACTAGGTAGCGTTCAAGGTGGTTATAGCCCTAGTTTTTGTACTCTCAAGATTTAAGTAACTGTACAACTCAGGTATTTGAAACTAGAAATACCTATACGTTTTTGTACTCTCAAGATTTAAGTAACTGTACAACAATTAAAGGCGTTATTGGTTTCAGGAATAGGTTTTTGTACTCTCAAGATTTAAGTAACTGTACAACCCTTCTTTTTGAAAGAGAATGGCTATACCTGTTTTTGTACTCTCAAGATTTAAGTAACTGTACAACAAATCCAGAGAAAGACAATCCAGCTACTGCGTTTTTGTACTCTCAAGATTTAAGTAACTGTACAACACAAGGCATGGGTTTCTCATTACGCAATCAGTTTTTGTACTCTCAAGATTTAAGTAACTGTACAACATCATTCTCGGAGTTAACCAATTTGGGAAGTTTTTGTACTCTCAAGATTTAAGTAACTGTACAACGACGGTGATGCGCAGACCACTATCCAAACCGTTTTTGTACTCTCAAGATTTAAGTAACTGTACAACTAAGTCTTCTTTCATCTGACTCACATCATGTTTTTGTACTCTCAAGATTTAAGTAACTGTACAACAGGTCAAGTAAGAATCGCTTCACTTCACTCGTTTTTGTACTCTCAAGATTTAAGTAACTGTACAACCAAGTTGATTAAAGACTGGTTAAAGTCTAGTTTTTGTACTCTCAAGATTTAAGTAACTGTACAACCGTTACGTTGTGCTCTTGGTTAAGGACGTAGTTTTTGTACTCTCAAGATTTAAGTAACTGTACAACGATCTGAATTAGATCTAACTCAGTAATCGGAACGGGAACGCCCTCTTTAGTTTCTTAAGAATCAGCTCACCTGTATGGTATAATGTCATATAGTAGCGACCAGAGAGGAAGGGAGCGGAAGTGATGCTAGCTATTTTTATTGATTCTATAGGTGACAAGTCAGGGACCTATAAGTTGTTAAGAAGCCATTCATCCTTGCCTTTTTCTTTAATCCAATCTAGAATCAAAAATCATGACACGGTGATCGAAGTTGACATGTTAGATTTGGATGGATTAAGAAAGGTTCGAGAACTCATTCATGAGTTGAATGTCATTGGAACCAAGGTTACGATGAGGGATTCGACTGGTATTATCACCTTAGAAATAGTAAATAATCTTATTTCCACCTTTGAAGAGATTGTGGCTGAAAGAGAAGAACTGGATGCCCTGATGTTTGAGGAGGAAGAGTGAGTGCTACGTTTTCCAGTGGATTACCAAGTTAGTTTTTTAGTAATAGAAGGAAAATCGATGAATGATAATAGAAATTTATTGTGCTTCCTACAGGAGTTGTTATACGGTCTTGTAGATCTTGTCAGTGAGAAAGAATATCAGGAGTTTGTTGTAGAATCCTTAAAACTTTCTAAACAGGAACTTGATAAAGAGAGTGGTTTTTGTCCAGATATTTTATACAATCGACTGGAAAATATGGACGAGCTGGATATCTTGACATTTCAGGTGTTGGATAAGAAAACCAATCCACTAGTATGGAACTGTATCGCTAATTTCTTTGTCCTAGTTTGTCACTACTCATATATTGCTTCTGAGGAGGTTTACCTGCCACAAACGATTGAAAGTGCCGACGAGGACATACTTGAGGCTCTTTCTTCAAGTTACAAACAAATCCTAGCTGAAAATAGGGAGCTTATTTCACAAATAACTGGTCCAGAAATAGAAGGATATTTAAAGGATGAGCTCGTTAAAAACTATTTTGGTTCACTATTTTTATCAGATGAGAATGAATAGGCTATTCGTTCAAGTATAGATCAGGAGAGGATATGCTTACGAGTTATTTTATGTTGATTTTTGCTGAAGCAATTGTAAACCGTATGAAAACACGATACAATTCTCAAATTCGAACTGCCTTGGATGCATGTTGGAGTTTTTTGGAGAATAGAGATAAAAGGGGAGAGGAACTTTATCGCCTTTTAGATGATGGGACAGACTTCAGTGGAATATTTATCTACATGCAGTTAGATGAAAATGAAGCGAATGGTCTCTTGTGGGACAACATTAGTTATGCAATAGGTGTGACTGCTAAAGAAGCTTTTGAGTTTGAAAATAAGAAGGAGCTTCCTTCTCCCTTGGAAAACATTGAACCGGAACTACTTGATGTCTTTATTGATAATTTAAAAGAGATTAGCATGGATCTTTATCATCACGTCGAAACAGTAAAAATTTTCATCAATAAAAATCCATACCCATCAAGAGAATCTGCCCTAAAAGAACTAGATAGACTAGGATTACTTAGATGATTTGGCGAAAAATCAAAAAGAACACCCCGGAAGTTAGAGTTTCATCTCTACCTTTTGGGGTGTCGTTTATTTTTTATAGTTAAGCATTTTACAGTACCCACGTTCGGATAGCATGGGCAACGCCGGATTCATCATTTGTTTTGGTGATGTATTTGGCGATTTTTTTGAGTTCAGGATTTCCATTTTCCATAACAACGGGATTTCCAACGACCTCGAGCATGGCGCGGTCATTTTCTTCGTCACCGATCGCCATGGTTTCATCTTTGGTCAATCCTAGTTTTTCAGCTAAGTGAGTGATGGCTGAACCCTTGTCCACATTCTTTTTAAGGAGTTCGAGGTAGAAAGGAGCAGATTTGTTAATAGAGTATCGTTCGTAAAATTCTGCTGGAATTTTTTCAATCGCAGCGTCGAGAATTTCTGGTTCATCAATAAACATACATTTGACGATTTCCTTGTCAGCCATTTCTTCTGGAGTGCGGTAGAAAATAGGCATGCTGACGAGGGTTGATTCGTGCACCGTGTATTTTCCGATATTGCGATTGGCAGTATAGATACCGTCCTTGGTAATAGCGTGCATGTGAACACCGAGCTTGCGACTGAGAAATTCCATATCTAGATAATCCTCATAGGTCAAGGATTCGCTGATAATCTCATGGCCAGTAGCAGTCTCTTGGACAAGGGCACCGTTGAAGGTTACCACATAGTCGCCCTTGTCTCTCAACTGCAAGTCGTCCAGAAGTTTTGCAACGCCTGCAATGGGACGACCTGTTGCAATCACGACTTTGACGCCAGCTTGTTTGGCATCTTGGATGGCAGAAAAGACTTCCGGAGTGATTTCCTTTTGACTGTTGACTAGGGTACCATCGATATCGACGGCAATTAGTTTAATACTCATACATTTCCTCTATTTGTTCTTATTTGGGGTAAAATGATCGTTCTCAATCAAGTGTAAAAATTGCTGGGTAATGCTTGCGAAGATGCTGTTTTGGTCCAACATTTCTTTTGGGAAATAAAAACGATTATCTCCGTGGCGACTGCCAGCAAGGGATTGGACGATAGGAGACAGGCTAGAGAGTTCTGCTAGTTCTCCATTTTTCTGTAGAATCTCAATCTGTGTCCGTGGGTTTTCAGATTCGGGACGATAGATATCATAAGGGAGGTCAAAGTTCTTATGAATAGCAGTATAGTAGTCTGGATCAAAACCGATTTCTTCAACCAGTTGTCTCATGGTTGCGAGTTGGTCTTGGTCTTCTTGTGAAAAAGTAATGGATTTAAAGACCTTGCGGTTGACAAAACGTTGCGACAAGTCGGCTAGTATCTTGTCAGGACTGGTCATCCAGAGTTGGAAGTAGGTATTCATCACGCCGTCATCAAGTGCCAGATAGTCAGATAGAGTAACTTTCTTTTCAAAAAAAGGTAGCAAATGAGGAGAAGTGCGTGCAAAGAAGTCCTTGTCTTCAGGATAGAGTTCCTTGGCGCGCTTGAGAAGATTCTGTAGGAGGACTTCCATGGCCCGAGTTGCTGGGTGGAAATAAACCTGCATATACATCTGGTAGCGACTGAGGACATAGTCTTCAATAGCGTGCATGCCATTGCGCTGAAAGGCGATCCCATTTTCGACAGGACGAATCACTCGGAGGATTCGAGTCAGGTCAAATTCCCCATAAGATGCTCCTGTAAAATAAGAGTCGCGCAAGAGATAGTCCATGCGGTCCGCATCAATCTGGCTAGAAATGAGCTGCACGACCTGCTTGTTAGGATAGGTATGGTCGATGACACTGGCTACCTTCTCCGGAAAATCGGGTGCCACTTGTAGCAGAACTTGGTGAATCTCTGTCTCAGGACTTTGAATGATTCCCTGGGTAATGGCTTCATGATCTGTATCAAAGAGATGCTCAAAAGTATGGGAGTAGGCACCATGCCCGAGGTCATGAAGGAGCGCAGCGGTCATGGTCAAGAGAGACTCAGCAGGATCCCATTCTTCAGGATATTTTTCTTCAAAAATCTCCGTTATACGTCGTGCAATCTCATAGACTCCTAGACAGTGAGAGAAGCGACTGTGCTCCCCACCATGGAAAGTATAGCTGGAAGTTCCTAGTTGCTTAATACGGCGCAGACGTTGAAATTCTTTTGTATTGATCAAGTCATAGATGACCTGATTATTGACATGGATATAGTTGTGAACTGGGTCACGGAATACTTTTTCGTTCATATGACCATTATAGCAAATTCCTGCTCTTTTTGGTAAAATAGTAGGACAAGAGACAAGAAAGAGGATTTGATGTGAAGATTCGGATGCGAAATAGAATTCAGTTTGATGAACAGTTGGAAGTGATTGACCAGCTCTATAACGTGGAAGTGCGTGAAAAGGGAGATTATAGCTATCTGCTTTTCTACAATGAGGAAAAGGAAAAAGTGGTTCTCAAGTTTCATAGTCAAGAACTGGTGATGACCCGTTTCTCGAGTCCCAAAACCATCATGCGTTTTCTAAAAGATAGTGATAGTTTGGCCTATATTCCTACTCCAATGGGGATGCAGGAGTTTATCATTCAAACGAATCACTACAAATTGGATGGGCAAAAGATTGAGCTCGCCTATCAACTGCAAAACCAAGAGGGACATCCTTTTGCCAGTTATCAATTAGAAATTACTTGGGGATAAGAAAAAGGTTGGCGAATGCCAACCTTATTTGATATAGAGTTCTTGGTTTTTTAGAACAATTTCACCTACACTGGCGAATTTCTTGAGTTTTTTAAGTTCTTCAGGATGGGTTACGAGAGTGATCACATAGCCCTCTTTGCCCATGCGACCTGTACGGCCAGCGCGGTGAGTGTAAGTTTCCATGTCTCTAGGAACATCAAAGTTTACGACACATTCTAGGCTATCAATATCAATCCCACGTGCCAGAAGGTCAGTTGCAAGGAGCAGAGTTAGTTGCTTGTCTTTGAACTGTTCTAAGATGACTTTTCGAAACTTAACATTGACATCGCTAGCGAGGGAAACGGCCAAGACATCGCGATACTGTAGTTTTTCCTCCGCACTTCCAAGATCTGATAGGCTGTTAAAGAAGACTAGACCGCGGAAATCCTCTACATGAGCTAATTTTCGTAGCATGTCCACTCGATGACGTTGGTCTACCTGCATATAGCAATGTTGGATGTTGTCTAACTTTTGGTCAGAAAGGTCGATGGTGCGCGTGTTTGGTGCAATCTTTTCTTGGTCAAACTTGGTCGTCGCACTCATGTAGATGAGTTGGTGGTCACGAGGTGCGTAGTGAGTGATTTTATCGACAAAGTGAATCTGAGAATCATCGAGCAATTGGTCAAATTCATCCAGGATGATGGTTTCCACATTCATCATCTTGATTTTTTTCAATTTAATCAACTCAAAGATACGGCCAGGGGTTCCAATTAGAATTTCTGGTCCTTTTTTAAGGCGTTCAATCTGGCGCTTCTGACTGGAACCTGATAGGAAGAGCTGAGCAGTCAAGCCGATAGCCTCTGCCCACGTTCTACACACATCAAAAATTTGTCCAGCAAGTTCTGTATTTGGTGCTAGAATCAAGAGTTGTTGGGCTTTTTTCTTTTGTAGCCTGAGAAGGCTTGGCAGGAGGTAAGCGAGGGTCTTACCAGTTCCTGTTGGGCTCACTCCTAGGAGGTTTTCTCCAGCAAGAATGGGCTCAAATAGTTGAGTTTGAATGGGGGTGAATTCTTGGAAACCGAGTTGGTCACTTAGTTCTTGCCATTCAGTAGGTAGTTTGGTTTTCATTTTTCTGCCTCAAATCTAATGCCAGCAATCTGGCGCATAGTATATAGTAGCTCATGAACAGAGCCTGCATCATCTAGCCAGTTCTGGTAACGTGTCTTGTCTGGTTGCTGGATCATGTGTGCAAATGTTGCGACTTCCTCAGTCATCGTATGAGGAGCCTGTTGGATAGGGAGTTGAACTTGATTTCCTTGGTGGTCGGTAAAAATAGCTGAGCTGACATGCTCAATCGTGTTAAGGGTCAAGGTTCCATCTGCTGTGTAAATCTCGCAAGGAAGATTGGAAGTGATGTTTTTCCCAGCCTTAATGTGAACTTGAAAGTCAGGGTAGAAGAGGATACCATCGCCATTTAGGTCAATGCTATTGTCAAGCTGTTGAGCCTGATAGGTCGCGTCCTGAGCTTTTCCAAAGAGGCGAACGGCAGCGTAGAGAGGATAAATCCCCAAGTCCATAAGAGCTCCGCCAGCAAAACGGTCTGAAAAGACATTTGGCGTCTGCCCAGCCAACAAGTCCGGCATCTTGGAAGAATACTTGGCATAGTTGAAATCAGCTCCCAATACTTGCTTGTCTGCTAAAAAGTTTTTGATAGTAGTAAAAGCTTCCTCGTGGTAGTTTCGTGCCGCTTCAAAGATAAAACAGTGATTTTTCTCAGCTGTTTGCCTCAAATCTAGCCATTCATGTGGCTGAGTGACAGCTGGCTTTTCAAGAATGACGTGCTTACCCGCAGACAAGGCAGCTTGTGCCTGAGCAAAATGCAAGGAGTTTGGACTAGCAATATAGACTACATCAAAGGAAGACTTAAAGAAGTCTTCTAATTGATCAAACAGTTGGACATTTTGATAGTGGGAAGCAAAGGTTGCGGCAGTTTCTCGTTTTCTAGAATAGACTGCGACCAGTTGGTATTCTCCACTAGTATGGGCTGCTTCTATGAAATGATGGCTGATAGCGCCTGTTCCGATGACACCTAATTTAAGCATGGATACTCCTTTTCCGATTTTAAATCCTTCCTTCATTATAACACAGAAAAGAAGGACTATCCAACAGATGGTAAAAATTTTCAAATGGACTACGCATTTCTTGGAGAAAGTGGTACAATATTTAGATAGGTAGATAAAATGAAAAGGGGGAGAAAATGAGATTATTACCAATAAGAAAAATATCACGTCAGTCTAAGAGGCTAGCGCTTTTTTTGACTTTTTGCGCAGGATATGTAGATGCCTATACCTTTATCGTGCGAGGAAATACCCTTGTGGCAGGACAGACTGGAAATGTGGTTTTTCTATCAGTAGGACTCATTCAACACAATGTGTCAGATGCCAGTGCCAAAGTAATGACCTTGCTAGCTTTTATGATGGGGGTCTTTTTACTGACATTGTATAAGGAAAAACTACGAATTGTTAAAAAGCCGATTTTGTCCTTGATTCCTCTTGCAGTCCTGTCCCTAATTATAGGTTTTGTGCCACGAACGGTTGATAATATCTATCTCGTACCGCCCTTGGCCTTTTGTATGGGACTGGTGACAACAGCCTTTGGAGAAGTGTCAGGTATTGCCTATAATAATGCTTTTATGACAGGGAATATCAAACGTACTATGTTAGCTTTTGGAGATTATTTCCGGACCAAGCATACGCCTTTTCTGCGAGAGGGCTTGATTTTTGTTAGCTTGCTTAGCAGTTTTGTCTTCGGAGTTGTTTTTTCAGCTTATTTGACGATTTATTATCAGGAAAAGACAATTCTAGGTATTCCTCTTATGATGAGTATCTTTTACTTCAGCATGCTTTTTGCTTCTTGGAGAAAAAAAGGGAAAGAAAAAGCTTAATTTTAATTGATTTTACTTGTAAGAAAAAAGAAGATATGCTATAATCGAAGAGTTGACTATGCACAATCCTGTGCAACCGCACGAACATCGTTTGCTCGTCGTATACAAAATTTAAACTTTGTTATACTTAGAGATTTTCTTTTAAGTGGTTCGTCCCACGATGCTAGGCGAGTCTTCACAAAAATACGGGGAAACCCTAAAAATCATAGGAGGTGCATAATGAGCACATACGCAATTATCAAAACTGGCGGAAAACAAGTTAAAGTTGAAGTTGGTCAAGCAGTTTACGTTGAAAAATTGAACGTTGAAGCTGGTCAAGAAGTTACTTTTAACGAAGTTGTTCTTGTTGGTGGTGAAAACACTGTTGTCGGAACTCCACTTGTTGCTGGAGCTACTGTAGTTGGAACTGTTGAAAAACAAGGAAAACAAAAGAAAGTTGTTACTTACAAGTACAAACCTAAAAAAGGTAGCCACCGTAAACAAGGTCACCGTCAACCATATACAAAAGTTGTCATCAACGCGATCAACGCTTAATTTTAAGGAGAACACATGATACAAGCAGTCTTTGAGAGAGCCGAAGATGGCGAGCTGAGGAGTGCGGAAATTACTGGACACGCCGAAAGTGGCGAATACGGCTTAGATGTCGTGTGTGCATCGGTTTCTACGCTTGCCATTAACTTTATCAATTCCATTGAGAAATTTGCAGGCTATGAACCAATCTTAGAATTAAACGAAGATGAAGGTGGCTATCTAAAGGTTGAAATACCAGCGGATCTTCCTTCACACCAGAGAGAAATGACTCAGTTATTCTTCGAATCATTTTTCTTAGGTATGGCAAACTTATCGGAGAACTCTTCTGAGTTCGTCCAAACCAGAGTTATCACAGAAAACTAACACGGAGGAAAACATTATGTTAAAAATGACTCTTAACAACTTGCAACTTTTCGCCCACAAAAAAGGTGGAGGTTCTACATCAAACGGACGTGATTCACAAGCGAAACGTCTTGGAGCTAAAGCAGCTGACGGACAAACTGTAACAGGTGGATCAATCCTTTACCGTCAACGTGGTACACACATCTATCCAGGTGTAAACGTTGGACGTGGTGGAGACGATACTTTGTTCGCTAAAGTTGAAGGCGTAGTACGCTTTGAACGTAAAGGTCGCGATAAAAAACAAGTTTCTGTTTACCCAATCGCTAAATAATCGCTCTAAGTAGCATTAAATAAGGCTTTCCGAGTTTTCGGAGAGCCTGTTTTTTTGTTTTGATACCCATTTTGAATTTAATAGAGAATAGTTAGATTTAAACTTGCGATGGGTACTTTTTTCTTTTTTGGAAAAATTCTGAAATATGGTATAATGAACAGATAGAGAAGTTGGGGGTAAAAGATGAACATTCAACAATTACGCTATGTTGTGGCCATTGCCAATAGTGGTACTTTCCGTGAAGCTGCTGAAAAGATGTATGTTAGTCAGCCGAGTCTGTCTATTTCTGTGCGCGATTTGGAAAAAGAGCTAGGCTTTAAGATTTTTCGTCGGACGAGTTCGGGGACTTTCTTAACCCGTCGTGGTATGGAATTTTATGAGAAAGCGCAGGAGTTAGTTAAAGGCTTTGATGTTTTTCAAAATCAGTATGCCAATCCTGAGGAAGAAAAGGATGAATTTTCTATTGCCAGTCAGCACTATGACTTCTTGCCACCAACCATTACGGCCTTTTCAGAACGTTATCCTGATTATAAGAACTTTCGTATTTTTGAGTCTACTACAGTTCAAATCTTAGACGAAGTGGCGCAAGGACACAGTGAGATTGGGATTATCTACCTCAACAACCAAAATAAAAAGGGCATCATGCAACGGGTTGAAAAGCTTGGTTTAGAAGTTATTGAACTAATTCCTTTCCAGACTCACATTTATCTTCGTGAAGGGCATCCTTTAGCACAGAAAGAGGAATTGGTAATGGAGGATCTAGCGGATCTGCCAACGGTTCGGTTTACTCAGGAAAAAGATGAGTATCTATACTATTCAGAGAACTTTGTCGACACAAGCGCGAGCTCCCAGATGTTCAATGTGACGGACCGTGCTACTTTGAATGGTATTTTGGAGCGGACGGATGCCTATGCGACAGGTTCAGGGTTTTTAGATAGTGACAGTGTTAATGGCATCACAGTCATTTGTCTCAAGGATAATCTAGATAACCGCATGGTCTATGTCAAACGGGAAGAAGTGGAGCTTAGCCAAGCTGGGACTCTTTTCGTTGAGGTTATGCAAGAATATTTTGATCAAAAGAGGAAATCATGAAAAAAAGAGGAATAGTAGCAGTCATTGTACTGCTTTTGATTGGGCTGGATCAGTGGGTTAAAGCCTATGTTGTCCAGCAGATTCCACTGGGTGAAGTGCGTTCGTGGATCCCCAATCTCGTTAGCTTGACCTACCTGCAAAATAGAGGGGCAGCCTTCTCTATGCTGCAAGATCAGCAGTGGTTATTTGCTGTCATTACACTGGTCGTCATGGTAGGTGCCATTTGGTATCTACATAAACACATGGAGGATTCTCTCTGGTTAGTTTTTGGACTGACTTTGATAATAGCGGGAGGTCTGGGCAACTTTATCGACAGAATGAGTCAAGGTTTTGTGGTGGATATGTTTCACCTAGACTTTATCAACTTTGCGATTTTCAATGTTGCTGACAGTTATTTGACAGTTGGTGTCATTGTTTTATTGATTGCAATGTTTAAAGAGGAAGTAAATGGAAATAAAAATTGAAACTGGTGGGCAACGTCTAGACAAGGCTCTGTCGGACCTGACAGAATTGTCACGCAGTCTCGCGAATGAACAAATCAAGGCTGGACAAGTCTTGGTGAATGGGCAAGCCAAGAAAGCCAAATACACTGTCCAAGAGGGGGATGTGGTCACTTATCATGTGCCAGAACCGGAGGTTTTAGAATATGTGGCTGAGAATCTGCCGCTCGAGATTATCTACCAAGATGAGGATGTAGCCGTTGTTAACAAACCTCAAGGCATGGTGGTCCATCCCAGCGCCGGTCATACAAGTGGAACCTTGGTCAATGCCCTCATGTACCATATCAAGGACTTGTCAGGTATCAATGGTGTTCTCCGACCGGGTATCGTTCACCGCATTGACAAGGACACGTCTGGTCTCCTTATGATTGCTAAGAATGACGAGGCACACTTGGCACTTGCCCAAGAACTCAAGGATAAGAAGTCTCTACGTAAATACTGGGCGATTGTTCATGGCAATCTTCCCAATGATCGTGGTGTGATTGAAGCTCCGATTGGTCGTAGTGAAAAAGACCGTAAGAAACAGGCTGTAACTGCTAAAGGGAAGCCTGCAGTGACCCGTTTTCACGTCTTGGAACGTTTTGGTGATTATAGCTTAGTGGAGTTGCAACTGGAAACAGGACGTACCCACCAAATCCGTGTTCATATGGCTTATATTGGCCATCCAGTCGCTGGTGATGAAGTCTATGGTCCTCGTAAGACTTTGAAAGGACATGGACAATTCCTCCATGCTAAAACTCTAGGATTTACCCATCCGAGAACAGGTGAAACCTTGGAATTCACAGCAGATATTCCAGAGATTTTTAAAGAAACGCTGGAAAGATTGCGAAAAAATGAGAATAGATAAAAGAGTTGAGATGACTGTCTCAACCTTTTTATTTCAAGTCTTTTCTATTTTAAAGCATTCATGTTATAATGGATAAATATGAAGAATCGGAGTGAGAATATGAAATACAAACGAATCGTCTTTAAGGTAGGGACTTCCTCCTTGACAAATGAAGACGGGAGTTTATCAAGAAGCAAAGTAAAGGCAATTACCCAGCAATTGGCTATGCTGCATGAGGCTGGACATGAGTTGATTTTAGTGTCATCTGGGGCAGTTGCCGCTGGATTTGGAGCTTTGGGTTTTAAAAAACGTCCGACCAAGATTGCAGATAAACAAGCTTCGGCTGCAGTTGGTCAGGGACTTTTGTTGGAGGAATATACAACCAACCTCCTCATGCGCCAGATCGTTTCTGCACAAATCTTGCTGACACAGGATGATTTTGTAGATAAACGTCGCTATAAGAATGCCCACCAGGCCTTGTCTGTATTGCTTCATCGTGGTGCCATTCCCATCATCAACGAGAATGACAGTGTCGTCATTGATGAGCTCAAGGTTGGGGACAATGACACTCTAAGTGCCCAGGTAGCGGCGATGGTTCAGGCGGATCTCCTGGTTCTCTTGACTGATGTGGACGGTCTCTATACTGGAAATCCCAACTCAGATCCAACAGCCAAACGCTTGGACAAAATTGAGACTATCAATCGTGAGATTATTGATATGGCTGGTGGAGCAGGTTCGTCAAACGGTACTGGGGGCATGCTGACCAAAATCAAGGCGGCTACAATCGCAACGGAGTCAGGGGTGCCAGTCTATATTTGCTCCTCCTTGAAATCAGATGCCCTGATTGAGGCAGCGGAGGAGACAAAGGATGGTTCTTTCTTTGTTGCGCAAGAGAAGGGACTTCGTACTCAGAAACAATGGCTGGCCTTCTATGCTCAAAGTCAGGGAACGATTTGGGTAGATGGTGGAGCTGCAGAAGCACTTTCAAAAAACGGAAAAAGTCTCCTTTTATCAGGTGTGGTAGAAGTGGAAGGAAACTTCTCTTACCATGATATTGTCACAGTAGCAGATAAAGAAACAGGTCAATCTCTTGGAAAGGGACGTGTCCAATTTGGTGTCTCAGCCCTAGAAGATATGCTCCGTTCTCAAAAAGCTAAGGGAGTCTTGATTCACCGTGATGACTGGATTTCCATCACTCCTGAAATCCAGTTGCTCTTTACAGAATTTTAGAGGTGAACGATGGTAAGTACACAAGAACAATTTGAACAGGTACAAGCTGTTAAGAAATCAATCAATACTGCTAGTGAAGTAGTGAAAAACCAAGCCTTGCTAGCCATGGCTGATCAGTTATTGGCAGCTACTGAGGAGATTCTAGAGGCCAATGCCCTCGATATGGCAGTGGCCAAGGGGAAAATTTCAGATGTCATGCTAGACCGTCTTTATTTGGATGAGGGACGTATAGAAGCGATGGCAAGAGGGATTCGTGAAGTGGTTGCTTTACCAGATCCTATCGGTGAAGTTCTAGAAACAAGTCAGCTTGAAAATGGCTTGGTTATTACCAAGAAACGTGTGGCCATGGGGGTTATTGGGATTATCTATGAAAGCCGTCCAAATGTGACGTCTGATGCGGCTGCTTTGGCTCTCAAGAGTGGGAATGCGGTCGTTCTTCGTAGTGGGAAGGATGCCTACCGAACTGCTCATGCTATTGTCACAGCTTTGAAGAAGGGCTTGGAGACGACTACTATTCATCCTGATGTGATTCAACTGGTGGAAGATACCCGTCGAGAAAGTAGCTATGCTATGATGAAGGCTAAGGGCTATCTAGACCTTCTCATTCCTCGTGGAGGGGCTGGCTTGATCAATGCTGTGGTTGAAAATGCTATCGTACCTGTTATCGAGACAGGAACTGGAATTGTTCATGTCTATGTGGATAAGGATGCCGATGAAGACAAGGCTCTATCTATCATCAACAATGCTAAAACCAGTCGTCCTTCTGTCTGCAATGCCATGGAGGTCTTGCTGGTTCATGAAGACAAGGCAGCACGTTTTCTTCCTCGCTTGGAGAAAGTGCTGGTTACAAGTCGGAAAGAAGCTGGACTGGAACCAATTCAATTCCGCCTAGATAGCACAGCAAGTCAGTTTGTTTCAGGTCGAGCAGCCGAGGCACAAGACTTTGACACCGAGTTTTTAGACTATATCCTAGCAGTTAAGATTGTGAGCAGTTTAGAAGAAGCAGTTGCCCATATTGAAGCCCACAGTACCCATCATTCGGATGCGATTGTGACGGAAAATGTTGAAACTGCGGCTTTCTTTACAGATCAAGTGGACTCAGCAGCGGTTTATGTCAATGCCTCAACGCGTTTCACTGATGGTGGGCAGTTTGGTCTTGGATGTGAGATGGGAATTTCTACTCAGAAACTGCACGCGCGTGGACCAATGGGCTTGAAAGAGTTAACCAGCTACAAGTATGTGGTTACTGGTGACGGACAGATAAGGGAGTAAGAGATGAAGATTGGATTTATCGGTTTGGGGAATATGGGAGCTAGTCTGGCTAAGGCTGTCCTGCAGGCCAAGACGGGTGATGACCTTCTCCTTGCCAATCGCAGTCAAGCGAAAGTAGATGCTTTTATTGCCGACTTTGGTGGTCAGGCTTCCAGCAATGAAGAAATTTTTGCAGAAGCAGATGTAATCTTTCTAGGAGTTAAGCCTGCTCAGTTTTCTGAACTACTTGCTCAATACCAGACCATCCTTGAAAAACGAGAGAGTCTTCTTTTGATTTCTATGGCAGCTGGATTGACCTTGGAAAAACTAGCGGGTCTTCTGTCAAGTCAACATCGGATTATTCGCATCATGCCCAATACTCCAGTGGCTATTGGCCAAGGAGTGATTAGTTATGCCATGTCAGCAAATTGTCGTGCTGAGGACAGTGAGCTCTTTTGTCAGCTTTTAGCCAAGGCTGGTCTTTTGGTTGAGCTGGGAGATGGCTTAATCGATGCGGCGACAGGTCTCGCAGGTTGTGGACCAGCTTTTGTCTATCTCTTTATCGAGGCTTTGGCAGATGCGGGTGTACAGACAGGATTGCCACGAGAAATGGCCTTGAAAATGGCAGCCCAAACAGTAGTTGGAGCTGGACAAATGGTTCTGGAAAGCCAGCAACATCCTGGAGTTTTGAAAGACCAAGTTTGCAGCCCAGGAGGTTCGACTATCGCGGGTGTAGCAAGTCTGGAAGAACATGCCTTTAGAGGTACCGTCATGGACGCAGTTCAGCAAGCTTATAAACGAACACAAGAACTAGGTAAATAAGAGGTTGGATGACTCCCAGCCTCTTTTATGGTCGATTGAATGGAGAAGACACAAAAAGATTGTCACAAAAATCTATTTTTTTGATAGAATAGAAGGTAGAAAAAAAGAAATGAGTTAGACATGTCAAAAGGATTTTTAGTCTCTCTTGAGGGACCAGAGGGAGCAGGAAAGACCAGTGTTTTAGAGGCTCTGCTACCAATTTTAGAGGAAAAAGGAGTAGAGGTGCTGACGACCCGTGAGCCAGGTGGAGTCTTGATTGGGGAGAAGATTCGTCAAGTGATTTTGGACCCAAGTCATACGCAGATGGATCCTAAAACGGAACTCCTTCTCTATATTGCCAGTCGTAGACAGCACTTGGTGGAAAAAGTTCTTCCAGCACTTGAAGCTGGCAAGTTGGTCATTATGGACCGCTTCATCGATAGTTCTGTTGCTTATCAGGGATTTGGCCGTGGCTTGGATATTGATGCCATTGATTGGCTCAATCACTTTGCGACAGATGGCCTCAAACCCGATTTGACCCTCTATTTTGACATTGAGGTGGAAGAGGGGCTGGCTCGCATTACTGCTAATAGTGACCGTGAGGTCAATCGTTTGGACATGGAAGGTTTAGACTTGCACAAGAAAGTTCGTCAAGGTTACCTTTCTCTCCTGGAAAAAGAAGGAAATCGCATGGTCAAGATTGATGCCAGTCTTCCTTTGGAGCAAGTTGTGGAAACGACCAAGGCTGTCTTATTTGACAGAATGGGCTTGGATAAATGAAACAAGATCAACTAAAGGCTTGGCAGCCAGACCAGTTTGACCGCTTTGTCCGTATCCTAGAACAAGACCAGCTCAATCACGCCTATCTCTTTTCAGGTTTCTTTGGAAGCTTGGAAATGGCGCAGTTTTTAGCTAAAAGCCTCTTTTGTAGGGATAAAGTAGGCGTTCTACCATGTGAGAAATGCCGAAACTGCAAGCTGATTGAACAGGGAGAATTTCCCGATGTTACCTTGATTAAGCCAGTCAATCAGGTCATCAAGACAGAACGCATTCGGGAATTGGTGGCTCAGTTTTCCCAAGCAGGGATTGAAAGCCAGCAACAGGTCTTTATCATCGAGCAGGCCGAAAAAATGCATCCCAACGCAGCCAACTCTCTGCTCAAGGTCATCGAAGAACCTCAGAGTGAAGTTTATATTTTCTTCTTAACTAGTGATGAGGAAAAAATCTTGCCGACAATCCGTAGTCGGACCCAGATTTTCCACTTTAAAAAGCAAGAAGAAAAGCTCATCCATCAATTAGAACAAGCAGGTCTCGTTAAGAAAAAAGCGACTCTTTTAGCTCAGTTTAGTCAATCGCGTGCTGAAGCTGAAAAGTTGGTCAATCAGGCTAGTTTTTGGACCTTGGTGGATGAGAGCGAACGCTTGCTGACCTGGTTACTAGCTAAGAAAAAAGAGAGTTATTTGCAAGTTGCGAAATTAGCCGGCTTGGCAGATGACAAGGAAAAACAAGATCAGGTCTTGCGAATCCTCGAAGTTCTCTGTGGACAGGACCTCTTGCAAGTAAGGATTCGACAGATTTTACAAAATCTACTAGAAGCTAGAAAAATGTGGCAAGCCAATGTCAGCTTTCAAAATGCCATGGAATATCTGGTCTTGAAAGAAATATAAACTCAATGAAGGATAAAGAAAGGAAAGGGCTGGGTTATGGATAAGAAAGAATTATTTGATGCGCTGGACGATTTTTCCCAACAGTTATTGGTGACCTTGGCTGATGTGGAAGCCATCAAGAAAAATCTCAAGAGCTTGGTAGAGGAAAATACAGCTCTTCGGTTGGAAAATAGTAAGTTGCGCGAACGCTTAGGTGAGGTGGAAGCAGATACTCCCGTTAAGGCCAAGCATGTTCGTGAAAGCGTCCGCCGAATCTATAAAGACGGGTTTCACGTATGTAATGATTTTTATGGACAACGCCGAGAGCAGGACGAGGAATGTATGTTCTGTGACGAGTTGTTATACAGGGAGTAAGCATGCAGATTCAAAAAAGTTTTAAGGGGCAATCTCCCTATGGCAAGCTTTACCTAGTGGCAACGCCGATTGGCAATCTAGATGATATGACTTTTCGTGCCATTCAGACCTTGAAAGAGGTGGACTGGATTGCTGCGGAGGACACGCGCAATACGGGTCTCTTACTCAAGCATTTTGACATTTCGACCAAGCAAATCAGCTTTCATGAGCACAATGCCAAGGAAAAAATTCCTGATTTGATTGGTTTCCTGAAAGCAGGACAGAGTATTGCTCAGGTTTCTGATGCGGGTTTACCTAGCATCTCGGACCCTGGTCATGATTTGGTCAAGGCAGCCATCGAAGAAGATATTGCTGTTGTCACAGTTCCAGGTGCCTCTGCAGGGATTTCTGCCTTGATTGCTAGCGGATTGGCGCCACAGCCACATATCTTTTACGGTTTCTTACCGAGAAAATCAGGCCAGCAAAAGCAATTTTTCGACTTGAAAAAAGATTATCCAGAAACTCAGATTTTCTATGAATCGCCCCACCGTGTGGCCGATACGCTGGAAAATATGCTAGAAGTCTATGGTGACCGCTCGGTGGTCTTGGTTAGAGAATTAACCAAAATCTATGAAGAATACCAAAGAGGAAAGATCTCTGAATTGCTAGAAAGCATCGCTGAAACGCCACTCAAGGGCGAGTGCCTTCTCATCGTTGAAGGTGCCAGTCAGGATGTGGAGAAAAAGGACGAGGAGGACTTGTTTTCAGAAATCCAATCTCGTATCCAGCAAGGCATGAAGAAAAATCAAGCCATTAAGGAAGTTGCGAAACTCTACCAGTGGAATAAAAGCCAGCTCTACGCTGCCTACCACGACTGGGAAGAAAATCAAGAAAATGATTAAACAGGGAAGTTTGCCTTCTTCCCTTTTTTTGTTATACTAGTAAAAGAAAATTTAGAAAGATTTGTGGGTGTCAAACAGTCTAGTAGCTTGTTTTGATATGAACTTAGGTCCCACCCAAAGAGGTATTAGTGTCATGTCTCAATCTTATATCAATGTTATCGGAGCAGGTTTGGCAGGTTCTGAAGCAGCCTACCAAATCGCAGAACGTGGTATTCCAGTTAAACTCTATGAAATGCGTGGTGTCAAGTCAACACCCCAACACAAAACAGACAATTTTGCTGAATTGGTTTGTTCCAATTCCTTACGTGGGGATGCTTTGACCAATGCAGTTGGGCTTCTCAAGGAAGAAATGCGTCGCTTGGGTTCTGTTATCTTGGAATCTGCTGAAGCTACACGTGTTCCTGCGGGCGGTGCCCTTGCGGTGGACCGTGACGGTTTCTCCCAAATGGTGACTGAGAAAGTGGCCAACCACCCCTTGATTGAGGTGGTTCGTGATGAAATTACAGAATTGCCGACCGATGTTATTACAGTTGTCGCTACTGGTCCTTTAACCAGCGATGCCCTAGCTGAAAAGATTCATGCCCTTAATGACGGCGATGGTTTCTATTTCTACGACGCGGCGGCGCCGATTATCGATGTCAACACCATTGATATGAGCAAGGTCTATCTCAAGTCTCGTTATGACAAGGGAGAGGCGGCCTACCTCAATGCTCCAATGACCAAGCAAGAGTTTATGGATTTCCATGAAGCCTTGGTCAATGCGGAAGAAGCACCGCTCAATTCCTTTGAAAAAGAAAAGTACTTTGAAGGTTGTATGCCTATCGAAGTCATGGCTAAGCGTGGCATTAAAACCATGCTTTATGGTCCTATGAAACCAGTTGGTCTGGAGTATCCAGACGACTACACAGGACCTCGTGATGGCGAATTTAAAACCCCTTATGCAGTTGTTCAACTTCGTCAGGACAATGCGGCTGGTAGCCTCTACAATATCGTTGGTTTCCAAACCCACCTCAAATGGGGGGAGCAAAAGCGTGTTTTCCAAATGATTCCAGGTCTTGAAAATGCTGAGTTTGTCCGTTATGGGGTCATGCACCGCAATTCTTACATGGATTCACCAAATCTTCTTGAACAGACTTACCGTTCTAAGAAACAACCCAACCTCTTCTTTGCTGGTCAAATGACGGGTGTGGAAGGCTATGTTGAGTCAGCAGCCTCAGGCTTGGTTGCAGGTATTAACGCTGCTCGACTCTTCAAGGGTGAAAGTGAAGCTATCTTCCCAGAGACCACAGCGATCGGAAGTCTAGCTCATTACATCACTCACGCTGATAGCAAACATTTCCAACCAATGAATGTCAATTTTGGGATTATCAAGGAATTGGATGGCGAGCGTATCCGTGATAAGAAGGCTCGTTATGAAAAAATTGCAGAGCGTGCTCTTACCGACTTAGAGGAATTTTTAACTGTCTAATTTTTTTGAAAGAATTGCTCATGATACTATAAAAATCTTAGAAATTGTGATAAAATAGGTAGGATAAAAAAAGGAGAGTAAAAATGGCGAATCCCAAGTATAAACGTATTTTAATCAAGTTATCAGGTGAAGCCCTTGCCGGTGAACGTGGCGTAGGGATTGATATCCAAACAGTTCAAACAATCGCAAAAGAGATTCAAGAAGTTCATAGCTTAGGTATCGAAATTGCCCTTGTTATTGGTGGAGGAAATCTCTGGCGTGGGGAACCTGCTGCAGAAGCAGGAATGGACCGCGTTCAGGCAGATTACACTGGAATGCTTGGGACTGTTATGAATGCTCTTGTGATGGCAGATTCATTGCAACAAGTTGGTGTCGATACGCGTGTACAAACAGCCATTGCCATGCAACAAGTGGCAGAACCTTATGTACGTGGACGTGCCCTTCGCCACCTTGAAAAAGGCCGTATCGTTATCTTTGGTGCTGGGATTGGTTCACCTTACTTCTCAACAGATACAACAGCAGCCCTTCGTGCAGCTGAAATCGAAGCGGATGCCATTCTTATGGCTAAAAATGGCGTAGATGGTGTTTACAATGCTGATCCTAAGAAAGACAAGACTGCCGTTAAGTTTGAAGAATTGACTCACCGTGATGTTATCAACAAAGGTCTTCGTATCATGGATTCAACAGCTTCAACCCTCTCTATGGACAACGACATTGACTTGGTTGTCTTTAACATGAACCAACCAGGCAATATCAAACGTGTCGTATTTGGTGAAAATATCGGAACAACAGTTTCAAACAATATCGAAGAAAAGGAATAAGAAAATTATGGCTAACGCAATTGTAGAAAAAGCTAAAGAGAGAATGACCCAGTCTCACCAATCACTCGCTCGTGAATTTGGTGGTATCCGTGCCGGTCGTGCCAACGCGAGCTTGCTAGACCGTATCCACGTAGAGTACTATGGAGTCGAAACTCCTCTTAACCAAATCGCTTCTATTACTATTCCAGAAGCGCGTGTCTTGTTAGTGACACCATTTGACAAGTCTTCATTGAAAGACGTCGAACGTGCCTTGAACGCTTCTGATCTAGGTATCACACCAGCTAATGACGGCTCTGTGATCCGCTTGGTTATCCCAGCTCTTACAGAAGAGACTCGTCGTGACCTTGCCAAAGAAGTGAAGAAGGTCGGTGAGAATGCTAAAGTGGCTGTTCGCAACATCCGCCGCGACGCTATGGACGAAGCTAAAAAGCAAGAAAAAGCAAAAGAAATCACTGAAGACGAATTGAAGACTCTTGAAAAAGATATTCAAAAAGTAACAGACGATGCTGTGAAACACATCGACGACATGACTGCCAATAAAGAAAAAGAAATCTTGGAAGTCTAAGAAATAAACAGAAAAACTCAGTTGGCATTGCTGGCTGAGTTTTATTCGAAAGAAGGAAATATGAATACAAATCTTGCAAGTTTTATCGTTGGACTCATCATCGATGAAAATGACCGTTTTTACTTTGTACAAAAGGATGGTCAGACCTACGCCCTTGCCAAGGAAGAAGGCCAACATACAGTAGGGGATACGGTCAAAGGTTTTGCCTACACGGATATGAAGCAAAAATTACGCTTGACAACTCTAGAAGTGACTGCAACTCAGGACCAATTTGGTTGGGGAACTGTAACAGAAGTGCGTAAGGATTTGGGTGTCTTTGTTGATACAGGACTTCCTGACAAGGAAATCGTAGTGTCACTGGATATCCTACCTGAACTAAAAGAGCTCTGGCCCAAGAAGGGCGATAAACTTTATATTCGTCTAGAAGTAGACAAGAAAGACCGAATCTGGGGACTCTTGGCTTATCAGGAAGACTTCCAACGTCTGGCTCGTCCTGCCTACAACAACATGCAGAACCAAAACTGGCCAGCCATTGTTTACCGTCTCAAGCTGTCAGGAACATTTGTTTACCTACCAGAGAATAACATGCTTGGTTTCATTCACCCAAGTGAACGTTACGCAGAGCCACGTTTGGGGCAAGTGCTAGATGCGCGTGTCATCGGTTTCCGTGAAGTGGATCGTACCTTGAACCTATCCCTCAAACCACGTTCCTTTGAAATGTTGGAAAATGATGCTCAGATGATTTTGACCTACTTGGAAAGCAATGGCGGTTTCATGACCTTGAATGATAAGTCGTCTCCTGAGGATATCAAGGCAACCTTTGGTATCTCTAAAGGTCAGTTCAAGAAAGCACTCGGTGGCTTGATGAAGGCTGGCAAAATCAAGCAAGACCAGTTTGGTACAGAGTTGATTTAGGTCTTATAGACATGAAAAAGAAACTTGAAGAAATGAGTTTAGAGGAACTCTGGCAACTTTTTCCTATTTTTCTAGTAGAGCACAAGTCAGAGTGGAAAGACTGGTATGAATCGGAAAAAGCAAATCTGAAAAAAATATTGGGTGCAAATGTTATTAAAAGAATAGAACATATCGGTAGCACTGCTATCCCTAATATTTGGGCCAAAAATATCGTTGATATTCTGTTAGAAGTAGGTAGAATAGAGGATTTAGCGAGAGTTAGGGATTTATTGGTGAAGAATGGGTGGCTAGTGATGTCGGAGAGTCCTAACAGGATTTCGCTAAATAAAGGATATACAGAGCAGGGATTTGCTGAGAAAGTTTTTCATTTACATTTGCGAATGACGGGAGATCATGACGAGATTTATTTTAGAGATTATCTCTGCCAGCATCCAGATATCGCCCAAGCGTATCAGGAATTAAAACTAAGTTTGTGGAAACAATTTGAACACAATCGAGACGCCTATACAGATGCGAAAACGGATTTTATAAACCACTACGTTTCAGAGGCTAAGTCCAGTAATTTTCAAGAATCAGAAAAGTGTCATCAAAAAAAGTCTTGATAGGAGAAAGAATTGAGAAAATCATTTTACACTTGGCTCATGACTGAGCGCAATCCTAAAAGTAACAGTCCCAAGTCTATCTTGGCAGACCTCGCTTTTGAAGAGTCGGCCTTTCCAAAACACACGGATGATTTTGATGAGGTGAGTCGCTTTTTGGAGGAACATGCCAGTTTCTCTTTTAACTTAGGAGACTTTGACGCCATCTGGCAAGAATACTTAGAACACTAGAGACAATGAGATGAGGCTAGTATTTTATTGTTCTCTTTGCTATAATAAAAAGAAATAAACGGATTAGAGAGGTTCTTTATTTGAAGGAACATTCAATAGACATTCAACTGAGTCATCCAGATGACTTGTTTCATCTTTTTGGTTCCAATGAGCGCCATCTTCGTTTGATGGAAGAAGAGCTCGATGTGGTGATTCATGCCCGTACGGAGATTGTCCAGGTTTTGGGCGAAGAGACTGCCTGTGAGGAAGCCCGTCAGGTTATTCAGGCTTTGATGGTCTTGGTGAATCGAGGAATGACGGTTGGCACGCCAGATGTGGTGACTGCGATTAGCATGGTCAAGAACGATGAAATCGATAAGTTTGTCGCCCTTTACGAAGAAGAAATTATTAAGGACAATACAGGGAAGCCTATCCGTGTCAAAACACTGGGTCAAAAACTTTATGTGGACAGTGTCAAACAGCATGATGTGACCTTTGGAATCGGGCCTGCAGGGACAGGGAAGACCTTTCTTGCAGTGACCTTGGCGGTGACGGCCCTTAAACGTGGGCAGGTCAAGCGGATTATCCTTACTCGTCCAGCCGTTGAAGCAGGAGAGAGTCTTGGATTTCTTCCGGGTGATCTCAAGGAGAAGGTGGATCCTTACCTTCGACCTGTTTACGATGCCTTGTATCAGATTCTTGGTAAAGACCAAACCACCCGCCTCATGGAGCGTGAAATTATAGAAATCGCGCCCCTTGCCTACATGCGTGGACGGACCTTGGACGATGCCTTTGTCATTCTCGATGAGGCGCAAAATACGACTATCATGCAGATGAAGATGTTCCTGACTCGTTTAGGCTTTAATTCGAAGATGATTGTCAATGGAGATATCAGCCAGATTGACCTGCCACGCAATGTTAAGTCCGGTTTGATTGATGCCCAAGAAAAGCTCAAGAATATTCACCAAATCGACTTTGTTCATTTTTCAGCTAAGGATGTGGTTCGTCATCCAGTTGTCGCTCAAATCATCCGAGCTTATGAACCAGCTCCAGTTAAAAATGAAGAAAAGAAGGAAGAGACAGAATAGCAAAAAAAGAGCAGTTCCATTTGAACTGCTCTTTTTCTGATTTATGTGACTATTAGTCTGTCTCGCTCCGTAAGGTGCGAGACAAATAAACCACCCGCTAAGCGGGTGCGCGTCAAAGGTTATACCAAAAACTCCAAACGCGATACAATAAAGGTGTTCAAGCCAATTGTAAAGCGAAAGGAGAAAAATATGGCACAAAAGGCACATAGTTTATCACACACAAAGTGGATGTGTAAATATCACATTGTGTCACCCCTAAGTATAGACGAAAAGTCATTTATAATCAATATCGAAGCAGTTTGGGAGAAATATTTCGTCGATTATGTAGTTATAAAGGTGTTGAGATTATCGAAGGCCATTTAATGCCTGATCATGTACATATGTTAGTAAGTATTCCACCAAGGATAAGTGTTTCAAGTTTCATGGGGTATTTAAAAGGCAAAAGTGCTCTCATGATGTTTGATAAGCACGCCAATCTAAAATATAAGTTTGGGAACCGACATTTTTGGGCGGAAGGTTATTATGTAAGTACAGTAGGGCTCAATGAAGCCACAATTAAGAAATATATTCAAGAGCAGGAAAGGCATGATATAGCGTTGGATAAATTGAGTGTAAAAGAATATGAGGATCCCTTTAGGGATAGTGGTAAGTAATACTAAAGGCTCTTTGAGAGGCAAGTGACGAGTCAAGAGCAATAAGGCTTGAACAACGTGAAAGCCAGCGTCTTTAGGCGCTGGCTGGTGATTTGGGCTTATAGCCCTAGTGCAAACCACCCGTTAGACGGGTGGTTATGATTTAATGACTGATTGTTGTTAAACAAGTTCGTCGATTGACGTGTGATCTTTATCGAGACCTTGAGCAACTGGGAGGCTGGTCAAGTAACCTTGATAAGTGGTCACCCCTTGACGCAAGCCCTCATCTTCAGCAATTGCTTGTGCGAATCCTTTGTCAGCCAATGCTTCGATATAAGGAAGAGTGACATTGGTTAGGGCGATAGTAGAAGTACGGGCGACCGCACCAGGAATATTGGCAACGGCATAGTGGAGAACACCATGTTTTTCATAGACAGGTTCATCGTGCGTTGTCACACGGTCAGCTGTCTCGATAACACCACCTTGGTCAACAGCAACGTCAACGATGACAGATCCTGGACGCATTTGTTTGACCATCTCATCTGTCACCAATTTTGGTGCTTTGGCACCTGGGATGAGAACCGCTCCAATTACCACATCAGCATCTCTCACGCTTGCCTCAATGTTGAAAGAATTTGACATAAGAGTTTGGATTTGGTTCCCAAAGATTTCCTCTAACACTGAGAGACGTTTAGCACTGATATCTAAAATAGTTACTTGGGCACCAAGTCCAAGGGCGATGCGGGCAGCATGTGTCCCGACGACACCGCCACCGATGATGGTTACTTTTCCTTTTGGAACACCTGGTACACCACCAAGTAGAACACCAGAGCCACCAGCTTGTTTGGTAAGGAAGTGAGCTCCGATTTGAACCGCCATACGACCAGCAACTTCACTCATAGGAACGAGGAGTGGTAACTGACCTTGATTATCACGGACAGTTTCATAGGCAATTCCTGTTGTTTTGGCTACTAGCATAGCATCTGCTAATTCTGGAGCAGCAGCCATGTGCAAGTAGGTGAAGAGGAGAAGATCGTCGCGCAAATAAGCATATTCAGAAGCTAGTGGTTCTTTTACTTTCACGACCAACTCGGCAGCCCAGGCTTCAGCAGCAGTTACGACAATCTCAGCTCCTTGCTTTTGATAGTCAGCATCAGTAAATCCTGAACCGAGACCAGCATTTGTTTCGATGAGGACACGATGTCCACGGCTGACTAAACTATGGACGCCAGCAGGAGTTAGGGCAACGCGGTTTTCGTTATTTTTAATTTCTTTTGGGATTCCGATTAACATAGAGATAACCTACCTTTCAATTGACGGGATTGTTTTAGTTGTCACATTTCGGTTCATAAATCAAAAATGTGATGGTTTTATTGTATATGAAACCGCTTCAAAAATCAAGAAAAACTTGTCATCCAAATTTATTTATGCTAGACTAGTGAGAATCAAGCTCTAATGGAGGGAAAAGTATGGAATCAATATTTGTGATATTTACCCAGTATCCATCTATAGAAACGAAGCGTTTATTGCTCCGACCTGTAACCTTGGATGATGCAGAAGCTATGTTTGAGTATGCTTCAGACAGAGAAAAGACACGCTACACTTTTCCAACAAATCAAAGCTTAGAAGAAACCAAGAACAACATCGCTCAGTTCTACTTAACCAATCCCTTGGGACGGTGGGGAATCGAACTAAAAAGCAATGGTCAGTTTATCGGAACTATTGATTTGCACAAGATTGACCCCATTCTCAAAAAAGCAGCTATTGGTTACATTATCAACCAAAAGTATTGGAATCAAGGATTGACGACAGAAGCCAATCGTGCCGTGATTGAACTGGCTTTTGAGAAGATTGGAATGAACAAGTTGACTGCTCTTCACGACAAAGACAATCCCGCATCTGGCAAGGTCATGGAGAAATCAGGTATGCGCTTTTCCCACCAAGAACCATATGCCAGAATGGATAATAAAGAACCAGGTCGAATTGTCACAAGAGTTCATTATGTCTTGACTAAGGAAGACTATTTTGCAAATAAATAAGCAGTTGAAAAGAAATTTTCGACTGTTTTTTCTTTCTCTTGCGAATAACTTAAGAGAGGAGAAAATATGGAAGCAATTATCGAGAAAATCAAAGAGTATAAAATCATTGTCATCTGTGCTTGTTTGGGTCTGGCCTTAGGTGGCTTTTTCCTGCTAAAGCCAAGTTCACAAACATCTGTGAAAGAAACGAATTTGCAGGCTGAAGTTGCAGCCGTTTCAAAGGATTCATCGTCTGAAAAAGAAGTGAAGAAGGAGGAAAAAGAAGAATCTCCTGAACAAGATCTAATTACAGTGGATGTCAAAGGTGCCGTTAAATCGCCAGGGATTTATGATTTGCCAGTAGGCAGTCGTGTTCATGATGCCGTTCAGAAAGCTGGTGGCTTGACAGAGGAGGCAGATAGTAAGTCGCTCAATCTCGCTCAGAAAGTCAGTGACGAGGCTCTTGTCTATGTTCAAACTAAGGGGGAAGAATCAGCTAGTCAGCAGGTTGCCTCTGGAACGACTCCCTCGACAAGTAAAGAAAAGAAGGTCAACCTCAATAAAGCTAGTCTGGAAGAACTCAAGCAGGTCAAGGGACTGGGTGGCAAACGAGCCCAGGATATTATTGATCATCGTGAGGCAAATGGCAAATTCAAGTCGGTAGATGAATTAAAGAAAGTCTCTGGTATTGGCGCTAAGACCATAGAAAAGCTAAAAGATTATGTCACAGTGGATTAAGAATTCCCCTATCCCCCTAATCTATCTGAGTTTTCTGTTACTCTGGCTTTACTATGCCATTTTTGGAGCGTCCTATCTCGCACTGCTAGGTTTTGTTTTTTTGCTTGTCTGTCTCTTTTTCCAATTTCCTTGGAAATCGGCTGGAAAAGTTCTAGCGATTTGTGGAGTTTTTGGATTTTGGTTTCTGTTTCAAAATTGGCAACAGACACAAGTTAGTCAAAAGTTAGTGGATTCTGTTGAGAAGGTACGGATTTTACCAGATACTATCAAAGTCAATGGAGATAGTCTGTCCTTTCGGGGCAAGGCTGACGGCCGCACCTTCCAAGTTTACTATAAACTCCAGTCCGAGGAGGAGAAAGAGCAATTTCAAGCCTTGACAGACCTTCATGAGATAGAACTAGAAGGAAAACTTTCAGAGCCTGAAGGTCAGAGGAATTTTGGTGGATTTGACTATCAAGCCTATCTAAAGACTCAAGGGATTTACCAGACATTGACTATCAAGAACATCCAGTCACTTAAACAGGTTAGCAGTTGGGATATAGGAGAAAATCTGTCCAGTTTACGTCGAAAGGCTGTAGTTTGGATAAAGACGCACTTTCCAGATCCTATGCGCAACTATATGACAGGTCTTCTTTTAGGACATTTGGACACGGACTTTGAGGAGATGAATGAGCTCTATTCCAGTCTTGGAATTATCCATCTCTTTGCCTTGTCGGGTATGCAGGTGGGCTTCTTTATGGATGCCTTTAAGAAACTCCTCTTACGATTGGGCTTGACCCAAGAAAAGTTGAAGTGGCTGACCTATCCCTTTTCCCTTATCTATGCAGGTCTGACAGGATTTTCAGCTTCGGTCATTCGCAGTCTCTTGCAAAAGTTACTAGCCCAACATGGTGTTAAAGGTTTGGATAATTTTGCCTTGACGATCCTTGTCCTTTTTATCATTATGCCCAACTTTTTCCTAACTGCAGGAGGAGTCTTGTCCTGCGCCTATGCTTTTATCTTGACCATGACAAGCAAAGAAGGGGAGGGGCTCAAGGCTGTTGCCAGAGAAAGTTTGGTCATTTCTTTGGGAATATTGCCCATTCTATCCTTCTATTTTGCAGAATTTCAGCCTTGGTCTATTCTTTTGACCTTTGTTTTTTCCTTTCTGTTTGATGTGGTATTCTTACCGCTTTTGTCCATCTTATTCATTCTGTCTTTTGTTTACCCAGTCACTCAGTTTAACTTTGTCTTTGAGTGGTTAGAGGGCGTCATTCGCTTGGTATCGCAGCTGGCAAGCAGGCCTCTGGTCTTTGGTCAACCCAACGCATGGCTGTTGATTCTACTGTTAGTTTCATTAGCCTTAGTCTATGACATGAGGAAAAACATTAAAAGACTAGCAGGATTTAGTCTCTTTATTGTGTGTCTCTTTTTCCTGACCAAGCATCCACTTGAAAATGAAATTACCATGCTGGATGTTGGGCAAGGAGAAAGTATTTTCCTACGGGATGTAACTAGTAAAACTATTCTCATAGATGTTGGTGGTAAGGTAGAAGCTAGTAAGAAAATCGGGGTTTGGCAAGAAAAGGTGACGACCAGCAATGCTCAGAGAACCTTGATTCCCTATCTTAAAAGTCGAGGAGTAGACAAGATTGACCAGCTGATTTTGACCAATACAGACAAGGAGCATGTTGGAGATTTACTAGAGGTGACCAAGGCTTTCCATGTTGGGGAGATTTTAGTATCAAAAGGAAGTCTGACACAGAAGGAATTTGTAGCAGAATTAGAAGCAAGCCAAACCAAGGTGCGCAGTGTAACAGTAGGGGAGAACTTGCCGATTTTTGGGAGTCAGTTAGAAGTCCTATCTCCAAGGCAGATTGGAGATGATGATCGTGATGGTTCCCTGGTTCTTTATGGAAAACTTTTGGATAAGCACTTTCTCTTCACAGGAAATTTGAAAGAGAAGGGAGAGAAAGACTTGCTGAAGCAATACCCTGACCTAGAGGTGGAGGTCTTGAAAGCAGGCCAGCATGGTGCTAAAACCTCATCCAATCCAGCTTTCCTAGAAAACCTCAAACCAGAAATTACTCTCATCTCAGTTGGAAAAAACAATCTTGCGAAACTCCCCCATCAGGAAACCTTGACTCGACTAGAAACCATCAAGAGTAAGATTTACCGAACTGACCAGCAAGGGGCTATCCGCTTTAAAGGGTGGAATAGTTGGCGAATGGAAAGTGTTCGTTAGGAAGAAAAATGTTAAATATTAGTGAAATAGACTCAAAATCTGTTGCATAATACAGGGAAAAATGATATAATTAAAGCGCTTTCGAAAGTAAATATATTAATGAGGTGAAAACCATGAAAAAATCAGCAAAAGTCGCTTTATTAGCTAGTTTGTTATCTATTGGTCTTTTTCAGTCCAGTGTATCTGCTGTGACAGTCACTAAAAGTTACAGGTATGATTGGAATACTGTTTGGGAATATAGTACCAACTATCACGACCATCAATATGCTTGGATTCCGTCATGGTCTCGTTATGAAGGCTATTCTGAGTATAAAGTTGATAGTGGTTGGAATTACGATCGTTATGAAGTCATAAACTACTACAGCGGAGGTTATTAATCGTTAAAGAGTGAGAAAAAGGAGGGCTGAATATGTTAAATCTTACTCATGTTACCTTAAAAACGCGACAAGTCATCTTGCAAGATGCGGATTTCACCTTTAAAAAAGGTAAGATTTATGGCCTTCTTGCTATCAATGGCTCTGGAAAGACGACCCTGTTCCGAGCTATTAGCAAGTTGCTTCCCCTTAGTAGTGGACATATCGCAGCCCCTCCTTCTTTGTTTTATTATGAGAGCGTTGAATGGCTGGATGGAAACTTAAGTGGGATGGACTACCTTCGTCTTATAAAAAACATCTGGAAGTCAGACCTGAACTTGAGGGATGAAATCGCCTACTGGGAAATGTCTGACTATATCAGCCTTCCTATCCGCAAGTATTCCTTAGGGATGAAGCAACGCTTAGTGATTGCTATGTATTTCCTCAGTCAGGCGAAATGCTGGCTCATGGATGAGATTACAAATGGCTTAGATGAGTATTATCGACAGAAGTTTTTTGATAGGCTGGCACAAATCAATAGACAAGAGCAGCTGGTTCTTTTGAGTTCCCACTACAAAGAGGAGTTAGTGGAGATTTGCGATCGCATCGTAACCATTCGTCAGGGACAGATAGAAGAGGTTTAGTTTATGAAAGATGTTGGTCTATTTTTATTGAAAAAAGTTTTCAAAAGTCGCTTAAACTGGATTATCTTACTTTTATTTGCATCTGTACTCGGTGTTACCTTTTATTTCAATAGTCGGACTGCAAACTCAGTCAGCTTGGAGAGTCGGTTGGAAACTCGTATTGCAGCCAACGAGAGAGCTATCAATGAAAATGAAGCGAAACTCTCCCAAATGTCTGACACCAGCTCGGAGGAATACCAATTTGCTAAAGAAAATTTAGACTTACAAAAAAATCTTTTGACTCAAAAGAAAGAAATTCTGGCTTTGTTAAAAGAAGGACGCTGGAAAGAAGCCTACTATTTGCAGTGGCAAGCTGAGGAAAAGAGTTATGAAATTGTATCGAAGGAACCGACTTCTAGCTCTGACTTAAAAATGGCGGTTGACCGCGAACGAAAGACTTACCAAGCCCTGTATCCCTTGAACATAAAAGCCCACAATTTAGAATATCCGACCCACGGGATTGATCAGATTGTCTGGATTTTAGAGGCTATCATCCCAACCTTGTTTGTGATTGGTATTATTTTTATGCTAACACAACTGTTCGCAGAAAGATATCAAAATAATCTCGATACAGCTCAGTTATATCCTTTTTCAAAAGTGACATTTGCCATGTCCTCTCTGGGAGTTGGGGTGAGCTACGTAACCGTGCTATTTATCGGAATCAGCGGCTTTTCTTTTCTAGTGGGAAGTCTGATAGGTGGTTTTGGGCAGTTAGATTATCCCTACCCGATTTATAGCTTAACGAATCAAGAGGTAACTATTGGAAAGATACAAGATGTATTATTTCCTGGCTTGTTATTAGTTTTCTTAGCCTTTATCGTCATTGTAGAAGTTGTGTATTTGATTGCTTACTTTTTTAAGCAAAAAATGCCTGTCCTCTTTCTTTCACTCATTGGAATTGTTGGCTTATTGTTTGGCATTCAAACGATTCAGCCTCTTCAGAGTATTGCCCATCTGATTCCCTTTACTTACTTGCGTTCAGTAGAGATTTTATCTGGAAGATTACCTAAACAAATTGATAATGTCAATCTAAATTGGAGCATGGGGATGATCTTACTTCCTTGCCTGATTATCCTTTTGTTAGTGGGGATTCTATTTATTGAAAGATGGGGAAGTTCACGTAAAAAGGAAGTTGTTAATAGATCTTAGCATTCCTATAGGGAAGCTAAGGAAAAAACTAACACAGGGAGGGAACCGGAATGGTTCTCTCTTTTTGATGCGGAAAAATCAAGAAGAAAACAGAAAGTTTTTCGAAAAAATGACTTTTTATCTTGACAAGGGATAGAAAACTTGGTATCATATAAAAGTTGAGAAAAGCAGAAGTGAGAGCTTCTCGCCTTGTGACATCAAGTTGCCTGGCCCTACGGATGAAAAGTTTCTAAGAAACGCTATCATAACGTGCGGGCTTGTATTATTACGAGTCCGCTATTGTTTTTCTCTAATAATAAAAAAGAGGTGAAAACCATAGCAAAGCAAGACTTATTCATCAATGATGAAATTCGTGTACGTGAAGTTCGCTTGATCGGTCTTGAGGGAGAACAGCTAGGTATCAAGCCACTCAGCGAAGCGCAAGCATTGGCTGATAGTGCAAATGTTGACTTAGTATTGATTCAACCCCAAGCAAAACCACCTGTTGCTAAAATTATGGACTACGGTAAGTTCAAATTTGAGTATCAGAAAAAGCAAAAAGAACAACGGAAAAAACAAAGTGTTGTTACTGTGAAAGAAGTTCGTCTGAGTCCAACTATTGACAAGGGTGACTTTGACACAAAACTTCGCAATGCACGCAAGTTCCTTGAAAAAGGAAATAAAGTTAAGGTATCCATTCGCTTTAAAGGGCGTATGATCACCCATAAAGAGATTGGTGCAAAAGTTTTAGCCGAGTTTGCTGAAGCAACACAAGATATTGCAATCATCGAACAACGAGCTAAGATGGATGGACGCCAAATGTTCATGCAGTTGGCGCCAGCAACTGACAAAAAATAATTGTCAGAAAGTTAAATAAAGGAGAAAAAATCATGCCAAAACAAAAAACACACCGCGCATCAGCTAAACGTTTCAAACGTACAGGTTCTGGTGGACTTAAACGTTTCCGTGCTTACACTTCTCACCGTTTCCACGGAAAAACTAAGAAACAACGTCGTCATCTTCGTAAAGCATCTATGGTGCACTCAGGAGATTTCAAACGTATCAAAGCAATGCTTACTCGCTTGAAATAATAGCCTAACAGTAAGTAAACAATTCTAGGAAATATTTGGAGGAAATAAAACATGGCACGTGTTAAAGGTGGCGTTGTATCACGCAAACGTCGTAAACGTATTCTTAAATTAGCAAAAGGTTACTATGGAGCTAAACACATCTTGTTCCGTACTGCAAAAGAACAAGTAATGAACTCTTACTACTATGCATACCGTGACCGTCGTCAGAAAAAACGTGACTTCCGTAAATTGTGGATCACTCGTATCAATGCGGCAGCTCGTTTGAACGGACTTTCATACTCACAATTGATGCATGGTTTGAAATTGGCTGAAATCGAAGTTAACCGTAAAATGCTTGCTGACTTGGCTGTTAACGATGCAGCAGCTTTCACAGCTCTTGCAGATGCAGCTAAAGCAAAACTTGGTAAATAATGACAAACTGTTTCATTCTTACTCTCGTGGTTTTTACCGCAAGAGTAGGGTGAAACTTTTTTATTTTCCTTAAACGATTTTCTATTTTAGAGAGTAAATAACAGATTTTTTTAAAGAAAATAGGATATTTCTTGTATAATAGGAATATCTAAAAAAGATTTGGAGTTAGAAGAAGATGATAGTAGGTATTGATTTAGGAACGACTAATTCTTTAGTAGGGGTATACCAGGATGGCCAGGTCAAGCTGATTCCCAATGCTTTTGGTGAATATTTGACTCCTTCTGTTGTGGCTTTGGATGACAATGATGAAATCATAGTTGGAAAAATTGCCAAGGAACGTTTGGTGACCCATCCAGACAAGACGGTTTCTCAGTTCAAGCGTTTTATGGGGACCAAGCATGAGTTGACGCTAGGAAATCGAGCATATAAGGCTGAAGAATTAAGCTCTTTTATCATTCGAAAGTTGGTAGACGATGCAGAGACCTATCTTGGAGAAAAGGTCGAGGAAGTGATTGTCAGTGTACCAGCCTATTTCAACGATGCTCAACGCTATGCGACTAAACTAGCAGGGAAATTTGCAGGCGTTCAGATTGATCGGATTATCAATGAACCTTCCGCAGCGGCTCTTGCTAAAAGATCTATGGTAAACCAAGAAGATCAATCTTTTATTGTAGTCGATTTTGGTGGTGGAACTCTAGACATTTCAGTTGTAGAGCTTTTTGATAATATTGTCGAAATCGTGTCGATTGCAGGGGACAATCGTTTGGGAGGAGAAGACTTCACTGCGGCTATTGCTGAGGAATTTTTAGTTTCCAATCAATTAACCAAGGATACGATTTCCCGTGAATTTTATAGCAAAATTCTGGTACAAGCTGAAAAGACAAAGCTAGAACTCAATGATAAAGAAGAAGTGAAGATGACGGTTCTGGACCAAGAACAGGAATACACTTTAGACTTGAGCTACCAGCGTTTTTATGAGCTCTGTCAACCGTTGCTGGCTCGTGTTAAGGCTGTTTTGGACCGTGCCTTAATGGATGCACGTTATAGCTATGTATCATCTGATAACTTTGTTCTTGTTGGGGGGACTTCGAAACTCCGCTTGGTTCAGGACTTTTTATCTTACTGTATCAATCAAGTGGTGCAGGTTTCGGATGATCCCGATCGGATGATTGCGAGAGGTTGTGCCCTTTTAGCAGGAATAAAAGAACGGCAAGGTGAGATACGAGATTTGCTGCTATCTGATATTTGTCCCTTTACACTGGGGATTGAGATAGTTGGAGACCGTTTTTCACCGATTATTGAGCGAAATTCTACCCTACCTGCTTCACGCATCGAGCAGTACTATACGGCTGAATTGGGACAGAGTCAGGTCAAGATAAAGGTCTATCAAGGTGAGATGATGAAGGCATCACAAAACCTGTTCCTAGGAGAATTAGAAGTTCCCGTCCCTGTTAATACTAGAGTAAATGAAAGTTTCACAGTTCGATTTACCTATGATTTAAATGGAATTTTGGATGTCGAAGTGAAAATTGATTCAACACAGGAAGTCTTTAGTCATGTTATTCTCCAAGATAGTGTTACTCTGACAGAACAGGAAATCAAGGCTAAGCAAGCAGAGTTGACTCGCTATAAGATCAATGCTCAAGAAACAGAGGTTTATCGTTTCTTGATTGAAAAAGCGAATCGCGTGTACAGTATGCTCTTGGGGAGAAGAAGAGATGAGCTAATGGCTGAAACTAGACGATTTGAAGAAGAGGTCAGTCAAGCATCTGTGTATCATTTGCCAAAACTCTATCAATCATTTTCAAACTATCTAGACTTCCTAGAGCGAGGACTGTAAAAGAGGAGACCTTATGAATATATGGGAAACTTTAGGGATAGAGCCAACGACTGACGTCAAGCTTATTAGAAGGCGTTATGCTGAACTGGTTCGGTTCTATCACCCAGAAGACCAACCAGAAATTTACCAAGAAATTGTTGAAGCTTACCAAAAAGCCTTGACTTATGCGAGATCTAGAAACACAAGACCAGAAAATAGTCTAAGAAAAGCGAGTGACTCTCAAGAAGCTACTGAACTTGAAGAAGAGGCGAATGAAAAACCTAACTCAAGTCTCAACTTTGAAAACTTGACTGAAGAAACGAAGACTGAGAACGAAGAGTCTGAAAGATCTAGTCTTGATTTTAGTGATTATCAGCAATCAACTGATAAAACAAGCAATTCCTTTAACTTTGAAACCTTTAAAGCAGAAGAGGATGAGCAAAAGTCCACCCTTGACTTTAGTGACTATGATGAGGAAGTTCAGCTAAATGGAGATTCTGAAGAAAGAGCTAAGAATCCCCTCAACTTTGAAACGTTTGGTGACGAAGAGAACCGTGGGCAAGAAGGAACAACAAGGTCTACTCTTGACTTTAGCGGTTATAATGAAGAAACCTATCTGATCCGAAATGCGATTGAAAGTATTGTTGGAAACGACGGCTATAACCAAGAGGAACAAGAACATCTATGGCGTCAGTTCTTTCATCAGTATCAGTATGATATGGACATTGTTCAATCCGTTTTAGAGGAAATGGATGTTTATATTTTTAATAAACCGGAGCAATTCTCTATCCTCATTCCCTTGCTGGAAGATTATATACCTGACTTTAAGTACTGGGGATATTACTATAAACTGAAGTATTGGAAAGTTAAAAGAGATATAGTAGAAGAGGAAGGCAGTTCGCTTGAAAGCGCCCATGAAGCCACTGAAGAATTCTATTATTCTTATCAACTTTGCCAAGAAATTCTCCAAGATTTTAACAAAGCAAATCAATTGAGCTCTTGGATAGAGTTTTTCAAGCACCCCTATCTGAGCTTTATGGTCTTAGATCAAGTAAATAAAAATCGCCAGATAATCAAGAGTGTGCCCGTTTTAACCTATATTCTGGAAAAAAACCGACAAGTCATATTTGAAGAGGATTATCCACTCTTGAATGACTTGGCTGATTACTTAGAGGAAGTAAAAGGGGAGCGGGGAGAAAACGTTGACTTTAGTCACTACTCTCTAGATAATCCAGATGAAGTTGAGGCAGCCTTCTATGAGTTGCTCCATGCTCAGTATGAAGACGAGTACAAACTGTTACGTGATTGGCAATACCTTTTTGAATCAGTCAAAGATCACACACTCCTACTTGATTTATTAGAAAAGGTGGACGTCTATCCTTTAACCAATGCGAAAGTGTTAGCTCTCGTTCTCCAATTTGTGGAGCATTACAGCGATGAGGAATCAAATCCTTACCTGAAAAAACTCCATTTCTGGAAGAGTATCCATTCCTACCCTTCAGTGGTAGAGGAGTATGAACTAGACAAAAAGGAAAATTTTGATTACTGGTACAATGAAGGTTATCTTTATATGGATAAGCTCACCAAGAGCGATGAAGATATCAATGATTGGGAAAAGTGGAGAAGCTACTTTAAAGGAAGACCACGCATTCTAACGATTTTACTTCAACAGATCTATAAGGAGTACCATCGGTTTACAGATGGCAAGCTCCTGAGATATGTTTTAGCACCATTTCCTACTTCTAAAATGGCTCCCCAAATGATGACGGAGGAGACAGACCAGAAACTAGAAGAGATGACAGCTTATGCCTATGAACTTTGTCATCCAAAGGCCAAGCTCTCTTATTTGGATTGGAAAAAAAGACAGGTATTTAATAATAAGTTTCTTCAGATTTTCTCTGGCCTCTTTACGATTGTGAGTTTGCTACTCAGTATTATAGAGCGACCTGGTTATAATTCATGGGTTCATGCTGGTATGTTTTCACTCTTTTACGTCTATATGCTAAAATTGAGGAAAACACCGATTGAGGAGGGAGTGACTGCTAGAGGAGAAAAACGGAAATTCTACTACAGTCCCCATCCATGGTTCCTACTAATCTTATTATTAACCCTCGTCATTCCATCCTTACCGTTTGGTCTCATCGGTGCTCTTATGTTTATTACATTTTTCAGCTTCATTGATGGTTTCCAAGTTAGTGAGGGGCTGAAGTGGGATTATTCTTTGGATAAGCTGATTCCTATCGGTATCTTTCTTTCTGCTGGTTTTCTTTCTGCTTTGGTAAATCAAAGCCAGACTATTTCAGGAGTTGCAATAGCTTACTTCCATATTTTTGCAGTCCTTGTGATTTGCTTGTCTTTTACAAGATTTAGCCCTGGATTTCCACCGTCTCTGAAGAAAATTCTCCTCCCAGCAATCTTGGGGATCCTACTCTTTCAAACGTTGCCATATATTCACAGCCGTTTAGATATCTTTGATCCAAAGATTCTACGAAATGAAACTCTGGCCATAACGGTTATACTCTTGTTAAATGGAATCGCCTTATCCTATTTTACAAAGGAACAAGGCTTAACGATTGGTGTGAAGAAGGTCTTTATGATTTATGGATTGCAGATCTTTATTTTCCTAAGAAGACTGTTGCGAATCCTATTTGCACCAAATTCAGTTTTCGGTAATAACTATCATTACAAAGACTTACTAATCATGAACAGCGAATTTACCTTCTACTTCCTTGAGGGACTTTTTGTCCTTATCATGCTTTTCCTTATTCGCAATATACGCAAGGAAAATCGTAAAAGTGCTACTTAGAATGAAAGAGTAGAGAAGAGGACTCTAGTTCAAGTTTCTAGTAAATTTTCCTGAATAAAGGTATAATAGAACTATTAAAATGAAAGAGGTAATGAAAATGGCTTCAAAAATGTTACACACTTGCTTGCGAGTAGAAAACCTTGAAAAATCAATCGCCTTTTATCAAGATGCTTTTGGATTTAAAGAATTGCGTCGCAAAGATTTTCCAGATCATGCTTTCACCATTGTCTATCTAGGACTTGAGGGTGATGACTACGAGTTAGAGTTGACCTATAACTATGATCACGGTCCTTACGTGGTAGGAGATGGCTTCGCCCATATCGCCCTCAGTACACCTGACCTTGAGGGCCTACATCAAGAACATAGCGCTAAAGGCTATGAGGTGACAGCCCCTAATGGACTTCCAGGAACTCAACCAAACTATTACTTTGTCAAGGATCCTGATGGCTACAAGGTCGAAGTCATTCGTGAAAAATAACTCAGCGAAGTCAAGTAGAATGTTCGTTTTCTACTTGACTTTTTTTCTTTGAAAGAGTATACTAATACAAATTTAACCTTTAAGGGGAGTCCAGAGAGACTCACAAGGTGTCAGATAAAAGGGATAAGGGGGGCTCTCTGTGGGGACTTTTTAAGTGTGCGCATGAGTTCTAGCCTAACCCAACTGAGGCCTTGCAATCGCAAGGTCTTTTCTTTATCTGGTCCCCTTAAAATTTAAGGAGGAAAATCATGAATCCCACATGTAAGAAACGTTTGGGTGCCATTCGTTTGGAAACCATGAAGGTGGTTGTACAAGAGGAAATTGCGCCAGCAATCTATGAATTAGTCCTAGAAGGAGAAATGGTTGAAGCCATGCGAGCAGGCCAATTTCTCCATCTGCGCGTGCCTGATGATGCCCATCTCTTGCGCCGTCCTATTTCAATTTCGTCTATCGACAAGGCAAACAAGCAGTGTCACCTCATTTATCGGGTTGAGGGGGCTGGGACAGCTATTTTCTCAACCTTAAGGCAGGGAGATACTCTTGATGTGATGGGGCCTCAGGGGAATGGTTTTGACTTGTCTGATTTAGACAATCAGAGTCAAGTCCTCCTCGTTGGTGGTGGGATTGGTGTTCCACCCTTGCTAGAAGTAGCCAAGGAATTGCATGCGCGTGGGGTGACAGTAGTGACAGTCCTCGGTTTTGCGACTAAGGATGCTGTTATTCTCGAAAAGGAATTGGCCCAATATGGGCAGGTTTTTGTAACGACAGATGATGGTTCTTATGGCATTAAGGGAAATGTATCGGTTGTCATCAATGACTTAGACAGTTCATTTGATGCTGTTTACTCATGTGGGGCACCTGGAATGATGAAGTATATCAATCAAAGATTTTATGATCATCCAAGAGCCTATCTATCTCTGGAATCTCGTATGGCTTGCGGGATGGGGGCCTGCTATGCCTGCGTTCTAAAAGTGCCAGAAAGTGAGACGGTTAGCCAACGCGTCTGTGAAGATGGTCCTGTTTTCCGAACAGGAACAGTTGTATTATAAGGAGAAAGTCATGACTACAAATCGTTTACAAGTTTCTCTACCGGGCTTGGATTTGAAGAATCCGATTATCCCAGCCTCAGGCTGTTTTGGTTTTGGTCAAGAGTATGCCAAGTACTATGATTTAGACCTTTTAGGCTCCATTATGATCAAGGCAACGACACTTGAACCCCGTTTTGGTAATCCTACTCCGAGAGTAGCTGAGACACCTGCTGGTATGCTCAATGCAATCGGTTTACAAAATCCTGGTTTAGAAGCTGTTTTGGCTGAAAAACTTCCTTGGTTGGAAAGAGAATATCCAAATCTTCCTATCATCGCTAATGTAGCTGGCTTTTCAAAACAAGAGTACGCTGCCGTTTCTCGAGGAATTTCCAAGGCAGCAAATGTAAAAGCTATCGAGCTTAATATCTCCTGCCCGAATGTAGATCACGGCAATCATGGACTTCTGATTGGGCAAGATCCTGACTTGGCTTATGAAGTGGTAAAAGCGGCTGTGGAAGCCTCTGATGTGCCAGTCTATGTCAAGCTTACTCCTAGTGTAGCAGATATTGTCACCGTCGCAAAAGCCGCAGAGTATGCAGGGGCAAGTGGCTTAACCATGATCAATACTCTAGTCGGTATGCGCTTTGACCTTAAAACCAGAAAACCAATCTTAGTCAATGGAACAGGTGGGATGTCTGGTCCAGCAGTCTTTCCAGTAGCGCTCAAACTCATCCGTCAAGTCGCCCAAACAACAGACCTGCCCATCATTGGAATGGGAGGAGTAGATTCGGCAGAAGCTGCTTTAGAAATGTATCTGGCTGGAGCGTCTGCCATCGGAGTTGGAACAGCTAACTTTACCAATCCTTATGCTTGCCCTGATATCATCGAAAATTTACCAAAAGTCATGGATAAATATGGCATTAGCAGCTTGGAAGATCTCCGTCAGGAAGTCAAAGCCAGTCTGAGATAAGCTAGAACTTCCTTATCCTCAACAAGACACAGAATCTTCATCAATTTGTAATATTTCCGTCGATTAACTATGTTACAATAAGGCTTAGAAAACGTTATTGGAGCATTTAAATGAAACGATGGAAAGTGGCCCTAGTAAGTGCTGGCTTATTGGGGTGTTTTTTTACTATACTAGAAACAGCTAAAGCAGATGAAGGGACTTGGAAAGGAAAGACCTACCTCAAAGCTGATGGAAAACAAGTAACCAACCAGTGGATCTTTGACCAAACGTATCAGAATTGGTTTTATCTTAAGGCTGATGGACAACGTGCAGAAAACGGCTGGCTGACTGTTGGTGGTAAGGATTACTATTTTAACGAGACCGGAAAATTAGCCACAAAAACTTGGATCAACCAGTACTATGTGGCTGAAAGTGGTGCTAGGGTCAAGAATCAATGGGTGTTTGACCAAGAAAAACAATCCTGGTATTATCTCAAGTCGGATGGTCAAAAAGCTCAAAATGAGTGGATTCAACAAGGTCAGGAAAAATATTACCTTAAAGAAGATGGGAAAATGGCCAAAGATGAGTGGGTCACTCAAGGTGGAAACGAGTACTACGTTAATTCTCAAGGTAAAATGCTGAGAGGTACTTGGCTTGGTAAGAACTATTTGTCAGAAAATGGTAATAAGGTCAAACAAGGTTGGATTTATGATGACAACTATAGCAGTTGGTTCTACATTCAACAAGATGGTACCTATGCTGAAAATGGCTGGCAAACCATAGATGGAAAGGACTACCATTTCAAATTTGGAGGCTATCTTTCTACCGAGCGCTGGATTGGCCGCTTCTATGTTGCAAAGAGTGGAGCCAAACTGAAATCGGAATGGCTCTTTGATAAGAATTACGATTCTTGGTTTTACTTGAAAGCAGACGGTAGCTATGCCGAAAAAGGCTGGGAAACGATTAAAGGTAAAGATTACCATTTCAAATTTGGAGGCTATCTTTCTACTGAACGTTGGATTGACCGCTTCTATGTTGCAAAGAGTGGAGCTAAACTGAAATCCGAATGGCTCTTTGACAAAAATTATAACTCGTGGTTTTACTTGAAAGCAGACGGAACCTATGCTGAAAAAGGCTGGGAAACGATCAAAGGCAAGGATTACCATTTCAAATCCGGTGGCTACCTCTCCACAGAAACTTGGATTGACCGCACCTATGTGACGAGCAGTGGAGCAAAAGCAGGTAAAGGTTGGCTCTTTGATAAGAATTATAACTCATGGTTCTATATTAACTCTGATGGAAATTATGCTGATAAAGAATGGCTCTGGGATAATGGTTACTACTATCTCAAATCTGGCGGTTATATGGCTGCAAGTGAGTGGGTATGGTACAAGAACAATTGGTTCTACCTCAAGTCAAATGGAAAGATGGCTGAGAAAGAATTAATCTACGATTCATCCGACCAATCATGGTATTACCTTAAATCCGGCGGTTATATGGCAAAAAATGAGACTGTGGATGGTCATACCTTGGATGCTTCTGGTAGATGGCATGTTGCGGATAAAACCAAATATTACAAAGTTAAACCAATCACAGCCTATGTCTATAGTGCATCTGGAGAAATCTTGAGTTACATTAACCAAGGAAGCATTGTTTCACTGGATAGTTCGACTCGAAAAGGTGGCCGACTTGCAGTTTCGATTTCTGGCTTATCTGGCTATATGAATCAAAGTGATTTGACAGCAGTAGATGAAGGTAGCGAGTTTATCCCTCATTATACTAGTGATGGGAAATTCCTCTACCATGAACTCTCTCCTTATACGAGTATCAAAGTAGCTCCACACACATCTGCCATGGTTATTGGTAAGAAGTACTACTCAACTGATGGAGAGCATTTTGATGGCTTTACCATTAAAAATCCTTTCCTCTATAAAAACTTGAGAGAACCAAGTAATTATAGTGCAGCTGAATTGGATAAACTGTATTCGATGATGAACTTGCAGGATAGTCCTCTCGCAGGTAAAGGAGCGACTTTCAAAGAAGCTGAGGAACGCTACGGTGTCAATGCCCTTTACTTGATGGCCCATAGTGCCCTTGAAAGTGCTTGGGGACGCAGTCAAATTGCCAGAGATAAGAACAACTTCTTTGGTATTGCTGCTTATGATACGAGCCCATATCTCTCAGCCAAGAGCTTTGATAATGTGGATAAAGGAATCCTTGGAGCCGCCAAGTGGATCCGTGAGAACTACATCGACTATGGCAGAGACCACCTTGGAAATAAAGCAACCGGAATGAATGTTCGCTATGCTTCTGATCCATACTGGGGTGAGAAAATAGCCAGCATCATGATGACCATCAATAGTAGACTTGGTGGGAAAGACTAATCAAAAGAAATCAACGGTAACTACTGAAAAAGTGGTTATCGTTTTTGTTTTAAACATTGGAGGAGAAATAGTATAATAACAGTCTCTTTATTCTTGAACAATTAACAAAATGATAGTAAAATGTAATAGGAGATATTAATCTAATTACTATATAAAAAAGGAGAATTTTATGAAAAAGTTACTATCCTTCTCAATTGCCTTGCTTTCAATCACAACACTAGTTGCTTGTTCTGGACATAAGGCGGAATCAAAGGTCCCAGAAGAAAAAATTGAACAGAAGCAAATCAAGTTTGATGAGAAGTTGTTTAAAGAAGCTGGACTCTTGCCTTTTAAAAATGAGAAACAACTAGAACTTGGGGAATTGGATTCTAAATCACGCGCAACGGGTGCTCATATTCAACTTAAGGACAGCGATGAGCCAACTGAGAAGAGAGAGTCCAAGTTGACTTATGATCCAGTTGGATGGCACAATTATAAATTCTTTTATGGTGATGGTAAAAAAGAAGCTTGGTTGATGAGTCGAGGCCATCTGATCGGGTACCAGTTTAGTGGATTAAACGATGAAAAGAGGAATCTGGTTCCAATGACTAACTGGCTAAATGCTGGAAATTATTCTGGAACAGATGACCAAAACCAAAGTAGCATGCTTTACTATGAAAATCGATTGGACTCTTGGTTGGCCAATCACCCAAACTATTATCTTGACTACAAGGTAACCCCAATCTATCAGAAAGATGAATTAATTCCGAGACAAATTGAATTGCAGTATGTGGGAATAGATGAAAATGGCAAACTCTTGGAGATCAAGTTGGGTGGTAGTAAAGAAAAGGTTGATCAGTATTCAGTGACGCATGTCGTTTTAGACAATGTTTCAGCTAATGCTGAAATCAATTACTTGGACGGTACGGCTAAAAATACAGTTGAAAACAAAGAAGAAAAAGCTAAAAAAGAAGCTGAAGAAAAGGCTAAGAAGGAAGCTGAGGAAAAAGCCAAGAAAGAGGCTGAAGAAAAAGAAGCAGCTGAAAAGAAAGCAAAAGAAGAAGAGCAGGAAAAAGCTCGTCAAGCCGCACAAGAACAGGAAGAAAGCCAGGAATCAAACTCGCAATCAACAAATTCAGGTGGCTACTTTAGAGATAAAAACGGAAGATGGCACAGACCAAATGGTAAATTTGCTTCCAAGAAAGAAATCAGAGAAGCCGGATTGCAGTGGTAGGATGAATTTAGTAGATATACAGTCAAAAAGCCGTTGGAAAACGGTTTTTTGTTATAATTAAATGAAGAATTTAGAATTGAAGGAGAAAAATTTGATGAGATACATAACTCTTGGTCAAGATGACAAAGAATTATCAGAAATTGTTCTCGGAATGATGAGAATAAAAGATAAGTCTGTAAAAGAAGTTGAAGAGCTTGTGGAAACAGCACTTTCTGTTGGAATCAATGCTTTTGACTTGGCTGATATTTATGGTCGTGGTCGTTGTGAAGAACTGTTAGGTATTGTCCTAAAAAATCGTCCAGATTTAAGAGAAAAGATGTGGATTCAGTCCAAATGTGGCATTCGCATTGAAGAATTTACCTATTTTGATTTTTCTAAGGACTATATTATAAAATCAGTCGACGGAATTTTGCAAAGATTGAAGATTGATCATCTAGATAGCTTGCTTCTTCATCGACCAGATGCTTTGATGGAATCTGACCAAGTAGCAGAAGCCTTTGATCTTCTTTATAAACAAGGTAAGGTCCGAGATTTTGGAGTTTCTAATCAAAATCCTATGATGATGGAGTTGCTTAAAAAAGATGTCAAGCAGCCGTTAGCTGTTAATCAGCTACAATTGAGTGCGGCTTTTACTCCAGGATTCGAATCAGGTTTTCATGTTAATATGGAAGATAGTCAAGCAACTATGCGAGATGGCAGCGTTTTTGAATATTGCAAATTACACGATGTGGTCATTCAAGCATGGTCTGTCTTACAATTCGGGTATTTTAAAGGGAACTTTGTTGGTAATGAGAAATTTCAAGCTTTGAATCAAGTACTTGATCGTCTAGCTTTTAAATATGGAGTAACCCCTTCAACTATTGCCATTTCTTGGATATTGCGTTATCCAGCAAAAATGCAGGCAGTCGTAGGTACAACAAATCCTAAGCATTTGAGAGAAGTTAGCCAAGCGGCAAACTTTAGCTTAACAAGAAAAGAATGGTATGAAATTTATCTTGCAGCAGGGAATAATTTGCCGTAAGTAGAAGCAGATTTAAATAAATCACAGTCAAAAAGCCGTTGTAAAGCGGTTTTTTTGTTATAATGAAGGGGAGAATTATTGATATTAAAGGAGAAAAACATGACATTTGAAGAGATCCTGCCTGGATTAAAGGCCAAGAAAAAATATGTACGAACTGGTTGGGGAGGGGCTGAAAACTATGTCCAACTCTTTGACACTATCGAACAAAACGGGGTTGCACTTGAAGTGACGCCTTATTTCCTAATCAACGTGTCTGGAGAAGGGGAAGGTTTTTCCATGTGGAGCCCGACACCTTGTGATGTTTTGGCGACGGATTGGGTAGAAGTGTATGACTAGACGTGTATTGATTACGGGAGTAAGTTCAGGGATTGGTCTGGCTCAAGCACGACTCTTTTTAGAGAATGGCTATCAAGTTTATGGAGTTGACCAAGGCGAAAATCCACTCTTAGAGCGTGATTTTCACTTTTTACAGAGAGATTTGACCTTGGACTTGGAGCCAATTTTTGACTGGTGTACTCAGGTGGATGTCTTGTGCAATACTGCTGGAGTTTTGGATGATTACAAACCCCTTTTGGATCAAACAGCGCAGGAAATTCAAGAGATTTTTGAAATCAACTACGTGACTCCTGTTGAGTTGACTCGGCATTATTTGACACAAATGTTGGAAAATAAAAAAGGAATCATCATCAATATGTGTTCGATTGCTTCAAGTCTAGCTGGCGGAGGTGGTCACGCCTATACCTCGTCTAAGCACGCCTTAGCTGGCTTTACCAAGCAGTTGGCTCTAGACTATGCTGAGGCTGGTATTCAGATCTTTGGGATTGCTCCAGGGGCAGTCAAGACAGCCATGACTGCTGCCGACTTTGAGCCAGGTGGATTGGCTGACTGGGTGGCTAGTGAAACGCCAATCAAGCGCTGGATCGAGCCAGAGGAAGTAGCAGAGATTAGCCTTTTCTTAGCAAGTGGAAAAGCGAGCGCTATGCAAGGACAAATCCTGACCATTGATGGTGGCTGGTCTTTGAAGTAGGAGGAGTTGGATGGAAATCAAAAAACACTTTGGAGTCTATGCTGTTTGCTTTGAAAATGGGAAGTTACTCTGCATTGAAAAAACGAGGGGCCCTTATCAACATCGTTATGATTTACCCGGTGGTAGTCAGCAACTTGGGGAAGGATTGACGGAAACGCTGATTAGAGAAGTTATGGAAGAGACGGGATATACTGTTAGAAGCTACTCTAATCCTCGAATCTACGATGTTTTCGTCAGGGAAGAGTTAAAAAATTTTATGGTTCACCATATCATGGCATTTTATGATATTGAGGTCAACGAGAAGGAACCTCAGGTTACGATTTCGGAAGCTGTCTCTGATGGTGCGAATGATTCACTTGGATATATTTGGATAGATATTCAGAAAATCACAGAAGAAAATGCATCGCCATTAGTCTTGAAGGTCAAGTCTGAATTATTAGGATTTCCGGAACTGGACAAGACTTCCTACATGAATTGGAAGGTGAATAATGAGAAACCAACTTGCCCTTAGTGGCGAACAAATTGCTGAAAAAGTTTACCCACAACTATTTCATCATGTTGGCATGATTCGTGGAGAATACTTACTGAGAGAGCTCAATCAAAATATTCTCTTATCAAGTTGTCAGCAATTTGTAAAAGATTATCTAGACACCATTTGCTCCTTGTACTCAGATGAAGAGGTTTGGTATCGTTTTTCAGAGTTAACAAATACAGAAGCTAATTGTTTAGAGGGGACTAAAGAGCATTTTGATGAAAATCATCCCTTGTTTGGATATAGAGGAACTAGGCGTTTGCTGGCGTGTCCTGATGAATTTCAGGCTGAGGCACATGTCGTTACAGAAGTTTATCAAACAAATCCCAATCTGTCTGTTATTTTTCCTTTTGTCAATAATTCTGAGCAGTTAAAGCAAGCTATTAGAGTATTGCGTGAGCATGGTTTTACTGGAAAAGTCGGCACAATGATTGAATTACCGTCAGCTTATTTTGACTTGGACAGGATACTGGAAACGGGTATTTCAAAGATTATAGTTGGAATGAATGATTTGACTTCTTTTGTTTTTGCGACTGTGAGAAACAGTCAATGGCATGATATGGAAAGTCAAATAATGTTAGATATGCTAAAAGATATGCAGAATAAAGCAAGGATTAAAAAGATTGACTTTGCTGTAGCAGGCTATCTGAATGATTCTTTTATACAAAAAATGAATCAGATGGGTATCAAATGCATTATCCACTACAGTTCTATTCCAGAGATTTTTAATTTAGAGATTGACCATCCAGACCACCTCAAACGTGTAAAAGAAGTAAGTAAAAAATTACAAAGGAGAAACCCATGACACCGCAAGAAATGTGGAATGCATACAAGCAAATTAACCCCGCGATTGGAGATGAGATAGATGCCTGGGCTTTTGGAGTGGAAGCCGATACCTTGGCAGGTTTGGTTTTAAAAGGCGAAAAGACAGCAACCGCCTCAGCCTACGACCTCTACGCACTAGAAGACGAACCACTTCCACAAGAAGGGACCTTCGATGTCATTTTAGACAGTCAAGATCAGGCTGTCTGCATTGTCGAAATTACAAAGGTTTCCGTTCAGCCTTTTCATCAAGTTTCTGCTAACCATGCCTACAAGGAAGGGGAGGGAGACAAATCTTTAGCCTATTGGCGCCAGGTTCATGAGGACTTTTTCACCGAGTGGATGAGGGAAGCCGGACTGACTTTTACCCCTGACAGCAAGGTTGTTTTGGAAGAATTTCGCAAGGTCTACCCACTCTAGACTGCAGAAGGAAGAAAGTTTTGGAAATCGCCGTCCAATCCTTTTTTCTGAAGCAAAACATGATATAATAAGTTTGTTTGAAGAAGAGTAAAACTTTTAAACTTAGAATAGGAGAAAACTATGCAAGCAGTTGAACATTTTATTACCCAATTTGTTCCTGAACATTATGATTTATTTTTAGACTTGAGTCGTGAGACCAAGACCTTTTCTGGGAAGGTGACCATTACTGGTCAAGCACAGAGTGACCGTATTTCCCTTCACCAAAAAGACTTGGAAATCACTTCTTTAGAAGTTGCGGGTCAAGCTCGTCCATTTACAGTTGATCATGAAAATGAAGCCCTTCATGTCGAATTGGCTGAGGCTGGTCAAGTTGAATTGGTCATCGCCTTTTCAGGAAAAATTACAGACAACATGACAGGTATTTACCCTTCTTATTACACAGTGGATGGTGTCAAGAAGGAAGTCTTGTCTACCCAGTTCGAGAGCCATTTCGCACGCGAAGCCTTCCCATGTGTGGATGAGCCTGAAGCTAAAGCAACCTTTGATCTCGCTCTCCGTTTTGATCAAGCCGAAGGTGAAGTGGCCTTGTCAAACATGCCTGAGATTGATGTTGAAAACCGCAAAGAAACAGGTATCTGGAAGTTTGCGACAACACCTCGCATGTCATCTTACTTGTTGGCCTTTGTAGCTGGTGATTTGCAAGGGGTGACCGCTAAAACTAAAAATGGTACCCTCGTTGGTGTCTACTCTACAAAAGCTCATCCACTATCTAACCTTGATTTCTCTTTGGATATCGCTGTTCGTTCGATTGAGTTTTACGAAGATTACTACGGAGTTAAGTATCCAATTCCTCAATCGCTCCACATCGCCCTTCCTGACTTCTCAGCAGGTGCCATGGAAAACTGGGGTCTAGTGACTTATCGTGAAGTTTACTTGGTCGTGGATGAGAACTCAACCTTTGCCAGTCGTCAACAGGTAGCCCTTGTCATCGCCCACGAGCTTGCTCACCAATGGTTTGGGAACCTCGTGACTATGAAATGGTGGGATGATCTTTGGCTTAATGAAAGCTTCGCTAACATGATGGAATACGTCTGTGTGGATGCCATCGAGCCAACTTGGAATATCTTTGAAGATTTCCAAACAGGTGGAGTTCCAGCTGCGCTTAAACGCGATGCGACGGATGGCGTTCAGTCTGTCCATGTCGAAGTCAAACACCCAGATGAAATCAATACGCTCTTTGATGGCGCTATTGTCTATGCAAAAGGAAGCCGTCTCATGCACATGCTTCGCCGTTGGCTAGGAGATGCTGATTTCGCTGAAGGTTTGCATGCCTACTTTGAAAAACATCAGTACAGCAACACCATCGGTCGAGACCTTTGGAATGCTCTCGGACAAGCATCAGGTCGTGATGTCGCAGCCTTCATGGATTCTTGGTTGGAACAGCCTGGCTATCCAGTTCTCACTGTCAAAGTTGAAAATGATGTCTTGAAGATTTCGCAAAAACAATTCTTCATCGGTGAGCATGAAGACAAGAACCGTCTCTGGGTTGTACCACTCAACAGCAACTGGAAAGGTTTGCCTGACACACTTGAAACTGAAAGTATCGAAATCCCTGGCTATGCCGCTCTTCTTGCTGAAAACAAAGGAGCACTTCGCCTCAATACTGAAAATACTGCCCACTACATTACAGACTATCAAGGAGACTTGTTAGATGCCGTTCTTGCTGAGCTAGAGACACTTGATAATACAAGCAAACTGCAAATCGTTCAAGAACGTCGTCTGCTTGCTGAAGCAGGGCACATTTCTTATGCAGACTTGCTCCCAGTCCTTGATAAACTTGCTAAGGAAGAGTCCTACCTTGTGGTTTCAGCTGTTTCTCAAGTGATTTCAGCCCTTGAGCGCTTTATCGATGAAGGAACAGATGCTGAAGTAGCCTTCAAAGTACTGATTGCTAAATTGGCTCGTCATAACTATGACCGTCTTGGTTTTGAAGCCAAAGACGGGGAATCAGATGAGGATGAATTGGTTCGTCAGTTGGCCGTTTCTATGATGATTCGCTCCAATGATGCAGAAGCTAGTCAAGTCGCTAGCCAAATCTTTGCAACTCACAAGGAGAACCTTGCAGGACTTCCAGCAGCCATCCGTGCTCAAGTTCTTATCAATGAAATGAAACACCATGAGACCAAGGACTTGGTCGCAACTTATCTGGACCTCTACACTCATGCGACAGATGCTGTCTTCAAACGCCAGTTGGCAGCTGCTCTAGCCTACAGTACAGATGCTGATAATATCCAAACCTTGATTAGTTCATGGAAGGATAAATTTGTGGTGAAACCACAAGACTTGTCTGCTTGGTATTACCAGTTCCTAGATCATCAAACAACTCAAGAAACTGTTTGGGTATGGGCGCGTAAAAACTGGGATTGGATCAAGGCAGCTCTTGGTGGGGATATGAGCTTTGATAGCTTTGTTATCCTACCTGCCCATGTATTTAAGACTGAGCAACGCTTGGCAGAGTACAAGGAATTCTTTGAGCCACAACTCTCTGACCTTGCTCTTAGCCGTAACATTCGTATGGGTATCAAAGATATCGCAGCGCGTGTTGACTTGATTAAGCGTGAGAAAGCAGCAGTCGAAGCTGTTGTAACCCAATATGCCAAAGCTTAATTCACTCGAAATGTAAACAAAAACTCAACTTTCTATCTGAAAACGAGAGAGAGTTGAGTTTTTTTTAAGGCAATTTTGGTATAATAATCATAACAAGGAGGAGTTTCTGATGATAAAAATCTTATTAGTAGAAGATGACCTAGGTCTGTCAAACTCAGTATTTGACTTTTTAGATGATTTTGCAGATGTCATGCAGGTTTTTGATGGAGAAGAAGGTCTCTACGAAGCTGAAAGTGGCGTCTATGATTTGATTTTGCTTGACCTGATGTTACCTGAAAAAAATGGCTTCCAAGTCTTGAAAGAGTTGCGCGAAAAAGGAATTACCACACCAGTCCTTATCATGACGGCCAAAGAAAGTTTGGATGACAAGGGACATGGTTTTGAGTTGGGAGCGGATGACTACCTCACCAAACCTTTCTATCTAGAAGAACTCAAAATGCGGATTCAAGCTCTTCTCAAACGTTCAGGTAAGTTTAACGAAAACACCTTGACCTATGGAGATATTGTCGTCAACCTTTCAACGAATGAAGTGAAGGTGGAAGACACGCCTGTGGAACTACTCGGAAAAGAGTTTGAGTTATTGGTTTATTTCCTTCAAAACCAAAATGTTATTCTTCCCAAGACGCAAATTTTTGACCGTCTATGGGGGTTTGATAGCGATACGACGATTTCTGTTGTAGAAGTCTATGTCTCAAAAGTTCGTAAGAAATTGAAGGGAACAGCCTTTGCTGAAAATCTTCAAACCTTGCGTAGTGTCGGGTATATTTTAAAAGATGTTCAATAAACTAAAAAAAACATGGTATGCAGATGATTTCAGCTATTTCATTCGAAACTTTGGAGTGTTCACCCTGATCTTCTCTGCGATGACCTTGATTATCCTCCAGGTCATGCACTCGAGTCTCTACACTTCTGTTGATGAAAAACTCCAAGCCCTTAGTAGCAGTCCCCAAGCGGTTATACAGTTAGCCCTGAATCGGGCAACTGAGGAAGTCAAGGATATTCAACCAGCAACAGCGGATGCTAGCAAGGCTGAAATCAAACCCAATGTCAGCTCCAATACGGAAGTCTTGCTCTTTGACAAGGATTTTAACCAACTCTTACTGGGCAATCGCTTTTTAGGCTTGGACAAGATCAAACTGGACAAGAAAGAGTTGAATCATATTCGCCAAATCCAAGTTGTCAATAGCTACGGTCAGGAAGAAACCTATCGGATGATCTTGATGGAAACCAATTCTTCATCCGTGTCAAGCAATGTCAAATATGCGGCGGTTTTAATCAATACCAGCCAGCTCGAGCAAATCAGCCAAAACCACGAGCATTTAATTGTTGTAGTCATGGCTAGTTTCTGGCTCCTGTCTTTAATTGCCAGTGTTTATTTGGCACGTGTCAGTGTCAAACCCTTGCTGGAAAGTATGCAAAAGCAGAAGTCCTTTGTCGAAAATGCCAGTCACGAACTGAGAACGCCTTTGGCCGTTTTACAAAATCGTTTAGAAAATCTCTTTCGCAAACCAGAGGCAACGATTATGGAATCCAGCGAAAGTATTGCTTCCAGTCTTGAAGAAGTTCGTAACATGCGCTTCCTCACGACCAATCTTCTCAACCTTGCACGTCGCGATGATGGAATTAAACCAGAAATAGCAGAAGTATCACCACAGTTCTTTAAGACGACCTTTGCTAACTATGAGTTGATTGCTTCTGAAAATGATCGTATTTTTGAGTATGAAAATCAGATTTATCGTCCCTTCATGACCGATCAGTTGCTCCTAAAACAGCTCATGACCATCTTATTTGACAATGCCATCAAGTATACTGAAGAAGATGGCAAGATTGAGTTTGTGGTCCATGCTACAGATCGCCATCTCTATCTAACAGTAACAGATAATGGGATTGGAATCTCAGCTGCCGATAAGAAGAAAATCTTTGACCGATTTTATCGTGTAGACAAGGCGAGAACCCGTCAGAAAGGTGGCTTTGGTTTGGGACTTTCTTTGGCCAAGCAAATCGTAGATGCCTTACGAGGAACGATTAGCGTAAAAGATAACAAACCCAGAGGAACAATTTTTGAAGTTAAGATTGCCATCCAATCTCCTTCAAAACGTAAGAATAAATAAAAAAGACAGTTAGATAACTGTCTTTTTTGATAACTAGAAAAGAGGTTGGTACTACTACCAACCTTTATTTTGAAAGTTTTCGTTTAATAATCTTTCGTTGAAGTTGTAAAAGTGCGAAGCTTGTTGCCATAGCAGCGACAAAGGATAAAGCTGTATTTAATTTTATAGCTAAAAAGATAAAACTAAATAGTGCCATAAAAATACAGAAACAAGCGATATTTACAAAAAATAAAATCTCTTTTAGGTTAGGGCCGACTGGGGCTTCAGGTGTGTAATCTTGGTAAAGCGGAGTTTGTTTCGATTCGGGAGCTTGTTCAAACTCATAAGCTTCTAGTTTTCTTGCGGACATGATTCTCTCCTTAACAATACATAACTATTTTATCATTTTTTATGCAGAGAATTATTACAGAATTGTTACAAAACTACTAAAGTCTCTTATCATCTTCTAAGTAGCTCTTCTTGACACCCACTAGGGAAAATGGTAGCATGGATGTTACACTTAAAACAGATGACCTAACCTTCTCTATTATAAATATACTGAGAAAGGAAAGGATAACTTATATAAATTGATAGCAAGCTGAGGCTTTTTCCTAAGATGATTTGTTGAGTTGCTACCTGGATACTTTTGAAGAGTATTGGTAGGAGTTGTTTTGAATGGATGGAAGGACAGAGATTCTGTCTATTGGTCTGGGTGGCTTTTAAACTACCTCTGGGAAATGTTAAAGGAGATAAGCATGTATCTTGCTATCAAAGAAATAGTACGAAACAAACTTCGATATAGTTTGATTCTAACTACCATTTTTCTTATCGCTTTTATGGTCTTTTTTATGACCAGTCTAGCTCTTGGTCTTGTGCGAAACAACCGAGCAGCTATTGATAATTGGCAAGCAACGGGTGTCGTTTTATCCGATTACGCAAATGATAATTTGACAGCATCCTTTATTCCTGAAAAGGACTACAAGGATAAGAGTTCTGAAGAGGCTGCTCCATTGGGTTATATGTTTGCTGTAACCAATCTAGTCGATGGTAGTGAAAAGGTCAATGTTTCCATTTTTGCTCAAGAGTGGGATTCTTTTATCTCTCCGAGTTTGACGGAGGGTCGTTATCCTGAAGGAGATGATGAGGTTGTCGTGGATCAGTCTTTTGAGAACTATGGGATGAAGCTAGGTGATGCCATTCAGCTCAATGGAAGCGAGGCAAGTTACAAGATCGTAGGCCTGACACAAGGAAATAAATTTTTCACCGAGCCTGTTGTCTTTACGAGTCTGACAACTTATTGGACCTTACAAGGAACCTTGAAAGCCAATCGTTCCATCTCTGCCTTAGTATTGAAAAATGACATAGAAGTGACTGGCGATGGTCTAAAACAGATTTCCATTCCAAAAATGATATCAAAAATTCCTGGTTACACACCTCAGGTTAATGTATTTTCAGGGATGATTCTTGCTATGATTGTCATTACAGGCTTGATTGTGGGTATTTTTGTCTATATCATTACCATCCAAAAACTAGGACTTTATGGAATAATGCGAGCTCAAGGAATACAGATCAAAACCATTGTATGGTCTCTGTTCTGTCAAATCTTCCTCCTAGCTGGTATGGGGATTGCTTTAGCCTTGCTGGCAATCGGAGGAGTGATTTTAGTCTTACCAGCTACCTTCTTTTTCTATCCGAGTTGGATAGCTTACTCTGTCCTAAGTTTGGTAATTTCCTTGATGGCCCTTCTAGGTGGTGTCATTTCACTTCCACGCTTGCTAAAGGTGGATCCGATTACTGCGATTGCAGAATGATAAGGAGAATAGTATGACAGCATTGATTGAAATGACTCAAGTGACAAAAACCTACGGGGAAGGAAAGATGAAAGTCGTTGCCCTGCATGAGACAAATTTTCAGCTAAATGCAGGAGAGTTCGTAGCTATTGTTGGGCCTTCTGGCTCTGGCAAGACAACCTTTCTAACAACTCTAGGACAACTACAGGAAGCTTCGAGTGGAAAGATTCTAGTAAAGGGGAAGGAAACAGGCAGTTTGACGGAGAAGGAGAAAACAGACCTCCGTTTTAGAGAGTTTGGTTTCATTCTCCAGGCTTCAAACCTAATTCCTTTTCTAACGGTTAAGGAACAGCTGGATTTGATTGACAGACTGGATAAGGGGGAAAATAGTAAAAGTGACCGAAAAGAGCTGTTTGACTTGTTGGATTTGGAAAAAGTTCAAAATCATTATCCCAAAGCTCTATCGGGTGGCGAACGTCAACGTGCGGCGATTGCTAGAGCGCTCTATAACAATCCAAGCATTGTGCTTGCAGATGAGCCGACAGCCAGTCTAGATACCCAGCGTGCCTACCAAGTAACGGAGATGTTGGCTGCCATTGCCCATGAACAAGGTAGAGGAGTTGTTATGATTACTCATGATACTCGTCTTCTTGATAAGGTTGACCGTATTTATGTCATGAACGATGGCCACCTAGTTGAAGAAACACATGCATAAAATAGAGTGAATAGTACAAGTTACTGTTCACTTTTTTGATTGGGAAAGATAGAAATCAGTTTAACCTTTTGTGAAACTCTCAGTAACCATAGCTGATTTTTGAGAAATGTGGTATAATTTTTCTTATGGAAAAGATTATCATTACAGCAACTGCTGAAAGTATTGAACAAGTTGAACAGTTACTCGAAGCCGGCGTAGACCGTATCTACGTCGGTGAGAAAGATTTTGGCCTTCGTCTGCCAACGACTTTTAGTTATGAAGACTTACGCACCATCGCTAAGTTGGTTCATGAAGCAGGCAAGGAACTGATTGTCGCGGTTAATGCCCTCATGCATCAAGATATGATGGACCGTATCAAGCCTTTCCTAGACTTCTTGGAAGAAATTAAGACAGACTACATCACAGTTGGGGATGCAGGTGTCTTTTATGTAGTCAATCGCGATGGCTATTCCTTCAAGACTATCTACGATGCTTCAACCATGGTGACAAGCAGTCGTCAGATTAACTTCTGGGGTCAAAAGGCTGGCGCATCTGAGGCGGTTTTGGCGCGTGAAATTCCATCTGCTGAACTCTTCAAGATGCCTGAGATTTTGGAAATTCCTGCTGAAGTGTTGGTTTATGGAGCTAGTGTCATTCACCATTCTAAGCGTCCGCTCTTACAAAACTACTATAACTTCACGCACATCGATGATGAAAAGACACGTAAACGTGACCTCTTCTTAGCAGAACCGAGTGACCCTGAGAGCCATTACTCTATCTTTGAAGATAATCATGGTACCCACATCTTTGCAAATAACGACCTTGATTTGATGACCAAATTGACAGAATTAGTAGAACATGGTTTCACTCACTGGAAGCTAGAGGGGCTCTACACACCTGGTCAGAATTTTGTAGAAATTGCTAAACTCTTTATTCAAGCGCGTGGCTTGATCCAAGAGGGGAATTTCAGCCATGACCAAGCCTTCTTGTTAGATGAGGAAGTGCGCAAGTTACACCCTAAAAACCGTTTCCTCGACACAGGATTCTATGATTACGATCCTGATATGGTTAAATAGGACACCAAAACCCGAAATAAAAATGTTCGGGTTTTTCCAGTGTATCCATGAAATAAAAACGGATACATGTTATAATAAAAATAGCTCTTTAATGGAGGTATTTAAGTGGAGAATCTGAAAAAGATGGCAGGTATCAAGGCTGCTGAGTTTGTCAAGGATGGTATGGTTGTTGGACTCGGTACTGGATCAACTGCCTACTATTTCGTAGAGGAAGTAGGTCGTCGGATCAAGGAAGAAGGTTTGCAGATTACTGCTGTAACGACTTCCAGTGTGACCAGTAAACAGGCTGAAGGTCTTAACATCCCGCTCAAGTCGATTGATCAAGTAGACTTTGTCGATGTGACGGTTGATGGGGCGGATGAAGTAGATAGCCAGTTTAACGGGATCAAAGGCGGTGGTGGTGCCCTTCTGATGGAGAAGGTTGTCGCAACGCCCTCAAAAGAATATATTTGGGTGGTAGATGAAAGCAAACTGGTAGAGAAACTAGGTGCTTTTAAATTGCCAGTAGAAGTGGTTCAGTATGGTGCAGAACAGGTCTTTCGTCGGTTTGAGCGAGCTGGCTACAAACCAAGTTTCCGTGAAAAAGACGGTCGACGTTTTGTGACCGATATGCAGAACTTTATCATTGACCTAGCCTTGGATGTCATTGAAGATCCGATTACTTTCGGGCAAGAATTGGACCATGTCGTTGGTGTCGTAGAGCATGGCTTGTTCAACCAAATGGTGGATAAGGTCATCGTTGCTGGACGAGACGGGGTTCAGATTTTAACTTCAACAAAAGCAAGATAACTAAGATAGTAAGGAGACAGACTATGTCAAAATTTAATCGTATTCACTTGGTGGTACTGGATTCTGTGGGAATCGGTGCTGCTCCAGATGCTAATAACTTTGTCAATGCAGGGGTTCCAGATGGTGCATCTGACACACTAGGACACATTTCTAAAACAGTTGGTTTGAATGTGCCAAACATGGCTAAAATCGGTCTAGGAAATATTCCTCGTGAAACTCCTCTAAAGACTGTACCAGCTGAAAGCAATCCAACAGGATATGCAACAAAATTGGAAGAAGTTTCCCTTGGTAAGGATACCATGACTGGTCACTGGGAAATCATGGGACTCAACATTACCGAGCCTTTCGATACTTTCTGGAACGGATTTCCAGAAGAAATCCTGACAAAAATCGAAGAATTTTCAGGACGTAAGGTCATTCGTGAAGCCAACAAACCTTACTCAGGAACAGCTATTATCGACGATTTCGGACCACGTCAAATGGAAACTGGGGAGTTGATTATCTATACTTCAGCTGACCCAGTTTTGCAGATTGCTGCCCACGAAGACATCATTCCTTTGGATGAATTGTACCGTATCTGTGAATACGCTCGTTCGATTACCCTTGAGCGTCCTGCCCTTTTAGGTCGTATCATTGCCCGTCCATATGTTGGTGAACCAGGTAACTTCACTCGTACAGCAAATCGTCGTGACTTGGCAGTATCTCCATTTGCACCAACTGTTTTGGATAAATTGAACGAAGCTGGTATCGATACGTACGCTGTTGGTAAAATCAACGATATCTTTAACGGCGCTGGTATCAACCATGACATGGGCCACAACAAGTCAAACAGCCATGGAATTGATACATTATTGAAGACCATGGGACTTGCTGAGTTTGAAAAAGGATTCTCCTTCACAAACTTAGTTGACTTTGATGCCCTTTATGGACACCGTCGCAATGCTCATGGTTACCGTGATTGCTTGCATGAGTTCGATGAGCGTTTGCCTGAAATTATCGCTGCCATGAGAGAAAATGATCTTCTCTTGATTACTGCTGACCATGGAAATGACCCAACCTATGCTGGAACAGACCACACTCGTGAATATATTCCACTTTTAGCTTACAGTCCTGCCTTTAAAGGAAATGGTGTCATTCCAGTTGGGCATTTTGCAGATATCTCAGCAACAGTTGCGGATAACTTTGGTGTTGAAACTGCCATGATTGGTGAAAGTTTCTTAGATAAATTGGTATAAGATGACGCGATATGCTATACTTGTTCGGGGCATTAATGTAGGTGGGAAAAATAAAGTTGTCATGGCGCAACTTCGTCAAGAACTGACAGAGTTGGGACTGGAAAAGGTTGAAACCTACATCAACAGTGGCAATATTTTCTTTACTTCGACAGACTCCAAAGCCCGATTGGTTGAAAAGTTAGAGTCTTTCTTTGAAATCCATTATCCATTTATTCAGAGCTTTTCCTTGCTGAGTCTTGAGGACTTTGAAGCGGAACTTGAAAATCTGCCTGAATGGTGGACCAAAGATTTGGCACGAAAGGATGTCCTCTTTTACACCGAGGGCTTGAATGTGGCTCAAGTCATTGAGACAGTTGAAAGTTTGGAATTGAAAGATGAAATCGTTCATTTTGGAAGACTTGGTATTTTCTGGGGGAAATTCTCTGAGGAATCCTACTATGCAACTGCCTATCACAAGTACTTGCTCAAAATGCCTTTTTATCGCCACATCACCATTCGCAATGCAAAAACCTTTGACAAAATCGGTCAAATGCTAAAAAATAATAAAGGAGACACACAATGACATTTTTAGATAAGATCAAGGAAACAGCTGCTTTCCTGAAAGAAAAGGGAATACTAGCACCTGAGTTCGGTCTAATCCTTGGATCAGGACTTGGAGAATTGGCAGAAGAAATCGAAAATCCAGTTGTAGTAGATTATGCAGATATCCCAAACTGGGGCCGCTCTACAGTAGTCGGACACGCTGGGAAATTGGTATATGGTGAACTTGCAGGTCGCAAGGTCTTGGCCCTTCAAGGTCGCTTCCATTTCTACGAAGGCAACCCTCTTGAAGTCGTGACTTTCCCAGTTCGTGTAATGAAAGTCCTCGGATGTGAAGGTGTCATTGTAACCAATGCAGCTGGTGGTATTGGCTATGGTCCTGGTACTTTGATGGCTATCTCAGACCATATCAACATGACCGGGCAAAATCCATTGATGGGTGAAAACTTGGATGACTTTGGTCCACGTTTCCCAGATATGTCTAAAGCCTACACACCAGAATACCGTGCTACTGCCCATGAAGTGGCAAAAAAACTTGGTATCAAGCTTGATGAAGGTGTCTATATCGGTGTAACTGGTCCGACTTATGAAACACCTGCAGAAATTCGTGCCTATAAGACATTGGGAGCAGATGCAGTTGGTATGTCCACTGTTCCTGAAGTTATTGTGGCCGCCCACTCAGGATTGAAAGTTCTCGGTATTTCATGTATTACTAACCATGCTGCAGGTTTCCAAGAAGAACTCAACCACGAAGAAGTTGTGGAAGTGACAGAGCGTGTCAAAGGTGACTTTAAAGGCTTGCTGAAAGCGATTCTTGCTGAATTGTAATCCTATGAAAGCACGACTCCAAACTCTGCCCTACGGACTAAGATTACTTCTAGCCACCTTATCATTGGGAATAGGGGCTGGGCTAGTCGGCATTGCCTGCCATTATCTACTTGAAGGTGTGCAAAGGCTGGCTTTTGGCCAAGCTAGTTCGGATTTGCTCCAACTATTCCAAGAAGCTGGGAATCTCCGTAGATTCCTAGTCATATGTATGACAGGATGCTCGGCAGCTGGCTTCTGGTATATCCTGCAAAGGCGCTATAAAATCTTCTCTATTCGCCAGCAAATTGACCTAGCTGGAGCCAGAAATCCAGCACTCTTAGCCCACCTCCTTCATGCAGGTATGCAGGTTGCGATTGTCGGAGCAGGTGCATCGGTCGGAAAAGAAGGAGCACCACGCGAGGTCGGGGTTCTTCTAGCTGGTCGCTTGTCAAAGGGGTTCTCTCTAGCCCTTAAAGAACGGAAGGTATTGGTTGCCTGTGGGGCAGGAGCTGCTCTAGCTGCGGTTTATCAGGTTCCCTTTGCTAGTAGCTTGTTTGTTTTTGAGACCTTAGGACTTGCCTATAGTTGGCAGAACTTTTTGATGGTTTTGGCTAGTACTTATCTGGCAACTTGGGTGGCTCAGCCCATTGTTGGTCAGGATGCTATTTATCACCTATCTGCGGTCTCATGGTCGGTCAGCGGTTTCTTACAAGCTATTCTGATTGCGTTATTGGTCACTCCTCTAGCACTGGTTTTTCGATCCTTAGCCAAGCAAGCTAATCGCAAACGCCGCAAGGATGAGACGATCCTCTGGGCTCTTCCTCTAGCCTTTCTAGTGTTGGGGAGCCTTGTATCCTTTTTCCCTATCTTTATGGGAAATGGTCAGGTACTAGCGCAGGCCTTGTTATCTCGCCAGCCGGTTCCCTATCTTCCACTGACTCTTGCAATGAAGGGGCTTTTGGTTTATCTCCTCTTACGCAATGGTACCTATGGGGGAACCTTGACACCATCATTTGCCTTGGGGATTGGGTCTGGTTACTTAGTGACCTTGCTTTTGACAGTAGTTGGCGTCCACCTGGATCCAGCTCTAGGAATGTTACTAGGAGCAACAGTCTTTTTAGGGACGACCTTACAAGCTCCTCTGACGGCTATTGCCCTAAGCCTTGGATTTACAGGTCAGGATTGGAGTTTGACAATACCGCTTGTACTAGCGGCAGGAATGTCTTACATGGTTCGAAAGAGATGGGAGAAAGGACAATGAAGGTACACTTTGTACTGCATGAAACATTTGAGGTTCCGGGTGTTTATCTAAAATGGGCTCTAGAACGAGGACATCACATTACATCAACAAAGGTTTATGAAAAAGAACCTCTTCCTGAAACAATTGACGGGATTGATTTTCTGATTGTTATGGGTGGTCCTCAATCACCTGATGAGGATAGAGAAAACTTCCCATACTATGATCCAAAGGCTGAGCTTGCTTTTATGAAAGAAGCGATTGCTGCAGATATCTATATTGTTGGTGTCTGTCTTGGTGCGCAACTCCTATCTGTTGCCTATGGTGCGAAGTATGAACATAGTCCAGAGCGCGAGATCGGCGTTTATCCTGTGACATTGACGATGCAAGGTCTAACAGATCCTCATGTCAGCTTGTTCGGAGAAACCATAGAAACCGGCCACTGGCACGGTGATATGCCAGGGCTGACAGATGAAGCTGTCGTCTTGGCGACCAGTCAAGGTTGTCCACGCCAAATTATTCGCTTCAGTCCGAAACATTATGCCTTTCAGGCTCATTTGGAATTTGATGCAGAAGCAGTAGAATTATTGATTGCTGCGGATGGTGAAGAGCAATTAAGAGAGCAAAGTGAAAAGTTACCTTTTGTTCAAACACCAGAAGAATTACGTGGAAATGATTATTCCGAAATGAATGCAAAACTGTATGCATTTTTAGATTCATTGGTAAAATAGGAACTACAGAAAGGCAGAGTATCTGAGTTATAGTCAAACTCGGGCTAACTATTCTGCGAAATATTTAAATTTAAAATCAAGAAAGAAAGGATGGGTAAACCGTATTCGCTGAACTGAATACGGGCGGAGAACTATGTAAAAAAGATAAACTGTCTAGCATCTGCGATGCGTCGTTAGTTTCCTATTTTTACTTTGTTCTCTGTCGCCCTTTATATCTTAACTATGTCTATCCATATTGCTGCTCAGCAGGGTGAAATTGCTGATAAAATTCTTCTTCCGGGGGATCCTCTTCGTGCGAAATTTATTGCGGAGAACTTCCTTGAAGATGCTGTTTGTTTTAACGAGGTTCGTAACATGTTTGGCTACACTGGTACTTACAAGGGTCACCGTGTATCTGTCATGGGAACTGGGATGGGGATGCCATCGATTTCGATTTATGCGCGTGAGTTGATTGTGGACTACGGTGTGAAGAAATTGATTCGTGTGGGAACTGCTGGTTCTTTGAATGAAGATGTTCACGTCCGTGAATTGGTCTTGGCACAGGCTGCTGCAACCAACTCAAACATCATCCGCAATGACTGGCCACAGTACGATTTCCCACAAATCGCTAGCTTTGATTTGCTAGATAAGGCCTACCATATCGCCAAAGAACTCGGTATGACCACCCACGTTGGGAACGTTTTGTCGTCAGATGTCTTTTACTCAAACTACTTTGAAAAGAACATCGAGCTTGGTAAATGGGGAGTTAAGGCTGTGGAAATGGAAGCGGCAGCTCTTTACTATCTTGCTGCCCAACACCATGTTGATGCACTCGCTATTATGACTATTTCTGATAGCTTGGTCAATCCTGATGAAGACACTACTGCAGAAGAACGCCAAAACACCTTCACTGATATGATGAAAGTCGGCTTGGAAACCTTGATTGCAGAGTAAATTTGTAATAGAAAATCCTGATTTCATTTGAAATCAGGATTTTTTCATGGATGCGATTTTTTCTGGATCTGGTGTGACACGGAGGGTCTTTTGTCCAGTATAAGTAACAAAACCGGGTTTGCCACCTGTTGGTTTGTTGAGTTTTTTGACTTCTATCATATCAACCTGCACCAGATTTGACAGACGTCCCTTGGAGAAGTAGGCAGCTAGCTCCGCTGCATCTGTCTTAACTTCGTCAGAAGGATTAAGATTTCCTGAGATGACGACATGGCTTCCTGGAATGTCCTTGGCATGGAACCAAAGTTCTTCCTTGCGGGCCATTTTAAAGGTCAATTCTTCGTTTTGAAGATTGTTTCGACCGACATAGATAATGGTTTTGCCATCGCTCGCCAGATACTGTTCTGGTTTTTTGCGTTTCTGGATTTTTTCACGTTGGCGTCTTCTAATGAAGCCTGTTTGGATCAATTCTTCACGGATTTCAGCGATTTCTTCCAGTCCAGCTTGGTTGAGGACGGTCTCGACACTTTCCAGATAGAGAATGGTTGACTTTGTTTCTTCAATCAGCTCAGTCAGATATTTGACAGCTTCTTTAAGCTTCTGATAGCGTTTAAAGTAGCGCTGGGCATTCTGGCTGGGAGTCAAGGCCTTATCAAGCGTGATGGTGATAGGCTGGTTGGTGTAGTAATTGTCCAAAACAACCTGATCTTGGTCATTGGGAACTTGGTGGAGGAAAGTTGTCAGCAACTCTCCTTTTTGGCGAAACTCCTCAGCATTGTCTGTCGCCAGTAATTCTTTTTCTTGTTTTTTGAGTTTGTGGCGATTTTTCTGAAGCTCGTTTTCAACGCGGCGAATGAGTTCGCTGGCCTGCTGTTTGACGCGATCGCGCTCTGCCTTGTCTTTGTAGTAGGTATCCAGAAGATCAGAAAGACTGGCAAAAGGCTCTCCTACACGATTCGCAAAAGGAACTGGACTGAAGGAAGTCTCCGTTAGGTAGGGCTTGGTTACTTGCCCGAAGAAGTTTCGGAAAGTAGACAGTTTATCACTGACAAGAATGTTTTCCAATTCATTTGCCGTATCACGTCCTAGACCTTGAAAGAGACTTTGAAGATTTTTTGCTGTTAGTTCCTGTGTTTGTAGGATTTCAAAGAGTTTTTCATCCTTGACAGTAAATGGATTGAGAGACTCGGTACTCGGCGGAGCGATATAGGTAGATCCTGGAAGTAAGGTGCGGTAGCTATTTTGTGAAAAGCCGACGTGTTTGATGACTTCGAGGATTTTATGGCTACTTTTATCTACGAGGAGAATATTACTGTGTTTGCCCATGATTTCGATAATCAAGGTAGCCTGGATATGGTCTCCAATCTCGTTTTTATTGGAAACGGTAATTTCCACGATACGGTCATTTTCCACTTGCTCAATTGACTCAATCAGGGCACCTTGCAAATACTTTCTCAAAACCATGATAAAAGTAGAAGGTTGGGCTGGATTTTCAAAAGTCGTTTGAGTCAGCTGAATGCGTCCAAAAACGGGATGAGCAGAAAGGAGCAGGCGATGACTTTGGCGATTGCTGCGGATTTGCAAGACCAACTCTTGTTCAAAAGGTTGATTGATCTTCTGAATGCGACCATTGACCAACTCGCTTCGCAATTCCTCAACCATGTGGTGTAAAAAAAATCCGTCAAATGACATCGTTCTCTCCTTGTGATTGTATTCCATAGTATTATATCAAAAAGGTAGAATAAAATCATGGAAATATGGTATAATAAAGCCAAGTAAAGAGAATCGAGAAGCACATGTATATTGAAATGGTAGATGAAACTGGTCAAGTTTCACAAGAAATCTTGCAACAAACCCAAGAGATTTTGGAATTTGCTGCCCAAAAATTAGGCAAAGAAGACAAGGAGATGGCAGTTACTTTTGTGACCAATGAGCGTAGCCATGAACTCAACCTTGAGTACCGTGATACAGATCGCCCGACAGATGTCATTAGCCTTGAGTATAAACCAGAGTTGGATATCTCCTTTGATGAGGAAGATTTGCTTGAAAATCCTGAATTGGCAGAGATGATGTCTGAGTTTGATGCCTATATTGGGGAGCTTTTTATCTCTATCGATAAAGCGCATGAGCAGGCTGAGGAATACGGTCACAGCTTTGAGCGTGAGATGGGCTTCTTGGCAGTACACGGCTTTCTACACATTAACGGCTATGATCACTACACTCCGGAAGAAGAAGCGGAGATGTTCGGTTTACAAGAAGAAATTTTGACAGCCTATGGACTCACAAGACAATAAACGAAAATGGAAAAATCGTGACCTGGTATCTAGTTTAGAATTTGCTTTGACAGGTATTTTTACCGCTATCAAGGACGAACGCAATATGCGAAAACATGCAGTGACGGCTCTGGTAGTCGTCCTTGCAGGTTTTGCTTTTCAGGTGTCACGGATCGAATGGCTCTTTCTCCTAATGAGCATTTTCTTAGTAGTAGCGTTTGAGATTATGAACTCCGCTATCGAAAATGTGGTGGATCTAGCCAGTCACTATCACTTTTCTATGTTGGCAAAGAAAGCCAAGGACATGGCAGCAGGAGCCGTGCTTGTGGTTTCCCTTCTTGCTGCGGTGATTGGTGCACTTATCTTTATCCCACGCATTTGGGATATACTATTTTAAACAATAAGAGGAAATTATGACATTTAAATCAGGCTTTGTAGCCATTTTAGGGCGTCCCAATGTTGGGAAGTCAACCTTTTTAAATCACGTCATGGGGCAAAAGATTGCCATTATGAGTGACAAGGCGCAGACAACGCGCAATAAAATCATGGGGATTTACACCACAGATAAGGAGCAAATCGTCTTTATCGACACACCAGGAATTCACAAGCCCAAAACAGCTCTTGGGGATTTTATGGTGGAATCTGCCTACAGTACCCTGCGTGAGGTGGATACTGTTCTATTCATGGTGCCAGCTGACGAAGCGCGTGGTAAGGGCGACGACATGATTATCGAGCGTCTGAAAGCTGCCAAGGTTCCTGTGATTCTGGTGGTGAATAAGATTGACAAGGTTCATCCAGACCAGCTTTTGTCTCAGATTGATGACTTCCGCAACCAGATGGACTTTAAGGAAATTGTTCCTATCTCAGCCCTTCAGGGAAATAACGTTTCTCGACTAATCGATATTTTGAGTGAAAATCTAGAGGAAGGTTTCCAGTATTTCCCAGCTGATCAAATCACAGATCATCCTGAGCGTTTCTTGGTTTCAGAAATGATTCGTGAGAAGGTTCTTCATTTGACACGTGAAGAGATTCCACACTCAGTTGCCGTAGTGGTTGACTCTATGAAACGGGATGAAGAGACAGACAAGGTTCACATCCGTGCAACCATCATGGTGGAGCGAGATAGCCAAAAAGGGATTATCATCGGAAAAGGTGGCGCCATGCTCAAAAAAATTGGTAGCCTGGCCCGTCGTGATATCGAACTCATGCTAGGAGACAAGGTCTTTCTAGAAACTTGGGTCAAGGTCAAGAAAAACTGGCGTGATAAAAAGCTAGATTTGGCTGACTTTGGCTATAATGAAAAAGAATATTAAGTAGAGGTGGGCTCATGCCTGCTTCTTGTTTTTACAGAAGGAGGACTTATGCCTGAACTACCTGAGGTTGAAACGGTTCGTCGTGGCTTAGAAAAATTGATCTTGGGAAAGAAGATTTCGAGTGTAGAGATTCGTTATCCCAAGATGATTAAAACGGATTTGGACCAATTTCGAAAGGAAGTGCCTGGTCAAGTAATTGAGTCCATGGGGCGTCGTGGCAAATATTTACTTTTCTATCTGACAGACAAGGTATTGATTTCTCATCTGCGGATGGAGGGCAAGTATTTTTATTATCCAGATCAGGTTTCTGAACGCAAGCATGCCCATGTTTTCATTCTGTTTGAAGATGGTGGCACTCTTGTATATGAGGATGTACGCAAGTTTGGTACCATGGAACTCTTGGCGCCAGATCTTTTGGATGCCTACTTTGTTTCCAAAAAACTAGGGCCTGAGCCAAGAGAGCAGGACTTTGATTTGCAGGTCTTTCAAGCTGCCCTAGCCAAGTCTAAAAAGCCTATCAAATCCCATCTCCTAGACCAAACCTTGGTAGCTGGCCTTGGCAATATCTATGTGGATGAGGTCCTCTGGCGAGCTCAGGTCCATCCAGCTAGACCTTCCCAGACTTTGACGGCAGAAGAAGCGTCAGCTATTCATGACCAGACCATTGCTGTTTTGGGACAGGCAGTTGAAAAGGGTGGCTCGACTATTCGGACCTATACCAATGCCTTTGGGGAAGACGGAACCATGCAGAACTTCCATCAGGTCTATGATAAGACTGGACAAGCATGTTCCCGCTGTGGGACAGTGATTGAGAAATTCCAGCTCGGTGGACGAGGAACTCATTTTTGTCCTCAGTGTCAAAGGAGGGGCTGATGGGAAAAATCATCGGAATCACAGGAGGAATTGCTTCTGGTAAGTCAACTGTGACAAATTTTCTAAGACAAAAAGGCTTCCAAGTGGTCGATGCTGACGCAGTCGTCCATGATCTACAAAAACCCGGGGGTCGTCTTTATCAGCTCTTAGTTCAGCACTTTGGGCAGGAAATCATCCTCGAAAATGGAGAACTCAATCGCCCTCTCCTAGCTAGTCTCATCTTTTCAAATCCTGAGGAGCAGGAATGGTCTAAACAAACCCAAGGAGAGATTATTCGTGAGAAATTGGCTGCACTGAGAGACCAGTTAGCTCAGACAGAAACGATTTTTTTCATGGATATTCCCCTACTTTTTGAACAGGACTACAGTGCCTGGTTTGATGAGACATGGCTGGTCTATGTGGACCGAGATGTTCAGGTGGAACGTTTCATGAAACGGGATCATCTTTCTAAGGAGGTAGCAGAGTCTCGTTTGACCGCCCAGTGGTCTTTAGAAGAAAAGAAAAAATTAGCGAGTCATATACTAGATAATAATGGCAGTCGTGATCAGCTTGTGGCTCAAGTAGTGAAGTTACTTGAAGGAGGCGATAGCTGTGCAAGAGATTAGTTGGAAAGAGAATCTTCGTGTCGCCTGGTTTGGCAGTTTTCTAACGGGCGCCAGCATTTCCTTAGTCGTTCCTTTCATGCCTATCTTTGTAGAACAGTTGGGAATTGAAGGGGACCAAGTTGCTTTTTATGCTGGATTAGCCATCTCAGTTTCCGCTGTTTCAGCAGCTCTAGTTTCTCCCATCTGGGGTATTCTTGCTGACAAGTACGGTCGAAAGCCCATGATGATTCGAGCTGGGCTTGCCATGACCATCACTATGGGAGGGTTGGCCTTCGTGCCAAATATCTATTGGCTACTCTTTTTGCGCTTGCTCAATGGTGTATTTACTGGTTTTGTCCCCAATGCAACAGCCTTGATTGCTAGTCAGGTACCTAAAGATAAGTCTGGAGCGGCTCTGGGGACTCTATCTACAGGTGTAGTTGCGGGAACACTGACGGGCCCCTTTGTTGGAGGCTTTATTGCTGAAATTTTTGGCATTCGCAATGTCTTTTTATTGGTAGGCGCTTTCCTATTTTTAGCTGCAATCCTAACCATTTTCTTTATCAAGGAAGATTTTCAGCCAGTGGCTAAGGAGAAGGCTATCCCAACGAAAGAAGTATTTTCTTCTTTCAAGTATCCTAGGCTTTTAGTGAATCTATTTTTGACGAGCTTTGTCATTCAATTTTCAGCTCAATCAATTGGCCCCATTCTAGCTCTCTATGTGCGGGACTTAGGGCAGACTGAGAATCTCCTCTTTGTATCAGGATTGATTGTATCCAGCATGGGATTTTCTAGTATGATGAGTGCTGGAATTCTAGGAAAACTTGGCGATAAGGTAGGGAATCATAGATTGTTGGTCGCGGCGCAGATTTATTCCGTCATCATTTACCTTCTTTGTGCCCATGCAACCAGCCCCCTTCAACTTGGCTTGTATCGTTTTCTCTTTGGTTTGGGAACGGGCGCTCTCATACCGGGAGTTAATGCCCTTCTTAGCAAAATGACTCCAAAATCAGGTATTTCACGGATTTTCGCCTTCAATCAAGTCTTTTTTTACCTTGGTGGAGTGATTGGACCTATGGCGGGATCCGCAGTTGCAGGATATTTGGGCTACCATGCTGTCTTTTATGCGACAGCAGCCTGTGTGGCTTTCAGTTGTTTATGTAACTTAGTGCAATTTAGATCATTATTAAAAGTAAAGGAAATCTAGTGCGAGTAAAAATCAATCTCAAATGCTCCTCTTGTGGCAGCATGAATTATCTAACCAGTAAGAACTCCAAAACCCATCCAGACAAGATTGAGGTGTTAAAATATTGTCCAAAGGAAAGAAAAGTAACTTTACATCTTGAATCTAAGTAGAATTTATGGTAAAATAATAGGGATTTTAAGGAGTTTGATATGTATAACCTATTATTAACCATTTTATTAGTATTATCTGTTGTGATTGTGATTGCGATTTTCATGCAACCAACTAAGAACCAATCCAGCAATGTATTTGATGCCAGTTCAGGTGATTTGTTTGAACGTAGTAAAGCGCGTGGTTTTGAAGCTGTGATGCAACGTTTGACAGGTATTTTAGTCTTTTTCTGGCTAGCCATTGCCTTAGCATTGACAGTATTATCAAGTAGATAAGAAATGGGCGAGACTAGGTCTTAGCCTATTTTATTTTTAATGAAACTTAGAAAGTTATCAGTCAAAAAAATTATAAAAATCTAGAAAGAAAACATGAAAGATAAAATTAAAGAATATTTGCAAGAGAAGGGGCGAGTGACGGTAAATGATCTAGCTCAGGCTCTCGGAAAGGATGGGTCCAAGGATTTCCGTGAGTTGATTAAAACCCTGTCCCTGATGGAAAGAAAGCACCAGATTCGTTTTGAAGATGATGGTAGTTTATGTCTGGACCAAAAGAAGAAACATGAAATTACCCTCAAAGGGATTTTTCATGCCCATAAGAATGGCTTTGGCTTTGTCAGTCTAGAAGGCGAAGAGGACGATCTTTTTGTAGGAAAAAACGATGTCAACTATGCCATTGATGGTGATACCGTTGAGGTCGTGATTAAGAAAGTCGCTGACCGTAACAAGGGAACTGCTGCAGAAGCAAAAATTATCGATATCCTAGAGCATAGCCTGACGACAGTTGTCGGGCAAATCGTTCTGGATCAGGAAAAGCCCAAGTATGCGGGCTACATCCGTTCGAAAAATCAGAAAATCAGCCAACCGATCTATGTGAAGAAACCAGCTATCAAGTTGGAAGGTACTGAAGTTCTTAAGGTCTTTATCGATAAATACCCAAGCAAGAAACATGATTTCTTTGTCGCTAGTGTGCTGGACGTGGTGGGGCACTCGACTGATGCTGGGATTGACGTTCTTGAAGTCTTGGAATCCATGGATATTGTTTCAGAATTTCCAGAAGCTGTTCTCAAGGAGGCAGAAAGTGTACCAGAAGCTCCGTCTCAAAAGGATATGGAAGGGCGTCTGGACCTGAGAGATGAAATCACCTTTACCATTGACGGTGCGGATGCCAAGGACTTGGACGACGCAGTACACATCAAGTCTTTAAAAAATGGCAATATCGAACTCGGAGTTCACATCGCAGATGTTTCCTACTATGTGACCGAGGGTTCTGCCCTCGACAAGGAAGCTCTTAACCGCGCTACTTCTGTCTATGTGACAGACCGTGTGGTACCAATGCTTCCAGAGCGTCTGTCAAATGGTATCTGCTCTCTCAATCCTCAAGTAGATCGCTTGACCCAGTCTGCTATTTTGGAGATTGATAAACATGGTCGTGTGGTTAATTACACCATTACACAAACAGTTATCAAAACTAGTTTTCGTATGACCTATAGCGCTGTCAATGACATCCTAGCTGGCGATGAGGAAAAGAGACAAGAGTTTAAGAAAATTGTTCCAAGTATCGAACTCATGGCCAAGCTCCATGAAAGGCTAGAAAGCATGCGTGAGAAACGTGGAGCTCTCAATTTTGATACCAGTGAAGCTAAGATCTTGGTGGATAAAAAAGGTAAGCCTGTGGATATCGTTCTTCGTCAGCGTGGTGTTGCTGAGCGGATGATCGAGTCCTTCATGTTGATTGCTAATGAAACGGTTGCCGAGCACTTTAGCAAGCTGGACCTACCTTTCATTTATCGGATTCACGAGGAGCCCAAGGCTGAAAAAGTTCAGAAGTTTATTGATTATGCTTCAAGCTTTGGTTTGCGGATTTATGGGACTGCCAGTGAGATTAGCCAGGAGGCCCTTCAAGACATCATGCGTGCTGTTGAGGGAGAACCCTATGCGGATGTATTGTCCATGATGCTTCTTCGTTCCATGCAGCAGGCTCGCTATTCTGAACACAATCACGGTCACTATGGTCTTGCTGCTGATTATTACACTCACTTTACCAGCCCTATTCGCCGTTATCCGGACCTTCTAGTCCATCGAATGATTCGGGATTACGGCCGTTCTAAGGAAATAGCAGAGCATTTTGAACAAGTGATTCCAGAGATTGCAACCCAGTCTTCCAACCGTGAGCGTCGTGCCATCGAGGCGGAGCGTGAAGTCGAAGCCATGAAAAAGGCTGAGTACATGGAAGAATACGTGGGTGAAGAGTACGACGCAGTTGTATCCAGCATTGTCAAATTCGGTCTCTTTGTCGAATTGCCAAATACAGTTGAAGGCTTGATTCACATTACCAATTTGCCTGAATTTTATCATTTCAACGAGCGTGACTTGACACTCCGTGGAGAGAAATCAGGAATAACTTTCCGTGTGGGACAGCAAATTCGTATTCGTGTAGAAAGAGCGGATAAGATGACAGGTGAGATTGATTTCTCTTATATTCCAAGTGAGTTTGATGTCATCGAAAAAGGCTTGAAACAAGTTGGGCGCAAAGACAGAGGTCGTGGTTCAAATCGCCGTTCAGACAAGAAGGAAGACAAGAGAAAATCAGGGCGCTCAAATGATAAGCACAAGCATTCACAAAAAGACAAGAAGAAAAAGGGAAAGAAACCTTTTTACAAAGAAGTAGCTAAGAAAGGAGCCAAGCATGGCAAAGGGCGAGGGAAAGGTCGTCGCACAAAATAAAAAGGCGCACCACGACTATACAATCGTAGATACGCTAGAGGCAGGAATGGTCCTGACAGGAACGGAAATCAAGAGCGTTCGAGCTGCTCGAATCAATCTCAAGGATGGCTTTGCCCAAGTAAAAAATGGGGAAGTCTGGCTGAGCAATGTTCATATTGCCCCTTACGAAGAGGGTAATATCTGGAACCAGGAACCAGAACGCCGTCGTAAACTCCTGCTCCATAAGAAGCAAATTCAAAATTTGGAACAAGAGACCAAAGGGACAGGAATGACCCTTGTTCCCCTTAAAGTCTATATCAAAGATGGTTATGCCAAGCTTCTTTTAGGACTTGCTAAAGGGAAACATGACTATGACAAACGGGAGTCGATCAAGCGTCGTGAACAAAACCGCGACATCGCGCGTGTGATGAAAGCTGTCAACCAGCGTTAAGAAGAGGAAGTAAAATGGAAAAATTAATTGCCTATAAACGGATGCCCTTGTGGAATAAACAAACCATGCCTGAAGCTGTCCAGCAAAAGCACAATACTAAAGTCGGCACTTGGGGAAAAATTACTGTCTTGAAGGGTGCTCTCAAGTTTATTGAGCTGACTGAAGATGGTGAGGTTCTAGCTGAGCACCTCTTTGAGGCAGGAGCTGACAATCCTATGGCACAACCGCAAGCTTGGCACCGAGTAGAGGCTGCCACTGATGATGTAGAATGGTACTTGGAATTTTATTGTAAACCTGAGGATTATTTCCCTAAGAAATACCAGACCAATCCAGTCCATTCAGAGGTCCTAGAGGCTATGCAGACAGTGAAACCTGGAAGAGCCTTGGATTTGGGTTGTGGTCAAGGCCGTAACTCTCTCTTTCTCGCACAGAATGGTTTTGATGTGACAGCTGTTGATCAAAATGAATTGTCCCTTGAAATCTTGCAAAGCATCGTAGAGCAAGAGGATCTAGACATGCCTGTCGGACTTTATGATATCAATTCAGCCAGCATTAGACAAGACTATGATTTCATCGTATCGACAGTTGTTCTGATGTTCCTACAAGCGGACCGCATTCCAGCTATTATCCAAAATATGCAGGAGCACACCACGGTCGGTGGTTACAATCTTATCGTCTGTGCCATGGATACAGAGGATTATCCTTGCTCGGTTAATTTCCCATTCACCTTTAAAGAAGGGGAGTTGGCGGACTACTACAAGGATTGGGAATTGGTCAAGTATAATGAAAACCCAGGACATCTGCACCGTCGTGATGAAAATGGCAATCGTATTCAACTACGCTTTGCGACCATGTTAGCTAAAAAGATCAAGTAAATCAAACCTATACCAGCGAATAGAAACTACTTTGCAAGGTTTCTATTCGTTTTTGTTTGCGTTGGTTGATTGGGGCAAGCAGGATTTTATGCTATACTAGAAGTAGGAAATCTGAGGAGTAGGGCTGTATTGCCGATACTCTCAGCGCAAGAAAGTCTTTATGATGGAGGTGGTCGAATGACGAGTCTTTTGGTGGAATTGTATGATCGGCATGTATTGGAAAAGAATGTCTGCCAAGCCTTTATCAGTGATTGTGACGAGATTCTTTTTCTATCTTTGACGAAAATAAGCAATGAAGAGAAGCTCTCTCTCCGTCAGTTTATCATGGAAGAGGTACCTCATATTCAACGAGTGACCTTTCGTCAGTTATCCTTAGAACAACTAGCAGACCAGTTAGATTATTGTCTAGCAGGCTATGACCAGGTTCTTCTTGATGTTTTTGGTGGGGATTCGCTACTAGCCTTATCTCTCTATCAATACGGCTTGGATCGCCACCTCTCCATCGTTGCCATGGATGTCGAGCGAGGAAAACAATACAAGTGGGTGGCTGGTCAGTTAGAAAAAGAAGACCTAGACATTCCAACCCTAAGCATCCAACAGCTGATCGCCTTGCGTGGCGGAAAAATGCTCAAATCAAAACGCCCTATCCACTCAGCTCAGCAAATTGCAGCCATCAAAAAACTAGCCAGTTCTGCCATTGCCAATCCTGCCCACTGGTATCAAGTGACCCAATTTTTCTCTCTAGCTAAGACCAATGACCTGCATGCTGAGACCAAAAAAATACTGGAAAACAACGGCAAGTATTATCACTATCCAGAATCCCTCATCCCTTTACTTGTGGAAGCAGGGATGCTTTGTATTGAAAGCGAAGACAAGAAACGAGTAGCCTACAGCTTTCCAAGTCAAGAAGCTCAAGTCTTTTGCCGCAACAAGGGACATATTTTAGAGGTATATCTCTATCTCTTGGCGCTTGAATCTCAGTTGTTTGATGAGTGCATGATAGGTGGTGAGATTGATTGGAATGGTATCTTTCCAGAGGCAGACAATGTTCAAAATGAGATTGATGTCATTCTGAGAAAGGGCCGGTCGATTACCTTTATCTCCTGCAAAATGACAGATTTATCTGTTGAAGCCATCAACGAACTAGAAGTCTACGCCAATCATTTTGCTGGGGAGAGTTGCCTCAAGTTGATTGTTTGTACTGGAAAAATCAATCCAGCTTATGCCAATCGCTGCCAAGAATACGGCGTGCTGGTCATTAGAAGTGAGCAGATTCCCAATCTCATTCCCATGTTGAAAAAATACTCTAAGAGGTTTAAAAGGTAGAAAAGTAATATGAAAGGCTGAAATTCCAGTCTTTTTTAGTTTTTTTTCGAATAAATGAGAAAAGGAGGTAGTCCATGTTTGTAGCCAGAGATGCCAAGGGGAATTTGGTAAATGCCCTCGAAAAAGATGTGACCAAGCAAGCTTATACTTGTCCAGCCTGTGGAGGCGGACTACGGTTACGCCAAGGACAGAGCATTCGAACGCACTTTGCCCATGAAAGGTTAAGAGATTGCATCGCTATATTCGAGAATGAAAGTCCAGAACACTTGGGCAACAAAGAGGCCCTTTATCACTGGGCCAAGAAAGACTGTCAGGTTGCCCTAGAGTACGCTCTTCCCGAGATCCAGCAGATAGCGGATGTTCTTGTCAATGAGAAACTAGCTCTGGAGGTTCAGTGCAGCCCCTTGTCTCAAAAGCTTTTAGGTGATAGAAGCCAAGGATACCGTAGCCAAGGATATCAGGTTATCTGGCTACTGGGAGAAAAACTCTGGTTAAAAGAGCGATTAACACAATTGCAAAGGGGATTTCTCTATTATAGTCAAAATATGGGTTTCTATGCTTGGGAACTAGATCTCAAAAAGCAAGTTTTGAGACTGAAATATCTTCTGCATCAGGATCTACGTGGCAAGCTTCATTTTCAGGTCAAGGAATTCCCCTATGGCCAAGGAAATCTCTTGGAAATTCTACGATTTCCTTATCAAAAACAAAAACTGCCTCGTTTTGCAGTTGTGCAAGATTCCACTATTTGTCACTACATTCGCCAGCAGTTGTACTACCAAACGCCTTACTGGATGAAAAAACAGGAGGCAGCCTATCAGCAAGGAGACAATCTATTAAACCGTCAACTAGACGACTGGTATCCTCAAGTCAAGCCGATAGAATCAGGTGATTTTTTGCAGATTGAAACGGATTTGACTAGCTATTATAGAAATTTTCAGGCTTACTATCAAAAAAATCCGAAAAATAATCGCTAAAAGCTCTATCCACCAGCCTTTTATCACTTATATTTCTCAAAAAATGTGGTAAAATAGAAAGGATGGAGGAATCTTATGGTATTACAACGACATGAAATAAATGAAAAAGATACATGGGATCTTTCGACAATCTACCCAACAGACCAGGCTTGGGAAGAAGCCTTGAAAGATTTAACTGAAAAAGTACAAACAGCATCTCAGTATGAGGGACATCTCTTGGACAGCGCAGACAGTTTGCTTGAGATCACAGAATTCTCACTCGACTTGGAACGCCAAGTTGAAAAGCTTTATGTCTATGCGCATATGAAAAATGACCAGGACACGCGTGAAGCCAAGTATCAAGAGTACTATGCTAAGGCAATGACCCTATACAGTCAGTTAGAACAAGCCTTTTCATTCTATGAACCTGAGTTTATGGAGATTAGCGAAGAGCAGTATGCGGCCTTCCTAGAAGCTCAACCAAAACTCCGAGTTTACAAGCACTTTTTTGACAAGCTTTTGCAAAAGAAAGACCATGTTCTTTCGCAACGTGAGGAAGAATTGCTTGCTGGAGCAGGAGAAATCTTTGGCGCTGCTAGTGAAACCTTCGCTATTTTGGACAATGCGGATATTAGCTTTCCATACGTGCTTGATGACGAAGGCAAGGAAGTGCAACTCTCACACGGTACTTACATCCGTTTGATGGAGTCTAAAAACCGTGAAGTGCGCCGTGGTGCTTATGAAGCCCTCTATGCGACTTACGAGCAATTCCAACACACTTATGCTAAGACCTTGCAGACAAATGTTAAGGTGCAAAACTACCGTGCCAAAGTTCGCAACTATAAGAGTGCTCGCCATGCAGCCCTCGCAGCAAATGTTGTTCCAGAAAGTGTCTATGACAATCTAGTAGCAGCAGTTCGCAAGCACTTGCCACTCTTGCATCGATACCTTAACCTTCGTTCTAAAATCTTGGGTATTTCCGACCTCAAGATGTACGATGTCTACACACCACTATCTTCAGTAGAATACAGCTTTACCTACGAAGAAGCCTTGAAAAAGGCAGAAGAAGCTTTGGCAGTTTTAGGTGACGACTACTTGAGCCGTGTCAAACGTGCCTTCAGTGAGCGTTGGATTGATGTCTATGAAAACCAAGGCAAGCGCTCTGGTGCCTACTCTGGTGGTTCTTATGATACCAATGCCTTTATGCTTCTCAACTGGCAGGATAATCTAGATAATCTTTTTACTCTTGTTCATGAAACAGGTCACAGTATGCATTCAAGCTATACTCGTGAAACTCAGCCTTATGTTTATGGAGATTACTCTATCTTCTTGGCAGAGATTGCCTCAACTACTAATGAAAATATCTTGACGGAGAAATTATTGGAAGAAGTAGAAGACGACGCAACACGCTTTGCTATCCTCAATAACTTCCTAGATGGTTTCCGTGGAACAGTCTTCCGTCAAACTCAATTCGCTGAGTTTGAACATGCCATCCACCAAGCAGACCAGAATGGAGAAGTCTTGACAAGTGATTTCCTAAATAAACTCTACGCTGACTTGAACCAAGAGTATTATGGACTCAGCAAGGAAGATAATCCTCAGATCCAATATGAGTGGGCACGCATTCCACACTTCTACTATAACTACTATGTTTATCAATATTCAACTGGTTTTGCAGCTGCTTCAGCCTTGGCTGAGAAGATTGTCCATGGAAGTCAAGAAGATCGTGACCTCTATATCGACTACCTCAAGGCAGGTAAGTCTGACTATCCACTCAATGTTATGAGAAAAGCGGGAGTGGATATGGAAAAAGAAGACTATCTTAACGACGCTTTTGCAGTCTTTGAACGTCGCTTGAACGAGTTTGAAGCCCTTGTTGAAAAATTGGGACTAGCTTAAGATGGTAGAGTCTTATAGTAAAAATGCCAATCACAATATGCGTCGGCCTGTCGTCAAGGAAGAAATCGTAGAACTCATGCGCCAGCGTCAAAAGCAGGTGACAGGTTCTTTGAAAGAATTGGAGACCTTCGCTCGCAAGGAAAACATTCCAATCATTCCTCATGAGACAGTTGCTTATTTCCGTTTTCTCATGGAGACCATACAACCCAAGAATATTCTAGAGATCGGAACGGCAATTGGCTTTTCTGCCCTCCTGATGGCGGAACATGCGCCAAATGCCAAGATTACAACCATTGACCGTAATCCAGAAATGATAGGCTTTGCCAAGGAAAACTTTGCCCAGTTTGACAGTCGTAAGCAAATCACCTTACTTGAAGGTGATGCTGTTGATGTTTTATCTACTTTGACAGAAACATATGATTTTGTCTTTATGGATTCGGCCAAGTCAAAGTACATCGTCTTTCTGCCTGAAATCCTTAAACATTTGGAAGTTGGTGGAGTAGTCGTCTTGGATGATATTTTCCAAGGAGGAGATGTTGCCAAGGACATCATGGAAGTCCGCCGAGGTCAACGTACCATTTACCGTGGTTTGCAAAGGCTTTTCGACGCAACGTTGGACAATCCAGGTCTAACAGCAACTCTAGTTCCACTTGGAGACGGTATTCTTATGCTACGAAAGAATCTAGTAGAAGTAGTGCTTCCTGAGAGCGAATGATTTTCAGAAAAATTTAAGAAATTATAGTAAAATAGATAAGGTAACACTTACCGTAAAAGGAGTAAAAATGAAGAAAAAACTTATGGCAGGAGCCATCACACTTTTATCAGTAGCAACACTTGCAGCTTGTTCAAACAGTTCTGAAGGAAAAGATTTGATCAGCATGAAGGGCGATGTGATTACAGAACATCAATTCTTTGAAGAAGTAAAGAACAATCCAACTGCACAACAAGTCTTGCTCAATATGACCATCCAAAAAGTATTTGAACAACAATATGGATCAGAGGTAACGGATAAAGATGTGGATGACGCCGTTGCTGAAGAACAAAAGAAATACGGCGATAGCTACAACAGCGTGCTTCAACGTGCAGGTATGACACCTGAGACTCGTAAAGCTCAAATCCGTACTAGCAAATTGGTTGAATTGGCAGTTAAGAAGGCTGCTGAGAGTGAGTTGACAGACGAAGCCTACCAAAAAGCTTTTGAGTCTTACACACCAGATGTAACAGCTCAAATCATCCGTTTGGATAATGAAGACAAGGCAAAAGAAGTACTTGAGAAAGCTAAAGCAGAAGGTGCAGATTTTGCTCAGTTGGCAAAAGACAACTCTAACGACGACAAAACAAAAGAAAATGGTGGAGAAATCACTTTTGATTCTGCTTCAACAGAACTTCCAGAACAAGTCAAGAAAGCAGCCTTTGCCTTGGATGTGAACGGGGTTTCTGATGTGATTACAGCTACTGGAACACAAGCCTACAGCAGTCAGTTCTACATCATCAAAGTAACGAAGAAAACAGAAAAATCTTCTAATATAGAGGATTACAAAGAAAAATTGAAGACCATCATCTTGACTCAAAAACAAAATGATTCAGCCTTTGTTCAAGGAGTAATTGGTAAAGAATTGCAAGCAGCAAACATCAAGGTTAAAGACCAATCATTCCAAAACATCTTCACCCAATACATCGGTGGTGGTGACTCAAGCTCAAGTAGCAGTTCTTCATCTAACTAAGAAGGCAAAAAACAAATCTCTTTTGAGATTTGTTTTTTTATACCTAATACTATAAAATGAGTAAAATTCGAAGGATTAAAGGATAAGAGTTTTTTTCTTTCTGAAAAAGTGGTATAATAGCAATCAAAACTAGAAAATAAAACGGAATTGGGAACAGAAGCGTCTGTTCCTATTAGAGTGGTGAAATATGAAAATTAGCAAAAGGCACCTACTAAACTATTCCATTTTGATTCCTTACTTCCTTTTATCGATTTTGGGGCTGATTGTGGTGTACTCGACAACGAGTGCAACCTTGATCGAAGAAGGGAAAAGCGCCTTTCAATTGGTGCGTAACCAGGGGATCTTCTGGATAGCTAGTTTGATTCTGATTGCCTTAATCTATAAATTAAAATTAGGTTTCCTAAGAAACGGACGTCTCATCTTTATCGTAATGATTGTGGAGATGGTTCTTTTAGCTCTGGCGCGACTGGTCGGAACACCTGTCAATGGAGCATACGGATGGATCTCTGTAGGACCTGTAACGATTCAGCCTGCTGAGTACCTTAAGATTATCATTATCTGGTACCTGGCACATCGATTTTCAAAACAACAAGATGAGATTGCGGTTTATGACTTCCAGGTTTTGACACAGAATCAGTGGCTACCTCGAGCTTTTAACGACTGGCGTTTTGTTCTGCTAGTTCTGATTGGTAGCTTGGGAATTTTTCCAGACTTGGGAAATGCGACCATCTTGGTCTTGGTGGCGCTCATCATGTATACCGTAAGTGGAATCGCCTATCGTTGGTTCTCAACCATTCTGGCTCTCTTGGCAGGGAGCTCAATGTTAGTCTTGTCTGTCATTCGCTTTGTTGGGGTTGAAAAGTTCTCTAAAATTCCTGTATTTGGTTACGTTGCTAAACGTTTTAGTGCCTTCTTTAATCCTTTTAATGACTTGGCGGGTGCAGGACACCAGCTCGCAAATTCCTACTATGCCATGGTTAATGGTGGCTGGTTCGGACTGGGACTAGGGAATTCTATCGAGAAGCGTGGTTATCTGCCAGAAGCCCATACGGATTTCGTCTTTTCGATTGTTATCGAGGAGTTTGGATTCGTAGGAGCCAGTATGATTTTGGCTTTACTCTTCTTCTTGATTTTGCGAATCATCTTGGTTGGTATTCGAGCAAAGGATCCCTTTAACTCCATGGTTGCTATTGGTGTCGGAGGGATGATCCTTGTTCAGGTATTTGTCAATATCGGTGGGATTTCAGGATTGATTCCTTCTACAGGGGTAACCTTCCCCTTCCTTTCACAAGGTGGGAACAGTCTCCTGGTATTATCAGTAGCCATCGCGCTTGTACTAAACATTGATGCCAGCGAAAAACGTGCCAAACTTATCAGAGAATACGAGAATCAAACCGATGAAAGTCTGTAAGGATTGAATGGAAAGGAAAGTATATGTCTCTTCAAAAATTAGAAAACTATAGTAATAAAGCAGTTGTCCAAGAAGAAGTCTTGATTCTGACTGAGCTATTAGAAGATATCACAAAAAATATGCTGGCGCCAGAAACCTTTGAAAAGATTATCCAGTTGAAGGAATTATCAACTAGCGAGGATTATCAAGGGCTCAATGACCTAGTGACCAGTCTTTCGAATGAAGAAATGATTTACATTTCACGCTATTTCTCTATCCTTCCACTTTTGATTAATATCTCTGAGGATGTGGATTTGGCCTATGAAATCAATCACCAAAACAATGTGGACCAAGACTATCTAGGAAAACTATCTACAACGATTAAGATGGTAGCTGAAAAAGAAAATGCAGCCGAAATTTTAGAAAAGTTAAATGTCGTTCCTGTCCTGACTGCCCATCCAACGCAAGTACAGCGCAAGAGTATGCTGGATTTGACTAACCACATCCATACTCTCTTGCGCAAGTACCGTGATGTCAAACTCGGCTTGATTAATAAAGAAAAATGGCACACGGATCTCCGTCGTTACATTGAAATTATCATGCAAACGGACATGATTCGAGAGAAGAAATTGAAAGTAACCAACGAAATCACCAACGTGATGGAGTATTACCAAAGTTCTTTCCTGAATGCTGTTCCCCGTTTGACGGCTGAGTATAAAAAATTAGCCAAAGAACAAGCTATTGAGCTCCAACATCCAAAACCAATTACTATGGGGATGTGGATCGGAGGAGACCGTGATGGAAATCCTTTCGTAACAGCGGAAACCCTCAATAAATCAGCCTTGACTCAGTGCGAAGTCATCATGAACTACTATGATGAAAAGATTTATAATCTTTACCGTGAATTTTCACTGTCAACCAGCATCGTGAATGTCAGCGACAAGGTCCGTGAGATGGCGCTGAAGTCACAAGATAACTCGATTTACCGTGAAAAAGAACTCTATCGTCGTGCCCTTTTTGATATCCAAGCTAAGATGCTGGCAACCAAGGCTTATTTGATTGAAGACAAGGATCTTCAACCTAGATATGCCACTGCAGATGAATTCTATCAAGATTTGTTGGCCATTCGCGACTCTCTCCTTGAGAACAAAGGGGAATACCTGATTTCAGGAGAATTTGTCGAGTTGATGCAAGCTGTCGAAATTTTTGGTTTCTACCTTGCTTCTATTGATATGCGCCAAGACTCTAGTGTTCATGAAGCCTGTGTAGCAGAATTGCTTGCATCTGCTGGTATCAACGACCACTATAGCGATCTGTCTGAAGACGAAAAATGCGCCCTCCTCTTAAAAGAGTTGGAAGAAGACCCTCGTATCCTCTCAGCGACTCATGCTGAAAAGTCAGAACTGCTTGAAAAAGAACTATCTATCTTTAAAGCTGCGCGCAAGTTGAAGGACAAACTAGGTGAAAACGTCATCCGTCAAACCATCATTTCTCACGCAACAAGTGTATCTGATATGCTCGAACTAGCCATTATGCTTAAGGAAGTCGGCTTGGTAGATGCTCAAAAAGCCCGCGTTCAGATTGTTCCCCTCTTTGAAACAATCGAAGACTTGGATCACTCAGAAGAGACTATGAGAAGATATTTCTCTCTTCCTTTGGCTAAAAAATGGATTGCTTCAAAAGACAACTACCAAGAAATCATGCTTGGTTACTCTGATAGTAACAAAGACGGTGGTTATTTATCATCATGTTGGACCCTCTACAAGGCTCAACAACAACTGACTGCTATCGGGGATGAATTTGGCGTTAAAGTCACTTTCTTCCACGGTCGTGGTGGTACTGTGGGTCGTGGTGGTGGACCAACATATGAAGCCATTACATCTCAACCGCTTAAATCTATTAAGGACCGTATCCGTCTGACTGAGCAAGGAGAAGTTATCGGAAACAAATACGGTAACAAAGACGCTGCCTATTATAACCTTGAAATGCTGGTTTCTGCAGCCATTAACCGTATGATTACCAAGAAGAAGAGTGATACCAATACGTCAAATCGTTACGAAGCTATTATGGACCAAGTAGTAGACCGTAGTTACGATATCTATCGTGATTTGGTCTTTGGAAATGAACATTTCTATGACTATTTCTTTGAATCAAGTCCAATCAAGGCTATTTCAAGCTTCAATATCGGTTCGCGTCCAGCAGCTCGTAAGACCATCACTGAAATCGGTGGTTTACGTGCCATTCCTTGGGTCTTCTCATGGTCACAAAGCCGTGTCATGTTCCCTGGCTGGTACGGAGTGGGATCAAGCTTTAAAGAATTTATTGATCAAGATCCGAAGAATATCGAGTTTCTTCGAGATATGTATCAAAACTGGCCTTTCTTCCAATCTTTACTTTCCAATGTAGACATGGTCTTGTCTAAGTCTAATATGAACATTGCTTTTGAATATGCCAAGCTCTGTGAAGACGAAGAAGTACAAGCTATCTACTACACTATTTTAGATGAATGGCAGTTGACTAAGGACGTTATTTTAGCTATCGAAGGTTATGATGAACTCTTGGCAGAAAACTCTTACCTAAAAGACAGTCTAAACTATCGTATGCCTTACTTTAATATCCTTAACTACATCCAGTTGGAGTTGATTAAACGTCAACGTCGCGGCGAATTGTCAGCTGACGAAGAAAAACTGATCCATACAACTATTAACGGAATTGCAACTGGTTTACGTAATTCAGGCTGATATTCTACAAACTTCCTCTTTTATAAAGGGGAAGTTTTTGAATTGTTTAAAAAATTCTAAAAATAGCCTTGACAAGTAGTTGAAAAATGATATAATTTAAACATTCAGAAAGTAATCATTGAAGTTTTTTAGAGAGTCTGTGGTTGGTGAAAGCAGATAGATGAAATTGATGAAATTGGGCTGAATGTACTTAAGAATTTGAAATCATAAAAATTCGGTGAGCACACCTTACAGTGCAACTCGTTATTGCGAGAAAGAGCGATAGGAATATTTCCTATAATTGAGGTGGCACCGCGCATCGACGTCCTCACACAAGTTTTTTGTGTGAGGACTTTTTCTATGGGGAGGAAAGATATTGGAATTTAAACGATGGCATCGCTTGATGATGTGATTTAACAAGTTAAGGTAAAAGAATTAAGGAGAAAGAAAAATGAAAAATAAACGTTTGATTGGAATTGTCGCTGGATTAGCAGTATTGGTAGTGGCCAGCTTGATTTATTCATCTATGAACAAGCCGGTAGCTAAGGAAGAGCAAAAGGTTGCTAAGGTTGGTGTCCTTCAATTTGTTAGTCACCCATCCTTGGACTTGATTTACCAAGGGATTCAAGATGGATTAGCTGAAGAAGGCTATAAGGACGACCAAGTAAAAATCGACTTTATGAACTCTGAAGGCGATCAGAGCAAGGTTGCAACCATGAGTAAACAATTGGTAGCAAATGGAAACGACGTTGTTGTTGGGATTGCGACACCAGCTGCTCAAGGACTTGCTAGTGCTACAAAAGACCTACCTGTTATCATGGCTGCTATTACAGACCCAATCGGTGCTAACTTGGTTAAAGATTTGAAAAAACCAGGTGGCAACATCACAGGGGTATCAGACCATAACCCTGCTGAACAACAAGTGGAATTGATTAAAACTTTGACACCAAATGTCAAAACAATCGGCGCTCTCTACTCAAGCAGTGAAGATAACTCAAAATCACAAGTTGAAGAATTCAAGGCTTATGCTGAAAAAGCAGGTTTGACAGTCGAAACATTTGCCGTTCCATCAACCAATGAAATTGCTTCAACAGTTAATGTCATGACAAGTAAGGTTGATGCGATTTGGGTTCCAATTGACAACACCATCGCATCCGCATTCTCAACAGTTGTTTCAAGCAACCAAACAGCTAAAAAGCCAATCTACCCAAGTGCCACTGCCATGGTAGAAGCAGGTGGATTAGCATCTGTAGTAGTTGACCAACACGATCTTGGAGTGGCTACTGGTAAGATGATTGCCAAAGTTTTGAAAGGTGAAAAACCAGCTGATACGCCAGTTAATGTCTTTTCAACTGGTAAGTCAGTGATTAACAAAAAACTAGCGCAGGAACTTGGTATCACCATTCCTGAGTCCGTTCTAAAAGAAGCAGGACAAGTGATTGAATAAAGATAAAGGAGGAGCTGGGCACATCTCCTCCCATTTTTACTAAAGAAAGAAATGAGTGAAAGATTATGATAGTATCCATTATTTCTCAGGGGATGGTCTGGGCGATTTTAGGTTTGGGAATCTTTATGACTTTTCGAATTTTGAATTTCCCAGATATGACTACTGAGGGTTCTTTTCCTCTTGGGGGAGCAGTAGCTGTAACCTTGATAACGCAGGGAGTCAATCCATTTTTAGCGACATTGGCTGCGGTAGGAGCAGGCTGTCTAGCTGGAATGGCAACAGGTCTCTTATGTACCAAAGGAAAAATACCAACCCTCTTATCAGGAATTTTAGTAATGACTTCCTGCCATTCCATCATGCTCATGATCATGGGACGTGCCAATCTGGGGCTTCTTGGAACTAAACAAATCCAGGATGTCTTACCTTTTGATTCAGACCTTAACCAACTCCTGACTGGATTTATCTTTGTTGCTCTTGTTATTGGCCTTATGCTCTTTTTCCTAGATACCAAACTAGGTCAGGCATACATCGCTACAGGTGACAATCCTGATATGGCTCGTAGCTTTGGTATCAATACAGGACGTATGGAACTCATGGGCTTGGTTCTCTCAAATGGGATTATCGCCCTTGCAGGGGCCTTAATTGCTCAACAAGAAGGATACGCAGATGTTTCACGAGGAATCGGGGTGATTGTTGTAGGGCTTGCTAGCTTGATTATTGGTGAGGTTTTGTTTAAAAGTTTGACCTTGGCAGAGCGACTCATGACCATCGTTGTAGGCTCTATCGCTTATCAGTTCCTCGTTTGGGGAGTGATTGCTCTTGGGTTTAATACAAGTTATCTTCGTTTATACAGCGCCTTGATTTTGGCAGTTTGCCTCATGATTCCAACCTTCAAAAGCAAATACCTGAAAGGAGTCAAGTTTAGCAAATGACAGCAATTGTAGAATTAAAAAATGCTACCAAAGTCATCACGAATGGCTTTGACGAGGAAAAGATCATTCTGAATGATGTTTCTCTTGAAATTTTTGAACATGATTTCATTACCATCCTAGGTGGAAATGGAGCAGGGAAGTCAACGCTTTTTAACACTATTGCAGGTACCTTACCTCTAACAAGCGGAAGTATCCGTATCATGGGGGAGGATGTGACGCATTTTTCACCTGAAAAGCGGGCTAAGTACCTGTCTCGTGTCTTTCAGGATCCTAAGATGGGTACGGCTCCCCGTATGACAGTGGCGGAAAATCTCTTGATTGCCAAGTTTCGTGGTGAGAAGAGAGGACTCCTTCCTAGGAGACTTTCAAACCATAGGGAAGAGTTTCAGGCTACCATTGAAAAAGTGGGAAATGGGCTTGAAAAGCATCTGGATACTCCGATTGAGTTTCTTTCAGGCGGTCAGCGTCAGGCACTGAGTCTCTTGATGGCTACCATAAAGCGACCAGAGTTGCTCTTGTTGGATGAACACACAGCAGCCCTTGACCCAAAAACAAGTGTGGCCTTGATGGAATTAACAGATGACTTTGTTAGCAAGGATCATCTAACAGCCTTGATGATTACCCACCATATGGAAGATGCACTGAAGTATGGAAATCGTCTGCTTGTCATGAAGGAGGGGCGTATCATCCAAGACCTCAATAAAGAGGAAAAAGCTAAGATGAAGATCTCGGACTACTATCAATTATTTGAATAGATGGGCCTGTATTTCATCAAAAAATAGTGAAGATTAACTTAGAAACATGGAAGTGTTTCTGAGTTTTTTATCTCCTCTTTCTATCTAGAAAAATAAGGCAAAGAGAATTACGGAAAGCGTATGAAATGGTTTACTTTTTTTCAGAAATAAGCTATACTAGTTTACGTGAAACTATGATAAGATGGAGGTATTGTGTATGGTTGACAAGCAAGTCATTGAAGAAATCAAAAACAATGCCAACATTGTGGAAGTCATAGGTGATGTGATTTCTTTACAGAAGGCTGGACGGAACTATTTAGGGCTCTGTCCTTTTCATGGTGAAAAGACCCCCTCTTTCAACGTTGTGGAAGACAAGCAGTTTTATCACTGTTTTGGATGTGGGCGTTCAGGAGATGTCTTTAAGTTTATCGAAGAATACCAAGGCGTGTCTTTCATGGAAGCCGTTCAGCTCTTAGGAGAGCGTGTCGGTATTCAACTAGCTATGCCTGTTCAGTCTCGTCCCCAACAAGCTTCCCCTCATCAAGCTCTATATGATATGCATGAAGAAGCTGCCCGTTTTTACCATGCCATCCTCATGACGACTAAGATGGGAGAAGAAGCAAGGGCTTATCTCTACAAACGCGGATTGACAGATGATGTTCTGAAGCACTTCCAGATTGGACTGGCTCCAGCAGAGAGAACCTATCTCTATCAACGTTTGGCTGACAAGTTTGAGGAAAAGGATTTATTGGATTCTGGCCTGTTTTACCTGTCAGATGGTAATCAATTTTATGATACCTTTTTCGGACGGATCATCTTTCCATTGACCAATGACAAGGGGCAGGTTATTGCCTTTTCAGGTCGTATTTGGCAAGAAACGGATACTCAGACTGCTAAGTATAAAAATAGTCGTTCGACTGCAATTTTTAACAAGAGTTACGAATTGTATCATTTGGACAAGGCAAAAAAGGGAACAGGTAAGATTACAGAGCTCTACCTGATGGAAGGCTTTATGGATGTGATTGCGGCCTACCGTGCTGGTATAGAAAATGCTGTGGCTTCCATGGGGACAGCTCTGAGCAAGGAGCATGTTGATCATCTCGAACGTTTTACCAAAAAGATAGTTCTCAGCTATGATGGCGACAAGGCAGGGCAGGCAGCAACAGCCAAGGCTCTGGAGGAGTTAAAAGACTTCTCAGTTGAGGTTGTTCGAGTACCTGATGCCATGGACCCAGATGAGTATCTACAAAAGAATTCTGCTGAAGACCTGGCTTACCTTTTAACCAAGACTCGGATCAGTCCTATAGAGTTCTATATTCACCAGCTCAAGCCAGAAAATAGTGATAACTTGCAGGCGCAAATCGAGTTCATTGAAAAGATTGCGCCCCTAATCGCCAAAGAAAAGTCTATCACTGCCCAGAATTCTTATATCCACATTCTGGCGGATAACCTACCTTCCTTTGATTACCAGCAGGTGGAGCAGATTGTAAATGAAAGTCGCATTGTTCAAAGACAGGAAAGATCCAAAGAGGAGCAACCTACAGCAGCGATTAGTTTACCTGTAACGCGGCAACTGACAGCAGTCATGAGAGCAGAGGCGCATCTCCTCTATAGGATGGCTGAGAATCCAGTTGTTCTAAATGACTACCGATTAAGAGAAGATTTTTTCTTTGATACCCCAGAATTTCAAATTCTTTACGAATTATTAAGTGAGCAGGGAGAAATCGGCTCAGAGGAGCTTTCTCATCAGACGCCTGAGGTTGAAAATGCTTGGTACCACGTGCTTAGCTTGGATTTGCCAGTTGAGATGTCGCCTCAAGAGCTAGCGGAAGTCGAAGCGACTCGAAACCGTGCCCTCCTCAGCAAGGACAATTTAAGGATTAAAAAGAAAGTGCAGGAAGCTAGTCATGTAGGAGATACAGACACAGCCTTGGAAGAATTGCAACGATTGATTTCCCAAAAGAGAAGAATGGAGTAATAATGGCAACAAAACAAAAAGAAGTAACGACATTTGATGTGCAAGTAGCAGACTTTATCCGTAACCACAAAAAAACAGGAACAGCAACAGATGACGAAATCAATTCAAGTCTGGTTATTCCGTTTGCCCTTGATGCAGACGGCATTGAAGACCTTTTGCAACGGATTCAGGATGCTGGAATTTCTATCACAGATAACGAAGGAAATCCAAGCGCGCGTGTTCTTAGTGCAGAAGAAGAACCAGAACTCAGTGATGAGGACTTGATTGGCTCAACTTCTGCCAAGGTCAATGACCCTGTCCGTATGTATTTGAAGGAAATCGGGGTCGTTCCTCTCTTGACCAATGAAGAGGAAAAAGAATTGGCATTAGCAGTTGAAGCAGGTGATATCGAAGCCAAACAACGTCTTGCAGAAGCCAACCTTCGTTTGGTGGTTTCGATTGCTAAGCGCTACGTAGGGCGTGGTATGCAATTTCTTGACTTGATCCAAGAAGGCAACATGGGCTTGATGAAGGCAGTGGATAAGTTTGACTACTCTAAAGGATTTAAGTTCTCAACTTATGCAACTTGGTGGATTCGTCAGGCAATCACTCGTGCCATCGCTGACCAGGCCCGCACTATTCGTATCCCTGTTCACATGGTTGAAACCATTAACAAGCTTGTCCGTGAACAGCGGAATCTCCTTCAAGAATTGGGGCAAGATCCAACACCTGAACAAATCGCTGAGCGTATGGATATGACACCTGACAAGGTGCGTGAAATCTTGAAAATCGCCCAAGAGCCTGTATCGCTTGAAACACCAATTGGTGAAGAGGACGATAGCCATCTTGGAGACTTTATCGAAGACGAAGTGATTGAAAATCCAGTAGACTACACAACTCGTATCGTTTTGCGTGAGCAGTTGGATGAAGTTTTGGATACTCTTACAGACCGTGAAGAAAACGTCTTGCGCTTGCGTTTCGGACTAGATGATGGGAAAATGCGTACTCTTGAAGATGTTGGGAAAGTCTTTAACGTGACTCGTGAGCGTATCCGTCAGATCGAGGCCAAGGCTTTGAGAAAATTGCGCCAACCAAGTCGCAGCAAACCGCTTCGTGATTTTATTGAAGATTAAGAGTGAGGATGAACATGGCTTATACAGAAGAGCAAATTGAAACGATCAAAACACGCATTTTAAATGCTTTGGAAGAAGTCATCGACCCTGAGTTGGGGATTGATATTGTCAACCTAGGTTTGATTTATGAAATTCGTTTTGATGGTGAGACAGGTCACACTGAAATTGATATGACCTTGACAACTATGGGCTGCCCGCTGGCTGACCTTTTGACAGATCAGATACATGATGCGATGACAGATGTGCCTGAGGTAACCAATACCGAAGTTAAATTGGTCTGGTATCCAGCTTGGACGGTTGAAAAAATGAGCCGATACGCGCGTATCGCCCTAGGAATTAAATAAAGACTAAGAAAAATGAGAGAGACGATTGGAAAATAAGGTAATTTTATCCTTTTTCCTTTGGTCTCTTCTTTCTTTTGCTGATTTTCTGGAAATAAAATGGTATAATGGAAGGTATGGAAAACGAAAAATTGCGTATTAATATGCTGAGTTCAAGTGAAAAAGTAGCTGGTCAAGGAGTGTCAGGAGCTTATCGAGAATTGGTTAGTCTCCTTCACCGTGATGCCAAAGACCAGTTGATTGTTACAGAGAATCTTCCTGTAGAAGCGGATGTAACTCACTTTCATACCATTGATTTCCCCTATTATTTATCTACTTTCCAAAAGAAACGCTCTGGGAGAAAAATTGGCTATGTGCATTTTTTGCCTGATACGCTTGAGGGGAGTTTGAAGATTCCATTTTTCCTAAAAGGAATTGTCAAACGCTATGTTTTTTCTTTTTACAATCGAATGGAACACTTGGTGGTGGTCAATCCCATGTTTATCGAGGATTTAGTGGCTGCTGGTATTCCGCGTGAAAAAGTAACTTATATTCCAAATTTTGTAAACAAAGAAAAATGGCATCCATTACCAGCTGAACAAGTTGCACAACTCCGGAAGGAAATGGATCTCGCGGAAGATCAGTTTGTCGTAATCGGTGCGGGTCAGGTTCAGAAACGTAAAGGAATTGATGATTTTATTCGTCTTGCTGAAGAATTGCCAGAAATTACATTTATCTGGGCAGGTGGTTTTTCATTTGGTGGGATGACAGATGGTTATGAACGCTACAAGAAGATTATGGACAATCCACCAAAAAATCTTATTTTCCCTGGAATTGTGTCACCAGAACGGATGCGGGAACTTTACGCTATGGCGGATCTGTTCTTGCTACCAAGTTATAATGAATTATTCCCTATGACCATCTTAGAGGCAGCTAGTTGTGAAGCACCGATTATGCTAAGGGATTTAGATCTCTATAAGGTTATTCTTGATGGGAATTATCGTGCTACAAGTGATGTTTCCGAGATGAGAGAAGCAATCTTAGAATACAAGAATGATCCTGAAGCCTTAAAAGACTTGAAAGAAAAAGCTCGCGAGATCTCCAAAGAGTACTCTGAGGAGCATTTGTTGGAAATCTGGTTAAAATTTTATCGAGAACAGGCCGCTTTGGGCAAAAAGTGAGGTAATTTATGCGAATTGGTTTATTTACAGATACCTATTTCCCTCAGGTTTCCGGGGTCGCGACTAGTATTCGGACTTTGAAAACTGAGCTTGAAAAGCAGGGGCATGCAGTTTTTATCTTTACAACAACTGATAAAGACGTAAACCGATACGAGGATTGGCAAATTATTCGCATTCCGAGTGTCCCTTTCTTTGCATTTAAGGATCGACGATTTGCCTACCGTGGTTTTACAAAGGCGCTTGAAATTGCCAAGCAGTATCAACTCGATATCATTCATACCCAGACAGAATTTTCGCTTGGTTTGTTAGGGATTTGGATTGCGAGAGAATTGAAAATTCCAGTTATTCATACCTACCATACTCAGTATGAAGACTATGTGCATTACATTGCTAAGGGCATGCTAATTCGTCCGAGTATGGTGAAATATTTGGTGCGTGGCTTCCTTCATGATGTAGATGGCGTGATTTGCCCTAGTGAAATTGTTCGTGACCTTTTATCTAAATACAAAGTCAAGGTTGAAAAGCGTGTCATCCCAACTGGAATTGAGTTGGCTAAGTTTGAACGACCTGAGATCAAAGAGGAAAACTTACAAGAGCTTCGTTCGAAGTTAGGTATTCAGGAAGGTGAGAAAATGCTGCTGAGTCTTTCGCGTATTTCTTATGAGAAGAATATCCAAGCAGTCTTAGCTGCCTTTGCGCAGGTTTTGAAAGAAGAAGACAAGGTAAAGTTGGTTGTTGCTGGAGACGGACCTTATCTGGACAGTCTGAAAGAACAAGCAGGGAAATTAAACATACAAAAACATGTGATTTTTACAGGTATGATTGCTCCAAGTGAAACAGCCTTGTACTATAAGGCAGCTGATTTCTTTATTTCAGCCTCTACGAGTGAAACTCAGGGCTTAACCTATCTAGAAAGTCTAGCCAGTGGAACACCTGTTATTGCTCATGGCAACCCCTATCTTGAAAATCTGATCAATGATAAAATGTTTGGGACCCTCTACTATGGGGAACGAGAGCTTGCAGGAGCTATCCTTGAAGCCTTGATCGCTACTCCTGATATGTCTGAACAAAAGTTGGCGAATAAGTTGTACGAGATTTCGGCTGAAAATTTTGGGAAACGAGTTCATGAGTTTTACCTTGATGCTATTATCTCAAATAACTTTGAACATGAGTTACATGATGGACAACCTGTCAGTCAACGCTTCTTAAAAACGATTCTCTATCTACCTCAACAGGCTATTACAAGCCCAGTAAAAGAATCCAAGCGTATTTTAAGAGCGTCTCGAAAACAATTGTCTAGCATCAGAGATTATTGGAGAGACGAATTCAAATAATAGAATAAGAGGAAGAAAAAATGAAAAAATTAATGAGAAGCGGGAAAGATCAAAAAATTGGTGGAGTATGTGCAGGAGTTGCCCATTATTTTGATATTGACCCAACAATTGTTCGTGTTGTTTGGGGTGTTCTTGCATTTTGTTATGGAGCAGGAATCCTTGCTTACATCATTTTATGGGTGGTTGCACCAGTTTCGACAGAATATTAAATTAGAATTATATAGAAAAAGGAGAAGTTATGGCTTTTGGAGATAACGGAAAACGTAAAAAAACTTTGTTTGAAAAGGTGACGCTTGTTGTCGTGCTCATCATGTTGTTTGTAACCCTTGCTGGTATCTTTGCAACTGCGCTTGGAGCTTTTAGCAGATTCTAAGCAAGCTACGAGGATAGAAACAATAACTAATGACTGGGTTCTCCCCAGCCTTTTTAAAGTGAGAAGAAAATATGAGTATGTTTTTAGATACAGCTAAGATTAAGGTCAAGGCTGGTAATGGTGGCGATGGCATGGTTGCCTTTCGCCGTGAAAAATATGTCCCTAATGGCGGTCCTTGGGGTGGTGATGGTGGACGTGGCGGTAACATTGTTTTCGTTGTAGACGAAGGCTTGCGTACCTTGATGGATTTCCGCTATAACCGTCATTTCAAGGCTGATTCCGGTGAAAAAGGAATGACCAAAGGAATGCACGGTCGTGGTGCGGAAGATCTTCGTGTTCGCGTGCCACAGGGGACCACTGTACGTGATGCGGAAACAGGTAAAGTCATTACAGACTTGATTGAACATGGTCAAGAATTTATCGTGGCTCATGGCGGTCGAGGTGGTCGTGGGAATATCCGTTTTGCCACTCCCAAAAATCCTGCACCTGAAATCTCTGAGAATGGAGAACCAGGGCAAGAACGTGAGTTGCAACTGGAATTGAAAATCTTAGCAGATGTTGGTCTAGTCGGTTTCCCATCTGTCGGCAAGTCAACTTTGCTTAGTGTCATCACTTCAGCTAAGCCAAAAATCGGTGCTTACCACTTTACGACCATTGTGCCTAATCTAGGGATGGTCCGTACGCAGTCAGGTGAATCTTTTGCAGTAGCTGACCTTCCAGGTTTGATTGAAGGGGCTAGTCAAGGGGTTGGTCTTGGAACCCAGTTTCTTCGTCATATCGAACGTACTCGAGTTATCCTCCATGTCATCGATATGTCAGCTAGCGAAGGACGTGATCCTTATGAGGATTACCTTGCTATCAATAAGGAATTAGAATCCTACAACCTTCGTCTCATGGAACGTCCGCAGATCATCGTAGCCAATAAGATGGATATGCCTGAAAGTCAGGAAAATCTGAAAACTTTCAAGGAAAAGTTGGCAGCAAACTACGACGAGTTTGAGGAACTTCCAGCTATCTTCCCTATTTCTGGATTGACCAAGCAAGGGTTGGCTACACTTTTGGACGCGACAGCCGAGTTGTTAGACAAGACTCCAGAATTCCCGATTTATGATGAATCCGATATGGAAGAAGAGGCGTACTATGGCTTTGACGAGGAAGAAAAAGCCTTTGAGATTAGTCGTGATGATGATGCGACATGGGTACTTTCTGGTGAAAAACTCATGAAACTCTTTAACATGACCAACTTTGACCGTGACGAATCGGTCATGAAGTTTGCCCGTCAGCTTCGTGGTATGGGGGTTGACGAAGCACTTCGTGCGCGCGGAGCTAAAGATGGCGACTTGGTTCGCATCGGTAAATTTGAATTTGAATTTGTAGATTAGGAGATTGATATGGGAGATAAACCGATATCATTCCGAGATGCAGATGGAAATTTTGTTTCTGCAGCAGATGTGTGGAATGAAAAGAAACTAGAAGAATTGTTTAATCGTCTCAATCCAAAACGTGATCTTCGATTGGCACGTACAAAGAAAGAAGAAACACAGTCAAAGAAATAAAAAATTCCCGTGATCTTTTAATCACGGGATTTGTTTTATTCACTAAAGAAAAATGGCGGCGCATATTTTTTAAGACTCTCAAAACAAGCCTGCGCTTTTGCAGCATCTTCACAGATAATCATGCAGACATCGTCTCCACAAAGGGTTGCAACGACATCAGGAAAGGCCAAGGAATCAATTACAGATCCAAATGATTGGGCTAAACCGGGTAAAGTTTTCAAAATAACCTGGTGTTGCACAGGACGCAGCATAACAAGAGCGTCTTCCATATAGTTTTCAAGACGTTTTTCCCACTTGGAGATAGAGCCTGTATTTAGCACATAATAAGAATTATCCTCTTCGCGCACTTTTGAAAGGTTCATGGTTTTGATATCGCGTGATAAGGTAGCCTGAGTAACTTGGATATCATTTTCCGCTAATAAGGCTTGTAATTCAGCTTGTGTATGGATTTTGTTTTTTGAAACGAGGGCGCGGATAAGTTGGTGTCTGTGTTCGGATTTGTTCATAAAGTAAGTACTCCTTTTACAAGGTACAGTAGCGTGGACTGAACGATAACGTCAGTCGGGTGGTAGGCGGTATTGTCACGTATGATGATTTCAAAGTTAGTAAGATAAAGAACTAGATGGAGAGATTCTCCTTCTTTTAACTTGTCACTAGTTGCGTGCAGATAAACTGGGTAGCAATCCGTTCATCTACATTGATGTTCTTTAATGACAGTGAATCATTCAATTTGGGTAGCTTTTTGTCACGGCGTTTTGTGAATTTACTCTAAATGTAATTCACAGAGATTTCCAACATGTGGTCTGGTAGCGTGTATGATAAATGGTTACACATGTTGGTTAGAGGGAGTATCTTTTGTCCAAGTTCTATCTAGGGGTTCTAAAATGCTTTTAGATGAACTGAATTTGATACAAAGTTTATGTTTGATTCGACTGTTCAAGTGGAAAACTTTGGTTATAGGAAGTTCAATGGTCAAATTCATTGACTTTTCCTTTGAATCCTTCCATATTGAAAGTCTGGTAGATTATACCTTTTGACAAGGTAGGATAAGACTAGACTGTGCTAAATCAATAGTCAACTGATAGTCTGTATTATCTCGAATTGTAATCTCAAAGTCTGTTGTGTAGAGAACCAAACGGAGAGTATCTCCTTCTTTAAGTTTGTAGATAGTTGGTTGAAGCTCTAGCTTGAAGTCCACCCATTCATTTGGTTGGATTTCTTCAATCGTCAAGAGATTGGTTCGATTTTGAAGATTAAGGTAGCCTTTGGTGATGACACGTTGGGCACTTGGGTTGAATGGCAGTTCACAGAGATTTTCTAACATGTGGTAACGACCATTATCAATGGTTCTAGCACTTAAAACAGCTGGATAAGGCTGTAGATATTTCTTTTGTCCAAGTTCTAACAGTTGGGCTGATAATAAGCCCTTGTTCGTACTTGATTTGACACGAAGCTTCAGCTCCACTCGCCCATTTAAGTGAATGTCTTGACTTACTGGAAGGTCAATGGTGATCTGATTAGCTTTTCCTTGGTAAAGTTCGGTGTTGAAGGTCTGGTAAGTTTTTCCATAACGATCAAAATCTTTTTGATCATACTGGTTTTGAATCACTTTTTCATCATTACCAAGAGAGAAGGTATGCAGTTCATCTTGCTTGCCAAAGTCATCAAGACTCTGCCATGTTTGCGATTCGGTATTGTCCTGCCAGATAACAGTCGGAAGTTGATAGCCTGAGTCAAGTCCTAACAATTTCTTACTTAACAAGGCATTCATGGACTCTCGGAAGTCAATCGACTGCCAGTTGTTCATATAAACATGAGCACCATGATGAAAAAAGAGGTGCTTATTTATATGGCTAGGAAGGGCATGAAACATCTGGTAAACATGAAGAGGTTTGACGTTCCAATCCTGGGAACCATGCGTAAAGACAACCTCAGCTTGAACCTTATGAGCATTGAGCAGATAGTTGCGGTCATGCCAAAACTGATTGTAGTCACCAGTTTTGCGATCGAGTTTCTCTTTAACCATTTCTATGTCTACTTGATGAGCTTCATTGCCACGAATATAGTCACCAGCTTGGAGGTTGCGGGAGTAGGTCAATTCAGCAAGTGAGTCAAAATCCTCACCCGGATAACCACCTGGGCTGGTCACTAGACCATTTTCCCGATAGTAGTTGTACCAAGAGGAAATACCTGCTTCTGCGATGATCACTTCCAAGCCATCAACACCAGTGGTGGCGAGACCATTAGACATGGTGCCGAGATAGGAAATTCCTGTTGTTGCGACTTTCCCGTTTGACCAGTCAGCCTTGACTTGACGATTGCGCGTGTGGTCCGTGAAAGCACGGCAACGGCCATTGAGCCAATCAATGACATTTTTATAGGCCTCAATCTGCTGGTAGTCCCCATTGGTCATGAGACCTTGAGAATCTTTGGTTCCAAGACCCGAAACATATAGATTGGCAAATCCACGTGGGAGGAAGTAGTCGTTGAGAGTGTATGAGCTATTGATATGAGATAGCTTTTCTTCAGCTTCTGAGACGACTTCTGCTTGACCATGAGGTTCGACTAAATTTAGCTTAGGTTCCTCAAGTTCAATGGTGTGGGGCGGTTTGACCTCAAGCTCTCCCTCCATTTTGTAGAGAGCTTTGTCACTGGCTTTGTCGTTGGTCCCTTGGTGATAAGGACTGGCAGTCATAAGAGTAGGTACTTGACCATCGTAACGTGGGCGAATAACGCTGACTTTGACTAAATCAGGCAGCCCATCTTTATCAGTATCCACACGGCTCTCGACATAGACGACTTCACGGATGACATCATGAGTAGAGAAGGTTGCCAAGCTCTTACCGTTAAAGTAGTGGTAGTGATTATCTTCTGAAATGAGTCCATCACTAACAAGCTGATCGATGAGCGTATTTCCTTTTTTCGTTCGCGTATTGAGTAACTGATAAAGATTTTCAATGAGATCTCCATAAACAATAGGAAAACCAGTTTCTTTACGGAACTGTTCGGCATCCTCAAAGTCAATAAGATAGCTAAATCCTAAAAGTTGAAAAGCTACTGTGTAGAAAATCTCCTCAGTTAACTCACGGTCTGACTGGAAAAAGGTTACTAAATCTGTTTCTTTATCCACGGCCAATGTGGACAAGGCATAATTCGTGTTAGAATAAGTGAAAAAACTCCAACGAATGAAGTTTTCAAACTGTCTTTTTAAGGACAGTTGGGGTGACAGCTTTAGACCAAGATTTTCTAATTCCTCAAATCGTTGAGAACTAGTGGTTGGTTGATAGCTGAATTGATTAAAACGCATGTTTCTCTCCTTTGAAAACAAACTAAATTTATTATATCAAAAAAGAGGGAAAAATGGAATAAATAAACTTAAATGAAATAAATTTCTTAAACCAGCATATCAATTTGGTAAGTTATTATAAAATACTGAATAAATTCCATAGAAGTAAGCCTTTTTCTAGAGTTTTTTATATGTAAAACTGCATATAACTCCTATCTTTATTATACTTCGTTTAGTATAAATATATCTAAATTTACATTTAAAACTATTATATAATATTAATTTTTCATTTCTTTCCTCGGGGAAATGAAGAATTTAACAGTAAGAAGAGAAGAAGTTTGTAACTGATGATATTGAAAAGAAAGCGTCCGAGTTGCTTCAATATCCAACTTAAAATGGTATAATAGTAGTAAAAAGAAAGCAAGGAGGAGAAGAAATGATTGCACAGCTCGACACCAAGACTGTTTATAGTTTTATGGAAAGTGTGGTTTCGGTTGAAAAATATGTACATACAGCTAAAGATTATGGCTATTCTCACCTTGCTATCATGGATGTGGATAATCTTTATGGAGCCTATCATTTTCTAGAAGCAACTCGTAAGCATGGCATTCAACCTTTAATTGGTTTAGAAATGACCTTGGTCAAAGATGAGGAGAATCTTTCTCTACGTTTTCTAGCCCTATCAACTAAAGGTTATCAAGAGTTGATGAAGTTATCCACTTTAAAAATGACTGGACGGAAAAATTGGTCTGACTTCACCTCCCACCTCGAAGATGTGGCCATTATTGTTCCCTATTTTAATGGGGTCGAACAGTTGGATTTGGGGGTTGATTATTTTATCGGTGTCAGTCCAGATACTCCTCAAGAAGCCTTTACTAGACCCATTTTTCCACTCTATCAAGTCAATTCTTTTGAAAAAGAAGATATTCAAGTTTTACAAATCTTGTCAGCAGTCAAGGATAATGTCAGTCTGAGAGAAGTGGATCTGCATTCACAACAAGGAATCTTTCTACCTGCCTCAGACTTGGAAGCACGGTTTAAAAATCGCTTCCCTCAGGCGCTTGCCAATCTCCAAGGCTTGATAGAGAATGTTAGCTACCAACTTGATCCAAGTTTAAAACTCCCTCGTTTTAATGCTGAAAGACCAGCGGTAGAAGAACTTAGAGAGAGGGCCGAGCAAGGCTTGATTGACAAGGGGATAACCTCAGCTATCTATCGCGAGCGTTTGAATGAAGAATTAGCTGTGATTCATGATATGGGCTTTGATGACTATTTCCTAGTCGTTTGGGATTTGTTGCGTTTTGGACGTTCCCAAGGCTACTATATGGGAATGGGGCGCGGTTCTGCGGTTGGTAGTCTAGTAGCTTACTCACTGGATATTACAGGAATTGACCCGGTTGAAAAGAACTTGATTTTCGAGCGCTTTTTAAATCGTGAGCGCTACACCATGCCTGATATCGATATCGACATTCCTGACCTCTATAGACCAGAGTTCATTCGCTATGTTCGTGATCGGTATGGTAGTCAACATGTGGCGCAGATTGTCACTTATTCGACCTTTGGAGCCAAACAAGCAATTCGTGATGTTTTCAAACGCTATGGTGTTCCAGAGTACGAATTAACAAATATTACGAAAAAAATCAGTTTCCGAGATACGCTAACGACGGCCTATGAAAAGAATTTACAGTTTAGGCAGGTCATCAATAGCAAAATGGAATATCAAAAAGCTTTTGAGATTGCTCGAAAGATTGAAGGGTATCCTCGTCAGACCTCTATCCATGCAGCTGGGGTTGTTATGAGTGACCAAGATCTGACAGACTATATCCCGCTCAAATACGGTGAGGATATGCTGATCACCCAGTATGATGCTCATGGTGTTGAAGCTAATGGGCTTCTAAAAATGGATTTCTTAGGTCTGCGTAACCTAACTTTTGTCCAAAAAATGCAGGAATTACTAGCCGAGTCAGAAGGTATTCATTTGAAAATCGAAGAGATTGATCTAGAAGATAAAGAAACCTTGGCCCTCTTTGCATCTGGAAATACGAAAGGGATTTTCCAATTTGAACAACCTGGCGCCATTCGACTCTTAAAACGAGTTCAGCCGCAAGTCTTTGAAGAAGTGGTAGCAACGACATCCCTCAATAGACCAGGGGCTAGCGATTATATTGATAACTTTGTGGCTCGGAAGCATGGTAAAGAAAAGGTGACGGTACTAGATCCTGCCTTGGAGGACATTCTGTCATCAACCTATGGCATTGTGCTCTACCAAGAGCAAGTCATGCAGGTAGCTCAGCGCTTTGGAGGATTCAGTCTTGGTAAAGCTGACATCCTCAGACGTGCCATGGGTAAGAAAAACGCTAAAGAGATGCATTTGATGAAGGAAGATTTTATCTCTGGTGCAGTAAAACTTGGACATTCAGAAGAAAAGGCCAACCAAGTTTTTGAAGTGATGGAAAAGTTTGCAGGCTATGGATTTAACAGATCCCACGCCTATGCCTACTCAGCTCTGGCTTTCCAGCTAGCTTATTTCAAGGCACATTATCCTGCTATTTTCTTTCAAGTTATGTTGAATTATTCTAGTAGCGATTACATTGTAGATGCATTGCAGATGGGCTTTGAAGTAGCTCCTTTAGCAATCAACAGCATTCCCTATCATGATAAAATTGCTCAGAAGAAAATTTATCTTGGTCTAAAAGCCATTAAGGGCATGCCAAGAGATTTGTCTTACTGGATTATTGAAAATCGTCCCTTCTTAAGCATTGAAGATTTTGTCACACGTCTTCCCAAGAATTACAAGAAACTGTCGCTTTTGACTCCTTTGGTTGAACTAGGGCTTTTTGATGAATTTGACAAGAACCGTCAGAAAATCTTAGTGAACCTACCAAACTTATTTGTCTTTGTTGAGGAGTTGGGAGGTCTCTTTGCGGATACAAATTATAGTTGGACCGAAGCTGATGATTTTACTGAGGCGGAGAAATTTTACAAGGAGCAGGAACTAATCGGGGTTGGTATCAGTGCTCATCCTTTGCAAACACTTGCCAAACAAGCCCTTTATCCAACGGCACCCATTGCTACTCTCACTGAGGGGAGTCAAGCAACACTTCTAGTTGAAGTTCAAAAGATTAAAGTGATTCGAACCAAGAAAGGAGAGAGTATGGCCTTTCTACAGGTTCATGATAGTAAGTCTCGGATGGATGTAACTGTATTTTCAGACCAATATAGAAAATTTGCTTCCATTTTATCCGAAGGGAAATTTTACTACATCAATGGTAAAGTTCAATCTCGAGATGGTCGTCTGCAAATGATTGCACAAGATTTGAAAGAAGCAGTAGCGGAACGATTCTGGATTCAAGTTAAAAATCATGAAAATGATAAAGAGATTTCAAATATTCTAGAACAATACAAAGGCCCAATCCCTGTCATTATCAGGTATGAAGAGGAACAAAAAACGGTTGTTTCTACTCAATATTTTGTAAAAAAAGATTCTGCTCTAGAGGAAAAATTAGAGGGAATTGCTATGAAAACGATTTATCGCTAAAAATACGGAAAATAGAAGAATTTTCCAATTAAATGTGGTATAATCAGTAAGAATGTTAAAAGAAAAAGGAGCATAAACCAAATGAAACGTATTGCTGTTTTGACCAGTGGTGGAGACGCCCCTGGTATGAATGCTGCCATCCGTGCAGTAGTTCGCCAAGCAATCTCAGAAGGAATGGAAGTTTTTGGTATCTACGATGGATATGCAGGTATGGTTGCCGGTGAAATTTATCCACTTGATGCTGCTTCAGTAGGAGACATCATTTCACGTGGTGGTACTTTCCTTCACTCTGCTCGTTACCCTGAGTTTGCACAACTTGAAGGCCAACTTAAAGGGATTGAGCAATTGAAAAAACACGGTATCGAAGGAGTCGTAGTTATCGGTGGAGACGGTTCTTATCACGGAGCTATGCGCTTGACTGAGCATGGATTCCCTGCTATCGGACTTCCAGGAACTATTGATAACGATATCGTAGGTACTGATTTCACAATTGGATTTGATACTGCAGTTACTACTGCAATGGATGCGATCGATAAGATTCGTGATACATCATCAAGTCACCGTCGTACTTTCGTTGTTGAAGTAATGGGACGTAATGCTGGTGATATCGCTCTTTGGGCGGGTATCGCAACTGGTGCTGACGAAATCATCATCCCTGAAGAAGGCTTCAAAATGGAAGAAATCGTAGCAAGCATCAAAGCTGGTTATGAGCACGGTAAAAAACACAACATTATCGTTTTGGCAGAAGGTGTTATGTCGGCAGCTGAATTTGGTCAAAAACTAAAAGAAGCTGGGGATACAAGTGACCTTCGTGTAACTGAACTTGGACACATCCAACGTGGTGGATCACCAACTGCTCGTGACCGTGTATTAGCATCACGCATGGGTGCACACGCTGTTAAACTCCTTAAACAAGGAATCGGTGGTGTCGCTGTTGGTATCCGTAACGAGAAAATGGTTGAGAATCCAATTCTTGGAACAGCAGAAGAAGGAGCTTTGTTTAGCTTAACAGCTGATGGTAAGATCGTTGTTAACAACCCTCATAAAGCTGATCTTGAACTTTCTGATTTGAACAAGAGCTTGTCCTAATCAACTTTCATTAATTTGGTAACATGACCATAAAAGGTCGAATTATATAAAGGAGTCACAAAAATCATGAACAAACGTGTAAAAATCGTTGCAACTTTGGGTCCTGCGGTTGAAATCCGTGGTGGTAAAAAATTCGGTGAAGACGGATACTGGGGTGAAAAACTTGACGTTGAAGCTTCAGCTAAAAACATTGCTAAACTGATTGAAGCAGGAGCAAACACTTTCCGTTTCAACTTCTCACACGGTGACCACCAAGAACAAGGTGAGCGTATGGCAACTGTTAAACTTGCTGAAAAACTTGCAGGTAAAAAAGTTGGTTTCCTTCTTGATACTAAAGGACCTGAAATCCGTACAGAATTGTTTGAAGGTGACGCAAAAGAGTACTCTTACAAAACTGGTGAAAAAATCCGTGTTGCAACTAAACAAGGAATCAAATCAACTCGTGAAGTGATTGCTTTGAACGTTGCTGGTGCTCTTGATATCTACGACGATGTTGAAGTTGGTCGTCAAGTATTGGTTGACGATGGTAAACTTGGTCTTCGCGTTGTTGCAAAAGACGATGCAACTCGTGAATTTGAAGTTGAAGTTGAGAATGACGGTATCATTGCTAAGCAAAAAGGTGTAAACATCCCTAACACTAAAATTCCTTTCCCAGCTCTTGCTGAACGCGATAACGATGATATCCGTTTCGGTTTGGAACAAGGTATCAACTTCATCGCAATTTCATTTGTACGTACTGCGAAAGACGTTAACGAAGTTCGTGCAATCTGTGAAGAAACTGGTAACGGTCACGTTCAATTGTTTGCGAAAATCGAAAACCAACAAGGTATCGATAACTTGGATGAAATCATTGAAGCTGCTGACGGTATCATGATCGCTCGTGGTGACATGGGTATCGAAGTACCATTCGAAATGGTTCCAGTTTACCAAAAAATGATCATCACTAAAGTGAACGCAGCAGGTAAAGTTGTTATCACAGCAACAAACATGCTTGAAACAATGACTGAAAAACCACGTGCAACACGTTCAGAAGTATCAGACGTATTTAACGCTGTTATCGACGGAACTGACGCTACAATGCTTTCAGGTGAGTCTGCAAACGGTAAATACCCACTTGAGTCAGTAACAACAATGGCTACAATTGACAAGAATGCACAAACTCTTCTTAACGAATACGGACGTTTGAACTCAGATACTTTCGAACGAAACTCTAAGACAGAAGTTATGGCTTCAGCTGTTAAAGACGCTACTAACTCAATGAATATCAAATTGGTTGTTACCCTTACTAAGACTGGTCACACAGCTCGTTTGATTTCTAAATACCGTCCAAATGCTGATATCTTGGCATTGACATTCGACGAATTGACAGAGCGTGGATTGATGTTGAACTGGGGTGTTATCCCAATGTTGACTGAAGCTCCATCATCAACAGATGATATGTTCGAAATCGCTGAACGTAAAGCAGTTGAAGCAGGCCTTGTAGAATCTGGTGACGATATTGTTATCGTTGCAGGTGTGCCACTTGGCGAAGCTGTTCGTACAAACACAATGCGTATCCGTACAGTACGTTAATCTAACATTAAAACCTATCATTTCAGGTTGAAAAGCTTGAGTGATAGGTCTTTTTTTATCAAAATGAGATGGTATTTAGTAAATAGGAATGGGAAAAAACTGAAAATTATGATATAATAGAACGAAAAGACCTTTTTAGTAAATTTTGAAAGAGTAAAACATGAGAAAAATTGTCATCAATGGTGGACGTCCATTGCAAGGTGAGATCACCATTAGTGGTGCTAAAAATAGTGTTGTAGCGCTTATTCCAGCTATTATCTTATCAGATGATATTGTCACTTTAGATTGTGTTCCAGATATTTCAGACGTTGCTAGTCTTGTCGAAATCATGGAAATTATGGGGGCGACTGTTAAGCGTTATGATGATGTCTTGGAGATTGATCCAAGAGGTGTTCAAAACATTCCGATGCCTTATGGCAAGATTAATAGCTTGCGTGCTTCTTATTATTTCTACGGAAGTCTTTTAGGTCGCTTTGGTGAAGCTACAGTTGGACTTCCTGGTGGATGTGATCTGGGACCTCGTCCGATTGATCTTCACTTAAAAGCCTTTGAAGCCATGGGTGCTAAGGTCAGCTACGAGGGAGATAATATGAATTTATCTGCCCAAGGTAAGGGGCTTCATGGCGCAAGTATTTACATGGACACTGTTAGCGTTGGTGCAACGATTAACACTATGATTGCCGCGGTCAAAGCAAAGGGACGTACGGTCATTGAAAATGCGGCCCGTGAACCAGAAATCATTGATGTGGCTACCCTTTTGAACAACATGGGGGCACACATTCGTGGTGCCGGGACTGATATTATCATTATTGATGGTGTTGAGACACTTCATGGGACTCGTCACCAAGTCATTCCAGACCGTATTGAAGCTGGGACTTATATTTCGCTTGCTGCTGCGGTTGGTAAAGGAATTCGTATTAACAACGTTCTTTATGAGCATCTTGAAGGCTTTATAGCCAAACTCGAGGAAATGGGCGTTCGTATGACGGTCTCAGAAGACAGTATCTTCGTTGAAGAACAGTCTGGTTTGAAGGCCATCAATATCAAAACAGCTCCCTATCCAGGGTTCGCAACCGATTTGCAACAGCCTATAACTCCGCTATTACTGACTGCGCAAGGTCGTGGAACCATTATTGATACGATTTATGAGAAACGTGTCAATCATGTTTTTGAGTTAGCGAAAATGGATGCAGATATTACGACTACAAATGATCACATTATTTATAACGGTGGTCGTAAGTTACACGGGGCAAGTGTAAAGGCTACAGACTTGCGAGCTGGTGCTGCACTTGTCATCGCTGGCTTGATGGCTCAAGGCCAGACTGAAATTACGAATATTGAGTTTATCCTTCGTGGCTACTCAGATATTATTGAAAAATTGCGTAGTCTTGGAGCGGATATTACACTCGTTGAAGACTAAGCCGTTGAGGTGATTATGAATATTTGGACCAAATTAGCAATGTTTTCTTTTTTTGAAACGGAGCGCTTGTATTTGCGTCCTTTCTTTTTTAGTGACAGTCAAGCGTTTTTCGAGATTGCTTCAAACCCTGAGAATTTACAGTTTATTTTTCCCAGTCAAGCAAGTTTGGAAGAAAGTCAGTACGCCCTTGCTAACTATTTTATGAAGAATCCTCTAGGGGTTTGGGCTATTTGTCTCCAAGGAAATCAGGAAATGATTGGCTCTATTAAATTTGAAAAAATCGATGAAATCAAAAAAGAAGCAGAAATTGGTTACTTCTTAAAAAAGGATTCTTGGTCACAAGGTTTTATGACAGAAGTGGTTACCAAGCTATGCCAGCTTTCATTTGATGAATTTGGTTTAAAACAATTATCCATTATCACTCATTTGGAGAATCAAGCTAGTCAAAAAGTAGCCTTAAAATCGGGCTTTAGCCTCGTACGACAGTTTAAGGGGAGTGATCGCTATACACGAAAAATGAGGGACTATCTTGAATTTCGATACATAAAAGGAGAATTCAATGAGTAAACACCAGGAAATTTTGTCCTATCTGGAAGAGTTGCCAATTGGGAAGAGAGTTAGTGTACGCAGTATTTCCAATCACCTAGGTGTTAGTGACGGAACAGCCTACCGAGCTATCAAAGAAGCTGAAAATCGTGGCATCGTTGAAACTCGGCCACGTAGTGGAACCATTCGAGTCAAGTCCCAGAAAGTGGCTATTGAGAGGCTAACCTATGCTGAAATTGCTGAAGTCACCTCATCTGAAGTTTTAGCTGGTCAGGAAGGGTTGGAGAGAGAGTTTAGCAAATTCTCCATTGGGGCTATGACAGAGCAAAATATCCTGTCCTATCTCCATGATGGTGGTCTTTTGATCGTAGGTGACCGTACTCGCATTCAACTTTTAGCGCTGGAAAATGAAAATGCAGTCCTCGTTACGGGTGGTTTTCATGTCCAGGACGATGTTCTTGAGTTGGCTAATAAAAAAGGGATTCCAGTTCTGAGGAGTAAACATGACACTTTTACAGTAGCGACCATGATTAACAAAGCCCTCTCAAATGTTCAAATCAAAACCGATATTCTGACAGTCGAAAAGCTCTATCGTCCCAGTCATGAGTATGGTTTTTTGAGAGAAACGGATACGGTCAAAGATTATCTAGACTTGGTCCGTAAGAACAGAAGTAGTCGTTTCCCAGTCATTAACCAACACCAAGTGGTTGTTGGGGTTGTTACCATGCGTGACGCAGGAGACAAGTCTCCCAGTACAACGATTGACAAGGTGATGACACGAAGTATCTTCGTAACAGGATTAGCGACCAATATTGCCAATGTCAGTCAACGAATGATTGCAGAAGACTTTGAGATGGTTCCCGTTGTCAGAAGTAACCAAACTCTACTCGGTGTCGTAACACGACGAGATGTAATGGAAAAGATGAGCCGTTCCCAAGTTTCTGCTTTGCCGACTTTCTCCGAGCAAATTGGGCAAAAACTCTCTTATCATCATGATGAAGTCGTCATTACTGTTGAGCCTTTCATGTTGGAGAAAAATGGGGTCCTTGCTAATGGAGTCTTGGCTGAAATCCTCAACCATATGACCCAAGACCTCGTTGTCAATAGCGGACGTAATCTCATCATTGAACAGATGTTGATTTATTTCTTGCAGGCTGTACAGATAGATGATACTCTGCGGATTCAGGCTCGTATTATTCACCACACGAGACGCTCAGCTATTATTGATTATGATATTTATCATGGTCATCAGATTGTTTCAAAAGCAAATGTTACGGTTAAAATTAATTAGAATCTAGGAGAAAAAATGATAACTTTAAAATCAGCACGTGAAATCGAAGCCATGGACAAGGCTGGTGATTTCCTAGCAAGTATCCATATCGGCTTACGTGATTTGATTAAGCCAGGCGTGGATATGTGGGAAGTTGAAGAGTACGTTCGTCGACGTTGTAAAGAGGAGAATTTCCTTCCTTTACAGATTGGTGTGGATGGTGCTGTCATGGATTACCCCTATGCCACTTGTTGCTCTCTCAACGACGAAGTAGCTCATGCTTTTCCACGTCATTACATCTTGAAAGATGGCGATTTGCTCAAGGTTGACATGGTACTGGGTGGTCCGATTGCCAAATCCGACCTCAATGTCTCTAAACTCAACTTCAACAATGTTGAGCAAATGAAAAAATACACCCAAAGTTATACTGGTGGTTTAGCTGACTCATGTTGGGCTTATGCGGTTGGTACACCGTCTGAAGAAGTGAAAAACCTTATGGACGTAACCAAGGAAGCTATGTATGTAGGAATTGAGCAAGCAGTTGTTGGCAATCGTATCGGTGATATCGGTGCAGCCATTCAAGAATACGCTGAAAGTCGCGGTTACGGTGTCGTTCGTGATTTGGTTGGTCATGGTGTTGGTCCAACTATGCACGAAGAGCCAATGGTTCCTAACTACGGTATTGCAGGCCGTGGACTCCGTCTCCGTGAAGGAATGGTACTAACCATTGAACCCATGATCAATACTGGAGACTGGGAAATTGATACAGATATGAAGACTGGCTGGGCTCATAAGACTATAGATGGCGGCCTGTCTTGCCAATATGAACACCAGTTCGTGATTACCAAAGACGGTCCAGTTATCTTGACTAGCCAAGGCGAAGAAGGAACGTATTAAAAAAAAGGGAGCTTAGCTCCTTTTTTTGTGTCAAATTTAGTCAAAATAAACAAGCGTAGCAGACTTCTTACAAATTTATCCTTTTGTAGTAAAATAGGATTAGAATTTTGAGAAAGTAGGTAATTCGTTGGAGTCGATTATATTTCTAGTATCTGTTTTTTTTGCAGGTATCCTGTCCTTCTTTTCACCCTGCATCTTTCCTTTGCTACCTGTCTATGCTGGTATTTTACTGGATGATCAGGGAAATTCGAAAAGCTTTCGCTTTTTTGGAAGAGACGTTGCATGGTCAGGCTTAATTCGGACCTTGTGCTTTATTGCAGGAATCTCCCTCATTTTCTTTATTTTAGGATTTGGAGCTGGATTCCTAGGGCACATGCTCTATGCAGACTGGTTTCGTTATGCTATGGGCATAGTCATTATTCTTTTAGGGCTTCACCAGATGGAAATCTTGCATTTCAATAAACTGGAGGTTCAAAAGACAGTCACCTTCAAACAATCCAAGTCTAATCACTATCTGTCAGCCTTTTTACTTGGGATAACCTTTAGTTTTGGTTGGACCCCTTGTATCGGACCAGTCTTAAGTTCAGTATTGGCCCTAGCAGCTTCAGGTGGCAGTGGTGCTTGGCAAGGAGCCTTACTAACCTTAGTTTACACATTGGGAATGGCCCTTCCTTTCATTGTTTTGGCCTTGGCTTCGGGCTGGATTATGCCCTATTTTAGTAAATTAAAACCCCATATGATCCTACTAAAAAAAATCGGGGGAGCTTTGATTGTTTTGATGGGATTATTATTAATGCTAGGGCAATTAAATGCCTTGTCAGGAATTCTTGGATAATTGGATAAAAGGAGAAAAAATGAAAAAAGTTATTTTTGCTGGATTGAGCCTCATGTCTCTATTCTTGTTGATTGCCTGTGGTGAAAAAGAAACCAAACAGACAAGCAGTCCAAAACAACCTGCAGTACAACAAATCGCAGTTGGTAAGGATGCGCCAGACTTCACCTTGCAGTCTATGGATGGTAAAGAAGTGAAGTTATCAGACTATAAAGGGAAAAAGGTCTATTTGAAATTCTGGGCCTCTTGGTGCGGACCATGTAAAAAAAGCATGCCCGAGCTGATGGAATTAGCTGCCAAACAAGATCGAGACTTTGAAATATTGAGTGTCATTGCACCAGGTCTACAAGGTGAAAAAACAGTTCAAGACTTTCCAAAATGGTATCAAGAACAAGGATACAAGGATATTCCAGTTCTATATGATACGCAAGCAACTACCTTCCAAGCCTACCAAATTCGTAGTATTCCAACGGAATACTTGATTGACAGTCAAGGTAAAATCGGAAAAATCCAATTTGGTGCTATTAGCAACGCTGATGCAGAAGCAGCATTTAAAGAAATGAAATAAAGAAAAAATCGCGATTATTCGCGATTTTTTTATAGTTTTTCATTGATAAAGCGGATAAATTGATTCCACCAAACCTTCAAAAAGAAGGCTTTTTCTACTTTCTTTTCAGAAACCATTTCAAAAGATGGTTTGTCGGAAGTGAGATAGCCCTGGCCGACCAAATCCTGATCATCATAGGTCAGAGTACCAACAACCTTGCCTTCTTCCAATGGAGCCATTTCTGATGTTGATTTCGGTGTGAATTGGAGGGCTGGTGTAGTACCGCTTCCGATGCGTTGGACGATGGAAATATCTGACTTAGCGACAGCTGTCACATTATCTTCTTTACCATCCAGAACTGTTACTTTACTATCGTTGTAGGCTTCACCTTTCTGAACGACAGTTTTTAAGGCAAAGTTTGCAGAAATATAATCTAAAAGTGCAGAAGTTGCAGTAAAACGCGCATAAGGGTTGGTATCTTGTTGATCTGCATTCAAAACAACCGTAATAATACGCATCCCTTTCTCAACAGTTGTTCCAACGAATGAAGCGCCAGCTTTATCAGTAGTACCTGTCTTTAGTCCATCGATACCACCACGATAGGCAGGCATTCCCTCCAACATATAGTTGGTTGAGTGGATTTCAAGCCCTGCAAAGGTAGAAGTTGGCTTTTTGGTGATTTCCAAAACTTGAGGATAATCTCGGATGAGGTTACGAGCGACGATTGCAACATCGTAGGCACTCAACTTGTTTTCATCGTCTTTCTTTGAACCAGGATAGATATTATCGCCAAGGGTCTCATTATTTAAACCAGTAGTGTTTACAATAGTTGCATCTTGAATTCCCCATTCAAGAAGTTTAGCCCTCATCTTGTCTACAAAGTCTTTCTCAGAACCAGCAATCTTTTCTGCTAGCGCAATCGCAGCACTGTTCGCGCTGGATACCATTGTAGCCTCTAATAGTTGTTCAACAGTATAATTTCGAGCTTCCATAGGGACGTTACTCGCCTCAGAATTAGTTGTAAGTTTGTAAGGATAGTCCGAAATATCAACAGGTGTAGACAGGCTGATAGTTCCTTGTTCCAAGGCTTCATAGACCAAATAAACTGTAACCAGTTTGGTAATAGAAGCAATTTCTACAGGCTGATTTGCATCTTTTTCATAGAGGATTTTTCCAGTTGTAGCCTCGACGGCAATGGCATGTTTAGCAGCAACATCAAACTCCTGAGCAGAAACAGTAGAAGTTGTTCCAAAAACCAACAGTGTCATAAAAGATAAAATTATTTTTTTCATATTAGCTTTATTTTATCATAAAGAAAAAAAATATTCTCGCTTTTTTACTAAAGCCATCTTATCTTTTTCAGAAATATGGTAAAATAGAGAGAAGGAGGATACCTATGTTCCGTAGAAACAAATTATTTTTTTGGACAGCTGAAATTTTATTGTTAACATTGATTTTCTATCTTTGGAGAGAAATGGGAGCCATCATTACTCCCTTCGTGACGGTTGTGAATACCATTATGATTCCATTTTTACTTGGTGGATTTTTTTACTACATTACAAATCCAGTCGTGACTTTCTTAGAAAAGAGATGTAAGATCAATCGTCTAATTGGTGTCTTGGTCACTCTTTGTGCCTTGATTGGTGCTATCGTTGTAGGGGTCGTTTATCTCTTGCCGATTTTGATTAATCAGTTGACCAGCTTGATTATTTCTAGTCAAAACATCTATAGTAGACTACAAGATTTGATCATCGATTTGTCCATGAATCCCGTCTTCCAAAATATTGATATTCAACAAACAATTCAACAACTGAATCTCTCCTATGTGGATATCCTCCAGAATATCCTTAATAGCGTCAGCAACAGTTTAGGAAGCGTTCTTTCAGCCTTGTTTAGTACGGTGCTGATTCTCATTATGACTCCTGTATTCTTGATTTATTTCTTGTTGGATGGTCATAAATTGCTACCAATGTTGGAACGTACCGTCTTAAAACATGACAAATTGAATCTTTCTAGCCTTTTAACCAATCTCAATACAACCATAGCGCGCTATATCAGTGGAATTGCGATTGATGCGGTTATTATTGGATGTTTAGCCTATATTGGCTATAGTGTTATCGGATTAAAGTATGCCCTTGTTTTTGCTATTTTCTCTGGAATCGCAAATTTGATTCCTTATGTTGGTCCAAGTATTGGCTTGATTCCAATGGTGATTGCGAATGTGTTCACGGATCCTCATCGCATGTTGATTGCGGTTGCTTATATGCTTATTATTCAGCAGATTGATGGAAATGTTCTCTATCCACGTATCGTTGGAGGAGTTATGAAGGTACACCCGATTACGATCTTAGTGCTCCTCTTACTGTCAAGTAATATCTACGGTGTTATAGGAATGGTCGTAGCAGTACCTACTTACTCTATTTTTAAAGAAATTACTAAGTTCCTAGCGAAATTGTATGAAAACCATAAAGAAGCTAAGGAACTGGAAAAAACAGAATCAAATTAAAATCAGGGAAACCTGATTTTTTTGATGAAAATATTATCTTCCAAACAAAGAGAAGTTTGATTTCATATTGCCATAAAGAAGCAAAAGAAGAGGATTTGATAAGATTTAGATTAATTCACAAAATATGTGTAAAACACTTGCAATTTAGCAGAAATTTGATAAAATAGTAAGGAAAGTTAGACTGTATTGCCTACTGTCTATCTATAAAATATATTTTATTGGAGGCTTTTACTCAAATGGCAAAAGAAAAATACGATCGTAGTAAACCACACGTTAACATTGGTACTATCGGACACGTTGACCACGGTAAAACTACTTTGACTGCAGCTATCACAACTGTATTGGCACGTCGCTTGCCTTCAGCAGTTAACCAACCAAAAGACTATGCGTCTATCGATGCTGCTCCAGAAGAACGCGAACGCGGTATCACTATCAACACTGCGCACGTTGAGTACGAAACTGAAAAACGTCACTACGCTCACATCGACGCTCCAGGACACGCGGACTACGTTAAAAACATGATCACTGGTGCCGCTCAAATGGACGGAGCTATCCTTGTAGTAGCTTCAACTGACGGACCAATGCCACAAACTCGTGAGCACATCCTTCTTTCACGTCAGGTTGGTGTTAAACACCTTATCGTCTTCATGAACAAAATTGACTTGGTAGACGACGAAGAATTGCTTGAATTGGTTGAAATGGAAATCCGTGACCTCTTGTCAGAATACGACTTCCCAGGTGACGATCTTCCAGTTATCCAAGGTTCAGCTCTTAAAGCCCTTGAAGGTGACTCTAAATACGAAGACATCATCATGGAATTGATGAACACTGTTGATGAGTACATCCCAGAACCAGAACGTGACACTGAAAAACCATTGCTTCTTCCAGTCGAAGACGTATTCTCAATCACTGGACGTGGTACAGTTGCTTCAGGACGTATCGACCGTGGTACTGTTCGTGTCAACGACGAAATCGAAATCGTTGGTATCAAAGAAGAAACTCAAAAAGCAGTTGTTACTGGTGTTGAAATGTTCCGTAAACAACTTGATGAAGGTCTTGCCGGAGATAACGTAGGTGTCCTTCTTCGTGGTATTCAACGTGACGAAATCGAACGTGGACAAGTTATCGCTAAACCAGGTTCAATCAACCCACACACTAAATTTAAAGGTGAAGTCTACATCCTTACTAAAGAAGAAGGTGGACGTCACACTCCATTCTTCAACAACTACCGCCCACAATTCTACTTCCGTACTACTGACGTTACAGGTTCAATCGAACTTCCAGCAGGTACTGAAATGGTAATGCCTGGTGATAACGTGACTATCGACGTTGAGTTGATCCACCCAATCGCCGTAGAACAAGGTACTACATTCTCTATCCGTGAGGGTGGACGTACTGTTGGTTCAGGTATGGTTACAGAAATCGAAGCTTAATTCGATTAAGTTCCCAGAAGAACAATTATTTAAGTCAGACACTAAAAGAATCTTGCCTTGCAAGGTTCTTTTTTTCTTCTTAGTCTATTTGAAGTGCTTCTACTCTAGCAGTATAATCGTTTTTTTGGTATAATAAAGGTTATGGAAATCGAAAAAACCAATCGTATGAACGCCCTTTTTGAATTTTATGCGGCGCTTTTGACAGACAAGCAGATGAACTATATTGAACTCTATTATGCTGATGATTATAGTCTTGCTGAGATTGCTGAGGAGTTCGGTGTCAGTCGTCAGGCTGTTTATGATAATATCAAGCGTACGGAAAAGATTCTAGAAGATTATGAGATGAAACTGCACATGTATTCGGACTACATTGTCCGAAGTCAGATTTTTGACCAGATCTTGGAGCGTTATCCCAAGGATGACTTTCTGCAGGAGCAGATAGAAATTTTAACAAGCATTGATAATAGAGAGTAAGTATGGGGAGTATAGTCATCTACAAAGGTATACCCTGTAAACTATTAGCTGCTGAGACTCCTTTTCCAACAAGGCTACAAATCCTCTCGTCTGATTCTATCTCTCGAGCTCTTCAAGAGGGATTTAGCTGTTGGGGATATCCAAATGAGATAATGAAAGAAGTCACTCCAGAAGAACTTGTTTGTTTACAAGATTTTGGACGTTTTCCACCGAATTAATGAAACATAGGAGAAAAAAATGGCATTTGAAAGTTTAACAGAACGTTTACAGAACGTCTTTAAAAATCTACGTAAAAAAGGAAAAATTTCTGAGGCTGATGTCCAGGAAGCAACCAAAGAGATTCGTTTGGCCTTGCTAGAAGCCGACGTTGCTTTGCCTGTTGTAAAGGACTTTATCAAGAAGGTTCGTGAACGTGCAGTCGGACACGAGGTCATTGATACCCTCAATCCAGCCCAACAGATTATCAAAATCGTTGATGAGGAATTGACAGCTGTTTTAGGTTCCGATACGGCAGAAATTATCAAGTCACCAAAAATTCCAACCATTATCATGATGGTCGGTTTGCAAGGGGCTGGTAAAACCACCTTTGCAGGTAAGCTGGCTAATAAACTCAAGAAGGAAGAAAATGCACGTCCTTTGATGATTGCAGCGGATATCTATCGTCCAGCAGCCATCGATCAGTTGAAAACACTTGGAAAACAAATTGATGTTCCTGTCTTTGCGCTTGGAACAGAAGTACCAGCTGTTGAGATTGTTCGCCAAGGTTTGGAGCAAGCACAGGCCAATCACAACGACTATGTCTTGATTGATACGGCAGGGCGTTTACAAATCGATGAACTTCTCATGAATGAGCTTCGTGATGTTAAAGCACTGGCTCAACCAAACGAAATCCTCCTTGTCATTGATGCCATGATCGGTCAGGAAGCGGCTAATGTTGCCCGTGAGTTTAATGCTCAGTTGGAAGTAACTGGTGTCATCCTTACCAAGATTGATGGGGACACTCGTGGTGGTGCGGCTTTGTCTGTTCGCCACATCACTGGTAAACCTATCAAGTTCACTGGTACGGGTGAAAAGATTACAGATATTGAAACCTTCCACCCAGACCGTATGTCTAGCCGTATCCTTGGTATGGGGGATATGCTGACCTTGATCGAGAAAGCCTCTCAAGAATACGATGAGCAAAAAGCTCTTGAAATGGCTGAGAAGATGCGCGAAAACACCTTTGATTTCAATGATTTCATTGATCAATTGGATCAGGTGCAAAATATGGGACCAATGGAAGACTTGCTCAAGATGATTCCAGGTATGGCTAACAATCCAGCACTTCAAAACATGAAGGTGGATGAACGTCAGATTGCGCGTAAACGTGCCATCGTGTCTTCGATGACTCCTGAGGAGCGTGAAAATCCTGATTTGTTAAATCCAAGTCGTCGCCGTCGTATCGCTGCAGGTTCTGGAAATACCTTTGTTGAAGTCAATAAATTTATCAAGGACTTTAACCAGGCCAAACAGCTCATGCAAGGTGTCATGTCTGGGGATATGAACAAGATGATGAAGCAAATGGGAATTAATCCGAATAACCTTCCTAAAAATATGCCAAATATGGGAGGAATGGATATGTCTGCCCTTGAAGGCATGATGGGACAAGGTGGCATGCCAGATATGTCAGCTCTTGGAGGCGCAGGCATGCCAGATATGAGCCAGATGTTTGGTGGCGGACTCAAAGGTAAAATCGGTGAATTTGCTATGAAACAGTCTATGAAACGCATGGCCAACAAAATGAAAAAAGCGAAGAAAAAACGCAAATAAAAAAGGAAAGCAGAAGTGCTTTCCTTATTAATAAAAAGAACTCTGAATCCGATTCAGAGTTCTTTTGTGTTTGATTGTGGTCTATTCCCACTCAACGGTTGCTGGTGGTTTACTTGTAATATCGTAGACGATGCGGTTAACGTGGTCCACTTCGTTTACGATCCGTACAGAAATCTTTTGAAGGACTTCCCAAGGAATCTTGGCAAAGTCAGCTGTCATACCATCGATAGAGGTGATGGCACGAATGGCGATGGTGTAGTCATAAGTACGACCATCACCCATAACACCGACTGAACGAACGCCTGTGTTGACAGTGAAGTATTGCCAGATATCGCGGTCAAGACCAGCTTTAGCGATTTCTTCACGAAGGATAGCATCAGACTCACGAACAGTTTCTAGTTTTTCTTCAGTGATTTCACCCATGACACGGATAGCAAGTCCTGGTCCTGGGAATGGTTGGCGCCATACAATGTGGTCTGGCATACCAAGTTCTGTACCAAGGGCACGGACTTCGTCTTTATAAAGAGTGTTCAATGGTTCAATTAATTCAAACTGCATGTCTTCTGGAAGACCACCAACATTGTGGTGTGATTTGATGGTTTGAGCAGTATCTGTACCAGACTCAATCACGTCAGTGTAAAGCGTTCCTTGAGCAAGGAATTTTACATCTTTTAGCTTGCTTGCTTCGTCATCAAAGACATAAACAAATTCGTTACCGATAATTTTACGTTTTTGCTCAGGATCAGAAACACCTGCAAGTTTGTCAAGGAAGCGTTTTGCAGCGTCTGCTTTGACGATATTCAAACCAAACTTACCACCAAGCATGTCCATAACTTGGTCAGCTTCCCCTTTACGGAGAAGACCGTGGTCTACAAAGATACAGATTAATTGATCACCGATCGCTTTTTGGAGAAGAACTCCAACAACAGAAGAGTCAACACCACCTGATAGACCGAGAAGAACACGCTTGTCACCTACAGTTTCACGGATTTTCTTGATCTGCATATCGATAAAGTTGTCCATTGACCAGTCGCCTTTAGCCTTACAGATATTAAGAGCAAAGTTGCGAAGGATATCATTTCCATAGACAGAATGGCGAACCTCTGGGTGGAATTGGATACCGTAGATATGTTTGTCTGGATTTTCAATAGCTGCATAAGGACAGTCAGCAGAAGTTCCAGTACGAACAAAATCAGCAGGAATTTCTGTTACAGCATCGCCATGGCTCATCAAAACAATCTGTTCTTCAGGAGTTCCTTCAAAGAGGGCAGAAGTGGTATGGGTAAGTGGTGATTGGCCATACTCGCGGTTACCAGCATCACCTGCAGGGACAACTTTTCCTCCAAGTTTATGAGTTAAAAGTTGCATACCATAGCAGATTCCCAAAATTGGAATGCCAAGTTCAAAAATTTCTGAGTCAATATCAAATGAACCATCTTCGTATACAGAGTTTGGTCCACCAGAGAGGATGATCCCTACAGGGTTAATCGCACGAACCTCTGCGGCTGAGATTTTATGACTTTTTAGCTCTGAAAAAACACCAATTTCACGAATACGGCGTGAAATCAGCTGGTTGTATTGGCTACCATAGTCCAGCACGATGATTTTTTCGACATCTTGCAAATCAGTTGAAATGTTGCTCATCTTTTTCCTTTCTCAAAAGAAATATCTTTTTCAATATTCTATCACAAATAGGGGCGAATTACCAACTAAACAAGGCAAAGTTTGACTTTTTCTTAGCAAATACGGTACAATGGAGAAAATAAAGAAAAGAAGTGAGAATCATGTTGCCAGCTTATATGAAAATCCACGATCAGATCAAAAAGGATATAGATGAGCATCATTGGAAAATCGGAGAGAGACTTCCAAGTGAGCGAGATTTAGCTGAACAGTTTCAGGTTAGCCGGATGACATTACGCCAAGCTATCTCTCTCTTGGTTGAGGAAGGAGTTTTGGAACGTCGTGTAGGAAGTGGGACTTTTGTCTCTAGCACTCGTGTCCAAGAAAAAATGCGGGGAACGACTAGTTTTACGGAGATTGTCAAATCTCAGGGGAAAGTCCCTTCTAGCCAACTCATTTCTTACAGAAGAACCATTCCAAATGAGCAAGAGGTCGCAAAGCTAGGGATTACTCCGACAGAGAATATTATCCGCATGGAACGGGTGCGTTACGCTGACCAAGTTCCGCTAGTCTATGAAGTCGCATCCATTCCTGAGAAATTCATTAAGGATTTCAAAAAAGAAGAAATCACCAGCCACTTCTTTCAAACCTTGCAGCAACATGGCTACCGGATTGGCAAATCCCAACAGACCATTTATGCGAGATTGGCTAAGGAAAAAATTGCTCACTATCTAGAAGTCGAAAAGGGGCATGCCATTTTAGCCTTGACTCAGGTCTCTTATCTTGAAGATGGGACGGCTTTCGAGTATGTAAAGAGTCAATACGTGGGCGAACGATTTGAATTTTATCTTGAAAATAACTAGTCTAGAAAGGCTGGTTTTTTGTTTTCTTAAAAGATTAGAATTGTCAAAACAATCTGTCTAGGCTTGATTTTATTGCTTATTTACTATAAAATGAGAAGGAAAAACGTCAAACTTTTATATTGCAAATAGGAGAAAAAATGACAAAAACATTAAAACGTCCTGAGGTTTTATCACCTGCAGGAACTTTAGAGAAGCTGAAAGTAGCTGTTCAATATGGTGCGGACGCAGTCTTTATCGGTGGGCAAGCCTATGGTCTTCGTAGCCGTGCTGGAAACTTCACTTTTGAACAGATGGAAGAAGGAGTCCAGTTTGCAGCTAAGTACGGTGCCAAGGTCTATGTGGCTGCTAACATGGTTATGCACGAAGGAAACGAAGCTGGTGCTGGAGAATGGTTCCGCAAGTTGCGTGACATCGGGATTGCCGCAGTTATTGTGTCAGATCCGGCTTTGATTATGATTGCAGCAACCGAAGCACCAGGTCTTGAAATCCACCTTTCAACCCAAGCCAGTGCGACCAACTATGAAACTCTTGAGTTCTGGAAAGAACTTGGTCTAACTCGCGTGGTTTTGGCTCGTGAAGTTTCAATGGAAGAATTGGCAGAGATTCGCAAACGCACTGATGTAGAAATTGAGGCCTTTGTCCATGGAGCCATGTGTATTTCCTACTCAGGTCGCTGTACGCTCTCAAACCACATGAGTATGCGTGATGCCAACCGTGGTGGTTGTTCACAGTCTTGCCGTTGGAAATACGACCTCTACGACATGCCATTTGGTCAAGAACGTAAAAGTCTTAAAGGTGAAATTCCAGAAGAATTTTCAATGTCAGCTGTTGACATGTCCATGATTGACCATATTCCAGATATGATTGAAAACGGTGTAGACAGTCTCAAGATTGAAGGCCGTATGAAGTCTATTCACTATGTTTCAACTGTGACCAACTGTTACAAGGCGGCTGTAGATGCTTATCTCGAAAGTCCCGAGAAATTTGAAGCCATCAAACAGGACTTGGTAGACGAGATGTGGAAGGTTGCTCAGCGTGAACTGGCAACAGGTTTCTACTATGGTACACCTACAGAAAACGAACAGTTATTTGGCGCTCGTCGTAAAATTCCTGAATACAAGTTTGTCGCTGAAGTGGTTGCGTACGATGATGCGACTCAAACGGCAACCATTCGTCAACGGAATGTTATCAATGAAGGAGATCAAGTGGAGTTTTATGGACCAGGTTTCCGTCATTTTGAGACTTATATCGAAGATCTTCATGATGCCAAGGGCAATAAAATCGACCGTGCTCCAAATCCAATGGAACTCTTGACAATCAAGGTTCCACAACCTGTTCAAGCAGGGGACATGGTCCGCGCTCTCAAGGAAGGTCTTATCAATCTTTATAAGGAAGATGGAACTAGCGTTACAGTTCGTGCCTAGAGAAGGAAATATGAATGAATCAAGCACAAGGTTTGTTAGTTGATAATGAAGGCAGATGTATTCATTACCATGGTGAAAAGGACATCGTTTCCCTCCAGTGTTATGAGTGTAAAAAATACTATGCTTGTTATCAGTGCCACAATGCTATGGAAACGCATTTGTTTTCGCCCTATCCCTTGGTGCTTTCTGAGGATCGACCGATCTTATGTGGGGGTTGTAAGAGGACAATGACTTTCCAAGATTACCAAAAGCAGATGGCTTGTCCTTACTGCAGTGCACCATTTAATCCAGGTTGTAAACAACACTATTCCTACTATTTTAAATAAAATGAATCGATCCAAGTTCTTACTTGGATTTTTCAGTTTGTTTCAGAAAATAGAGTAAAATCAAGAAAAACTCGCAATCTAAAATGGAAAAACTTCCTATAGAATGGGGTAAAAACAGCAAAAATAGAAATAAATCATATGAAACGCTTTCAACGTAAGTAAAAAGTTGACAAATCAAAATTTTAGGACTAAACTAAGTAAGTAAATTTTAAATAAAAGGAGAATTCATCATGAATTTAACATTTTTCGGTCTTTGTCTTGCCTGTATGGGTGTATCTCTTGCAGAAGGTATGTTGATGAACGGTTTGTTCAAATCAGCTGCTCGCCAACCAGACATCATCCCACAATTACGTAGCTTAATGATCATGGGGATTGCCTTTATTGAAGGAACGTTCTTGGTTACCCTCGTCTTTTCATTCGTCATCAAATAGACAAATGGAACGAGAAGAAAAGGGAGGATTCTAGATGGAAGAAAGTATCAATCCAACCATCAATATTGGTCCTGTTACCTTTGATTTAACCATGTTAGCCATGACCTTGTTGATTGTGGGAGTTGTTTTTGGCTTTATCTATTGGGCAAGTCGCAATATGACTTTGAAACCCAAAGGAAAGCAAAATGTACTTGAGTATTTCTATGACTTCGTTATTGGATTTACAGAACCTAACATTGGTAAAAGCTACATGAAAGACTACTCGCTCTTTTTCCTTTGTCTATTTCTATTTATGGTACTGGCAAATAACCTCGGTTTGATGGCGAAACTTCAAACTACAGATGGGACAAACCTTTGGACATCGCCAACTGCAAATCTCCAGTTTGACTTGGCCTTGTCATTTGGAATTATCCTGATGACCCATATTGAAGGGATTCGTCGCCGTGGGATTAAAAAATATCTAAAAGCCTATATCACACCTGGCTTTATGACTCCCATGAATATCTTAGAAGAGTTTACCAACTTTTTATCACTTGCCTTGCGGGTGTTCGGAAATATCTTTGCTGGAGAAGTGATGGCTAGTTTGCTAATCACTCTATCTCATCAAGCTCTATATTGGTATCCAGTTGCTTTTGGTGCTAACTTGGCTTGGACAGCCTTTTCTGTCTTTATTTCCTGCATCCAAGCCTATGTGTTTACCATGTTGTCTTCTATGTACTTAGGAAATAAGATAAATGATGGAGAAGAGTAGAAAGGAGTAACAGATGCACGTAACAGTAGGTGAATTAATTGGTAACTTTATTTTAATCGCTGGCTCTTTTATCCTTTTGATTGTCTTAGTTAAGAAATATGCGTGGTCAAACTTGACAAGTGTCTTCGAAGAAAGGGCAAATAAAATTGCTGCTGATATTGATGGAGCTGAACAAGCTCGTCAAAAAGCAGAAACTCTTGCTCAAAAACGTGAAGATGAATTGGCTGGAAGTCGCAACGAGGCCAAAACAATCATTGAAAATGCTAAAGAGACTGCAGAGAAGAGTAAAGCAAATATTCTGGCAGATGCTAAAGTAGAAGCAGGTCGCTTAAAAGAGAAGGCGAATCAAGAAATTGCTCAGAATAAAGCTGAAGCTTTGCAAAGTGTTAAGGGCGAGGTGGCAGATTTGACGATTAGTCTCGCTGGTAAAATCATCTCAAAAAACCTTGACAGTCATGCTCATAAGGAACTCATTGATCAGTATATCGATCAGCTAGGAGAAGCCTAATGGACAAGAAAACAGCAAAGGTAATTGAAAAGTACAGCATGCCTTTTGTCCAATTAGTGATTGAAAAAGGAGAAGAGGACCGGATTTTTTCAGATTTGGATCAAATCAAGCAAGTCGCAGAGAAAACGGGCTTACCTTCTTTTTTAGCTCAGGTGGCAGTTGATGAGTCTGATAAGGAAAAAACAGTTGGTTTCTTTCAAGACTCTGTCTCACCTTTAATGCAAAACTTTATTCAGGTTCTGATTTACAATCACAGAGCAAATCTTTTTTATGATATTATTGTTGATTGTTTGAATCGTCTTGAAAGAGAAACCAATCAATTTGTAGTCACGATTTCTTCAGCTCATCCTTTAACGGACGAACAGAAGGAACGTTTGCTTCCCTTGATAGAGAAAAAAATGTCTCTGAAAGTACGGAGTATTAAAGAACAAATTGATGAAGGACTCATTGGTGGTTTTGTCATTTTTGCTAATCACAAGACAATTGATGTGAGTATAAAACAACAACTTCGAGTTGTTAAAGAAAATTTGAAATAGAAAGTGGTGTTCTTTTGGCAATTAACGCACAAGAAATCAGCGCTTTAATTAAGCAACAAATTGAAAATTTCAAACCCAATTTTGATGTGTCTGAAACAGGTGTTGTAACCTATATCGGGGATGGAATTGCGCGTGCTCACGGTCTTGAAAATGCCATGAGTGGAGAGTTGTTGATCTTTGAAAACGGCTCTTATGGGATGGCGCAAAACTTGGAGTCTACAGACGTTGGGATTATCATCCTTGGAGACTTTACAGATATTCGTGAGGGTGATACCATTCGCCGTACAGGTAAAATCATGGAAGTACCTGTGGGGGATAGCCTAATCGGACGTGTTGTCGACCCACTTGGTCGTCCAGTTGACGGTCTTGGTGATATCCATACTGACAAGACTCGTCCAGTAGAAGCGCCAGCTCCTGGTGTTATGCAACGTAAGTCTGTATCAGAACCATTGCAAACAGGTTTGAAAGCTATTGACGCCCTTGTACCGATTGGTCGTGGTCAACGTGAGTTGATTATCGGTGACCGTCAGACAGGGAAAACAACTATTGCAATTGATACTATCTTGAACCAAAAAGGGCAAGATATGATCTGTATCTATGTAGCGATTGGACAAAAAGAATCAACAGTTCGTACGCAAGTAGAAACACTTCGTCAGTACGGTGCCTTGGACTACACAATCGTTGTGACAGCCTCTGCTTCACAACCATCTCCATTGCTCTTCCTAGCTCCTTATGCCGGAGTTGCTATGGCGGAAGAATTTATGTACCAAGGCAAGCATGTTTTGATCGTTTACGATGATCTTTCAAAACAAGCGGTCGCTTATCGTGAACTTTCCCTCTTGCTTCGTCGTCCACCAGGTCGTGAAGCCTTCCCAGGGGATGTTTTCTACCTTCACAGTCGTTTGCTTGAGCGCTCAGCTAAAGTTTCTGATGAACTTGGTGGTGGATCTATTACAGCCCTACCATTTATCGAGACACAAGCGGGAGATATCTCTGCCTATATCGCAACCAACGTGATCTCTATCACTGACGGACAAATCTTCCTTGGTGATGGTCTCTTCAATGCGGGTATTCGTCCAGCCATTGATGCGGGTTCATCTGTATCCCGTGTAGGTGGTTCGGCACAGATTAAAGCCATGAAGAAAGTTGCTGGTACACTTCGTATCGACCTTGCTTCATACCGTGAGTTGGAAGCCTTCACCAAGTTTGGATCTGACTTGGATGCAGCAACACAGGCTAAGTTAAATCGTGGACGTCGTACTGTGGAAGTATTGAAACAACCTGTTCATAAACCACTACCTGTTGAGAAACAAGTAACCATTCTCTATGCTTTGACACATGGTTTCTTAGATACGATTCCTGTAGATGACATTGTTCGTTTTGAGGAAGAGTTCCATACTTTCTTTGATGCTCATTATCCAGAGATTTTGGAAACCATTCGTGAAACAAAAGACTTGCCAGAAGAAGCAGTCTTGGATGCTGCGATTACAGAGTTTCTCAATCAATCCAGCTTCCAATAAGAATAGAGGTGTCAGATGGCAGTATCTCTAAATGATATTAAAACAAAAATCGCCTCAACCAAAAATACGAGTCAAATCACCAATGCCATGCAAATGGTGTCGGCTGCTAAACTAGGTCGCTCTGAAGAAGCAGCTCGCAACTTCCAAGTTTACGCTCAGAAAGTTCGTAAGCTTTTAACGGATATTCTGCATGGTAACGGATCTGGTGGTTCAACCAATCCGATGCTCATTAGTCGCCCTGTTAAGAAAACAGGTTATATCGTTATCACTTCAGACCGTGGATTGGTTGGAGGTTATAATGCTTCCATCCTTAAAGCCGTTATGGAGTTGAAAGAAGAATACCATCCAGATGGTACAGGTTTTGAAATCATCTGTATCGGTGGTATGGGGGCTGATTTCTTTAAGGCTCGTGGTATTCAGCCAATCTATGAACTACGTGGCTTGGCAGATCAACCTAGTTTTGATGAAGTTCGTAAAATTATTTCAAAAACGATTGAGATGTACCAAAACGAACTTTTTGATGAATTGTACGTCTGCTACAACCATCATGTCAATACTCTCACTAGTCAAATGCGTGTGGAACAAATGCTTCCAATCGTTGACTTAGATCCGAATGAAGCGGATGAAGAGTATAGCTTGACATTTGAGTTGGAAACGAGTCGTGATGAGATTCTAGAGCAGTTGTTACCTCAGTTTGCAGAAAGTATGATTTACGGTGCTATTATCGATGCCAAGACAGCTGAGAATGCTGCAGGTATGACAGCCATGCAAACGGCGACTGATAATGCTAAGAAGGTCATCAATGATTTGACAATCCAGTATAACCGTGCTAGACAGGCGGCGATTACACAAGAAATTACAGAAATCGTAGCGGGGGCTAGTGCCTTAGAATAAGGCTTTGCCTCCCTCGTATCAAAATGAACTTAGGCCCTAGTTGAGCTAGGAACCGACAGTATCTTATATAGAATAGGAGAAGGAGATGAGTTCAGGTAAAATTGCTCAGGTTATCGGACCCGTTGTAGACGTCTTGTTTGCAGCTGGGGAAACACTTCCTGAGATTAATAATGCACTTGTCGTCTACAAAAATGACGAAAGAAAAACAAAAATCGTCCTTGAAGTAGCCTTGGAGTTGGGTGATGGTATGGTCCGTACGATCGCCATGGAATCAACAGATGGTTTAACTCGTGGTATGGAAGTTTTGGACACAGGTCGTCCAATCTCTGTACCAGTAGGTAAAGAAACTTTGGGACGTGTCTTCAACGTTTTGGGAGATACCATTGACTTGGATGCTCCTTTCGCTGAAGACGCTGAGCGTCAGCCAATTCATAAGAAAGCTCCAACTTTTGATGAATTGTCTACCTCATCTGAAATCTTGGAAACAGGGATTAAGGTTATCGACCTTCTTGCCCCTTACCTAAAAGGTGGTAAAGTTGGACTTTTCGGTGGTGCCGGAGTTGGTAAAACTGTCTTGATCCAAGAATTGATTCACAACATTGCCCAAGAACACGGTGGTATTTCAGTATTTACCGGTGTTGGGGAACGTACTCGTGAGGGGAACGACCTTTACTGGGAAATGAAAGAATCAGGCGTTATCGAGAAAACAGCCATGGTATTTGGTCAGATGAATGAACCACCAGGAGCACGTATGCGTGTTGCCCTTACTGGTTTGACAATCGCCGAATACTTCCGTGATGTAGAAGGCCAAGATGTGCTTCTCTTTATCGACAATATCTTCCGTTTCACTCAAGCTGGTTCAGAAGTATCTGCCCTTTTGGGTCGGATGCCTTCAGCCGTTGGTTACCAACCAACACTTGCTACGGAAATGGGTCAATTACAAGAACGTATCACATCAACTAAGAAGGGTTCTGTAACCTCTATCCAGGCTATCTATGTGCCAGCGGATGACTACACTGACCCTGCGCCAGCAACAGCTTTCGCTCACTTGGATTCAACTACAAACTTGGAACGTAAGTTGGTACAGTTGGGTATCTACCCGGCCGTTGACCCACTTGCTTCAAGCTCTCGTGCCTTGGCACCTGAGATTGTTGGTGAGGAGCACTACGCAGTTGCTGCTGAGGTTAAACGTGTCCTTCAACGTTACCATGAATTGCAAGATATCATTGCTATCCTTGGTATGGATGAACTTTCTGATGAAGAAAAGACCTTGGTTGCCCGTGCCCGTCGTATTCAGTTCTTCTTGTCTCAGAACTTCAACGTTGCCGAACAATTTACTGGTCAACCTGGTTCTTATGTGCCAGTAGCGGAAACAGTTCGCGGCTTTAAGGAAATCCTTGAAGGAAAACATGACCAGTTACCAGAAGATGCCTTCCGTGGTGTCGGTTCAATCGAAGACGTCATTGCTAAGGCTGAGAAAATGGGATTTTAAGAGGTGATCTATGGCTCATTTAACTGTCCAGATCGTGACACCAGATGGCCTCGTCTATGATCACCATGCCAGCTTTGTATCGGTACGAACTCTGGATGGTGAGATGGGGATCTTGCCACGACATGAAAATATGATTGCGGTTCTAGCGGTTGATGAAGTAAAGGTAAAACGTATCGATGATGATACTCATGTGAACTGGATAGCAGTGAACGGAGGAATTATCGAGATTGCTAATGATATCATTACCATTGTAGCAGACTCAGCAGAGCGTGCTCGTGATATTGACATCAGTCGGGCAGAACGTGCGAAACTTCGCGCTGAACGAGAAATCGAAGAAGCCCATGACAAGCATTTGATTGACCAAGAACGTCGTGCAAAAATCGCATTGCAACGTGCTATCAACCGTATCAATGTCGGAAATAGACTATAAAAAATGAACTTGAAACTCAAGTTCATTTTTTTTTAATGTGGAAAGTTGATGCAGACTGCTTCTGGGACATGGAAGTCGTTAGAAAGCTCTGCAAGACGACCACTTTTAGGATTGCGCTTAAAGACGGTTGCGTTATCAGAATCTTGATGAACAGCAATGAGAAACTCTTGATCAGGACTTAGGTCGAAATCACGTGGATTTTTACCATGGCTTGGTACAATCTCTAATAATTCTAAACTACCATCACCTAGAATTGTATAGACTGCAATGGAATCATGACCTCGGTTGGATGCATAGAGGTATTTGCCATCTTTTGAAAGACGAATTGCAGCAGTAGCATTAAAGCCTTCGTATCCATCTGGTAAGGTTGAAATAACTTGCATTCGTTCAAATTCACCAACCCCATCATAAATCAAGACCTCTATAGTGCTATTAAGTTCGCAGATGAGATAGGCAATCTTATAGTGGTGGTGGAAAACGATGTGGCGTGCACCTGCTCCAGCTTGGCTGTGATAAGTGTAGAGTTTATTTAGTTTTCCTTCTGGACTAACATCATAGGTTGTTACCTCATCTGTTCCTAGATCACAGGTGACGAGGTACTGGTCAGGTGTTAGATCTGTAAAGTGTACATGTGGGGAAGTTTGGTTTTCATGAGGACCTTGTCCGCTATGCTGATCTAGATCCGTTTGGATGAGGCTACCATCCGTTTGACGTTTATAAACCAGAACTTGACCTTTATGATAGTTGGCCCCATAAACGAGACCACGCTTTTCATCCACTGCCACATAACAATGGGGAGCGCCTTCTTCAACCACATGATTTAGCAAAGCGCCATCTGTCTTGTATGCAGCGATTCCACCTAAGCCATCCTGGCTCCCTACGGTGTATAAGTGTTGCTGTTGGTCAAAGGCAAGGTAGGTCGGACTTGGTTCAGCAGCAAAGAGTTCAAGATTTGCAAGCTGGCCTGTTTCTGTATCAAAATCTGCCTTGTAAATCCCTTTAGATAAGCGACGAGTGTAAGTTCCAAAATAAACAGTTTCTTTCATGTCCATACCTCTTAATAGTGATAAGTTCATTATACCACAAAATGGCAGTCATGAAGCACTAGATTCATTCATGTAAGCACTTTAAAAAAGAGTTATTTTAGTTTAAAAATGGTATAATGAGAGAACGACAGAAAGGATGTATTTATGGAACATAAAGAGAAACATTTTAGCTTATCTTGGTTTTTTAAGTGGTTTTTAGATAATAAAGCCATCACTGTATTTTTAGTAACCTTGTTACTGGGACTAAATATTTTTATTCTAAGTAAGATTAGTTTTATCTTTTTACCAGTTTTGGATTTTCTAGGAGTTGTCATGTTGCCAGTTATTTTATCTGGTTTACTTTATTACCTCCTCAATCCAATTGTGGACTGGATGGAGAAGCGCAAGATCAATCGTGTCCTTGCCATTAGTATTGTTTTTGTTATTATTGGACTCTTTATCATTTGGGGGCTGGCAGTCGCAATTCCTAATCTGCAACGTCAAGTCTTAAATTTTGCGAAGAATGTGCCGACATACCTGGAAGATGCTGATAAGGTGATCAATGACCTTGTAACCAAACGCTTGCCAGATGATTTTAGACCACAGTTGGAGCAGGTTCTTGCAAATGTTTCTAGTGAGGCGACCATGTGGGCCAGCAAAATCTCTTCTCAAGCTGTTAACTGGGTTAGCGCCTTTATCAGTAGCGTTTCCCAGGTCATTGTTGCGGTTATTATCGTACCCTTCATGCTCTTTTATCTTTTGAGAGATGGGAAAGGCTTGCGAGATTACCTGACTAAATTCATCCCAAACAAGTTAAAAGAACCTGTCGGACAAGTTTTGTCAGATGTTAATAAGCAGTTATCAAACTACGTTAGAGGGCAGGTTACAGTTGCTATTATCGTGGCAATTATGTTTATTATCTTCTTTAAGATTATTGGTCTCAGATATGCTGTGACTCTTGGTATTACGGCTGGTATCCTCAATCTAGTCCCTTACCTGGGTAGTTTTCTAGCGATGTTGCCTGCTTTGGTTTTGGGCTTGATTGCAGGACCTGTCATGCTTTTGAAAGTGATTATTGTCTTTATTGTTGAACAAACGATTGAAGGTCGCTTCGTTTCTCCGCTTATTTTAGGTAGTCAGCTAAACATCCATCCTATCAATGTCCTCTTTGTTCTCCTAACTTCAGGTTCTATGTTTGGTATTTGGGGAGTCTTGCTGGGAATTCCTGTCTATGCTTCTGCCAAGGTTGTTATCTCAGCTATCTTTAACTGGTATAAAAAAGTTAGCGGTCTGTATGAAGAAGAAGGGGAGGAAATCAAGAGTGAACAATAGTCAACGCATGCTTCAGGCTTTGGATGAACAGGATTTAACCAAGGCGGATCAATATTTTCACAAAGCCCTCGAAACAGATTCAAGTGAAGTTCTTTACGAACTAGCAAGCTATCTAGAGGGAATTGGCTTTTATCCTCAAGCAAAAGAAATTTACCAAAATATCGTTACAGAATTTCCAGAAGTGAATCTGAACTTAGCCAGCATTGCTAGCGAGGATGGCAATGTTGAAGAAGCCTTTGCTTACCTTGAGGAAATCAAACCTGAAAGTGACTGGTATGTATCGGCCTTGGCCTTGAAGGCTGACCTCTATCAGTTGGAAGGATTGACAGATGTAGCGCGTGAAAAGTTACTGGAAGCCTTAAATTACTCAGACGATCCCTTATTAGTTTTTGGTTTGGCTGAGTTGGATAGCGAGTTGGGAAATTATCAGGAAGCTATTCAGGGCTATGCTCAGTTAGACAATCGCTCTATCTATGAGCAAACGGGTGTCTCAACCTATCAGCGAATTGGCTACGCTTATGCCCAGTTAGGTAAGTTTGAAGCGGCAACTGAATTCTTAGAAAAAGCTTTAGAATTAGAATACGATGAGCAAACTGCCTTTGAACTAGCTAGTCTTTACTTTGACCAAGAAGAGTATCAAAAATCTGTTCTTTACTTTAAGCAGATTGATACCATTTCACCAGATTTTGAAGGATATGAATATGGCTACAGTCAAGCTTTGCATAAGGAACATCAGGTGGAAGAGGCCCTTCGTATTGCTAAACAAGGTTTGGAGAAAAATCCGTTTGAAACTCGGCTCTTGCTAGCTGCTTCACAGTTTTCGTATGAATTGCATGATACTAGTGGTGCTGAGCAGTTTCTTCTTACTGCCAAAGAAGATGCAGAGGATACAGAAGAAATATTCCTTCGCCTTGCAACCATTTATATGGAACAAGAGAGGTTTGAGGACATTATAGCTCTCCAAAATCAAGAACCTGAAAACCTCTTGACCAAGTGGATGATTGCACGTTCTTACCAGGAAATCGAGGATTTAGATAAGGCCTATGAACTCTATCAACAACTATCGTCTGATCTCAAGGATAATCCTGAGTTTCTGGAGCAGTATACTTATCTCCTGCGTGAATTGGGGTATTTTGAAGAAGCCAAAGTACAAGCTGAAACATATTTAAAACTCGTTCCAGATGATGTTCAAATGCAAGAACTCTTAGAGACACTTTAAGGATTTCTAATTTTTGTAACATCTTGTTAACAGAAACGAATGACTTTAAATGAATGATTTGAAAGACCTCAGAGGTCTTTTCTTTTTTACTAATATAATATAAATGTTATAATTCCTTATAGATAATTTAGATGAGGTGTTGAACGATGAAAGTCTGTTATACCCTATTAAATAAGAGCTTAAAGACATGATTTGAACATCGAACTACTATGAAATACTTGACAAATTTATATAAGAATATATAATAATAAATAAGGGAGTCTATCCCCAAAAATAAAGGAGGCAATGTTGTGAAAAAGATTAATAAAAAACTTTCTCATGCATTCATGGCGCTATTGTTAGTAGCTTCAGTATTTATCCCAGTACTAAGAACTAGCAATGTGGTTAAAGCTGCTGAACTACCATCTAGTAGCTATACGCTAACGACAGTACCGACAATTAACAATAATAAGTTAGTTGACGGTGCAGAGTATGGTGAAGGGAAATTTTACCTTCAAACCACTTACAAGTTCGACAACTCAACAACGTTGAAGAATGGTGACTTTATGGTTTATAAAGTGCCAAATGAATTCAAAATTGAATCAGATTCAACTACAGAAATCTTTGGTAATGATGGAGTCACTAAGGTTGCTGAGTTAACGACAAATAAGTCTGCAAATACAGCGACTGTGACGGTAAGTAACGAAGATTATTTTGCTAACTTACCTGAAGAGAAACAAATTTCGGCATTATTTACTGTTGTATGGGCTGATAATGTTGAACTCAATAAATCATATCCAATCGACATTCCTGGAGCAGGAGTATACAATTTGACTCGTATTGTTCCAGATGAGGATCCAACAGGATTTACTAAATGGGGAGTTCAAGATAAGAACGATCCAAATTATATTAATTGGTATATTCGCGTAAACAAATATGCTAATCCTTATGAAGGTGTTTCGATTCAAGATACAATCCCTGAAGGGCAAGTATTAGCTAGTGAGATTACAGGTTACTACTTTACTGAATGGAGTAAGGATGAGCATCATCCTCTTTTGAATCCAAGTCACATTGTTGTTCAAGATTCTAATCACTTCACTATTACTCCAAATGGTAATGGTGATCTAACTAACCAAGGTTTGTATGTAGTTTATAAGACTCGTATCACCGATCCAGTTGATAATACAACAAAGAAAGCTTTCAATAACGTTAAAATTACGACTTCGACTGAAAACTTTGATGTAGAAGGTTTTGCACCATTAACCACAACTGAAGGTATTAGTTCTGGTTCACGTTCTACAGAAGTTTCATTTGAAGTTTCTAAGCAGTTAAAAGGAAAAGGCTTAACTGCTGAAGAATTTAGCTTCCAACTGCTTGATCCAAACGGATCAGTTATTGAAACTGTTAAGAACGATAAAGATGGCAAAGTGAAATTTAAAGCCGTTAAATTCTCTACAGTGGGTACTTATAAGTATCAGATCAAAGAAGTTAATGATCAAAAACCAGGTTTTGTTTACGATGATAAGACTATTAACGCTGAAGTTACTGTAACAGATGTTTATGGTGAGAAATTTGCAAGTGTTAAATATGACAATAAAGTTTTTGTAAATTCGTATTCTGTTAAATCTGCAACAACTTCAATTACTGCTATAAAAGTCCTAAATGGTAAAACTCTTGAGGCAGATAAATATGAATTTGCATTGAAAGAAGGCGACAAACTTGTAGCTACAGCTAAAAATGCTGCGGACGGAACAGTTGCTTTCCCAGCGATTGAATACACTGCTGCAGGAACTTACACATACACAATCACTGAAAAAGATGGTGGTGAAACTGGTGTAACTTATGATAAAAATGCTTATACAGTAACAGTAAAAGTTGCAGACAATGGTCAAGGTCAACTTGTAGCAACAGTTACAGGTAATAATCCAACCTTCACAAATACTTATGCTGCTGAGACTCCAGGATCTTCTGATAACAAACCTAAACAACCAGAAGGAACTAAAGAACTACCAAATACTGGTACATCTGAAATGACTATGCTGTTTACTGTTGTAGGAGTAGTACTTGCATTTGGTTCCATTCTCTTATTCCGTTTCAAAAAAGTTAAATAATCTAGTTGAAAAATCTTGATGCCTTTGCTATGGCATCATCAAAGAGTCACTTGTATGGATAGTAGAAATGATACTATCCTTATAAAGTGGTTCTTTTTTATTTCTCTAGAGGTATGAAGTGAATGAGAGTAAACAGAGTTCTATATCAATGAAATATTTATAGATATTTAATAAAAAAATTTTGATCATTGTTCTCTCAGAATTAGAAGTTAAACCTATATTCTTGTCTAGAATCCTTATAATTCTCCGAATTCTTTAAGATAATATTTTGCTCTTATTTCTCAGAAAAAGGTGTATAGTTCAAGAATTATAGAATTTTTTTACAAAAACTCTTGCTAAATTGTTTATTTATGCTATAATGAGAACAATAATTTTTAGGAGGTGCAGTATGTCTTATATGTTTGAGATATTACCAAGTTTATTGAACGGTGCAAGTATGACTCTTCATGTCTTTGCTCTGGTCTTAATCTTTTCAATTCCTTTAGGTATTGTCGTTGCCTTTGCTTTACAAGTCCGCTGGAAACCCCTCCATTATCTGATTGACCTTTATATTTGGGTGATGCGAGGGACTCCCTTGCTCTTGCAATTAATCTTTATTTACTATGTTCTCCCTAGCATTGGGATACGTTTAGATCGTTTGCCTGCTGCTGTGATTGCTTTTGTATTGAACTATGCAGCCTACTTTGCTGAAATCTTTCGTGGTGGGATTGAAACCATTCCAAAAGGGCAGTATGAGGCTGCAAAAGTGTTAAAATTTAGCCCCTTTGCTACAGTTCGCTATATCATCCTTCCTCAAGTGACAAAGATTGTCTTACCGAGTGTTTTTAATGAAATTATGAGTTTGGTCAAGGATACTTCTTTGGTTTATGCCCTTGGGATCTCAGATTTGATTTTAGCTAGTCGAACAGCAGCCAATCGAGATGCCAGTCTTGTTCCTATGTTTTTAGCTGGAGCAATTTATTTGATTATGATTGGTCTTGTAACCATTGTAGCGAAAAAACTTGAGAAGAAGTACAGTTATTACAGATAGGAGGATTGCTATGTTAGAATTACGAAACATCAACAAAGCCTTTGCTGGCAAACAAATCTTAACCAACTTTAGCCTATCTATTCCTGAAAAGCAAATCCTTGCAATCGTAGGTCCATCAGGAGGAGGCAAGACAACCCTATTACGTATGCTAGCTGGACTGGAAACCATCGATTCAGGGGAAATCTACTATAACGGCGAATCGCTAGCTATAGACGAACTAGAAAAGCGCAATCTTCTGGGATTTGTTTTCCAAGATTTTCAACTCTTTCCGCATTTGTCAGTTCTAGATAACTTAACTCTGTCGCCTATAAAAACCATGAGCATGGAGAAGGAAGTTGCTGAGAAGAAGGCGCGTGGTTTGTTAGAACAACTTGGGTTAGCAGGGCATGCAGATGCCTTTCCATTCTCACTTTCAGGTGGGCAAAAACAACGGGTGGCCTTAGCGCGTGCTATGATGATAAACCCAGAAATTATTGGATATGATGAGCCTACATCAGCCTTAGACCCAGAATTGCGATTAGAAGTAGAAAAACTTATCCTTCAAAATAAAGAGCATGGGATGACTCAGATTGTTGTGACCCACGATCTTCAGTTTGCAGAAAACATTGCTGATCAGATTCTTAAGGTTGATCCAAAGTAGGAGTATGAGGTGCCTATGAAGAGAAAGAAAATTGCCCTTGTACTTGCTCTGTTCTTTAGCTTCTTCCTGACGGCTTGTACTCAGAAGGCAAGTGATCCAAATCAGGATAATTGGGCCAAATATCAAAAGCAGGGTAGCATTACTATTGGCTTTGACAATACCTTTGTTCCCATGGGATTTGAGGAGAAGAATGGCCAGTATGCAGGTTTTGATATTGACCTAGCCCAAGCTGTTTCTGAGAAGCTAGGAATTCAGATTAAATTTCAACCCATCGACTGGGATATGAAAGAAACCGAACTACAAAATGGTACTATTGATGCCATCTGGAATGGCTATACAGCAACAAATGAACGGAAAGAGAAGGTTGCTTTTACCATTCCTTATATGGAAAATCAACAAGTTTTGGTCTCTAAAAAGTCTCAAAATATCCACTCAATTCAGGATATGACTGACAAAGTTTTAGGGGCCCAGGCAGGATCTTCTGGCTATTTGAATTTTGAAGGACAACCAGAACTACTCAAGAATCGAGTGAAAGATCAGAAGGCCAATCAATACCAAAGTTTCAATGAAGCCTTGATTGATTTGAAAAATGACCGGATTGATGCCTTGTTGATTGACCGGGTATATGCCAATTATTATCTCCAGTCTGAAGGAATATTAAATGACTACAATGTCTTTTCAGCTGGATTTGAAAGTGAAGCTTTTGCAGTGGGTGTTAGACCTGCTGATAAAACTTTGCTAGATGCTCTGAATCAAGCCTTTATCTCACTATACCAAGAAGGAAAATTCCAGGAAATCAGCCAGAAATGGTTTGGGGAAGATGTAGCCACCAGTCAAGTTAAAAATCAAGAATAAGAAAAGAGATTGAGTTTTTTCTCAGTCTCTTTTTGTATCGAAAAATCCTCTGGCAAGTACCAGAGGATAAGAGCTTATACTCAATGAAAATCAAAGAGCAAACTATGAAGCTAGCCGCAGGCTGCTCAAAGCACTGCTTTGAGGTTGTAGATAGAACTGACGAAGTCAGTAACCATACATACGACAAGGTAACTCTGACGTGGTTTGAAGAGATTTTCGAAGAGTATTATTTCATTGTTGGGAAGAGCAATACATCACGGATAGTAGTTGTATCAGTGAGGAGCATGCAGAGACGGTCGATACCGATACCCAAACCACCTGTTGGTGGCATACCGTATTCAAGAGCTTCAATGTAGTCGTAATCGATACCTGTTGCTTCATCGTCACCAAGTTCTTTAGCTTTGGCTTGGGCTTGGAAACGGCTAAGTTGGTCGATTGGGTCGTTTAACTCAGTAAAGGCATTACCGTATTCTTTGGTCATGATGAAGAGCTCAAAACGGTCAGTAAAGCGGTCGTCTTCAGGATTTTTCTTAGCGAGTGGAGACACAGCTACTGGATGTCCGTAGACAAAAGTTGGTTGGATTAAGGTTTCTTCGACAAATTCTTCAAAGAAGGCATTGATGATGTGACCAACTTCAGTGTAATGTTTTTCAACTGGAACTTTCTTCTCAGCAGCGATAGCTTTAGCTTCCTCGAAAGTCATGTCTTGCCAGAAATCTACACCAGTAATTTCTTTGATAGCATCCACCATGTGAACACGTTTAAATGGTTCGTTAATCTTGATTTCAGTTCCTTGGTAGTTAACTGGACCATCACCCTTAACTGATTTAGCAGCGTGTTGGATAATACCTTCCGTCAAGTCCATGATATCTTGGAAGTCCGCATAAGCTTGGTAAACTTCGATAGAAGTGAATTCAGGGTTATGAGTGGCGTCCATTCCTTCGTTACGGAAGATACGGCCAATTTCATAGACACGTTCCATACCACCAACGATAAGACGTTTCAAGTGAAGCTCGGTCGCGATACGAAGCACCATGTCAATGTTCTGTGCATTGTGATGAGTGATAAATGGACGAGCAGCAGCACCACCAGCTTCGTTGTGAAGGACAGGTGTTTCCACTTCAAGGAAGCCTTTTTGATCTAGATAACGACGGATTTCAGAGATGATTTTTGAACGAGTGACAAAGCGTTCAAAGCTTTCACGGTTAGAAATCAAGTCAAGGTAACGTTTACGGTAAATCGTTTCAACGTCTGTCAAACCGTGGAATTTCTCTGGAAGTGGGCGAAGTGCTTTAGACAAGTGTGTAATGTGAGTTGCCTTGATAGAGAGCTCTCCCATATCAGTACGCATGACTTCTCCTTCGACACCAAGGAAGTCACCAAGGTCAGCCTTTTTGAAGATTTCGTAATTTTCTTCACCAACAGCATCTTTACGAACGTAGATTTGGATTTGACCTTCTCGGTCTTGAAGATGGGCAAAGCCGACTTTCCCTTTTCCACGTTTGGTTACTAAGCGTCCAGCGATAGTAGCAGTTTCATTTAATTCATGTAATTGTTCTTTATCAAGTTCTGCAAATTTGTCTTTTAGTTCTTGAGAGTTAGCAGTACGTTCAAAACGTTTTCCGAAGGGATCGATTCCTTGTTCACGGAGCGCAGCCATTTTTTCACGGCGAACGATCTGCTGGTCATTTAGTTCTTCCATATGTTCTGTAGACATGGGTTCCTCCTAATTTTACTCAAAATTTGATACGATGAGTCATTTTTTGCGATACTCCCATTTTATCATAAATAGCAGAGAAATTCACGGATATTCTTTGAAAACTAAAAAGAACTTGACTATTAAGATCAAGTTCCATTATTTTTCTTGATAGGAAGTGTCATTCCATTTTTCTAGAGTAAAGGTTTCAAAATCATCGGTCTCTAAAACTGTCAGACTAGCATTGGACAAGCCTCCATCTTTGCGGAGATGAGCTTCTTTATAGCCTAAGAGAGTACGTAGGCTAGCAGTGAGATTTGCTCCATGCCCGACTATCAGAACTCTTTTAACCGGACTTTCTTTCAGAGATTTGATAAATCGGATAGTACGCTGAGTCGTAGAGTAGAGAGATTCGGCTTCAAACATCCTCGTATCAAACTGAGCCAGATTAGAGCGAAAGGCCTTGATTTGTTGTGGGTAGATGGCATTGAGCGTAGCGATTTTTAATCCCTCTAGTTTGCCAAGTTGCCATTCACGTAGGTCAGGAATGCTCTTTAAAGGACAAGGGGCCTGGAGTTGACTTTGGATAATTTCAGCAGATTTAACTGCTCTGGGTAAATCACTAGAATAAATCGTATCAAAAGGAATTTCCTTAAGATACTGCCCTAATTGTTTTAGTGTGTCAATGGACTCTGGCAGAAGGGGAGAATCACCGCTAGCACCTTGAAAACGTCCTTCAAGATTCCAGACAGTCCGACCATGACGGACAAAATAGAGTTTCATCAGTTGATTTCCTCCAAGATATCAGCAAAATCCGCTTTTACAAAGTCGGCTAAGTCTTGAGGTCGGATGATGATACTGTGCCCGACTTCTCCAGCAGAGACAATCATTTGGTCTAAATCCAAAGCAGTCTGATCAATAAAAATAGGATAATTATGTTTTTGGCGAATGCCGACGGGGTTATTAGCCCCATGAATATAGCCTGTCGTTTTTTCTAGGTCTTTTTGAGGAATCATGCTCACTTTTTTATTACCAGAAACCTTTGCTAGTTTTTTCTCAGCGAGGTGTTCTGTTATGGGAACGATTCCGATGATTGGCCCTGTTTTGTCCCCTAATAGAGCCAAGGTTTTAAAGATATGAGTTCGATCATATTCCGGAGGAAGTTCACCCTCAAGCGCGTTGATTTGAATACCAGTATGGTCAACACCCGCCTTGGTCAAGATTTGTTCGACCAAGGTTTTTTTAATCTTAACTTTCTTTGCCATTATTTATACTTATCCTCCAATTGACTCATCCAGATACCAAGCCAAATGCCAAGTGCAAAGAAGAAGGCGATGAGAACATAGCCCACAATAGAAAGTCCACTGTATTGGATACTTTCAGCATTTCCAGCATTTGGAATCAAGATCAAGAGAGTGCTTGATAGCACAATCCCAATAATAAAGTGATAAACACGGGAGTGGTAGTTGTTCAAGGCGTAGTCCATTAATTTTGAAAAAATGATGAGGGTTGCACCTGCACCAATACCGATTGGAAGGAAGGTTCCAAATAAATCAAAGGTTTTAAAACCAGTGAGCATTGGAGCGTACAGTCCTAAAATCAAGAGTAGATTTGACGGACTTAAACCAGGCACCAAGACACCAAGCGCTAAAAGAGCACCCGCTAAGATGAAACTAGCAAAACTAGCGCTGAGAGAGCCGACAACAAAATTTAGCGCGTAGAGCCCTAGTCCTGAAAGGATAAAGGTGGTCCAGAACCAGACTAGGTCAATCTTATCCCGATCAGATTCTCGAGTAGATTCTTTAAGGAGGCTAGGCACTGTACCGATGATAGCTCCAGCAAAATTCCATAAAACATAGACTTGGTAATTTTGTAGCAGATACTCGATTGGATAAGAAAACAAACCAATGCCTAGCAACATCCCAATTGCTACTGGGATAAAGTATAGGACATTCGCTTTAAAATCCTTAAAGGGATGAGCCAGAAAAGAAATCATTCGCTCGTAAATTCCCAAAATAGCTGCCAGAACACCACCAGAAATTCCAGGTAGGATAAACCCTAAGGCGATGACTATTCCTTTAATAACTCTTGCAATCCATGAAAACATCATAAAATCCTCAATTTCATAAAATTCTTTCTCTATTCTATCAATTATAACACAGACGAGAAGAAAATGAAAAAACAAGTGAAAAAGAGAGCAATTTTCACTTGTTTTATGGTCTTAAAAATAGTTTTCTGAAGGTTTCTTCTTTTTCCTTCAAGGTAGAAATAAGATTAATATCTAAATGGTGTTCAAATCCAGCAATTCTTCCTTTTGAAGTATACTGATGGAGGTCATAGTCTAAATCTGTATTAGGCGTGGTTTCAAAGTAACCTGAATCCGTTCCATAAGATGGAATCCAGACAGCAGTGAACTTGTCTGTATTGATACTATGCTCTTGCATGAAATAAACACCGATGTAAATTCCGATATTTTTGGCGCCAAGCGCTTCTAGTTTAGCTCGAAAAGCTTCAACACCTTCGTTCATATCAGACATTGTCTTTTCTTCGACGTCTAACCAATAGTAACTAGGGTTGTATGGAGAAGCAGCATTGTAGAAAACCTCAGCAGCTTTTTCCATTTCTTCCTTACTAGTACCTGCTAGATAGGCATAAACAGCAACTGGAACATTGCGTTTTTGAAATTCTGAAATATGACTTATATAGGCTTTATCGACACCATTGGCATAGGCGGCATTATTTGTTTCAGTATGTTGAGCCCCATTGTGGACACGAACAATAACACCAGAAATATTTTGAGATAAGGTATCGTAGTTGATTTCCTCAGGTCTTTGCCAGCCAGAGACGTCAATAATAGGTTTGTCAAGGTTATGCAAGGCCTGATTTTCAACCTGGACTGCATTGGGTTTTGACTTGACAGGATGGTCTTCATAAGTTGGTCTATTGAGGATCAAAATAGCTATAAATATAGTAAATAAAGTAAAAATAATAGCTGGATGAATCTTTTTTCTCATATCTAAATAGTTTAACGTAAATAGATAAAAAAATCAAAGAAAACATCGGCAAAAGTGAATAAATGGGCGTCTTTTCCCTATTTTTCTGTTTGTTTACTCCTAAGAAACTAAATTATGGTATAATATAAGGGAATTTCTAGAGAAAAGAGAAGATTATGTCAAATTATGCCATTATTCTAGCAGCGGGTAAAGGTACTCGCATGAAATCAGATCTTCCAAAGGTACTTCATAAAGTAGCTGGAATTTCGATGTTGGAACATGTTTTTCGTAGTGTTGGTGCTATTCAACCTGAAAAAACAGTTACTGTAGTTGGTCACAAGGCAGAGCTAGTTGAGCAAGTCTTGGCTGGCCAGACAGACTTTGTTACCCAATCAGAACAACTAGGAACTGGGCATGCTGTCATGATGGCAGAGCCTATTCTCCAAAATCGTACCGGCCACACCTTGGTTATTGCTGGGGATACTCCTCTGATTACAGGTGAAAGCTTGAAAAACCTCCTGGATTTCCATATCAATCACAAAAATGTGGCGACGATTTTAACAGCTGAAGCAGCTGATCCTTTTGGATATGGTCGTATTGTCCGTAACGATAATGCTGAAGTTCTTCGTATTGTTGAGCAGAAAGATGCTACAGACTTTGAAAAGCAAATTAAGGAAATCAATACAGGAACTTATGTATTTGACAATGAACGTCTTTTTGAAGCCCTTAAAAACATCAACACTAACAATGCACAAGGTGAGTATTATATTACTGACGTGATTGGTATTTTCCGTAATGCGGGTGAGAAGGTTGGTGCCTATACTCTCAAGGATTTTGATGAAAGTCTTGGCGTAAATGACCGTGTAGCTCTTGCGACTGCGGAATCAGTGATGCGTCGCCGTATCAATCAAAAGCACATGGTTAATGGTGTTAGCTTTGTTAATCCGGAAGCAACTTACGTTGATATTGATGTTGAGATTGCTCCCGAAGTCCAAATCGAAGCCAACGTTACCTTAAAAGGTCAAACGAAGATTGGTGCGGAGACTATTTTAACAAATGGAACTTGTATTGTAGATAGCACCATTGGATCTGGAGCTGTGATTACCAACTCTATGATTGAGGAAAGTAGTGTTGCGGACGGTGTGACAGTTGGTCCTTATGCCCATATCCGTCCAGGTTCAAGTCTGGCTGCTCAAGTTCACATTGGAAATTTTGTTGAAGTAAAAGGCTCTTCAATCGGTGAAAATACCAAGGCAGGTCATTTGACTTATATTGGAAACTGTGAAGTGGGTAGCAACGTTAATTTTGGTGCAGGAACTATTACAGTCAACTACGATGGCAAAAATAAATACAAAACTGTCATTGGCAATAATGTCTTTGTTGGATCAAACTCAACTATTATTGCTCCTGTAGAACTTGGGGATAATTCTCTGGTTGGAGCGGGTTCAACCATTACCAAGAATGTTCCTGCTGATGCCATTGCTATCGGCCGTGGACGACAAGTTAACAAAGACGAGTACGCAACACGCTTACCTCATCATCCAAAGAACCAGTAGGAGTTTGTCATGGAATTTGAAGAAAAAACGATTAGTCGGAAGGAAATCTATCAAGGTCCTATTTTCAAACTAGTACAAGACCAGGTGGAACTACCAGAAGGAAAGGGGACTGCCCAACGTGACTTGATTTTTCACAATGGAGCTGTTTGTGTACTAGCTGTGACAGCCGAGGATAAAATCGTTCTCGTTAAGCAATACCGAAAGGCTATCGAGGCGGTTTCTTATGAGATTCCTGCTGGTAAACTAGAACTTGGTGAAAATGCTGATCCAATGGCGGCGGCCCTTCGTGAATTGGAAGAAGAAGTTGCCTATACTGGTAAGTTAGAACTGTTGTACGATTTCTATTCTGCGATTGGATTTTGTAACGAAAAACTAAAACTTTATCTCGCCAGAGATTTGGTTAAGGTGGAAAATCCTCGTCCACAAGATGATGATGAAACCTTGGAAGTTTTAGAAGTAAGTCTAGAGGAAGCCAAGAACCTGATCCAGTCAGGTCATATCTGTGATGCCAAGACCATTATGGCGATCCAGTACTGGGAACTACAAAAGAAATAGAGGAGAAACCCATGGGAAAACCTTTATTAACAGACGAAATGATTGAACGTGCCAATCGTGGTGAGAAAATCTCAGGACCACCTCTTCAAGATGATGAGGAAACAAAAATCCTACCAACGTCTTCACAACATCTTGGTTATTCACGTTCTAGAGACCACGGTTTTAGTCAAGATACACTTACAATCGAAGTAGAACCAACGATTCATAAGAGTCGCCGCATTGAGAATACCAAGAGAAATGTTTTTAATTCGAAACTCAATCGTATCTTGTTTGCAGTCATCCTACTTTTGATTTTGTTAATTTTAGCGATGAAACTCTTGTAATTGAAAGGACTTGAAATGAAAATTGGAATCATTGCTGCCATGCCAGAAGAACTTGTATATTTGACTCAGAATTTGGATAAACCTCAAGAAGTCCAAGTCTTAGGAAATACCTACTACACAGGCTCTGTTGGCAATACTGAAGTCGTTCTAGTTCAGAGTGGGATTGGAAAGGTCATGTCAGCTATGAGTGTAGCTATTCTAGCTGACCATTTTCAGGTAGAAGCTATCATCAATACAGGATCAGCAGGTGCTCTTGCTGAAGGGATTGCTGTTGGAGATGTAGTGATTGCGGATAAGTTGGCTTATCATGATGTGGATGTGACTGCTTTTGGTTATGCTTATGGCCAAATGGCTGGTCAACCTCTGTACTTTGAATCAGATAAGAAATTTATCGCTAGGATTAAAGAAAACTTATTTCAGTTAGAGCAGACATGGCACCTAGGCTTGATTGCCACAGGGGACAGTTTTATAGCTGGAGATGATAAGATTGCTAGTATCAAATCCCACTTCCCTGATGTTTTAGCAGTTGAAATGGAAGGGGCTGCTATTGCACAAGCGGCTCAGTCTCTTAATTTACCGTTCCTAGTCATTCGTGCTATGAGTGACAATGCCAATCACGAAGCCTCTGTCTCTTTTGATGAGTTTATTATCGAAGCTGGACGTCGTTCTGCCCAAGTCTTACTAGCCTTTTTAAAGGCCTTGGATTAAGCGGAAATTTGACAGTTTATCTAGCTTATGATAAGATTTAAATAAAGAAAAGCTAGAAAACGTTTCAGAGGATATTATGAGTATTGAAATGACCGTCAGTGAGATTGCAGAGGTCTTAGGACTATCTCGTCAAGCAATCAACAATCGTGTCAAAGAACTTCCAGAAGAGGACACGAAAAAGAATGACAAAGGTGTAACTGTAGTTACTCGAAGTGGCTTGATCAAGCTAGAAGAAATCTATAAAAAAACAATTTTTGAAGATGAGCCTGTCAGTGATGATGTCAAACAACGTGAACTGATGGAAATCTTGGTTGATGAGAAAAATGCTGAAATTCTTCGTTTGTACGAGCAGCTCAAGGCAAAAGACCGCCAGTTATCAGAAAAAGATGAACAGATGCGTATCAAAGACCGACAGATTGCTGAAAAGGACAAACAGTTGGACCAACAGCAACAGTTAACTCTTCAAGCCATGAAGGATCAAGAAACCTTGAAACTCGAGTTGGACCAAGCAAAAGAAGAAGTCCAAGCAACCAAAAAAGGCTTTTTTGCTCGTCTTTTTGGAGGAAAATAAAGAAGCTGTTTGGGTTACTCACTAACCTAATGGCTTCTTTTATTGTTTATAGTTTAGTTTGGGTAGTAATTGAGGTAAATAATGGAAAAATTAAGAGATTATATCGCCTTTGATTTGGAATTCAATCAACACGAGGGCGTTACCCATTTAATTCAAGTATCAGCAGTCCGTTTTCAAGATGGACAAGAATGTGCTGCTTTTGATTCTTATGTTTATACTACAGCCCCTTTAAAGAGTTTTATCAATGGTTTGACTGGAATCACAGCTGAAACCTTAAAAGATGCGCCAAAAGTAGAGCAAGTTTTAAAGAACTTTCAAGCATTTGTTGGCGACTTACCTATTGTTGGTTACAATGCGGCTAAGAGTGATTTGCCTATTCTTTTGGAGCATGGTATTGATTATCGTGACCAGTATAAGGTTGATCTATATGAGGAGGCTTTTGAACGCCGTAGTTCTGACCTACACGGCATAGCCAATCTTAAATTACAAACTGTAGCGAATTTTTTAGGCTTTCACGGGAAGTCTCATAACAGTTTAGAAGACGCCCGCATGACGGCGCGTGTTTACGAAGCTTTTTTGGAATCGGATGAAGGAAAGCTATTAATAGAAGACCAGAGTAGTTTTTCGATGAATAATCCTTTTGGTGGCTTAGATTTATCCCAATTTTTAGACTAGGAGTGCCTATGAAACCTGAAAAACCTAAAAAGCTAGGTTTTAGGAAGATATACTATAACCTAGATAAGATTTTATTTCTATTTTTCTTGATATTTATGATGGTTGAGTTTGTCTGGCTACCATTAAATTCATGGATTGCTGGCATCCTTCTGAGACAAACTGGTTATTTGTTTATCTCCTACAATAACTTTTGGGCGATTATACAAGGCTCGCCTTTTATCAGTTTAGCCTTTCTCATCTTAATTGCAATCAATCTCTTGGTTGCCTATTTCCAGATTTGTCTTTTGTTTATCGGGGCTCGTCACCTTCTCTATCATGAAAAGAGAACTTTAATTGAGTATAGTAGAAAAGTATTTCAACAGAGCTTTCTATTCGTTAAGCGATTGAGCTTTTGTAAGATGGCCTTTGTCTTTTTTTACATTGCTTTGCTTTTCCCGTTCATCCGTAAGATTTTAAAAATCTACTACCTCAACAAAATTATTATCCCTGATTTTATTGTGAATTATTGGGAAGGTAAGCATTGGCTGGTAGGTCTGATGATCATAGCATCCGCTTGGATCTTTCTCTACATCTCTGTCCGATTTATGTTTGCCCTTCCTAAGATTCTCTTTGAAAGAAAGACCGTAAGAGAAAGTGTGAAATATAGTCTCCAAAAGACAAAGAAAAATGTCCTTTTCTTCTCTTGGCATCTCTTACTCATTATCATTAAAACGTATCTCTTCTTCTTTGGTTTGTTAATTCCTTTGCTTTTTGCGCAAGCAGTGATGGATAATCTAACTCAAAAAGAGTCCTTGATTCTCGGTGTGATTAATTTTGTCTTGATTAAAAATTTCCATTACATGACCCTGACTTATTTCCTAGTGAAGTTTGTTTCCTTCCTTACAGGAGAGGAGTTGGAGATCATGCCAAGGCGAAAGAAAGATCATCTGATGAGATGGGGTGTCATGGGGTGTGCAAGCATCATCTTTGCCATAGAAGGCTACGTTTATCTGGAATCTCCGGATACCAATACACCTTTAGTGATTTCGCACAGAGGAGTAAGTAATAAAAACGGTGTTCAAAATACTGTGCAGTCTTTAGAAAAAACAGCTCAACTAAAACCAGATCTTATAGAAATGGATGTGCAGGAAACGAAAGACGGTCAGTTCGTGATGATGCACGATGCCAACCTCAAAACTTTAACAGGTATTAATGCTACACCGCAAGATTTGACTCTGGATGAATTAACAAATACAGATATTTACGAGAATGGTTATCAAACAAAGATTTCAAGCTTTGATGCCTATTTAGAGCGTGCAAATGCTTTAAACCAAAAATTGCTGATTGAGATTAAAACCAGTAAAAAAGATAGTCCGCAAATGATGGACCATTTCCTTGAAAAGTATGGGGCGACTATCAAGAAATATGGACATCAGATGCAATCACTAGACTATCATGTGATTGATAAAGTGTTGACTTATGATTCTGAAATTCCAGTTTACTTCATTCTGCCTTATAACAGTATCTTCCCAAGAACCAAGGCAACTGGTTACACTATGGAGTACTCAACTTTGGATGAATACTTTGTCAATAAACTCTGGACAACTGATCAGAGGCTCTATGTTTGGACCGTAAATGGTTCTGAGGCATTTGATAAAGCCGTTCGCCTCGGCGCAGATGGCATGATAACGGATGATCTTGAAATGGTCCAGTCACAAGTCACAATGGCTCAAGACGATCCGGAATATACGGAATTACTTTTAAAGAAAGCAATGGAATTCTTTGATTTCTAAGAAAAAAAAAAGAGAAACAGATGTTTCTCTTTTTTTGTGGATCAGAACGGCAATTTTCCAGCGAAAGCTCCTAGTTTCTTCTTAGTCGTTTCATCAATTTGTTCAAGTGCTGCGTTAATCGCTTGCGCAGTCATGTCAGAAAGGGTTTCGAGATCTTCTGGATCTACAACTGCTGGGTTGAAGTCAATGCTGACAACTTTTTTGTCTCCAGTCAGAGTTGCTTGGACAAGGTCTTGAGCAGATTTTCCAACAAATTCCATGGCAGCGAGTTCTGCTTGACTTTGTTCCATTTGTTTTTGAAGTTTTTGTGCTTGGCGCATCATGTTTTGCATGTTCATCATGGCGGTTTATAGTTTCCTTTTTCTATTATTTTCCTTTTTATTTTAACAATTTTAGGTGGAAAAGTCTATTATTTGTTTAATTCATGAGATATATGAGCTTTAATAATGAATCCCTCAAACAACTTTTAAGAAATTTACTATGCACACCTAGTATTCTTTGCTAAACAAATAATTTTGTTTAAGCTTTTTTTAAGGTTTGTGTTATATTCTAAAGAACTCTATGTTAACCGAACGTTAAACAGAGAATATAGAGGATAACCTAATTATATTTCTTAATTTGTTATGTTCTTTCCAGATTTAGTAAGACATTGTTCACTTTTTAGCTTAAATGGTGTGTTGATTAGACTAAATGACGCTCTGTCTTTTCTTCATGATGGAGGCAGATTGTGATATAATAGATGGTAATGAGTTTTTTAGAATAAACTAAAGGAGAATATAAATGATCTATGCAGGAATCCTAGCCGGAGGAACTGGCACACGCATGGGAATCAGTAATTTACCAAAACAATTCTTGGAGCTGGGTGATCGACCTATTTTGATCCACACAATTGAAAAATTTGTTTTGGAACCAAGTATTGAAAAAATTGTAGTTGGAGTTCATGGAGACTGGGTGTCACACGCTGAGGACCTAGTTGACAAGTATCTTTCTCTCCACAAGGATCGTATCATCATTACAAAGGGTGGTGCTGATCGCAATACCAGTATCGAGAAGATTATAGAAGCTATTGATGCCTATCGTCCAATCACTCCAGAAGATATTGTGATTACCCACGACTCTGTTCGTCCTTTTATCACACTTCGCATGATTCAGGACAATATCAAACTGGCGCAAAATCATGATGCGGTTGACACAGTAGTAGAAGCAGTTGATACCATTGTTGAAAGTACTAATGGTCAGTTTATCACGGATATTCCAAATCGTGCTCACCTCTATCAAGGTCAAACACCTCAGACATTCCGCTGCAAGGATTTCATGGATTTGTATGGTTCCCTATCTGACCAAGAAAAGGAAATCCTGACGGATGCATGTAAGATTTTTGTTATCAAAGGAAAAGACGTTGCCCTAGCTAAAGGGGAATATTCAAATCTTAAAATCACAACTGTGACAGACTTGAAAATCGCGAAAAGCATGATTGAGAAAGACTAAGGCTATGATTAATCAAATTTATCAACTGACCAAACCAAAGTTTATCAATGTAAAATATCAAGAAGAAGACATTGATCAGGAGAATCATATCCTTATTCGTCCAAATTATATGGCGGTTTGTCATGCGGATCAACGTTACTATCAAGGGAAACGCGATCCAAAGATATTGGCTAAAAAGCTTCCTATGGCCATGATTCACGAGTCTTGTGGAACTGTTATCTCAGATCCAACTGGTACTTATGAAGTTGGTCAAAAGGTAGTTATGATTCCCAATCAACCGCCTATGCAGAGTGACAAGGAGTTCTACGAGAACTACATGACAGGGACCTACTTCCTATCTAGTGGCTATGACGGCTTTATGCGAGAATTTGTCTCTCTTCCAAAAGATCGTGTTGTGTCTTATAATGACATTGAGGACACAGTTGCAGCCATAACTGAGTTTGTCAGTGTTGGCATGCATGCTATGGATCGCTTCCTGCATCTTGCTCATAGCAAGAGAGCGCGCATCGCTGTTATCGGAGATGGTAGTTTGGCCTTTGTGGTTGCAAATATTATCAATTACACTCTACCAGAAGCAGAGATTATCGTGATTGGTCGCCATTGGGAAAAACTGGAGCTCTTCTCTTTTGCAAAAGAGTGCTATATCACGGATAATATCCCAGAGGATTTGACCTTTGATCATGGATTTGAGTGTTGCGGTGGTGATGGTACAGGACCAGCTATCAATGACCTGATTCGCTATATTCGTCCACAGGGAACGATTCTCATGATGGGAGTGAGTGAATACAAGGTTAATATCAATACACGAGATGCTTTGGAAAAAGGATTGTTATTAGTAGGCTCGTCTCGCTCAGGACGCGTCGATTTTGAGAAGGCTATTCAAATGATGGAAGTCAAAAAGTTTGCGAATCGTCTGAAGAATATCCTTTATGTTGAAGAGCCTGTGAGAGAAATCAAGGACATTCACCGTGTCTTTGCTACAGACCTTAATACTGCTTTCAAAACAGTATTTAAGTGGGAAGTGTAGAAGATGGAGGTTAATTGTGGAGAAACTCATCAAAGAAAAAATTTCTTCTTTACTATCTAATGAAGAGGAAGTACTCAGTGTTGAACAGCTGGGAGGCATGACCAACCAAAACTATTTGGTCAAAACAACCAACAAACAGTATATTGTGAAATTTTTTGGTAAAGGGACTGAAAAACTCATCAATCGTCAAAATGAAAAGTACAATCTTGAACTTTTAGAGGATTTAGATTTAGATGTCAAAAATTACCTTTTTGATATTGAGTCAGGGATCAAAGTAAATGAGTACATCGAATCAGCAGTAACTCTAGATTCGACATCTATTAAGTCCAAGTTTGAAAAGATTGCACCAATTTTACAAACCATCCATGCTTCAGGGAAAGAATTAAGAGGAGAGTTTGCTCCATTTGAGGAAATCAGAAAATATGAATCCTTGATTGAGGGAGCTATTCCTTATGAAAATTATGAAGCTGTTAGAAAAGATGTATTTTCACTAGAAAAGAGATTGGCTGATTTGGGTGTTGATAGAAAGTCCTGTCATATCGATTTGGTACCAGAAAACTTTATCGAGTCACCACAAGGTCGTTTGTATTTGATTGACTGGGAATACTCTTCTATGAATGACCCGATGTGGGATTTGGCAGCTCTTTTCTTAGAGTCTGAATTTACAAAGCAAGAGGAAGATGATTTCCTTTCCTACTATGAAAGTGACAAAACGCCTGTATCACGTGAGAAGATTCGTATCTATAAAATCTTGCAAGATACCATTTGGAGTTTGTGGACAGTGTACAAAGAAGCTCAAGGGGCTGATTTTGGAGATTACGGTGTCAATCGTTACCAAAGAGCTGTCGAAGGTTTGACTTATTATGGAGGTTAGGATGAAGAATAAAAATGGCGTTTCTTTTGGTCTGCTCTCAGGTATCTTCTGGGGATTAGGTCTAACGATTAGTGCTTATATCTTTTCAATTTTTACAAATCTTTCGCCTTTTGTGGTGGCTGCCGCTCATGATTTCTTGAGTATCTTTATCTTGTTAGCTTTTCTTTTGGTAAAAGAAGGAAAAGTTCGCCTCTCGATTTTCTTAAATATTCGAAATGTGAGTGTTATAATCGGTGCTTTGCTAGCAGGACCTATAGGTATGCAGGCCAATCTTTATGCAGTTAAATATATTGGTAGTTCTCTAGCTTCATCTGTATCGGCTATTTACCCAGCAATTTCAGTTTTGCTTGCCTTCTTCATTTTGAAACACAAGGTTTCAAAGAATACAGTATTTGGTGTTTTCTTGATTATTGCAGCGATTATTGCTCAAACCTACAAGGTTGAACAAGTTAACTCGTTTTACATTGGGATTCTTTGTGCCCTTATCTGTGCCATTGCCTGGGGGAGTGAAAGTGTTCTCAGCTCCTATGCTATGGAAAGTGATTTAAGTGAAATTGAAGCCTTGTTAATCCGACAAGTAACCTCATTCTTGTCCTATCTTGTGATTGTGCTCTTTTCTCACCATTCATTTGCAGAAGTAGCAGATGGGCAATTACTCGGCCTCTTGCTTGTCTTTGCGGCCTTTGATATGATTTCCTACTTAGCTTATTATATCGCTATTAATCGTTTGCAACCTGCGAAAGCAACAGGTTTGAATGTGAGCTATGTAGTTTGGACTGTCTTATTTGCAGTTATTTTCTTGGGTGCACCGCTAGATATGCTGACAATCATCACTTCACTTATTGTTATGGCTGGTGTTTATATTATTATTAAAGAATAAAGGAGATTCGTGTGAAAGCGATTATTTTAGCAGCGGGCTTAGGAACTCGTCTGCGCCCTATGACTGAAAATACCCCAAAAGCTTTGGTTAAGGTTAATCAAAAACCCTTGGTAGAATACCAAATCGAGTTTTTGAAAGAGAGAGGAATTGATGAGATTATCATCGTTGTCGGTTACCTCAAGGAACAATTTGACTACCTAAAAGAAAAATATGGTGTTCGTTTAGTCTTTAACGACAAGTATGCTGATTACAATAACTTTTACTCACTTTATCTAGTAAAAGAAGATTTGGCAAATAGCTACGTCATCGATGCAGATAACTATCTTTTCAAAAATATGTTTCGAAACGATCTTAAACGTTCTACCTATTTTAGCGTTTATCGTGAAGACTGTACGAACGAGTGGTTCTTGGTTTACGGTGATGATTACAAGGTTCAAGACATTATTGTTGACAGCAAGGCTGGTCGCATTCTGAGCGGAGTTTCATTCTGGGATGCACCAACTGCTGAGAAGATTGTTGGCTTTATTGACAAAGCTTACGAAAGTGGTGAATTTGTTGATCTCTACTGGGACAACATGGTTAAGGATAATATCAAAGAATTGGATGTCTATGTCGAAGAATTAGAAGGAAATAGCATTTATGAAATTGATAGTGTAAAAGACTACCATAAGTTAGAAGAGATTTTATCTACTATTAAGTAAGGAAGAGAAGAAGGCTTGGGCCTTCTTTTTTTGTGGATTTTATAACAAGAATGTTTGATATTGATTGTATTCTTTAAATGAAACAAAAATTACAAAAAAATGAACAAAATAAAACAAAAATTATTGACAACGATTTCATATAGTGTTATACTTATAGCATAAAAGATAATTGAAAGAAGGGAAAATGTTATGGGATTAGATCATTTCTTTGACAAAAACCTGGTGTTTTGCTTAGAGGCGGATAATCAAGAACAACTCTTTGATCAGGTAGCAAGCTTGTTGGAAGAACGAGAAATTGTCACTCCAACCTATCGTGAAGCCTTGATCACGCGTGAAAAGTCATTTCCAACTGGTTTAGATATGGAATTTCTAGGAAAGGACTTGCCAAATGTAGCGATTCCTCATACAGATATTGTTCATAATCTAGCTGAGAAAGTGGTGGTTGTTCGATTAGAAAAACCAGTAACTTTTCACAATATGATAGCTCCTGATAAGGAAGTAGAAGTATCCCTACTCTTCTTTATCATTAACAACTCAAGTTCAAGTCAAACAAATATTCTGGCTCAGTTGATGGACTTTTTCACAGGAAATGGACATCTGGAAGATTTATCAAAAATTTCCGAACCAGAAAAACTTTATGCTTACATTGCTGAAGCAACAGCTTAATCTTGTCAATTTAAATATAAAATCGGAGGAAATCCAAATGATTAAAATTCTTGCTGCCTGCGGTGCAGGTGTTAACTCAAGTCACCAAATTAAAAGTGCTCTAGAAGAAGAACTTTCAAACCGTGGTTATGATGTTCACTGTGATGCAGTCATGGTGAAAGATGTAAATGAAGACCTTATCAAGGGCTACGATATCTTCACACCAATCGCTGCAACTGACCTTGGTTTTGAACCAGGTATTCCAGTAATTGAAGCTGGACCAATCTTGTTCCGTATTCCAGCGATGAGTGCTCCAGTATTTGACAATATTGAAGCAGCTATCAAAGAACATGGACTAAGCTAATTTATTCTTTATCTTGTTAACATTCATATAACTTAGAAAAACGGGAGGAACTATTATGGATGTCATTATCAATCTGGCCAACGATATCTTCAAACCTATCTTGGCTATGGGTGGCCCTATCATCATGCTGATCATTTTGACAGTTTTGGCCCTACTTTTTGGAGTGAAATTCTCCAAAGCGCTTGAAGGCGGTATCAAACTTGCCATCGCCCTTACAGGTATCGGTGCTATCATCGGTATGCTCAACGGAGCTTTCTCAGCATCCCTTGCGAAGTTCGTTGAAAACACTGGTATCCAATTGAACATCACTGATGTTGGTTGGGCACCGCTTGCTACGATCACTTGGGGATCTGCTTGGACACTTTACTTCTTGCTTGTAATGTTGATTGTCAACGTTGTGATGCTTGCAATGAAGAAAACAGATACACTTGACGTCGATATCTTCGATATCTGGCACTTGTCAATCACTGGTCTTTTGATCAAATGGTATGCAGACAACAACGGTGTAAGCCAAGGGGTTTCACTCTTTATCGCAACTGCAGCAGTTGTCCTTGTTGGTATTTTGAAAATCATCAACTCTGACCTGATGAAACCAACATTCGACGATCTTCTTAACGCACCAAGTTCATCACCAATGACTTCAACTCACATGAACTACATGATGAACCCAGTTATCATGGTCTTGGATAAGATCTTTGATAAAATATTGCCTGGTCTTGATAAATATGACTTTGACGCTGCAAAATTGAACAAAAAAATCGGTTTCTGGGGATCTAAATTCTTCATCGGATTCATCCTTGGTATTGTTATCGGTTTGATGGGAACTCCACATCCAGTTGCTGGAGTAGAAGAAGCAGCATCTTGGGAACTTGTTATTAAAGGTTGGTTGAGCCTTGGTTTGACTGCCGGTGTCTGCTTGGAGCTCTTCTCACTTATCGGATCTTGGTTCATCGCAGCTGTAGAACCACTTTCACAAGGTATTACAAACGTTGCTACTAAACGTCTTCAAGGACGTAAATTCAACATCGGTCTTGACTGGCCTTTCATCGCTGGTCGTGCTGAAATCTGGGCTTGTGCCAACGTACTTGCACCAATCATGCTAGTAGAAGCTGTGCTTCTTTCAAACGTAGGAAATGGTATCTTGCCACTTGCAGGTATCATCGCCATGGGTGTGACTCCAGCTCTCTTGGTTGTTACACGTGGTAAATTGCTCCGTATGATTATCTTCGGAACACTCTTGTTGCCTCTCTTCCTTCTTTCTGGTACTCTTATCGCACCATTCGCAACAGAACTTGCTAAAGGTGTAGGTGCCTTCCCAGAAGGTGTGAACCAATCTCAATTGATTACTCACTCAACTCTTGAAGGACCAATTGAAAAACTATTTGGTTGGGCAATCGGTAATGCTACAACAGGTGATATCAAAGCAATCCTTGGTGCAGCAGTCTTCCTTGTATTCTATGTAGGTATCTTTGCTTGGTATAGAAAACAAATGATCAAACGTAACGAAGAATACGCAGCAAATGCTAAATAATTCGCTCCTATAAAATGTAAATTGTGAAAACTAGGTTGTTAATTTCCTACATTGGGAGTGGCAACCTAGTTTTTTATATAAAGATCTAAAAATAGTTGGAGAATATTATGGTAATTGAAATCAAATCAGACCAGTTAACGGTCCAGTTTAAAACCTTAGGTGGCGCCTTGTCGTCGATCAAGGATCGAGAAGGCATTGAGTATCTGTGGCAAGGAGATGCCACTTACTGGAGTGGACAAGCTCCAGTACTTTTCCCAATCTGTGGCTCTTTAAGAGAAGATACAGCCTTCTACAGTCACGCAGATGGAACGGAGACGAAAGGAAAGATTCCTCGTCATGGTTTGGTCCGTAAAAAAGAATTTGAATTAGTTGAACAAACAGAAAACAGCGTAACCTTTGCTATTGAAGATGATGAGAATACTTATCAGAACTACCCTTATCATTTCCGCCTTGAAATCACTTATCTAGTGAATGGCAAGACTGTCCGTACTCAATACAAAGTTTTCAATAGAGAAACTAATAAAGTAATGCCATTCTTTATAGGAGGACATCCAGGATTTAATTGTCCTCTGCTAGATGGCGAAACTTATGAAGATTACTATTTAGAGTTTGAGAAAGAAGAGACTTGCTCTGTTCCCCGTCCTTTCCCAGAAACAGGAATGTTAGACTTCCAAGATAGAAGTCCATGGTTGGATGGGCAAAAAGAATTAGACCTTAGCTATGATTTGTTTAGCACAGATGCAGTGACTTTGGATGAGTTGCAATCCAGAACAATTGCCCTTCGTTCTCATAAACATGAGAAGGGATTAAAAGTACATTTCCAAGAGTTTTCAAATCTCATCATCTGGTCAACTTTGAATAAGGGACCTTTCATTGCCTTTGAACCATGGTCTGGCTTGTCAACATCTCTTGAAGAAGGAGATCATTTAGAAGATAAGAAGAATGTTCGTCTCCTAGAACCTGGTCAAGTAGATCAGATTGGCTTTGATATTGAAATATTTTAGTTAAAAAACCACAAAAAAACAAACATTTACTGTTGACTTTTTATAAAAATAGGAGTATATTATGTTTTGTAAGCAACAAATGATGTTTGCAACAAACAAATAATCACTTGTTATATTCTCTTTCGAGGAGAAAGTTTGTTTCTAGGAACTTGATTTCCTGGACTTGGATAAGGTGATATTCATCTCATTCAATCAAATTTGTCAATAAACTGCTAGAAAATCTTTTGTAGGTAAACTGCTAACTATAAAAGTCTTTACTAGCCTAGAAAAATAAAAAGGAGTATACAATATGTCTATTGTTATCGGTGCAGATGCTGCAGGTTTGAGATTGAAAGAAGTTGTGAAAGACTTCTTGGAAAAAGAAAACTTCCACGTTGTGGATGTTACAGCTGAAGGTCAAGACTTTGTTGATGTGACTCTTGCTGTTGCTGCAGAAGTAAACAAAGAAGAACAAAATCTTGGTATCGTGATTGATGCTTATGGTGCTGGTCCATTTATGGTCGCAACTAAAATTAAAGGAATGGTTGCTGCAGAAGTTTCAGATGAACGTTCAGCTTATATGACTCGTGGACACAACAACTCACGTATGATCACTATGGGTGCACAACTTGTTGGTGATGAATTGGCTAAAAATATTGCTAAAGGATTTGTTAACGGCAAATATGACGGTGGTCGTCACCAAATCAGGGTCGACATGTTGAACAAAATGTGCTAATACTCTTCAAAAATCAAGATAATCTGTCGTCAGCTCACTTTAGCTAACTTCAGTTATGCTTGCAGCTCGCTTCCTAAGCTAATCTTGATTTTTCTTGAGTAAGGATAAATGATATTAGATTTATATAATTAATCGGAGGGAATAACTAATGAGAATTGCAATTGGATGTGACCACATCGTAACAGATGAAAAAATGGCGGTTTCAGAATTTTTGAAATCAAAAGGATATGAAGTCATCGACTTTGGTACATATGACCACACACGTACTCACTACCCAATCTTTGGTAAAAAAGTTGGTGAAGCCGTTACAAGCGGTCAAGCTGATCTTGGGGTATGTATCTGTGGTACTGGTGTTGGTATCAACAACGCTGTAAATAAAGTTCCAGGAGTTCGTTCTGCCTTGGTTCGTGATATGACAACAGCTCTTTATGCAAAAGAACAATTGAATGCCAACGTTATTGGTTTTGGTGGTAAAATCACTGGTGAATTGCTCATGTGCGATATCATTGAAGCTTTCATCAAAGCTGAATACAAACCATCAGAAGAAAACAAAAAATTGATTGCGAAAATTGAGCACGTTGAAACTCACAATGCTCATCAAGCAGATGCAAACTTCTTTACAGAATTCCTTGAAAAATGGGATCGCGGTGAATACCACGACTAAGAGGTGACGCATGATTTTAACAGTCACAATGAATCCATCCATTGATATTTCTTATCCTTTGGATGAATTGAAAATTGACACTGTCAACCGTGTGGTGGACGTGACCAAGACAGCTGGTGGTAAAGGGCTCAATGTTACACGAGTTCTTTCAGAATTTGGTGATTCTGTTGTTGCTACTGGTTTGGTCGGTGGTAAACTTGGTGAGTTTTTAGTAGAACATATCGACAATAACGTAACGAAACGTTTCTTCTCCATTCAAGGAGAGACTCGTAACTGTATCGCTATTCTACACGGTGAAAACCAAACAGAAATCCTTGAAAAAGGTCCCGAAGTTCTTGAACAAGAAGGGCAAGATTTCTTGGCTCATTTCGAAAATCTTCTTGACACTGTAGAAGTAGTAGCCATCTCAGGTAGTCTTCCAGCAGGTCTTCCAGTTGACTACTATGCAAGCTTAGTAGAACTTGCTAATCGCGCAGGCAAACCAGTTGTTCTAGACTGCTCAGGTGCTGCCCTTCAGGCAGTTCTTGAATCACCCCACAAACCAACAGTAATCAAACCAAATAACGAAGAATTGTCTCAGCTTCTTGGAAAAGAAGTTTCTGAGGATTTGGATGAATTAAAAGAAGTTCTACAAGAGCCTCTATTTGCAGGGATTGAGTGGATAATTGTTTCACTTGGTGCAAATGGCGCTTTTGCAAAACATGGTGACACTTTCTATAAAGTAGATATTCCAAGAATTCAGGTAGTCAATCCTGTCGGGTCTGGAGATTCTACTGTGGCAGGAATTTCATCAGGACTTCTTCATAAGGAATCGGATGCAGAACTCCTCATCAAGGCCAATGTCCTTGGTATGCTTAACGCTCAAGAAAAGATGACAGGTCATGTCAATATGGCCAACTATCAAGCTTTATATGATCAATTAATAGTAAAAGAGGTATAAAATGGCTTTAACAGAACAAAAACGTGCACGCTTAGAAAAACTTTCAGATGAAAATGGCATTATCTCAGCTCTTGCCTTTGACCAACGTGGTGCTTTAAAACGCCTCATGGCTCAATACCAAACAGAGGAACCAACAGTGGCTCAAATGGAAGAACTTAAAGTCTTGGTAGCGGATGAATTGACTAAATACGCATCCTCTATGCTTCTAGACCCAGAGTATGGACTTCCGGCTACAAAAGCGCTTGATCCAAATGCTGGTCTTCTCCTAGCTTATGAGAAAACTGGCTACGACACAACAAGCACCAAACGCTTGCCTGACTGTTTGGATGTTTGGTCTGCCAAACGCATCAAAGAACAAGGTGCAGATGCTGTCAAATTCTTGCTTTACTATGATGTAGACAGCTCTGACGAACTCAACCAACAAAAACAAGCTTACATCGAACGCATCGGTTCTGAGTGTGTGGCGGAAGACATTCCGTTTTTCCTTGAAATCCTCGCTTACGATGAAAAAATCGCTGACGCAGGTTCTGCAGAATACGCCAAAGTGAAACCACACAAGGTTATCGGTGCCATGAAGGTCTTCTCAGACTCACGCTTCAACATCGACGTCTTGAAAGTGGAAGTTCCAGTCAACGTCAAATACGTTGAAGGATTTGGCGATGGTGAAATCGTGTATACACGCGAAGAAGCTGCAGCCTTCTTTAAAGCACAAGATGAAGCGACTAACCTTCCTTACATCTACTTGAGTGCGGGTGTATCAGCCAAACTCTTCCAAGAAACCCTTGTCTTTGCCCACGAATCAGGTGCAAACTTCAATGGAGTTCTTTGTGGACGTGCAACTTGGGCTGGATCAGTTGAAGCCTACATCAAAGACGGTGAGGCAGCAGCTCGTGAATGGCTTCGCACAACTGGATTTGAGAACATTGATGAACTGAACAAAGTTCTCCAAACCACAGCGACTTCATGGACTGAACGTGTATAAGTTTTCCCCCCTAATCTTAGGAACATTGATCTAAAAAAATTTAAAAAAAGTTGAATGTAAAGGTTTACAAAAAAACTTACTTGTGCTATACTTAAATCACAAGTTAATACAAGGTGAGTGTTACTAAGTAATATTAGGCATGATCACAGGTGAATTAGAAATCGGCTGATTTTCTAGTTCATTTGTGGTCATTTTTTATACTCATATACCTTTAAGAGATAAAAGGAGGTTGCCATGTATCGAATTCTAAACCCAATGAATCACAACGTCTCACTTGTCAGAAATGACAAAGGAGAAGAAGTGATTGTAATTGGTAAGGGGATTACATTTGGAAAGAAGAAAGGGGACTTAATTGCTGAAAATCAGGTTGAGAAAATCTTTCGGATGAAGACCGAGGAGTCAAGAGAAAACTTTATGGCTCTGCTCAAAGATGTTCCGCTTGATTTTATCACAGTGACCTATGAGATTATTGATAAGCTATCAAAGAAATATCATTATCCGATTCAAGAGTATCTCTACGTAACCTTGACAGATCATATTTACTGCTCTTACCAAGCTCTAGCACAAGGAAGGTACAAGGATAGTAATCTGCCAGATATTTCCACTAAGTATCCTGTCGCTTTTCAAATCGCAAAGGAAGCCTTTGAAATCTATCGTCAGAAGTTGACAGATCATTTCCCTGAGGATGAAATTATTCGGATCGCTTATCATTTCATCAATGCCGAAGGGGAGCATGAAGTTCAAGTGGTTGAGTCGATTGATAAGAGGAAAGAAATTCTCAGGAATGTCGAAGAAGTGCTAAAGGGTTATGCAATTCAACGAACCAAAGAGAATAATCATTTCTATGATCGTTTTATGATTCATTTGAATTATTTCTTGGATTATTTAGACAGATCTAGAGATGATAACCAATCACTTCTGGATATGGAAGATCATATTAAACAATCCTATCCAAAAGCGTTCGAGATTGGTTCCAAGATCTATGATGTGATTACGCAACATACGGGTCTTGATTTGTATAAAAGTGAACGAGTTTATCTAGTTCTACATATCCAACGTTTATTGTCATAAAAATTTAATTAAAAATACATAAGGAGAATTCTATCATGAATAGAGAAGAAGTAACATTGTTAGGTTTTGAAATCGTAGCCTATGCTGGCGATGCTCGTTCAAAACTATTGGAAGCCTTGAAGGCCGCTGAAGCTGGTGATTTCGCGAAAGCGGATAGCTTAGTTGAGGAAGCTGGTTCTTGCATTGCTGAAGCACATCACGCGCAAACAAGCCTTTTGACTAAGGAGGCAGCTGGTGAGGATTTGGCTTATAGTGTGACCATGATGCATGGTCAGGATCACTTGATGACAACTATCTTGCTCAAAGATTTGATGCACCATTTAATCGAACTTTACAAGAGAGGAGTTAAGTAATGAACAAACTAATTGCTTTTATCGAGAAAGGAAAGCCTTTCTTTGAAAAACTGTCTCGTAATATCTACCTTCGTGCTATTCGTGATGGTTTCATTGCAGGGATGCCAGTTATTCTCTTCTCAAGTATCTTTATCTTGATTGCCTTTGTTCCTAACTCATGGGGTTTTAAATGGTCTGATGATGTTGTTAATCTCCTAATGAAACCTTATAGCTATTCAATGGGGATCCTAGCTCTCTTGGTAGCTGGTACAACAGCTAAGTCATTGACCGACTCAGTAAACCGTAGCATGGAGAAAACCAATCAAATCAACTATATGTCAACATTGTTGGCAGCAATTGTTGGTTTGTTGATGTTGGCAGCTGATCCTATCGAAAATGGCCTAGCTACTGGATTCTTGGGGACAAAAGGTTTGCTTTCAGCCTTCCTTGCTGCCTTTGTTACTGTAGCCATCTATAAGGTTTGTGTTAAGAACAACGTCACTATTCGTATGCCTGACGAAGTTCCACCAAATATCTCACAAGTCTTTAAAGATGTGATTCCATTCACTCTATCAGTGGTTTCTCTTTATGCTCTTGATTTACTAGCTCGTCATTTTGTTGGTGTAAGCGTAGCAGAATCAATCGGTAAATTCTTTGCACCATTATTCTCTGCCGCTGATGGTTATCTAGGTATTACGATTATCTTTGGGGCCTTTGCCTTCTTCTGGTTTGTTGGTATCCATGGTCCATCTATCGTTGAACCAGCAATCGCAGCTATTACCTATGCAAATGCTGAGGTCAACTTGAACCTTCTCCAACAAGGTATGCACGCTGACAAGATTCTTACTTCTGGTACACAAATGTTTATCGTTACCATGGGTGGTACGGGTGCGACACTGGTTGTTCCATTCATGTTCATGTGGTTGACCAAATCGAAACGAAATCGTGCAATCGGACGCGCGTCAGTAGTACCAACATTCTTTGGAGTAAACGAACCAATCTTGTTTGGTGCACCACTTGTTTTGAACCCGATTTTCTTTATTCCATTTATCTTTGCGCCAATTGCTAACGTATGGATCTTTAAATTCTTTATTGAGACGCTTGGCATGAACTCATTTACTGCCAACCTTCCTTGGACAACACCAGGTCCGCTCGGTATTGTTCTCGGTACAAACTTCCAATTCTTGTCATTTGTACTTGCTGCTTTGTTAATCCTTGTTGACGTAGCCATTTACTATCCATTCCTCAAGGTTTATGATGAACAAATTCTAGAAGAAGAGCGTTCTGGTAAAGCCAATGATGAATTGAAAGAAAAAGTAGCAGCAAACTTCAATACTGCCAAAGCAGATGCTATTCTTGAAAAAGCAGGTGTAGAAGCAGCACAAAACACAATCACAGAAGAAACAAATGTTCTCGTTCTCTGTGCAGGAGGAGGTACAAGTGGTCTCCTTGCAAATGCTCTAAACAAAGCAGCAGCAGAATACAAAGTTCTTGTTAAAGCAGCAGCTGGTGGCTATGGTGCTCACCGTGAAATGTTGCCTGAGTTTGATCTGGTTATCCTTGCTCCTCAAGTTGCTTCAAACTTTGAAGACATGAAGGCCGAAACCGACAAACTTGGTATCAAACTTGCTAAGACAGAAGGTGGCCAATACATTAAATTGACTCGCGATGGAAAAGGCGCTCTTGCCTTTGTTCAAGCGCAGTTCGAAGAATAAAATGTAAATAGCGAAGAAGTGAGATGGAGGAACTCCTCCCAACTATACCCCCATCTCATTTCTATTTCTTGAAAGGTGAATCAAATGACAAAAACACTTCCAAAAGACTTTATTTTTGGCGGGGCAACAGCAGCCTACCAAGCAGAAGGTGCTACACATACTGATGGTAAAGGGCCAGTCGCCTGGGACAAATACCTCAAAGATAACTACTGGTACACTGCTGAACCAGCCAGTGATTTCTATCACAAATACCCAGTTGACCTCAAACTTGCAGAAGAGTATGGTGTAAATGGTATCCGTATTTCAATCGCTTGGTCACGTATCTTTCCAACGGGTTATGGGAAGGTTAATGACAAGGGTGTTGAGTTCTATCATAATCTATTTGCAGAGTGCCACAAACGGCATGTTGAGCCCTTCGTGACTCTTCATCACTTTGACACGCCAGAAGCACTTCATTCAAACGGAGATTTCCTGAATAGAGAAAACATTAATCACTTTGTGGATTATGCAGCCTTCTGTTTTGAAGAATTTCCTGAAGTTAACTTTTGGACAACCTTTAATGAAATTGGGCCGATAGGGGATGGCCAGTATTTGGTTGGGAAATTCCCTCCAGGTATTCAGTACGACCTTGCCAAAGTCTTCCAATCTCATCACAATATGATGGTGTCGCATGCGCGTGCAGTAAAACTTTTCAAGGATAAGGGATATAAGGGTGAAATTGGTGTGGTTCATGCACTGCCTACTAAGTATCCTCTGGATCCAGATAATCCAGCAGATGTTCGTGCAGCTGAGTTAGAAGATATCATTCACAATAAATTTATTCTGGATGCGACTTATCTAGGACGATATTCCGAAGAAACAATGGAAGGTGTCAACCATATCTTAGCAGTCAATGGCGGAAGCTTAGATTTACGTGAAGAAGACTTCGCAGTCCTAGAAGCTGCAAAAGATTTGAACGACTTCCTCGGTATTAACTACTATATGAGTGATTGGATGCAAGCTTTTGACGGAGAGACGGAAATCATCCACAATGGTAAGGGTGAAAAAGGAAGCTCTAAATATCAGATTAAGGGAGTCGGACGCCGTGTAGCTCCAGATTATGTGCCACGTACGGATTGGGACTGGATTATCTATCCTCAAGGTTTGTATGATCAAATTATGCGCGTGAAGAAAGATTATCCTAACTACAAGAAGATTTACATCACTGAAAATGGACTTGGTTATAAAGATGAGTTCGTCGATAACACTGTTTACGATGATGGGCGGATTGATTATGTTAAGAAACATATGAAAGTGATTGCAGATGCAATCTCTGATGGAGCCAATGTCAAAGGCTACTTTATCTGGTCGCTGATGGATGTCTTTTCTTGGTCAAATGGCTATGAAAAGCGTTACGGCCTCTTCTATGTTGATTTTGAGACCCAGGAGCGCTATCCAAAGAAATCGGCTCACTGGTACAAGAAACTAGCTGAGACACAGCTTATTGATTAAAATTCAACAAAAATTCCCCACCAAAAGGCAGGGGAATTTTTATGGTTTTGATAAAAGAATGGTTGTTTGTTTCGACAGATCTTCAAATGTCTCCTGACTCAGTTTGGCATCTGAAACGATAGTATCAATCTCTGAGATATTGTAGAAAGTGTAAAAATCAAACTTATTAAACTTGCTGTGGTCTGCCAGTAAGTATTTTTTATTGGCATTGTTCAAGGCGATTCGTTGTACCTCGCCCTCTTCTTCACTGAAAGTAGCAATTGCCTTATCCTTAATACCATTACAGCTTACAAAAGCTTTAGAAAACTGAAGATTGGTCAAATCCTGTAAGGTGAGTGTCCCTACAAAAGCACCAGTGATAGAGCGATAATTTCCGCCAATCAAGATCAAATCTGTTAGTTTTCGTTCGTTTAGAATGAGAAAAACAGGAAGACTGTTTGTTACAACACGAATATTATCAATTGGGAGCTCACGAGCAAAACATTCTAAGGTTGTTCCTGGCCCAATAAAAATGGTTTCTCCTTCGTCAATCAAATGACCAGCAAAACGACTGATTTCTTGTTTTTCAGCAATCTGCAAGCCTTGTTTTTCAACGTTTGACCGTTCGTTGTTTAAGAGAGAACCTGTACGAAGTTTTTCAGCCCCACCATGCACACGGACCAGCAAATCCTTATCTGCTAGTTCTTGTAAGTAGCGGCGAGCTGTCATATCTGACACATCAAGACTCTCCATAATCTCTTTTACAGTAATAGTGCCTTTTGTGTTTACTGCTTCTAGAATACTATCTAGTTTTTCTTGCTTCAGCATCCTTATCACCTCGATTTCTACTATTATTATCTTACCATAAAATGCTCAATCAATCAAATAGAAAAAAACAAAATAAAACAAAAACAAAAATCTCACAGTCTGTTTAAACAAACTGTGAGAAGTATGGATTAAAGCTTATTTTTAATCTAAACCGTAGTTGTAATCCTCGTCTTGCATAGCTTCAACTTCACCAAGGAGGTAACCATTTCCGACTTGGGAGAAGAAGTCGTGATTGGATGTTCCAGTTGAGATTCCGTTCATGACGATAGGATTGACATCATCAGCCGAATCTGGGAAGAGTGGATCTTGTCCAAGATTCATCAGAGCCTTATTAGCATTGTAGCGAAGGAAGGTTTTAACTTCTTCAGTCCAACCAACACCGTCATAGAGACTTTCAGTGTAACCTTCTTCATTCTCATAGAGGGTATAGAGCAAGTCGTACATCCATTCTTTGAGTTTTTCTTGCTCTTCTTCAGGTAGTTCATTAAAACCAAGTTGGAACTTGTAACCAATGTAGGTTCCATGAACAGACTCATCACGGATAATCAGTTTGATGATTTCCGCAACATTGGCAAGTTTGTTATTTCCGAGATAGTAAAGTGGTGTAAAGAAACCAGAGTAGAAGAGGAAAGTTTCAAGGAAGACACTGGCAACCTTCTTCTCAAGAGGGCTACCATTGAGGTAGATTTCATTGATAATTTCTGCTTTTCTTTGTAGGTAAGGGTTGGTGTTAGTCCATTCGAAAATTTCTTCAATCTCAGCCTTGGTGTTCAAGGTAGAAAAGATTGATGAATAAGATTTAGCGTGGACAGATTCCATAAATTGGATGTTGTTGAAAACAGCTTCCTCATGCGGTGTACGGATGTCTGCGCGAAGAGCCTGGACCCCTGTTTCAGATTGCATGGTATCAAGAAGTGTCAAACCACCAAAGACTTTTCCTACTAAGTCTTTTTCCTTGTTTGAAAGTTTTCTCCAGTCATCAAGGTCATTTGACAAGGGGATACGAGTGTCGAGCCAGAATTGCTCCGTCAGTTTTTCCCAAGTTGATTTGTCGATGACATCTTCGATGGCATTCCAGTTAATGGCTTTGTAGTAAGTTTCCATTTGAAATCTCTTTCTGTATATAATAATGCGATGATAGAATCTTCTCTATTTTATCATAGTCTGAGAAGAGTATCGCACAAAAAGTCGGAAGACCGACTTTTCATTTTTCCTAGTATTTTAGATGCTTGTCCAAGTTTATTCTAGTGTAATCCTTTAATCAGTAGTCTGAGGGAATTTGGTTGGCTCAGATTGCAATTAAATCACACAGCTTTCACATTGGTTTGCACCGACTTCCCCACCGTCGTCTGTAAAGGTACGGACGTAGTAGATAGACTTGATACCCTTATTAAAGGCATAGTTACGAAGGATAGACAAGTCACGTGTGGTTTGTTTATTTTCTTTCTTCCATTCGTAAAGACCTTTTGGAATATCACTACGCATGAAGAGGGTGAGTGAAAGTCCTTGGTCCACGTGCTCTGTTGCAGCAGCGTAAACATCAATCACCTTACGCATATCCATATCGTAAGCAGAAGTGTAGTAAGGGATAGTATCTGTTGACAAGCCTGCAGCAGGATAGTAGATCTTACCGATTTTCTTCTCTTGACGTTCTTCAATACGTTGCGTAATCGGGTGGATAGATGCAGAAACATCGTTGATGTAACTGATAGAACCATTTGGGGCAACAGCTAGACGGTTTTGGTGGTAAAGACCATCTGCTTGAACCTTTTCGCGAAGTTCAGCCCAGTCGGCAGCACTTGGGATAAAGACGTCTTTGAAGAGTTCTTTAACACGGTCTGATTTTGGAACAAATTCACCAGTTACATACTTGTCGAAGTAGCTTCCGTTAGCATAGTCTGATTTTTCAAAGTTGTGGAAGGTGATACCACGTTCGCGGGCGATATTGTTTGACTCAACCAAGGTCCAGTAGTTCATAAGCATAAAGTAGATGCTTGTAAATTCAATTGACTCAGGAGATCCGTATTCGATGAGTTGTTGGGCAAGGTAACTATGAAGCCCCATAGCACCAAGACCAAAGGTGTGAGCTAAACTGTTTCCGTGGTCGATAGTAGGGACAGCTACGATGTGTGAACTATCTGTAACGAAAGTAAGGGCACGAACCATAGCGCGAATAGAACGACCAAAGTCAGGTGAAGCCATCATGTTGACCACGTTTGTTGATCCAAGGTTACATGAAACGTCCGTTCCCATTTGAAGGAATTCCTGAGCATCGTTGATCAAGCTTGGTTCTTGAACTTGAAGAATCTCAGAACACAAGTTACTCATGATAATCTTTCCATCAACAGGATTTGCACGGTTAGCCGTATCAATGTTGACTACATAAGGGTAACCAGATTCTTGTTGCAATTTAGAGATTTCAGTTTCCAAATCACGCGCCTTGATTTTTGTCTTGCGGATATTTGGATTTGCGACTAATTCATCGTATTTTTCTGTGATATCGATGTAGTTGAATGGCACACCATACTCAAGTTCTACAGAGTACGGGCTGAAGAGGTACATTTCTTCATTTTTACGAGCCAATTCGTAGAACTTATCGGGTACTACAACACCGAGTGAAAGAGTCTTAACACGAACTTTTTCATCGGCATTTTCTTTCTTAGTGGAAAGGAAAGCGATGATATCTGGGTGAAAGACGTTGAGATAGACAACCCCAGCACCTTGACGTTGCCCGAGTTGGTTTGAGTAAGAGAAGCTGTCTTCAAAAAGCTTCATAACTGGTACGACACCAGAGGCTGCTCCTTCATAACCTTTGATAGGAGCTCCAGCTTCACGAAGGTTGCTGAGGGAAATTCCCACACCACCACCGATACGTGAAAGTTGGAGAGCTGAGTTGATAGAACGGCCGATAGAGTTCATATCATCGGTTACTTGAATCAAGAAGCAAGATACCAACTCCCCACGACGAGCACGACCAGCATTCAAGAAGGAAGGAGTAGCAGGTTGGTAGCGTTGGTGGATGATTTCATTGGCAATATCAGTCGCAATCGCTTCATCCCCGTCTGCAAAGTAAAGTGCGTTAAAGAAGACACGGTCTTCCATACTTTCAAGATAATATTCACCGTCATTAGTCTTCAAGGCATACTGGTTGTAAAACTTATAGGCAGCCATGAATGATTTGAATTGGAAGTTTTGGTCCTTGATAAATTGATGCAATTCTTCCAAAAACTCTGGACGGTATTTCTTAAGAAATGCAGTTTCAATGTAGTTGTGTTCAATGAGGTAGTTGATTTTATCAGTAATTGAATCAAAAACCATGGTATTTGGAACTACATTTTCTTTAAAGAAGGCATCCAAGGCTTCCTTATCTTTATGAAGCATGATTTGTCCATTGACAGGACGGTTGATTTCGTTATTGAGACGGAAGTAAGTTACGTCCTCAAGATGTTTTAATCCCATAAAATTTCCTTTATCTAATTACAAAAGAAAGGCCTCTAAGTTAGCCCTAGAAGCAATCTCTTCTGGATGATGTACTAAGATTATGCTAATTGTTTCAGTTTTCCTGGTTGGAAGCCTGAAAAGACTTCAGTTGGTGTTTGGATAACAGGAGCAGCGCTGAAACCGAGCTCTTTAACTTGATCGATGTACTCTGGTTGCTCGTCAAGATTGATCTCACGATAAGCGACATTGTTGCTGTCCAAGAAACGCTTGGTCATCTTACATTGGACACAGTTGTTTTTAGAATAAACGGTTACCATTTTCGTAACTCCTCTTTCAAAATAGATTACTTTCTTAGTATATCAGAAAAAAAAACTTTGTCAAACTTTTTAAACTAAATCTTGTGCTAAAAAGTTACGGTTTTGAAATCAAAACACAAGATATAGTGTTTTTGAAAACATAAATTTTGATTTCCGTTGAACTGTCAAAGTTTCTCAAAATAAAAAAACTACATACTGTATATTGGCAATATAAATAGAAGATTTTCAGCAAGCTATCAGAAAGGAAAACGAAGAAAATAGCAAAAATCGTAAGAACAGGAATAAGTCTAGCTGAGACAATGCTTTAACAAAACAGAAACTGTAATATTAATGAAAAAGAAATTCTCTGCACAAGATGTCCCTATATTTTGTGTTAAAATATTTAAAAGATAACTAAAATGAAGATGTTGGATTATACTGCATTCATCCAAATAGATTATGAATTTCGTATTCTTGATAGAGAGTATATGACTGTAATTTTTGGGAAGTATTCGATTTATGTGGTATACTAGTAGTGACCATAGAACTTATAGATAGGTATAAATTTAAAAATGAAGCTATGAAAAGAGTTTATAGCGATTACGATATTTAGGTATGTAGACTATTTAAAAAACATAAAAGACAGTAGATGAGTTAGATAAATGTTGAATATGCAAAAACTATTAGAATAGAGTTATTCACTTTAGAAACTTATACTTACTGTGGATATATTGTGGATATATATAGTATAATGTTGTTAGGGAAATGGGATTAATAAATGAAAGAACGCAAATCAGGAGGTTCGTGGTGAAAGAAAACAAGGTTATTTTAAAGCGGCAATCTACTCGCGTATTTTTTAAGAATGGGGATACGGATTTTTTCTTTAATTGGTTGCTAGGAATCGGTGAAGTTTTTGGCTTCTCTCATGGAGAGCTGTATTATCTTGCTCAAAAGTTAGGTAATTCACCAAAGCCTGATGACTGGAAAAATGTATTTTTATCGCATGTAAACTATCTTGAACAAGCAGCAAGTAATTCAGGATTGAGTGAACAAACAAAGGCGCAGTATTATCTTGCACAGACCTACTCACTTCGCTCGGCAATCCAGTTTACCGATCCATTTTCTGAAGAGTATTTATCGACCGTTCGTCAAATGGAGAAGGTGTTTTCTAGTGCAATTCATTCACTAGGTGCACCGATTGAAAAATTAACTATTCCCTATCAGGGTTCTTACTTGCCTGGGTATTATCTGCATAGCGGCGATAATTGCCCAACGCTAATCATGATTGGTGGAGGTGATACTTATCGCGAAGATTTATTTTACTTTGCAGGATATCCTGGATGGATACGAAATTATAATGTTTTAATGGTTGACCTTCCCGGTCAAGGGAGCAATCCTAGTAGAGGGCTGGTCTTTGATGTGGATGCCTCTATTCCAATTTCATTATGCATAGACTGGTTGGAAAATAGAAATCCTAAACTAAATTATTTAGCCATTTATGGTGTCAGCGGAGGGGGATATTTTACCGCACAAGCTGTTGAAAAGGATCCAAGAATTCATGCTTGGATTGCTAGTACCCCTATTTACGACGTTGCAGAACTTTTCAGAAAAGAATTTGGATCAAGTTTGAAAGCACCTAGTTGGTTAATAAATGCCATTTTAAAATTAGCTGGAAATTTGAATGAATCAGCAAATTTGAATCTTAAAAAGTATGCATGGCAGTTTGGTACTTCTGATTTTAAGAGTGCTATTGATGATGTATTTAACTATGCAAAGATTGTAGATTATCAAAAAATTCAATGTCCTTGCCTGTTTATAATGGGAAAGGGAGAAGGTACTGAGCTGCAACGACAAACTAAGGTAATTTATGAAGCGCTTAAATCTAAAAATCCGCAAACTAAACTTCAGGTTTTTGAGTCCGAAAGCGGTGCAGATGCTCATTGTCAAGTCAATAATTTAAGACTCGCCCATAATATCGTTTTTGATTGGTTGGACACTTTATTTGAATGGAATCAATCAAAGTTTTAGTTCTACTTATACCACTTAGATATATCTACCTTTTTACTGTTAGGGGCTACAAACTTATTTTACTTTAAGTAGCAAATTGGATAAATTCTCTACTGTTGAAGGTAATATTCTTTTAATAATTAGTGCCCAAATTTCCCATAGTACCTGTATGATAGAAAAAGAAGCAAGTTCATTTTCAGTAAAAGTCCATAAAATACTTGAAAAATTATCTAGAAGGTGATATAATACAGTCTTGTAAGGGTTATCACATATAATCCAAATAAGAAACAATTAAAGGAGAGTCAAACTATGGCTTCTAAAGATTTCCACGTAGTGGCAGAAACAGGTATCCACGCACGTCCAGCAACATTGTTGGTTCAAACAGCTAGCAAATTTGCTTCAGATATCACTCTTGAGTACAAAGGTAAATCAGTAAACCTTAAATCAATCATGGGTGTTATGAGTCTTGGTGTTGGCCAAGGTGCTGATGTTACAATTTCAGCTGAAGGTGCAGATGCTGACGACGCAATCGTTGCTATCACTGAAACTATGGAAAAAGAAGGATTGGCATAAGGAAAATGACAGAAATGCTTAAAGGAATCGCAGCATCTGACGGTGTTGCAGTTGCAAAAGCATATCTACTCGTTCAACCGGATTTGTCATTTGAGACTGTTACAGTCGAAGATACAAACGCAGAAGAAGCTCGCCTTGATGCCGCTCTAAAAGCATCACAAGACGAGCTTTCTGTTATTCGTGAGAAAGCAGTAGGTACGCTCGGTGAAGAAGCAGCTCAAGTTTTTGACGCTCACTTAATGGTTCTTGCTGACCCAGAAATGATCAGTCAAATCAAGGAAACAATCCGTGCGAAGAAAGTGAATGCAGAAGCAGGTCTGAAAGAAGTGACAGACATGTTTATCACTATCTTTGAAGGCATGGAAGACAACCCATACATGCAAGAACGTGCAGCGGATATCCGCGACGTAACAAAACGTGTATTGGCAAATCTCCTTGGTAAAAAATTGCCAAACCCAGCTTCTATCAATGAAGAAGTGATCGTGATTGCGCATGACTTGACTCCTTCAGATACAGCTCAATTGGACAAAAACTTTGTAAAAGCTTTTGTAACCAACATTGGTGGACGTACAAGCCACTCAGCTATCATGGCGCGTACACTTGAAATCGCGGCAGTATTAGGTACAAACAACATCACTGAAATTGTTAAAGATGGTGATATCCTTGCTGTTAACGGTATCACTGGTGAAGTGATTATCAACCCAACTGATGAGCAAGCGGCAGAATTCAAGGCTGCTGGTGAAGCTTATGCGAAGCAAAAAGCTGAATGGGCACTTTTGAAAGATGCTCAAACAGTGACTGCTGATGGTAAACACTTTGAATTGGCTGCTAATATCGGTACTCCAAAAGACGTTGAAGGTGTCAATGCCAACGGTGCTGAAGCTGTTGGTCTTTACCGTACAGAGTTCTTGTACATGGATTCTCAAGACTTCCCAACAGAAGACGAGCAGTACGAAGCTTACAAGGCTGTACTTGAAGGAATGAACGGTAAACCTGTTGTCGTTCGTACAATGGATATCGGTGGAGATAAGGAACTTCCTTACTTCGATATGCCTCACGAAATGAACCCATTCCTTGGATTCCGTGCACTTCGTATCTCTATATCTGAGACTGGAGATGCTATGTTCCGTACACAAATCCGTGCCCTTCTTCGTGCGTCTGTTCACGGTCAATTGCGTATCATGTTCCCAATGGTTGCGCTCTTGAAAGAATTCCGTGCAGCGAAAGCAGTCTTTGACGAAGAAAAAGCAAATCTTCTTGCTGAAGGTGTTGCAGTTGCGGATAATATCCAAGTTGGTATCATGATCGAAATCCCAGCAGCAGCAATGCTTGCAGACCAATTTGCTAAAGAAGTTGACTTCTTCTCAATTGGTACAAACGACTTGATCCAATACACAATGGCAGCAGACCGTATGAACGAACAAGTTTCATACCTTTACCAACCATACAACCCATCAATCCTACGTTTGATTAACAACGTTATCAAAGCAGCTCACGCTGAAGGTAAATGGGCTGGTATGTGTGGTGAGATGGCTGGTGACCAACAAGCTGTTCCGCTTCTTGTCGGAATGGGCTTGGATGAGTTCTCTATGTCTGCAACATCAGTACTTCGTACACGTAGCTTGATGAAGAAACTCGATACAGCTAAGATGGAAGAGTACGCAAACCGTGCCCTTACAGAATGCTCAACAATGGAAGAAGTTCTTGAACTTCAAAAAGAATACGTTAATTTTGATTAATCGAAAAGTCCTTGCAACCCAGTTGCAGGGATTTTTTTAAAGAATTTTCAAAAAAATCTTTCTTATAGAAAGTCCAATCTTGAAAAAGTAGTGGAGAATAAAAAATACTTAACCAGTTCATAAAATTCTTGACAAGTTGCAAATTTAGGAGTAAACTATTAACCAGTTAAGTATTAGAGAGGAGTTTCTACAATTTAGAAATGAATTGCAACTAGGAATATCAAAAAGAAAGAGAGTTTCGATGAAAATTAACAAAAAATACCTTGCTGGTTCTGCGGCAGCTTTAATTTTAAGTGTTTGTTCTTACGAGTTGGGACTGTATCAAGCCAGAACAGTCAAGGAAAATAACCGTGTGTCTTATGTTGATGGTAAACAGGCTGCGCAAAAAACGGAAAATCTGACTCCTGATGAGGTTAGTAAAAAAGAAGGTATCAATGCCGAACAAATCGTCATCAAGATAACAGACCAGGGCTATGTCACTTCACACGGCGACCACTATCATTATTACAATGGCAAGGTTCCTTACGACGCTATCATCAGTGAAGAGTTGCTGATGAAGGATCCAAACTACCAGCTCAAGGACGAGGATATTGTCAGTGAAATCAAGGGTGGTTATGTTATCAAGGTAGATGGAAAATACTATGTTTACCTTAAGGATGCAGCCCATGCGGATAATGTCCGTACAAAAGAAGAAATCAATCGGCAAAAACAAGAACATAGTCAGTATCGTGAAGGAGGAACTTCAGCAAACGATGGTGCGGTAGCCTTGGCACGTTCACAGGGACGCTACACCACAGATGATGGTTATATCTTTAATGCCTCTGATATCATTGAGGATACTGGTGATGCTTATATCGTCCCTCATGGGAACCATTACCATTACATTCCTAAGAGTGAGTTATCAGCCAGCGAATTGGCTGCAGCAGAAGCCTTCCTATCTGGTAGAAGTGGTCAATCAAATACGCCTACTTATCGCCGTACCAATAACAACAGTGCTAGCAGCGATGTAGATAGATGGACCCCATCCTATAATAATCAAGGCAACAGCTATAGCTATACGAACACAACCAACAACAGCAACACTAACAGTCAAGTCAATCAAAGTGATGAGGATATTGATGGCCTTCTGAAACAACTTTATGCCTTGCCACTCAGTCGACGACACGTAGAATCTGATGGCCTTGTTTTTGACCCGGCACAAATCACAAGTCGAACAGCCAGAGGAGTTGCTGTGCCTCATGGGAACCATTACCATTTCATCCCTTATTCACAGATGTCTGAATTGGAAGAACGAATCGCTCGCATCATCCCACTTCGCTATCGTTCGAACCATTGGGTACCGGATTCAAGACCAGAACAACCAAGTCCACAACCGACTCCGGAACCTAGTCCAAGCCCGCAACCTGCACCAAATCCTCAACCAGCTCCAAGCAATCCAATTGACGAAAAATTGGTCAAACAGGCGGTTAGAAAAGTAGCTGATGGCTATGTATTTGAGGAGAATGGAATCTCACGTTATATTCCTGCCAAGGAACTTTCAGCAGAAACAGCAGCAGCCATTGATGGTAAACTAGCCAAGCAAGAAAGTTTAGCTCATAAGCTAGGAGCTAAGAAAACCAACCTCTCATCTGGTGATCAAGGATTTTACAATAAGGCTTATGATTTATTAGCAGCAGTTCATCAAAACTTACTTGATAATAAAGGGCGTAAAGTTGATTTTGACGCTTTGGATAAACTGTTGGAACGTTTAAATGATGAAAGCAGTGATAAAGTTAAGTTGGTTGAAGATATACTTGCATTTCTAGCACCGATTCGTCATCCAGAACGTTTAGGAAAACCAAATGCGCAAATTGCCTACACTGATGATGAGATTCAGGTAGCCAAGTTGGCAGGCAAGTATACAACAGAAGATGGCTATATCTTTGATTCTCGTGATATCACCAGTGATGAGGGGGATGCCTATGTAACTCCACATATGACCCATAGCCATTGGATTAAAAAAGATAGTTTGTCTGAAGCCGAAAGAGCGGCAGCCCAGGCTTATGCTAAAGAGAAAGGTTTGACCCCTCCTTCAACAGACCATCAGAATCCAGGAAATACGGAGGCTAAAGGAGCAGAAGCTATCTACAACCGCGTGAAAGCAGCTAAGAAGGTTCCACTTGAACGTATGCCATACAATCTCCAACATACCGTTGAAGTTAAAAACGGAAGCTTGATTATTCCTCATTATAATCATTACCATAACATTAAGTTTGAATGGTTTGACGAAGGACTGTATGAGGCACCTAAGTGGTACACTCTTGAGGATCTCTTTGCGACTGTGAAGTACTATGTCGAACATCCAAACGAACGTCCGCATTCAGATAGTGGTTGGGGCAATGCAAGCGACCATGTTCAAAGAAACCAAAATGGTCAAGCTGATAGCAATCAAACGGAAAATCCATCAGAGGAGAAACCTCGGACAGACAAACCTGAGGAGGAAAAGCCACGCGAAGAGAAACCGCAAAGTGAGAAACCAGAATCTCCAAAACCAACAGAGGAATCGGAAGAAGAATCACCAGAGGAGCCAGAAGAACCTCAGGTTGAGACTGAAAAGGTTGAAGAGAAGTTAAGAGAGGCTGAAGAGCTACTTGCAAAGTTTCAAGACCCCATCATCAAGTCAAATGCCAAAGAAACTCTCACTGGTTTAAAAAATAACCTGCTATTTGGTGCCCAGGACAACAATACCATTATGGCTGAAGCTGAAAAGTTATTGGCTTTATTAAAGGAGAGTAAGTAAAGGTAGTAGCATTTTCTAGCTCCTAAAAACAGGATAGGAGAACTAGAAAAGTTAAAATCGAAAATGAGAACAGAATATAAGTTCTAGTTCTCATTTTTTTCATGAAAATATGTAAAATATCTTGACATATAGTGTAAATAAAGATAAACTATTTACTAGTTAATTAAACGGTTAAATACTAGTTAAGGAGTAATGATGAAAAAAAGAACATTTCTATTATTAATGGCAGGTCTCTTGGTTCTTGTCTTAGGAGCATGTAGTCAAAAAGAAAATCAAGAAGCAAAAGGAATGAAGATTGTAACAAGCTTTTACCCAATCTATGCCATGGTCAAAGAGGTATCGGGAGACTTGAATGATGTACGGATGATTCAGTCAAGTAGTGGGATTCACTCCTTTGAACCGTCAGCAAATGATATTGCTGCCATTTATGATGCGGATGTCTTTGTCTACCACTCTCATACGCTCGAATCTTGGGCGGGAAGTCTAGATCCTAACTTGAAAAACTCAAAAGTTAAGGTTTTAGAAGCTTCTGAAGGGATGACGTTGGAGCGTGTACCTGGTTTAGAAGATGTAGAAGCTGGCGAAGGCATCGATGAAAAAACACTCTATGATCCACATACTTGGTTAGATCCAGAAAAAGCAGGTGAAGAAGCTCAGATTATCGCTGACAAACTTTCGGAGATTGATAGTGCCAATAAGGAAACGTATCAAAAAAATGCTAAAAACTTTATCGCTAAAGCCCAAGAATTGACTAAGAAATACCAGCCTATTTTTGAAAAAGCGAGTCAAAAGACTTTTGTTACACAACACACAGCCTTTTCTTATCTCGCTAAACGCTTTGGTTTGAAACAACTTGGTATAGCAGGGATTTCCCCTGAACAAGAGCCAAGTCCGAGACAACTAACAGAAATTCAAGAATTCGTTAAGACCTATAAGGTTAAAACCATCTTTACTGAGAGCAATGCTTCTTCTAAAGTCGCTGAGACCTTGGTCAAATCAACAGGAGTTAGCCTAAAGACACTCAATCCTTTAGAAGCAGATCCTGAAAATGATAAAACTTACTTAGAAAATCTAGAAGAAAATATGAGTATTTTAGCAGAAGAATTAAAATGAGGAAATTATGAAAATCAATAAAAAATATCTAGCAGGTTCTGCGGCAGCTTTAATTTTAAGTGTTTGTTCTTACGAGTTGGGACTGTATCAAGCTAGAACAGTCAAGGAAAATAATCGTGTTTCCTATATAGATGGTAAACAACCGAGTCAAAAGGCAGAGACTTTGACACCTGATGAAGTCAGTAAAAAAGAAGGTATAAATGCTGAGCAGATTGTCATCAAAATTACTGATCAAGGCTATGTCACTTCACACGGTGACCACTATCATTATTACAATGGGAAGGTTCCTTATGATGCTATCATCAGTGAAGAGTTGCTGATGAAAGATCCGAATTATCAGTTGAAAGATTCAGATATTGTCAATGAAATCAAGGGTGGTTATGTGATTAAGGTAGACGGGAAATACTATGTTTACCTGAAAGATGCGGCTCATGCGGATAATATTCGAACAAAAGAAGAAATCACTCGTCAGAAGCAAGAACATAGTAATAATCACGGAGGAGGTTCTAACGATCAGGCAGTAGTTGTAGCCAGAGCTCAAGGACGCTATACAACAGATGATGGTTATATCTTTAATGCATCTGATATCATCGAAGATACGGGCGATGCTTATATCGTTCCTCATGGTAATCACTTCCACTATATTCCTAAGAGTGACTTGTCTGCCAGTGAATTAGCTGCTGCTCGAGCCTTCTTATCTGGTAAAGGTGGCCAAACAAGCTCAGTTGGCTATCGTCCGTCTACAAATTCTTCTAGTAGCTCATCAGAGGCATCGAATAGTAGTTCATATGGACAAATAAATCATAGTAAAGTTGAGACAAATATTAGAGGATGGGCTCCAAGTGTTAGCTCACAAGTGGATAATAGTTATCAAGCAAGTCCAAGTGAAGATGTATCTAGTCTCTTGAAACAACTTTATGCCTTGCCGCTCAGTCAACGACACGTGGAATCAGATGGACTTGTCTTTGATCCAGCGCAGATTACAAGAAAAACTGCGAATGGTGTTGCAGTGCCACACGGAGATCATTATCACTTCATCCCTTATTCTCAAATGTCTGACTTAGAGCAGAAGATTGCGAGAATGATTTCTGTAAAAGGACAAAATAACGGAAACAACAGGCCAGTAAATACTCAAAAGTCAACAAACAGTACAGTTGAGCATACATTTTTAGGAAATTCAATTAAGGCTTATGGTAAAGGTCTGGATGGCAAACCATACGATACTAGTGATGGATATGTATTCAGTAAAGATTCTATCTATTCAGTTGATAAATCAGGCATTATAGCGAGACATGGAAATCATTTCCATTATGTGGGATTTGGAGAGTTAGAACAGTTCGAATTAGATGAAGTTAGCAAGTGGATGAAGGAAAAAGGCCAACCTAATGAGAGTGTTATTCCTTCAGAGAATATGGATAACAAAGAAAAACCAAAATTTGATTCAAAAAAAGTGACTGGTAAAGTGACTAAAGATGGTAAAGTAGGCTATGTTCTTAAAGAGAACGGAAAAGAATACTTCTACTCTCGAGATGAACTTGATCTTACTCAAATTGCTTTTTCTGAACAAGAACTCATGCTTAAGGATCGAGATCATTATCGTTATGATATAGTAGACACAGGGATCAAACCAAGATTAGCTGTAGATGTCTCAAGTTTGCCGATGCATGCAGCGAATACTACCTATGATACTGGAAGTTCATTCATTATTCCACACATTGATCATATTCATGTTGTTCCTTACTCATGGTTAGAGCCTGATCAAATTGCGACTATTAAATATGTCATGCAACACCCTGAGGTTCGTCCTGAAGTTTGGTCTAAGCCGGGTCACGAGGACTCAGGTTCCGTTATCGCTAATGTGACTCCTCTTGAAAAACGCGCTGGAATGCAGAATTGGCAAATTATCCATTCTGCTGAAGAAGTTCAGAAAGCTCTAGCAGAAGGTCGATTTGCAACTCCAGATGGTTATATTTTTGATCCGAAAGATGTATTGGCAAAAGAAACTTTTGTATGGGAAGACAAATCATTTAGTATTCCAAGAGCTGGAGGTGGTTCATTGAGAAGTATCACTAAATCCGACTTATCAGAAGTAGAATGGAAACAAGCGCAGGACTTAATAGCCAAAAGAATGAAAGAAAAGGAATCTAAAACTGAAACGTCTACACATCCTAATGAAGAATTAAAACCTGATTCAAACAATACTGAAAATAGTGATAAGAATAAGACTACTGTAGATAAAACTGAGGAGCAACCGAAGAAAAATATAGGGGAGAATGAGACTGGTACAAACAACGAAATTCCTTCAGAAAATAAAGAAATTTCCAAAGAAGAAAATGATGATGATTTACCAGACTATGGGTTAGATAAAGTAACTTTAAATGAACATATAGAAAAGTTAGCGAAAATTGCCCAAATCGATCCTAAGTTTCTAATCTTTCAACCAGATGGGGTTCAGTTTTACAATAAAAACGGTGAATTAGTGATGTATGACATTAAGACACTAAAACCAATAAAACCTTAAAAGATTTTTATTAGTTATAATCTATTCGAAAGGATATTGTTCTATTTTTGATAGAATAATGTCCTTTTCTTTATTAAAAAAGCTGGGGTTTACTGTCTTAAAAAATGAATCAAAGAGTCCTAAACAGTGATTTAATTTTTGACGATTAAAATCTTGACTTATTAAATAAAAAAAGATAAACTATTTACTAGTTAATTAAATGGTTAAACACTAGTTAAGGAGTTATGGTGAAAAAGAGAACGATTTTAGTATTGATGATCAGTGTATTGGTTCTAGTATTAGCTGCTTGTGGTCAAAAGGAAAGTCAGACAGGTAAAGGGATGAAAATTGTGACCAGTTTCTATCCTATCTACGCTATGGTTAAGGAAGTATAATGAGGAGATGATAAAAATGAAGAAGAAATACCTTGCAGCAGGATTGGCTCTTGTCCTTTCCCTAAGCCTTTGCATCTATGCATTGAACCAACACCAGGTAGAAGGAAACAAAGATAATAACCGTGTGTCTTATGTCGACGGGAAGCAAGATTCTCAAAAAACAGAGACCCAGACACCAGATCAAGTTAACAAAAAAGAAGATATTCAGGCTGAACAAATTGTTGTGAAAATTACCGATCAAGGTTATGTGACTTCACACGGTGATCATTTCCATTATTACAATGGTAAAGTTCCTTTTGACGCGATTTTCAGCGAAGAACTGTTGATGAAAGATGTCAATTATCAACTGAAAGACGCTGATATTGTCAATGAAATCAAAGGTGGCTACATTATCAAGGTGGATGGTAAGTATTATGTCTACCTTAAAGATGCGGCTCATGCTGATAACATTCGTACGAAGGACGAAATTGAGCGCCAAAAACAAGGTCATACTCACGATGCACCAACTTCTAACAGTGCAGTGGCGCTTGCGCAATCTCAAGGTCGTTATACTACAGATGATGGCTACATCTTTAATCCGTCTGATATTATAGAGGATACTGGAGATGCCTATATTGTCCCTCATGGTGGACATTACCACTACATTCCAAAGAGCTCCTTGTCTGCTAGCGAATTAGCTGCTGCCCAAGCCTACCTCTCTGGAACTAGAAAACAAGCAAGTGTGACTGACTATCGTCCGAGTCCAAACACAACTAGTCAAACTAGCAATCCGAGTCAAGAAGCTGAAAGACCAAGTAATCCAGAAGAGAGCTTACAGAGTCTGTTGCAGCAACTCTATGCTCTTCCAAGGAGTCAACGTTATGCTGAATCAGATGGCTTGATTTTTGATCCTGCTAAGATTTCAAGTAGAACGCCGAGTGGCGTGGCGATTCCTCACGGAAATCACTATCATTTCATCCCATATACAAAACTTTCTGCCTTGGAAGAAAAGATTGCGCGTATGATTCCTTTATCTAGCGACAGTGGGAAGCCAACACCTTTGGAAAATCCAAGCAAACCAGCAGAACATCCAGCTCAACCAGATCATCCTCATGACCAATATGGTAACCATGGAAGTCAGGATATCAACCATGAAGATCATGACCATGATGGAGAGGATCATGACCATCACCACGGTGAAGAACATGATTATGGTTTTGCAGCTGACCGTGTTATTAGTGAAGATGAGCAAGGGTTTGTAGTTTCTCATGGAGATCACGCTCATTATTTCTTTAAGAAGGACTTGACTGCAGCCCAAATCAAAGCTGCCCAAGATCACTTGAAAGAAAATCATCAGTCGCAGCACGTTCAACCACTTGCAAAGACTGTGGAAAGTTTCTCAAGAGATGCTAGCGATGAAGAAAAAATCAAGTATATCTCACAGACCTACGGAGTACCGCTCGAAGCGATTCGCATTTCAAATGGATTCTTTGTCTTTGGAAATCCGGATCAAGCCTATGATCCAACCCATATCCATCCCTATGCTGTTCGAAAAGAACATGTTCGTATTCCTCTCCAAACTGGAAACCCAGAACTGGATTTCCTAAATGAACTTTATACGACTGCCCTACGTGATGGGGTGTCTCCTTATAGTTTGCAAGTAGAAAATGGTAGTTTTGTGATTCCTCACGGCGACCACAATCACTACATCAAGGTTCAAACCAAGGGCTATGAAGTGGCTTTGAAAAATAAGATTCCGGCCCTGCAATCAGCCTATCAACCTGGGGCTTTTGATGAACGAACTGTTCTATCTAAAGTGGATCAACTGTTAGCAGATAGCAGAAATATTTACAAAGACCAGCCAATCATGCAGAGACGTGTTGAACTTGCTTTGGGGCAGTTCACCGAAAATATGAAAAAACTGGCAACAAACTCAACTGCTGGATACCTAGCAGCCTTGGATCTCTTTGACAAGCAATATATCCATGTGGATCAAAGTGTGGCACCAGTTGAAACTTCACCTTTAGATAAGAAGTATCAAGTTCTAGTAGATAAGATCAATACACTGGATACAGATACTTATGGCTTGCCTAAGAAAGATCTTTTGGTACATTTGCAAGAAGCAAAACTAGCACAAGATGAGACAGAGTTGGCTGCCATTGAAGCAAAACTGCAGGCCTTGCAAGATTTCCGAGATCGAACAGGGGTTACAACAGTAGAGTACATCAAGTATTTCTATGAACATGTGTCTGATGGTCGTTTGAGAGAAGAACTTCGGAACCGTGTTGCCCAGTTGACATGGGAACTTTACCAGTCACAATCTTTCCTCAAAGCAACCGACTTGAACAAGCTATTCCCAACTATTTACCAAACTAAGCTAGAAGTAGAAGAAGCTCTCAAAGAAGAACCCGTTTCTACAAAAGCTGGTAAGACTATTCTAGATACGGAAAAAGTAGATAGTCAAACTGCTAAGACCGCCATCTATGAATTCCTAAAAGAACTCTATGGTGATTTTATGCCAGAAGAGCGGGTTAGCCATGTTAAGAAGGAAGAAGTGGATGCTCTCCTAACTAAAGCTGCTCAACTCCTAGCACGTGTCAAAGAAGATGGTGTCAAACAATCCCTAGATGAAGAAGCAGCTAATATCAAAGCGGCTACTGAAAAGGAAAATGCAGACCTTGACGAAGCTAAAACACAACTTGAGGATCTTTTAAATCGTATTGCAGCGACTATCCAACGAGAGAAAAAAGAAGCAGAACAAGATCCACAAACGGTGATCATCTACCAAAAACTCTATAATGTCTTGCTCTCTCTTCACAAGTACTTAGAGGATAACAAAGGATCCGAAGCTGACTTTGAACGTGTCGATGCCCTTTTTGATCAACTTGCAGCCAAAAGCAGTGATAAAGAAGGTCTCCTCACTCTAGCTAAAGAAATCATTAGCTTGAACCAGGAACTTCGTTCAAAAGCAGGTGAAACTGATAGCCAATCTAAGTCTGAGAAAGACAGTGAAACAGCTGCTTCTCAACCAACAGAAAAGCAAGCGCAAAGTGAGTCTGAGCCAAGTGCTCAACAAAATGAATAAAAAGAAAGGCGAAGTAGCTGAGCTACCTCGTCTTTTTTAGTCTTTATAAGATACAATGCCAATGATGGTATCCACCGCACGCTCCATAGTCTGAAGGCTGACGTATTCAAAACGTCCATGCATGTTTTCACCACCAGCAAAGATATTTGGAGTTGGAATGCCCATAAAGGAAATCTTAGAGCCATCTGTTCCACCACGAATTGGTTCGATAATAGGCGTGATACCTAAATCTTCCATAACAGCCTTAGCAATAGTAATAGGTGTCATGTCTTTCTCAATGACTTCCTTCATATTGTAGTACTGGTCTGTCAGAGTTAAGGTCACGCGATCATTCCCAATCTCTTGATTCATCTTGTCTGCGATGGCTTGCATAGCTGCTTTACGCGCTTCAAAGGCATCCTTTTCAAAGTCACGGATGATGTAGCTTGCACGCGCCTCCTCGACACTACCTGACACATCCATAAGATGATAGAAACCTTGGTAACCGTCTGTAAGCTCTGGTCGGTCGTTCTCTGGCAGTTGATTATGAAAATCAATTGCTAACTGTAGAGCATTAACCATCTGACCTTTTGCAGTACCAGGGTGGACATTGCGCCCTTGGAAATGAAGCTCAGCAGCAGCGGCTGAAAAAGTCTCGTACTGAAGTTCACCTAGTGGGCCACCATCAACAGTATAGGCAAAGTCAACGTCAAAATCTTCTGCATCAAATTTATTGGCACCAATACCGATTTCTTCATCTGGACCAAAACCAACTCGAATCTCACAGTGTTTGATTTCGGGATGAGCAGTCAGGTATTCGATAGCAGTCATAATTTCAGCAATCCCAGACTTGTCATCAGCACCTAGCAAGGTCGTGCCATCGGTTGTGATGAGTGTTTGGCCTGGATATTTCTCCAGACTCTTGAAATCAGCAGGATCGAGTTTAAATCCAGAATCACCCAAGTCGATAACTCCACCATCGTAATTTTCGATGACTTGCGGACTAACTCCCTCAGCATTAAAGTCAGCTGTGTCCATGTGGGAGATGAAGCCAATTTTGCGTGTCAAGTTTGGAGCGTTTGCTGGTAAGGTCCCAATAGCAAAACCATTTGGAAGGTAGTAAACATTTTGCAGACCGACACGTTTCATTTCGGGAATAAGAACATTGGTCGCAAAATCTACCTGACTTTGCGTACTTGGAGTAGTAGTAGAGTGTTCATCAGAACGCGTATTAACCTTAACGTAGGTCAAAAAACGATCTAAAAGGTTCGGATAAGTCATAAAAACTCCTTTAACAATCATAAAATAGAATGCAAACTTCGAAAAAAGCCCGATTATGAAAATTTCATGAATTTTGAAAAAATATAATAATTCAAATTCATTAGACTTTCAAATAAAATCTTGGATATTTTAGAATAAAATATATGCATTGATATTTTATGAGATTTTTTTATTCTTTTTTCATTTTACCATAGAATAGTTTGAAAGACAAAGAAGAATCATACTCTTTTATTAATTAACATAATATAAAATTAACTATATTAATTGACACTGCGTGAACTTTATTGTACAATTATCTTGTAAATGTCCTAGATTGATATAGTAACAATATTAGTACATTCTAGTTAAGGAGAATAAAATGAACATTCGCTTCGATTTTAAGAAAGTTCAAATTATTGCGCGCCGTTTAGTTACACTGTTAGCTATTCTCTTTTTGTGTGCTCCGATAAGTCTGTTAAATGCTGATTCTACTACAGAACCTCAGACAACCCTTCATAAAACAATTACTCCGATATCAGGACAGGATGACAAGTATGAGTTGTCATTGGATATCACGTCCAAACTGGGAACGGAGACCCAAACGGATCCCTTGGATGTTGTTTTAGTAGCAGACCTCTCAGGAAGTATGCAGAATCAGGATGTCCAATCTTTTGATGGACGGACGATCAGTCGGATTGACGCATTGAAAAATACTCTAAGAGGAACAAATGGTCGTAAAGGCTTAATTGATACTATTCTATCCAATTCCAATAACCGCTTATCTATGGTAGGATTTGGTGGGAAAATTGACAATAAAAAGAATGATCAGTATTGGGATGGAAATAAATGGAGATTTTTTAGACCATACTGGCCCTATGAACGGATGACAAAATACTATGATGGCGTTTCACCATGGGATGATGCTAACACGATTTTAGGATGGAGTAACAATGCTCGTGCTGCTAAAACAGCGGTATACAACATGAGTATTGCAGGAGGTAATTCCATTGGTACTGAGTCAGGTATTGGTACCGGGACCAATATTGGGGCTGGATTAACCTTGGCCAACCAGTTAATGGGAAGTGCAAGATCTAATGCTAAGAAAGTCGTTATTTTGCTTTCAGATGGCTTTGCGAATATGGTCTACGATGCCAATGGTTACACTATATATAACTACAATAACGAGGATCCTAATATCGAAACAGCTCCCCAGTGGTTTTGGGATAGATTAAATAATAATCTAAATAGTCTATCATATAGCTTGGCTCCAACACTTGATGGTTTCTATTCGATTAAATTTCGTTATTCAAACAATGTCGACAGTATTACCAGTCTGCAATATTATATGAGGCAACATAATGCCTCCATTCCAAATGAAATATTCTCTGCAAATGATGAGGACCAGTTACAAGACAGTTTCAAAGATATCACTGATAAGATTCTGCCACTGGGAGTCCACCACGTGACTATCAAGGATGTTCTTTCTAAGTATGTCCAGCTATTACCAAACGGATCGTCAGAGTTTCGTGTAGTGAAAGAAAAGGCTGGTAGTAGTGAAACATTAACCGAAAATCAAGTAACTTTTGATTCCAAGACAACGTCAGAAGGATTAGTGGAAGTTACGGCTAAATTTTCTCCGAATTATTCCTTAGAAGATGGAGCTAGATATGTCCTTAAATTTACTGTTACATCTAGTCAAGATGCCTTAGATGCTATTGCTGGTGATAAGAAGATAGAGGCTGGTGATGCTGAGGGTTCTGATGTCAATAAACTCTACTCCAATAAAGGTGCCAGTGTCACCTATTCCTATGGAATAGGCACCTCTCAAACCAAGACCAAAGAATACTCTGACAACCCAACCTTTAAGCCTTCAGATCCATTAACGGTACCAGTGGAAGTTGAATGGCAAGGTGTGACGGGTAAGAATACTGTTATAACAGCTAACCAACCAACTGATGTTGATCTGAAACTGGTTCAAAAGAACAAGAACGGTGGTTCTGATAATCAAGACTATCGAAAGACCAATGTGAATGTCAGTAAAAACGTATTTAATGAAACGAGGAACTTTGAAAAAGTTGCCAAAGGATATCAATACGATTTAATTGCACCGGACGTCCCAGCCTTTACCAAAGAAATAAAAAATGTTGGTACAGAAACTAAACCATCCTTTAAGGTAATCTATAAACAATTGCCAAGTCTGACGATTAAGAAAGTGTTGGAAGCTGAAAGTAACTTGAACAAAGAGTTTAGGATTAAGGTAAAACTAACCTCTCCTGATTCTACGCCATTGAATGGAACTTTTGGCGAGATAACTGTTGTGAATGGAGAAGCGGAGATCCGTGTCGAAAAACGAAAGCGTTGGAAAGGTATTCTAAGCTATCTTCCTCGGGGAACCCATTACAAGGTTGAAGAAGAAGCGGCATCAACGAATGGTTACCACGTTACATATGAGAATCAAGAGGGCGATCTGAATAAAGACGAGACCAGCACTGTCACGAATCACAGGCTTCCAAGTTTATCCGTTACAAAAAAGGTTACAGGTGTATTTGCCAATCTATTAAAATCCTTCAAGATTACCATTAACATCAGGGATGCTCAGAACAGTCCATTGAATGGAACCTATAATGCAACGGTGAATAATAAAAGAACCCCTCTGCAATTTACGAATGGTCGAGCGTCTATAGATCTAAACAAAGATCAAACCATAAAAATTGATGGACTTCCACTCGATAGTCACTACACTATTGAAGAGGAATCAAACTCTTCTCGTGGATATCAGGTATCTTATGAAAATCAAGAAGGCAAACTGGATGGGGATAAGTCCGCGACAGTCACGAATAATAAGAATAATGTACCTGAAACCGGAGTTGACTTCCTCAGCAGTACACTCGTGTTAGGAATAATCCTTCCTCTAGGGGGTATCTTCTTTACAATCCTACTCGGCTATCTAGTGGTACATAGGAGAAAATAATGCTACTTAAAAAGAAATACAAGGAAACAGTAACACAAGTCAATCGGGATAAGTCTCCGCCGAGTGTATGGGGAGATATCCTCTACTTAGTCAGTAAGCTTCTGATGGTTGGGGTTGTACTGGCCACACTTTACTTTTTTGTCTTTGGACTATTGAGATACAATGACGATGGCATGAAGCCAGCCTTAAAAGATGGCGACTTGGTTGTCTACTATAGGTTGGATAAACGTTATTCGATTGGTGATCTGCTCGTCTATAGTTATAAGGGTAAGGAAAGAGTGGCGCGTGTCATTGCAACCGAAGGAAGTACGATCGATATAAACGAAAATGGTCTCATCATCAACGGTTCTCCTCAACAAGAGCAGGATATCTACAAAGAAACGCTGCTCTATATGGAAGGGGCTACCTTCCCGATGAAAGTCCCAGCAGGACAACTATTTGTCCTCGGAGACAATCGAACAACGGCTGTAGATAGCCGTGCTTTTGGAACCATTCCTATACAGGATACCCATGGCAAGGTGGTAACAGTCCTAAGGCGACGGGGCTTTTGATGACAATTTATGAAAAAAGAAATTTAAAAATAAAAGGAATAATCATGAAAAAAACATTTTTGAAAAAATTAGTTACTGCAAGTATTGCAGCTGTAACCGCCTTGTCGGTCTTGAGAGGAGTACCAACATTTGCGGATGAAAACTCTGATGCAACCGCAATGTCCAATGGTGAAACAAGTGCACAAGTATCCATTAACAAGGTATTGAATATTGCAGAAGGAATCACTACACCACTAGCTCGCTTCACCTTTACTTTCACACCTAAAAGCGGTAACTTGAATAACGGAGTACCATATGAAACAGTCACTGTCTCAAACGGTCAAATAGCAGATAAAACAGTATCCTATTCAGGAACAGATACTTTGGTATCTGGTGAAACAAGTATTAAGAAAAACACTGGAAATATTTTTGCAAATGTAACCTACACTCACGCTGGAGAATATGTTTACACTGTAGCTGAAAAACAAAATGATGGTTGGACAGCAATGCAAAAAGGTGATGTTGCAATTGACTCAATGACATATGATAACAGTAGCTATGAAATGCACGTTATTGTAAAAAATAAATCAACGACTGGTGTGTATATATCTTCTGTATATTTTAAACAAGATACAACAGGATCTACTGCTAAAGTGAAGCCATCTGAAAAAGGGACTATGTTTAAATATGATTTGTTTACAAATATCTATCGTAAAAATGCTGGTAAGATAACAGATCCTAACGATCCACACCCTAATGATCCTCACCTTGGGAAATACGATCCTAATGCTAAATCATTAGTAATTAAAAAAGTTGTGTCTGGAGCGACTGCAGATAAAACGAAAGACTTCACTTTCAAGCTTACTTTCACAAAAGCATCTACAGAAGATAAAACTTCCATTGTAGGAAAGATTGGTAATGATTCTAAAACTTTCGAATATGGAAAAGAAACAATAATTAAACTACACCACGATCAATCCTTAGTGTTTGATACAATCCCAGCAGGTACTCGTTATAAATTGGTTGAAACCGGATCTCAAGGTTACACAGCTTCAGCTGTATATTGGGAAAATGGATTATCTAAAAATCAACCGGGTACAGTTTCAGTTGATTTCACTCAAAACAGCATTCTTGTTGGTGAAAAAACAAACGATAACACTATCACAAATAGCTTACCAGACGTTACCCCTACTGGTCTCTTGATTGACAACCTTCCTTTCATTTTGATGATTGGTCTTGGTTTGGCTGGATTTGTTGTTTTGTCTAAAAAACGCAGACAAGCTTAAGCAAGTGGTTTGACCGATGAAAATCAAGCGTGAGAAACCAAAAAGGAGTTTGTCTAGGCGTCTGGTCCTTGCTGTAGATGCATTGATGAATCATATCCTGCTCCTCTTGGCAGCTTTAGTCTTTCTCTTTGGTTTCTACGCCCTTTGGGATGCCAATCAGGTCTATTCTCAGGCTTCATCAAGTGAGTATGAGGCCTATAAACCAGTGAGTACTACTGAGAAGGATGAGCTTGCTAGTTTTTCTGGCTTTCATAAACTACAGCAAGTCAATCCAGAGGTTCTCGGTTGGATCAATGTCTATGGCACCAATATCGACTATCCCTTAGTTCAAGCCAAAGACAATGAAAAGTACCTGAACAAGGACTCAAAAGGAGAATTTGCAGCTACAGGAGCTATTTTCCTTGAGGCTCGAAATGAATCCAAGTTCGAAGACTTTAATACCATCATCTACGGACACCATGTAGAAAATGGGGTTATGTTTGGAGATGTAGCAAAGTTTTCTGATAAGGAATTTTTTGACCAGCATCGCTACGGTAGTATTTACTATAATGGCGTTGAAAAAGGTCTTGAGATCTTTGAGATGCTCGAGGTGGACGCCTATGACTTTAACATCTACGATCCAGGTATTAATGGAGATGGTCGGCGCCAAGAATATATCGATCACTTACTCTCGGTTGCCATCCACAAACGAGATATTACACTGGGGCCAAATGACCATATCATTCTTCTCAGTACCTGTTTCCTAGACGTAACAAATGGGAGACATATCGTAGTTGCCAAGATTACAGATACAGTTCCAAAGAACACCTTCCATACGAAAAAATCAAAACCATTCCCTTACAGTGTCTTTGATGATTCGTCGCTCGGACGATTTCTCTCATCGATTCCTTTGTGGATATGGTGCATCATCTTGTTTATCTTGCTCTTGCTATTGATCTTCTTGCTCATCATCCTCTACTTGATCTTGCGTCGTAGAAGAGAAGAAAAGGAAGAAGGAGCAGATACCATTACTGACTAAACTACCAATAAAAGAGAAAGGGACAGCCTCTCTTGCTCTTTTATTTTCAAGGCTAGAAAGGAGAAAGAAGGAAATATGAAAACAAGTACAAGTCGCAAAGCCATAAAGGTCATTCTATCCCTCTTTCTAGCTTTTTTCTGTCTTTTTACAGCTGATAGAGCTCTTGCGAGCGACTATGATCATTACAATCCCATTGAAAAGGATGCCAGCAGTACGGGCTTTGAAACCTTGCAGCACCTCAACAAGGATGTCTGTGGTTGGATTAGCCTCGATGGGACCAAGGTAGACTATCCCCTCTTGCAGAGTCAGGACAATGTCAAATACCTTGACCGCAATGCTTTTGGTGATTATACTGTGTCAGGCTCTATATTCCTAGACTATCGTTTTAACCCAAACTTTACTGACTTTAACACCATCATTTATGGTCACTCCATGGCTTCTGGAGCTATGTTTGGGGAGATTCAAAAATTTGCGAATCAAGATTTTTTTGAAAATCATCGCTATGGCTCTATCTACTACAATGGTCGAGAACGTGGTCTTGAGATTTTTGGGATTTTAGAAGTGGATGCCTATGACACGGAGATTTACCGGACTTTGAGTTCTAACGATGAGGAACACCAGGCCTACTATCAATATCTGCTAAGTAAAGCCAAGTACAAGCGAGATGTTTCCTTGACCTCAACAGACAAGATTGTTTTGTTAAGCACCTGTTTCCTTAACATTACAAACGGACGACATATCCTCTTAGCTAAAATAACGGATGCACCAGTAAAAGCATCCCAGGATAAAAGTGGAGAAGCAGTAGGGACGCGCTATTTTGACCAAGGAATTCCAACGCATTGGATTTATATCCTTGCCTTTCTTCTCCTGATTATCGTCGTCTTACTCCTTGTCGTTATCATCCTAATCATGAGACGAGATAGAAAAACAAAAGAACAAAAAAAATAGTAGGCGGCGGAAGCGTTTACTATTTTTTTCTTTCATGATAGAATAGATAGTGAAAACAATATCATAAGGATGATAACATGAAAAGAGCCCTATTAATGATGACCTTTGGATCTCCAGAGGAGATTAGTTTTGAAGGAGTAGCAGAATTCTTTACAAATATTCGTCGTGGAGTTAGACCCCAAGACCACGAAATTCAGATCCTCTATGACAACTATGTCCGTATCGGTGGGACGCCTTTGCAGCGGATTACAAGGGAAGAAGTTGCTTTAGTAAGAGAACGTATAGGGGAGGAGTACGGTATCTACTTTGCCAACAAATTTTCTCGCCCCTTTATCCCAGACGTGATCAAGCAGATGGAAACTGATGGTGTTGAAGAATGTATTTGCTTGATTTTGGAACCTCATTATTCTTTTTACTCAGTCATGGGATATGAAAAGTTTTTGGAAAGCCAGCAGATCCGATTTTTAGTTATTAAGGACTGGTATCAACAACAGCATTTGCTGGACTTCTGGACAGATGAGATTAACAAAATTTTACGAAACCATGTGGGAGAAGAGTCTTTCAAGGTAATCTTTTCAGCCCATAGCGTCCCCGTTTTTGCCTTGGACTTTGGAGATCCTTATATCAATCAGATTTTCGATAATAGCAAGCTAATTGCTGAACAACTCGGCCTAACAGCCGACCAGTATACCAATACTTGGCAGAGCGAAAGCGATATTGGAATTCCTTGGATCAAGCCAGATGTCTTAGAATATTTACGAGAACAAAAGCAACATCCAGAGCATTATATTTTTGTCCCGATTAGCTTTATCAGTGAGCACATCGAAGTCTTGTTTGATAATGATGTGGAATGTTATGATTTGTGTCAAGAATTAGGTGTCACCTACCATCGTCCACCTATGCCCAATACGGATAGCCGTTTAATTGACGCTTTAGTTGCTACTGTACGAGACAGCGAAAACAAGGAATTTAAAGCTTTTCTCCCAGAAGAAGAAACCTTCGATGAGTTAGCGCCTTCGGCAACTACCAAGGACATCATGGAGGAGACAGACGACCTTCAGATGCCAGAATTTGTCAAAAAGCTCATTGAGAAAAAAGGCCGTGAAAATGTCAAGATGCCTTACTTAATTAAGAAAATGCTCGAAAAAGCTGGGAAGTTACCAAAAGAGTAAAGAAAAAAGGATTTAGCTTTAAGCTAAATCCTTTATCTGTTTTATTTTTTCTCAAGAAGAGCTTTGATTTCTTGAAGAACTTCAAGTTCAGTTGGAGCAGCAGGTGCTTCCTCAACCACTTCCTCTTTCTTACGAAGGTTTTGAGCTTTTTCAATACCTTTGATAACGAAGAAGAGAACTGTACCCACAACAAGGAAGTTGATAACAGCGCTCAAGAATTTACCATATGTAACACCATTCCATGCAAGCTCAGCGATGTTTTGTACTTGCGCAGCTTCCAAGGCTGGATTCAATAGTAGTGGAGTGATGATATCATTAACAAATGAAGTAACGATAGCACCAAATGCAGAGGCAATGATCACACCGACAGCAAGGTCAACGACATTACCACGAAGCAAGAATTCTTTAAGATCCTTTAACATTTTCATAAATTCCTTTCCTAATTTTCTAATTTATTATATCCTAAAATGTGACAAAAAGCAACTTGAACGCTCAAAGTGGTCAGTTACCCCCTTTAAAAATATAGATTTTACTGAAAATATAGTTTAAAATGATGATCAAAATTTGTGCTAGGATAGTTTCAATCGTATTAACCCTATCTATATTAAATTCAACAAACTGGCCAATAAGATCAGGAAAGGTTGTAACAAAGATATAAGTTAAAAGGATGTCAAGACCAAGAGTAGAGAGACGAGCTAAGAAAAACTTAGCCAGGCGAGTCGGCCAATTTCTTCTCTCTTGTTTAAAGACGATTGTATCATTTGTGAGAAAGGCAAAGAGAATCCCGATAAGATTTGCGAGTGCAGTAGCGAGGATTTCCTGGTGGCTGATATGGTAAATAAGCAAACGTGAAACAATAGAAACCAGAGTAGTAGCACCACCAAAAAATAGGTAGGATAGAATCTCGTTATCAAAGAAAGCTTTTATTAGTTTTTTCATGATTTTAGTATAGCATAAAGCTGGCTAATGTGCTATACTGGAAAGGTTGATAATCTCAACCCTTGGTGCTTAGCTTCTTTCACCAAGCATATTTTACGCGGGAAACCGTTAAAGGAGAAAACATGAAAAAATTAACTGTTCGTGACATGGCAGATATTGCTATCGTTGCTGCGATCTATGTAGTTTTGACTATTACGCCACCAATAAATGTTCTTAGTTTTGGGGCATATCAGTTCCGTATTTCAGAAATGTTGAATTTCTTGGCATTCTACAATCCTAAATACATCATCGGTGTGACAATTGGATGTATGATTGCTAATTTATTTAGTAGTTTTGGGCCAATAGATGTCTTTGTTGGTGGAGGTTCTACCTTAGTTTTCCTTAGTCTAGGTGTATGGCTTTTTGCAAAATACAGCAAAGATTACCTCTTTAACGGATTGATTCGAAAAGACCATTTCTTCTTTTCAATCCTCTTCTCCATTTCAATGATTACCATTGCAGCTGAACTCCATATCTTGACAGAAGCTCCCTTCTTCTTCACATGGTTCTCTACTGGAATTGGTGAGTTTGCATCACTTATCGTAGGTGCGATTTTGATTGGTAAACTGGGACAGCGAATCGATCTAACAAAATAAGAAGTTTATAAGCTGGATTCTTGCTAAATCTAGCTTTTTTCATTCCATAAAATTAAAAGAGAGCGCTTGACAAGAACATAGAACTATAGTATACTTTTTAGGTAAGCTGATTTAGCTCAGTTGGCAGAGCGCATCCATGGTAAGGATGAGGTCGCCGGTTCAATCCCGGCAATTAGCATGATAGAAACAAAATGACCTTGGGAGACCAAGGTTTTTCTTATCTGCATGTATAAATGAAGTTAAAACGTTTTGGCTGTTGACAAAAGTGACTCTATCTAGTAGAATAGTAGATGCGATGAGTCGATAGGTAGTCTTCGGACTACTATTGAGCATAAGGAGGTCATAACGCAGGAGCGGACCTTGATGAGTTGTGTGAACCTGCTCATCACATGAAGATGCCTCTTAGTCCCTGGTCAATGACTAGGGATTTTTAATTTTCAGAAAATATAACCCAAAAATGCTTTTCAATTTTTGGAAAAAGTAGTATAATACATCTATTATAGAAATTTTTAGAAAATTCCGAAAGAGGTTATTTATGGGATATACAGTTGCTGTAGTCGGCGCGACAGGTGCTGTCGGAGCTCAGATGATAAAAATGTTGGAAGAATCATCACTTCCTATTGATAAAATTCGTTACCTTGCTTCTGCACGTTCAGCAGGCAAGACTTTGAAGTTTAAAGACCAAGATATTACGATTGAAGAAACAACTGAGACAGCCTTTGAAGGTGTTGATATTGCACTCTTCTCAGCAGGTGGTTCGACATCAGCTAAGTATGCACCATACGCAGTTCAAGCTGGAGCGGTAGTAGTAGATAACACATCTTATTTCCGTCAAAATCCAGACGTACCATTGGTTGTCCCAGAGGTCAATGCTCACGCACTTGATGCCCACAATGGAATCATTGCCTGCCCTAACTGTTCCACAATCCAAATGATGGTGGCTCTTGAACCTGTTCGTCAAAAATGGGGCTTGGACCGTATCATCGTTTCAACTTACCAAGCGGTTTCAGGTGCTGGTATGGGAGCGATTCTTGAAACACAACGTGAACTTCGTGAAGTCTTGAATGACGGTGTGAATCCACGTGATTTGCAAGCGGAAATCTTGCCTTCAGGTGGTGATAAGAAACACTATCCTATCGCTTTTAACGCTCTTCCGCAAATCGATGTCTTCACGGACAATGATTACACTTACGAAGAGATGAAGATGACTAAGGAAACGAAGAAAATCATGGAAGATGATAGCATCGCAGTGTCTGCAACATGTGTGCGTATTCCTGTCTTGTCAGCTCACTCTGAGTCTGTTTACATTGAAACAAAAGAAGTGGCTCCAATCGAAGAAGTGAAAGCAGCTATCGCAGCCTTTCCAGGTGCAGTTCTTGAAGATGATGTAGCTCATCAAATCTATCCGCAAGCCATCAATGCAGTTGGTTCACGTGATACCTTTGTTGGTCGTATCCGTAAAGACTTGGATGCTGAAAAAGGAATCCACATGTGGGTTGTTTCAGATAACCTCCTCAAAGGTGCTGCTTGGAACTCAGTTCAGATTGCAGAAACTCTTCACGAACGTGGATTGGTTCGTCCAACAGCTAAATTGAAATTTGAATTAAAATAGTCATATCGTTTAGGAGTTCATATGAACTCCTTCTTTGAAATAGAGAGGTGTTTCTCATGTCTTATCAAGATTTAAAAGAGTGTAAAATCATCACAGCCTTTATTACCCCTTTCCATGAGGATGGTTCCATCAACTTTGATGCCATTCCAGCCTTGATTGAGCATTTATTGACCCATCACACAGATGGAATTCTTCTAGCTGGAACGACTGCTGAGAGTCCGACTCTGACCCACGATGAAGAGTTGGAGCTATTTGCGGCTGTACAAAAGATTGTCAATGGACGTGTTCCTTTGATTGCAGGTGTAGGTACCAATGATACACGTGACTCGATCGAATTTGTCAAAGAAGTCGCAGACTTTGGTGGCTTCGCTGCTGGACTTGCTATCGTACCGTACTACAACAAACCTTCTCAAGAAGGGATGTACCAGCACTTTAAAGCTATTGCGGATGCATCAGATTTACCTATTATCATTTATAACATTCCAGGACGCGTAGTAGTGGAATTAACTCCAGAAACCATGCTTCGTTTGGCTGACCATCCAAATATCATTGGTGTCAAAGAATGTACTAGCTTGGCTAATATGGCTTACTTGATTGAGCACAAGCCAGAAGAGTTCTTGATTTATACAGGTGAAGATGGAGATGCCTTCCATGCCATGAACCTTGGTGCAGATGGGGTTATTTCTGTTGCCTCTCATACAAATGGGGACGAAATGCACGAAATGTTCACTGCCATTGCAGAAAGCGACATGAAGAAAGCTGCAGCTATTCAGCGTAAATTCATTCCTAAGGTCAATGCTCTCTTCTCTTATCCAAGTCCTGCACCTGTTAAAGCAGTTTTGAACTACATGGGATTTGAAGCTGGTCCAACTCGATTACCTCTAGTTCCAGCACCAGAAGAAGATGCCAAACGAATTATCAAAGTTGTCGTAGATGGCGACTACGAAGCAACTAAGGCAACTGTAACTGGTGTTTTAAGACCAGATTACTAATAACTATAATAAAATCCATGACCGCAAGAATGATCATGGATTTTTCTTATTTTCCTAAACAGAATTGGCTAAAGAGTTGGGTAATGAGTTCATCAGGAGCAGCATCTCCAGTGATTTCTCCGAGGATTTCCCAAGTACGGGTCAAATCTACTTGAAGAAGATCAACTGGCATACCCAGTTCCAGCCCTTCATTAACAGCCTGTAGGCTTTCAACGGCCTTTTCAATCAAGGAAATATGACGGGCATTTGACAAGTAAGTAGCATCTTGCTCAACCAAACCAGCATTTTCAAAGAAGAGGTTGTTAATACGCTCTTCAATCTTATCGATATTTTGGTTTTTAAGAACTGAAATACGGATAACATCTTCAGGGAGTTCCGAAGTTTCAATTGTTTCTGGTAGGTCAGTTTTATTGAGTAGAATAATGCGGTTGGTATCCTGACTGATTTCTAAGAGTTGTCTGTCTTGTGCTGTTAGTGGCTCACTAGCATTTAGCACTAGTAATACCAAGTCAGCTTCCTTGAGGGCTTTTCTCGAACGCTCGACACCGATTTGCTCCACGATGTCATCTGTTTCCCGAATACCAGCTGTATCAATCAATTTAAGCGGAACACCATTAATGTTGACGTATTCTTCGATGACATCACGGGTGGTTCCAGCGATGTCTGTAACGATGGCCTTTTCTTCACGCAAGAGGTTGTTGAGGAGGCTGGATTTCCCAACGTTGGGACGACCGATGATGGCAGTTGAAATTCCCTCACGGAGGATTTTACCGCGACGAGCTGTTCTAAGGAGATTGGTTAGCAATTGTTCAAACTCCATAGTTTTCTCACGGACGACTGCAGTAGTGGCTTCTTCAACATCGTCATACTCAGGATAGTCGATATTGACCTCTACTTGGGCAAGCGTATTGAGGATTTCTTGGCGGGTATTATTGATAAGATCAGAAAGAGAACCGTCCAATTGTTTGACTGCGATATTCATGGCCTTATCTGTCTTGGCACGGATGATGTCCATCACCGCCTCAGCCTGTGTCAAATCCACACGACCGTTTAGAAAGGCGCGCTTGGTAAATTCACCAGGTTCTGCCAACCGAGCTCCTTCACGAATAGTTAGTTGGAGAATTTCATTGGTTACCGCAATACCGCCGTGGGTGTTAATCTCGATAATATCCTCACGAGTGAAGGTCTTTGGAGACTTCATAGCTCCAACCATAACTTCGTCCATGACCTTCCCTGTCTGCGGGTCAATAATGTGACCGTAGTTAAGAGTGTGGCTAGAAACCTTGCTCAAGTCTTTTCCTTTAAAAATCTTTTGCGCAATCGCAAAACTATCTGTTCCGCTCAAGCGGACAATACCAATGGCCCCTTCACCTAGTGGAGTGGAGATAGCCGCAATGGTATCAAATTCACGTGTAATCATACTATTTCCTTTTGTGTTTCTTTTCTTAGGATAGGTATCCAAGCATCTCTTCAAATTGTAACAAAATTAGACTATTTCTTCAATGGATGCTACTTGGAGATTGAAAAAGCCTAAGCAATTCTGCTTAAGCTGGATTATTTGGTGCGCATTTCCCCTTGAGGGAAGTAGGTTCCTTCTGGCATGTCGTTGATGATGACATGAACGGCTGATTGAGGGGCTCCAGTGTTGCGGACAACAGCTTCCGTTACTTCCTTAGCAAGAGCTTTCTTTTGCTCGAGCGTGCGACCTTCAAATAAATCGATGCGTACAAATGGCATAATAGCTTCCTCCACTAGTTTTTGATTTCTTCTATTTTACCACATTTTGCCGTTTAAAGCTTCAGAAAATTATGATATACTAGAATGTAGCAAAAATTTAGAAATGGACGTGAAATAATAGCATGGCACAGTTGTATTATCGTTATGGGACCATGAACTCTGGTAAGACGATTGAGATTCTCAAGGTGGCCTATAACTACGAGGAGCAAGGAAAGGGAGTTGTGATTATGACTTCGGCTCTGGATACGCGTGACGGTGTCGGCTATGTGTCGAGTCGAATCGGCATGAAACGCCCAGCCATTGCGATTGAGGAAACGACGGATATCTTCGGTTATATCCGAGACTTACCTGAGAAACCATACTGTGTGTTGGTCGATGAGGCCCAGTTTCTCAAGCGTCACCATGTTTATGACCTAGCTCGTGTGGTGGATGAGTTAGACATACCTGTCATGGCTTTTGGTTTGAAGAATGACTTTCGCAATGAATTGTTCGAAGGTTCCAAAGACCTCTTGCTTTTAGCAGACAAGATCGACGAAATCAAGACCATCTGTCAATACTGTAAGAAAAAGGCGACTATGGTGTTGCGCACGCACGATGGTGTGCCAGTCTATGATGGCGAACAAATTCAAATCGGTGGCAATGAAACCTATATCTCAGTCTGCCGAAAACATTATTTTGCGCCAATGATAACATCTAACAAGGAGCACAACTATGACAATTGAACTAAGAGATGTTACAATGGAAAATTATTTTGATGTTTTGAATTTGGATGTCAAGGAATATCAAAAACAATTCATTGCGACCAACGCAATTAGTTTAGCTGAAGCATATGTCTACACTAAAAATGGAGATTTTGTAGCTCCATTGGCAGTTTATGATAATGATGCAATTATAGGTTTTGTGATGATAGCTTATGATAAAAAGATCGGAATTAGTAGTGGAAATTATTTACTATTTCGTTTTATGATTGATAAGAATTTTCAAAACCAAGGATATTTTAAACCAATTATGGATAAAGTGCTAGACTATGTTCGGACAGCGCCGGTAGGTTTAGGCAATAAACTTTGGTTGTCTTATGAACCAGAAAATGAACATGCAAGATCTTGTTACCTCAGTTATGGATTTAAAGAAACTGGGGAAATATTTGAGAACGAAGTAGTAGCAATCTATGATTTAACAATTGAGAAATGAGGAGAAAAAATGAACATTTATGATCAACTACAAGCTGTAGAAGACCGTTATGAAGAACTGGGAGAATTGCTCAGTGACCCTGATGTCGTTTCAGACACCAAGCGTTTCATGGAGCTTTCAAAAGAAGAAGCTTCTACTCGTGACACCGTAACAGCCTACCGTGAGTACAAACAAGTCCTTCAAAATATCGTCGATGCCGAAGAGATGATTAAAGAATCAGGCGGAGATGCGGACTTGGAAGAAATGGCCAAGCAAGAGCTCAAAGATGCCAAGGCTGAAAAAGAAGAGTATGAAGAAAAATTGAAAATCTTGCTCCTTCCAAAGGATCCAAACGATGACAAGAACATCATCCTTGAAATCCGTGGAGCAGCTGGTGGAGATGAAGCAGCACTTTTTGCTGGAGACCTTCTAACCATGTACCAAAAGTATGCAGAAGCCCAAGGATGGCGCTTTGAAGTCATGGAAGCTTCTATGAACGGTGTCGGTGGTTTCAAAGAAGTGGTTGCCATGGTTTCGGGTCAGTCTGTATATTCTAAGCTTAAGTACGAATCAGGTGCCCACCGTGTGCAACGTGTCCCTGTGACAGAAAGCCAAGGCCGTGTTCATACCTCAACTGCCACAGTCCTTGTCATGCCTGAAGTGGAAGAAGTAGAATACGATATTGATCCAAAAGACCTTCGTGTTGACATTTACCACGCATCTGGTGCTGGTGGACAGAACGTCAATAAGGTTGCAACTGCCGTGCGTATCGTTCACTTGCCAACCAATATCAAGGTTGAAATGCAGGAAGAACGTACCCAGCAGAAGAACCGTGAGAAAGCCATGAAAATCATCCGTGCGCGTGTTGCTGACCATTTTGCTCAGATTGCTCAAGATGAACAAGACGCTGAGCGTAAGTCTACTATCGGTACTGGGGATCGTTCAGAGCGCATCCGTACTTACAATTTCCCACAAAACCGTGTCACAGACCACCGTATCGGCTTGACCCTCCAAAAACTAGATACCATTTTGTCTGGTAAATTGGATGAAGTTGTGGATGCCTTGGTGCTCTATGACCAAACACAAAAATTAGAAGAATTAAACAAATAATGAAATTAGCTCAATTATTTTCAGATTTTGAAGAAGAGTTGATGAGACAAGGAGAGGAAGCAGAAAGCCTCTCTTTTGTCTATCGTAGCTTAAAAAATCTCTCTTTTACGGACTTTGTCTTTGCCCTCCAGCAAGAGATGACAGAGGAAGAAAAACAATTTGTAGAAGATATTTACCAGCAGTTAGCAACTCACAAACCAGCTCAGTATATCATCGGACAGGCAGATTTCTTTGGAATACAGTTAAAAGTGGATGAGCGGGTTTTGATTCCTCGGCCAGAGACAGAAGAGTTGGTGGAGCTCATCCTCACAGAAAATCCTGAGATGAATCTATCGGTTCTGGATATTGGAACAGGTAGTGGCGCCATAGCTCTTGCATTAGCTAAAAATAGACCAGATTGGTCAGTGACAGCAGCAGATATTTCACAAGACGCCTTGCAGCTTGCATCAGAGAATGCTGGAAATCAAAATCTTAATATATTTTTTAAAAAATCGGATTGTTTTGCAGAAATTTCTGAAAAATATGATATAATTGTATCCAATCCACCCTATATCTCTCGTGAAGATGAGTCAGAGGTTGGTTTGAATGTTTTGCATTCAGAACCTCATCTAGCTCTCTTTGCAGATGAGGATGGCCTAGCTATTTACCGTAGAATTGCGGAAGATGCAAAAGACTATCTCGCAGATGGTGGTAAGATTTACCTTGAAATTGGATACAAGCAAGGTCAAAGTGTTCCTGCGCTTTTTAGGAAACATCTTCCTGAAAAACGGGTACGAACACTCAAGGACCAATTTGGTCAAGATAGGATGGTTGTAGTTGATGATGGACAGGATTAGACAAGAGTTGGAAAAGGGCGGAGCTGTTGTTCTACCAACCGAGACAGTTTATGGTCTTTTTTCTAAGGCCTTAGACGAAAAAGCTGTTGACCATGTTTACCAACTCAAACATCGTCCTAGAGATAAGGCGCTCAATCTTAATGTCGCTTCTCTAGAGGACATCTTGCACTTTTCAAAGAATCAGCCAACTTATCTACAAAAGCTTGTAGAGACCTTTTTACCAGGTCCCTTGACCATTATCCTCGAAGCCAATGACAGAGTTCCCTATTGGGTCAATTCCGGTCTTGCTACGGTTGGATTTCGGATGCCGAGTCACCCCATTACACTTGATTTGATTAGAGAGACAGGTCCCTTGATTGGGCCGTCTGCCAATATCTCAGGTCAGGCAAGTGGAGTGACCTTTGCTCAAATTTTAGAGGATTTTGACCAAGAGGTTCTGGGTCTGGAGGACGACGCTTTTCTAACTGGACGGGATTCAACTATTTTGGATTTGTCTGGAGACAAGGTGAAAATCTTACGCCAAGGGGCTATTAAGCGAGAAGATATTCTTGCTCGGTTGCCAGAGATTTCTTTTGAGGAGGAATGAGATGCTAAGAGATTTGCAAGAAACAGATGTGAATGCTATATGTGAGATTAACCAAGAGGCTTTGGGCTACTCTTTTAGTCCAGAGGACACAGCTAGTCAACTAGCTAGACTGTCTCAGGATTCCCATCATTTCCTACTTGGCTATGAGGATGAAGCCAGCCGTGTCCTACTTGGATATGTCCATGCTGAAGTTTATGAATCCCTCTATTCCAAAGCAGGATTTAATATCTTAGGTTTAGCGGTTTCGCCTAAAGCACAAGGGCAAGGTATCGGTAAAAGCTTACTGCAAGGGTTGGATCAAGAAGCAAAAAGACGGGGTTATGGGTTTATCCGCTTAAACTCTGCTGATCATCGTCTGGGAGCTCATGCATTTTATGAAAAAGTTGGTTATACTTGTGATAAAGTGCAGAAACGGTTTATTCGCATCTTTTAGTTTCTTTACTTATTGTAAAAACTAACTAAAGGACCAGTCACACTATAAAGGAGAAGACCTATGATTTTTGACAAAGACGATTTTAAAGCATACGATGCTGATCTCTGGAATGCTATTGCCAAAGAAGAAGAACGCCAACAAAACAACATTGAGTTGATTGCTTCGGAAAACGTGGTTTCCAAGGCTGTTATGGCAGCTCAAGGGTCTATCTTGACAAACAAATATGCCGAGGGTTACCCAGGACGCCGTTATTATGGTGGAACTGATGTAGTAGACGTGGTAGAAACTCTAGCCATTGAACGTGCAAAAGAAATTTTCGGTGCTAAATTCGCCAATGTCCAACCTCACTCAGGAAGCCAAGCCAACTGTGCGGCTTATATGGCCTTGATTGAGCCAGGTGATACCGTTATGGGGATGGATTTGGCAGCAGGTGGACACTTGACTCACGGAGCTCCTGTTAGTTTCTCAGGTCAAACCTACAACTTTGTTTCTTATAGTGTGGATCCTGAAACGGAACTCTTGGACTTTGATGCCATCTTAAAACAAGCCCAAGAAGTAAAACCAAAATTGATCGTAGCAGGTGCTTCAGCCTATTCTCAAATTATCGACTTCTCAAAATTCCGTGAAATCGCAGATGCTGTTGGAGCTAAGCTCATGGTTGACATGGCTCATATCGCTGGTTTGGTTGCAGCTGGTCTTCATCCAAGCCCAGTGCCATACGCTCATATCACTACAACAACAACCCACAAAACCCTTCGTGGACCTCGTGGTGGTTTGATTTTGACAAATGATGAGGACCTAGCTAAGAAAATCAACTCAGCTATTTTCCCTGGTATTCAGGGTGGTCCTTTAGAGCATGTTGTGGCGGCTAAGGCAGTTTCCTTCAAAGAAGTTTTGGATCCAGCCTTTAAGGAATATGCTTCTAATGTCATCAAAAACAGCAAGGCTATGGTTGAAGTCTTCTTGCAAGACTCTGATTTCCGTATCATCTCCGGTGGAACTGAAAACCACCTCTTCCTAGTGGATGTAACTAAGGTTGTAGAGAACGGAAAAGTTGCTCAAAACTTGCTGGATGAGGTTAATATTACCCTAAATAAAAACTCAATCCCTTACGAAACCTTGTCACCATTCAAGACAAGTGGGATTCGTATCGGTTCTGCAGCCATCACTGCGCGTGGATTTGGTGAAAAAGAAAGCCGTAAAGTGGCTGAACTCATTATCAAAACCCTTAAAAATGCAGAAAATGAAGCTGTCTTAGAAGAAGTGAGAAGTGAAGTTAAAGCGTTGACAGATGCCTTCCCACTATACGAGGACTAATACTTTTATGGACATTTATATTAAGAAAGCTATTATCCATCAGTTCAGCCCAGATGATACCGAGCTGTTTCTAGCGGATAAATTTCTCAATATCACTCCAAAAATCGAAGAATACCTGCGCAAAAAAATCGAACGTGTGTATTCAGATGAAGCTAAGACTGGGATTTTCGAAGAAGAAAATCCCTTCTTCAATCATATCACGGATGATTTGTTGGAGACATCAGTAACACTGGCTAATCTCTGGAAAGAGGAGTTTAGCATTTCTGAAAATCTCAAGACCAATGACTTGATTTTTGTTCAGTTTTCTAAAGAAGGCGTTGAGCATTTCGCTTTCTTGCGAATTGCCCTGCGGGAAACCTTGATTCACCTTGGAGGAGAAGTTGATAATCCAATCAAGCTAACTCAGAATAATCTTCCTGGATTTGGAACGGGAGCTGACGAGGCCTTGGTGGTCAATCTTCAAAGTCGCAAGTACCATCTCATCGAGAAACGGATCAAGTACAATGGGACTTTCCTGAACTATTTTTCAGATAATCTCCTAGCCGTTGCTCCCAAGATTTCACCAAAGAAATCCATCAAGGAATTGGAAAAAACGGCTCAGAGAATTGCTGAGACTTTTAACACAGATGATTTTCAATTCCAATCCAAGGTCAAATCAGCGATTTTCAACAATCTTGAAGAAAACAATGAGTTGTCTCCTGAGAAATTGGCTAATGACCTTTTTGACAACAATCTGACAGCTCGTTTGAGCTTTATCGACCAAGTAAAGGAAGCCGTACCAGAACCAGTCCAGTTTGATGAGATTGATGCCAGTCGTCAGCTCAAGAAATTTGAAAACCAAAAACTCTCCTTGTCAAATGGAATTGAGCTCATCGTTCCCAATAACGTCTATCAAGATGCGGAATCGGTCGAGTTTATCCAAAATGACAATGGAACCTATTCTATCTTAATCAAAAATATCGAGGATATTCAAAGTAAATAATGTTTAAATTTATAAGAAGAGTGCTTGTGCTAGCAGTCTTCCTTTTAGCAGGATACAAAGCTTATCATATCCATCAGGATGTTAAACAAGTCATGACCTACCAACCCATGGTTCGAGAAATCTTGAGCGAAAGAGATACTCCAGCCAATGAAGAGTTGGTGCTCGCCATGATTTATACCGAAACGAAGGGAAAAGAGCGGGATGTCATGCAGTCTAGTGAGTCTGCTAGTGGCGCTACCAATACCATCAATGACGATGCCTCTAGTATTCGCCAAGGGATACAAACACTAACAGATAACCTCTATTTGGCACAGAGCAAAGGAGTAGATGTCTGGACCGCCGTTCAAGCCTATAATTTTGGACCTGCCTATATCGACTTTATCGCTCAAAATGGCAAGGAAAATACTCTGGCATTAGCCAAGCGTTACTCCCGAGAAACGGTCGCTCCAATCCTTGGTAATACTACAGGGAAGACCTACACCTATATTAACCCTATTTCTATCTTTCACGGTGCCGAACTCTATGAAAATGGTGGAAATTATTACTACTCGAGACAGGTTCGCTTTAATCTCTATATCATGAAATTCTTTAATTTCTTCTAAACATCTGGTTTGACCAGGTGTTTTTCACTATAAGTTTTCTTTAAGATTGTTTTATTACCCTAGAAAGGTAAAGGAGGGAATACCCCATGAGAAAGAAATTCTTTCTAACAAGTGCTGCAATATTGTGGGCTGCAACAGCTATGACGAGTGTCCACGCAGCAACAGATGTTCAAAAAGTAATCGATGAAACCTATGTACAACCCGAATATGTCCTAGGTTCTTCTCTATCTGAAGACCAGAAAAATCAAACTCTTAGCAAACTTGGCTATGACGCATCAAAAGACACCAAAGATATCAAAACTATGACACCTGATATCTATTCGAAAATTATGAATGTGGCTAATGATGCTAGTCTACAGCTCTATTCTTCAGCTAAGATTCAAAAGCTAGGAGATAAGTCGCCTCTAGAGGTCAAGATTGAAACGCCTGAAAATATCACCAAGGTGACGCAGGATATGTACCGTAACGCAGCAGTGACGCTGGGAGTGGAGCATGCCAAAATCACAGTTGCAGCTCCTATTCCAGTTACAGGTGAGAGCGCCCTTGCAGGGATTTACTACTCGTTAGAGGCCAATGGTGCTAAAGTACCGCAAGCCAATAAAGACTTGGCCCAAGAGGAGCTAAAAGCCTTATCAGATATCAATGCTGAAAACAAGGACAAGTCAGGCTACGATGCCAATAAACTCAATGTCGCTTTGGCAGATATCAAGGCAGGAATCGCAAAGGCAAAAGAAGCCAAAGGCAATCTGACAGAAGAAGATGTTCGCAAAATTGTAGAAGACACACTAAAAAACTACAAACTCGATCAGGTTATAACAGGAAACCAGGTCAATATCATCATCAATTTTGCACTCAACCTTTCAAAGAGTGACATTTTGAACAATGCTGATTTCACTAAAACCCTAAATGACCTCAAGGAAAGTATTGTTTCCCAAGCTGGAGATAGTTTTAAAAATATCAATCTCAACTTTGATGCCAATAAAGCGCTGGAAGACGGGGGCAACTTCTTTAGCTCCCTTTGGCAAGCCATTGTCAACTTCTTCAAGAGTTTTGGTGCTTAGGTCATTTCATGATATAATAGATGGTAACAGAAATGTTGCCGTCTTTTTTTAGACCGATAGAAAGTGAAGAATATGTTAAAGAAAAATGATATTGTAGAAGTTGAAATTGTTGATTTGACCCATGAAGGGGCAGGAGTTGCCAAGGTAGAAGGCTTGGTCTTTTTTGTAGAGAATGCTCTTCCGACTGAGAAAATTCTTATGCGTGTCCTTAAAGTCAATAAAAAAATTGGCTTTGGGAAAGTTGAAGAATACCTTGTTCAATCACCTCATCGTAACCAAGATTTAGATTTGGCTTACCTGCGTTCAGGAATTGCTGACTTGGGGCATCTTGCCTACCCAGAACAGCTCAAGTTTAAAACCAAGCAAGTCAAAGACAGTCTCTACAAAATTGCTGGCATTAGAGATGTAGAGGTCGCTGAAACGCTGGGTATGGAACATCCAGTCAAGTACCGAAATAAGGCACAGGTGCCCGTTCGTCGAGTGAATGGTGTCTTGGAAACAGGTTTTTTCCGTAAAAATTCGCATGATCTCATGCCACTGGAAGATTTCTTTATCCAAGATCCTATGATTGATGAGGTAGTAGTGGCCCTACGCGACTTGCTCCGTCGTTATGATTTGAAACCTTATGATGAAAAGGAACAGTCTGGCTTGATTCGAAACCTCGTTGTGCGTCGTGGGCACTATTCAGGACAAATCATGGTCATTTTGGTAACCACTCGTCCGAAAGTTTTCCGTGTTGACCAATTGATCGAACAACTAATCAAGCAATTTCCAGAGATTGTCTCTGTCGTGCAAAATATCAACGACCAGAATACCAATGCTATTTTCGGTAAGGACTGGCGAACACTTTATGGTCAAGACTACATTACCGACCAAATGTTGGGAAATGACTTCCAAATATCTGGACCAGCCTTCTATCAGGTCAATACAGAAATGGCTGAGAAACTCTATCAAACAGCCATTGACTTTGCAGAGTTAAAAGGAGATGATGTGGTGATTGATGCTTACTCAGGAATTGGAACGATTGGATTGTCTGTTGCGAAACATGTAAAGGAAGTCTACGGTGTTGAAGTGATTCCAGAAGCCGTGGAGAATAGCCAGAAAAATGCTAGTATAAATGGCATCACTAATGCCCACTATGTATGTGATACAGCTGAAAATGCTATGAAGAATTGGCTCAAGGAAGGTATCCAACCAACCGCTATCCTAGTCGACCCACCAAGAAAAGGCCTCACAGAAAGCTTTATCAAGGCAGGTAGTCAAACAGGAGCAGACCGCATTGCCTATATCTCCTGCAATGTTGCAACCATGGCGCGTGATATCAAACTCTACCAAGAGTTGGGCTATGAATTGAAGAAAATCCAGCCGGTGGATCTATTTCCTCAAACGCACCATATCGAGGTTGTAGGACTGCTGGAGAGAAAGGGATAAAGCCCACCGTTTCAGGGTTTACAAAAGACTTGATATTCGGTTTTTTTTGAATTTTTGAGTGAAGTATAAATCTAACAGTCTAAAGTGATGTAGTAGGATTGGTAGTGGTAAAGTATGAAATTTATTCCCACATACGCAGAGGGGGTGCAAAATGTTCCAGCAGGTAGGGTGTCTGTGGGAATTGTTTTGCACCCCCTTTTTTTGATATCACCAAGATGGTCGATGGAAGTAGGAGTTCAGTAATTGATACAATAGTCTACAATGAAATGCTTTATAACCTAGTATTTCTATATTGAAAGATGTGACATGCTTGATTGCATACATCAAATAGTGGGAAGTATTCAATCGATTTATAAAGTTGAATCAAAATTCTAAAAAACACTTGCAATTTGACGAGTTTGTGATACAATATTGACTATAAGGTTATCGGGAAGATGACCAAGTCAAAAAAGGAGAATAATGATATGCCAGCAATTTCGTTGACCCCAGAACAGTTAAAGTCTGAAGCACAAACTTATACCAATGCTTCTGAACAATTGAAAGATGCCATTAACAAAGTTTCAGGCGCAAATGGTCGTCTTCAAGGACAATGGCAGGGTGCGGCTTTCCAATCTTACTTGGAACAATTCCAACAATTATCAGTAAGCGTAACTCAAATGGAACAACTTCTTGAAAGTATCCATGCACAATTGAATCAATACGCAGATACTGTTGCTGATCGTGACCGTCAGGATGCAACTTCATTTGGTTTGAATTAATCATCGGTGAACGGTGCTTCGAAAGGGGCGTCGTTTTTTGCTAGTTATAAGTGGAAAAGGGAATAATGAATAGTCCTCATAAAGAAAAACGATACTTAAAAATTTTAACTGCAGTAGCATGCGTATCCCTGTTATCAGGTTCTCTTGTTTATTTTGCATTAAAGGATCAGAGCCTTCACTATTCAAGTGAGATCAAGCAAACTGCTAAGGTTCAATATGCGCTTGTGAATGAAGATAAAGGTGCAAGGTTTGAAAATACTGATTATAATTTAGGCTCGGATTTTGTCACTTTAATTAATCAGGATACAGAGAATAACTGGGAGACAACTAATCGTAGCGTGGCTGAAGCAGGATTGAAGTCTGGTCAGTTTGATGCAGTTATTACTCTTCCGTCAGACTTTTCTGAGAAATTGTTGAGCTTAGAGAGTGTTTCTCCAGAAAAAGCCACTGTTTCTTACCAGATTCGCGAAGGGCAAAACGAACAAGCTAATCAGGCTGTCCACAGTCAAGTTAATACAGTCTTACAAGGATTTAACCAACGGGTGGTTCGGATGTATTTTTCGAGCATCATTCGGAATCTTTCAGATGCACAGACGAATGTGAATCAGATGGCATCTACAGAGTTGTCTCAAAATACGTTCATCATTTCAAATATTCAAGCTCCATTTTCGACCCTACCAGATTCATTTAGAAGTACTCAATCCATTGCAAATAGTCTGAAGACGGATAATGAACTCTTTAAGACCCAACAAGAAGCTTTTGTTAAATCAGTCGCAAGCAGCATGGAAGCGAACAACAACTCTTTAGATGTTTCTGGGAAAGCCCTTGAGTCTACAACAAACTCTGTGAATGAGTTTTCAAAAGAAGCTAATACTCGTCTTGAAAAGTCAACCGACCAATATAAGGAGCAATCTGAAAAAGATAAGGCTACCTTGGAAAAACAATGGACAGATGATCAGAAACATTATTTTGACTTGTATAATGCCCTTTACACTGTCGGGAATGCTAAATTAAAAGAATTGCAGTCTTCCGATACGGCAACCGGTTCCTTTATGGCAGATTTCAAGGCTAAGGCGGGGGAGTATAAAACTGCACAAAGTAAGGTCAAGGGGAACTTAGAGGCACAAATCACTTCTTTAGAAAAAGAAGTAGCGGAGCTTAGAGCACTCAGGGAGACCATTGCAGAGACTTATTATGGCTCTAAGGATTTAAGTGATCAGACAGCTACTGATAAAGATATTCGCTCGGCTATTTTGAACTTAATGACGAAGCCAGAAAATCGAAGCAAACTCCCTAAGCAGTATATTGAGGCAATTGCTAGTCACTTACCGATGATTTCATCTGGAGATTTGAGTGCTCTCATTGCTAAATTAGAGCAAGATAAATTGATCTCATCAGATGAGGCTACAACTTATCGTAATGCACTGAAAATTGTGTCTAACTACAGTAGCGAGTTGGGTGGCTCTTTAGGACAAAATACAACCTTTAAGTATCTGTCCTCAGCGGCTACTGTTACTAGTCCAGTGACCTATCCCATTCACCAAACTCTAGAATTTGATCCGTCAACTGGTAGTCAGACAGTCCAATTGAACATCGATGATGCAAAGATGGGGAATCTTGAACTGGAAGGTGTGACGAAAGATTCAATTGAAGCCTCTATCCGTCAACAGTTAAAAGATACAGGCTATCATGTGACAGCTGCAGTATCAGGAAATACAATTCAAGTCACATTTGTCAATGAAAGAACGGCGTCAACTACTCCTGTCGCCTCTTCGGGCTCAGGGGGATCAAGTACTTCAAATGCGGGTGCAAGTGATGCAGCAACATCTACAAATTCCACTTCTACAAGTGAAAGAACGGCAGCAACGCCAACTACTTCATCAGAAGTCAGTCAACCAAGCTATGCGACACTTCCTAAAAAGGTGAGTGTCACGATTAGTGGTCAGATAAAGTGGAATTTATCTGATGATGTGAAAAAGAATTCCTATAACCAAGTAGGTTATAGTTGGACAGATGGAAGTTCAGTTCAAGCTAGTGCTCAATTATCTGTCTTTAATGGTAAGTATGACACTTTGGCTGAGGATTTACCTGCGATTCTGAAAAACTTCCAAAACCTAGACCTTACTGCCCAACAAATCGTTACTTTATTTGCATCACCAGGGGCAAGTTTAGATATCAATCAATTTGCAGGCACGCTATCAAGTGGTACTCTCGTACAAAAGGCTAGTCCAGATTCTGTATATAGTCTCTACAATAATCTAACTGACGATGAACGGGCTTCAGAAATATCGGATGTTTTAGTTACGAAGTATCGACTTGCAGGAGATAATTTATACAAACAGGTAGATCAGCAATTAAAGGATGTGACAGATATTCTAGGTGAAAAAGAGAATCCTAAAGAAGGCACCCTTCATCAAGTGTATCAGTCTCTCCCAGACTCAGATTTGCTTGTTAAGCAAGCTTCTGCCTTAAATACCTGGTATGGGGAAATGCAGAAGGTCTTAGATGAGGCTCATAATCAGTGGAAAGATTCTGAGAAACTTGCTTATGAATCAGTTGTCAATGATCAAAATCCACAACCAGAGAAGATGAATACCTCTAAGCTGGAAGAAGATGTGAAGTCACTTTTGTCTCAATACGATAGCTTACGAGATAGTTCTAAAAAAGCTGCACAAGCTACAGCTGATGGAGCTGCTCAGGTACGAGATATCTCACCACAAATCCAACAGTTAAACGAGACAACAGAGTCGGTTCAAAAGTCTGCAGATGGTGTTCTTTCCAGTCTGAATCAGAGTGTGAAGGAAACAAGTGGTACAGTTGAGAAAAATACCTCTTATGCAGAACAGTTTGGAAAGGTGCTTGCCAATGCGAAAAGTGGAGGTGCTGATAACAAGCAAGTGTTTAATTTCTTATCCGATCCAATTACTACAAAAGTTACAGAAGGTAAGACACAGGCAGCTAGTCACATTTCCATCATCCCCTATTATATGACCTTGTTGTTATCGGTTATTTCTTTTGTGATAGCTATGACGATCGGACGCTTTGTTAAAGATAGACAGGAAAGGGAAGAAACTGATCTTTTGACAACGAAAAAGTGGGACTTGAAACTTCAAAGTTTCTTACCGACAATCATAACAGTTGCTGTTGGTTCGATTTTGTTTTCAGGAGTTACAATAGGAGTAGCAACAGCAGCCAATGGATTCTTATGGTTCATTTATAGCTTTATGTTAATGGCAAGTTTGATTTTGATGCTATCTTACGGCTTGAAGAAAGCTCCGTATCCGACTTATATTGTATCCGCATCCCTCTTAGGTTTTTATCTCCTACTAACTCCTATTTTGGGAGTAGCAACTCAATCAGGAAGTTTCCTTAATTTCTTATATCGAATGTCTCCGTTACAAAATATTGAAAATGGCTTTAGTTATCTCTTGGTTGGTGGTAGCTTAAGCATTGTAACGATTCTTCTACTCTTATTATTTGTAGGAATCGGAGTTAGTCTTAATCTCTTTACAAGAAAGAAATAATCAAGGTAAGGATCCGTAAGGATCCTTTTTGTCTTCTTGTGAGATGGTGTGATTTGTAGTATAATAAAGCTATCTTTACCAAGTGGGGGAGGAGATTTATGAAGAAGGTTCAAGTCATTTTTAGTCTATTATTGTTGTGTCTTTTTCTTAACTCAGGTGATGTCCGAGCAGATGATGGAAGTTTTGAAATTAATAATCAAACCATCTATGATCAAGGGAACAGTCCTCAGACTACTAAGTCTAAGAATATTCCTGAATTATTTTTAGAAGATAGTGTGAAGAAAGAAAAACAGCTACAAAAAGCACAGCAAGAGAATATTCATCAAGCGCAGTCCTCTCTTTTTACCGGGACTAAAGATACGAATAGTTTTCAGAGTCAGGATAAGGTGACGCGTGGCTTGTTTCAAGCAGATTATAGAGCAGATGAAACAATTTTGACTGGAGAGAGCACCTCTAACACTTCGCTACCTACTTGGCTATCTATTTTGGGATTTGGGATAGGTCTACTTGGAGTGACCTATCTAGGTGTTTGGCTAGGTAGGAAGTACTCAAAAGTGCTTCGTTTTAAGAAGGAGAGTGTGTGATGAAGATAATTACGGTTGGTATAAAATGGAGAGAGCAAATATATGATTTGAAACTTCCAACACAGGTTTCATTCAAGAGAGTAAAAGAGCTGATATGTGAGTCATTTTCAATGATGAACCAAGAGCTACCAAGTCACTTTGATCTTCAAGTGACTAATAAATCAATTGTCTTTTATGATGATGACCAGATAGCGGACTTTCCTTTAGGAAACGGAGATCAATTAGAAATTGTAGGGAGAAAGAAATGAAAGTACAAGAGACAAGTATCCAATCCAAGTGGTCGAAAGAGGCTGGTGAATTAGAGATTAAGTTATCCGCTAATCAATTTCAACTGAATCGGATGAAGCAGTATCGATTTTTTTTAGAAAGCACGGCACATTTAGCTCAAGGAGCAGTGAAAGAAGAGGCAGAAGAGGTCGTCCGTCTTTCTTACCAAATTCCAGCAGGTTATCAGTCGATTCGAGAAGCTGTTGAAAATAAAGAAATCTTAGAGCGCCTTCATCTTTTTCAAAAGTTACAATTCTTAAAAGAAACTGTCGATCAGCCTATGAAACCCTTTATTCACCCAGATAATCTGTTTGTAAGCGGGGAAAGTGTCCTTTTAGGACATAGAGGGATGACAGATAGTGTTGTTCCTTTTTCACTCATGAAAGAGGACTTGTTAAAGCAATATAAGGCTTTAGCTGTGTTCATTTTACAACCTAAGCTCAACTTTGAAGAGTTAATTGATAGTCTTACGACGGTAAAAAATGCTTTTGCGGAAATTCTTTTTAAAGCGGAGACTTTTGATGAAGTAGACCATCTCATTAGTGAGCAGGTTCGTATTCAAGAAGAGAAGCGTCAAAAGGAAAAACTGTTTGTCTCGAAAAGGAACTATCAATTGTTTAAATGGGGTTCTTTAGGACTCGCAATTGTAACAGTTGCGATGGGGATTGCAACAGGTATTTATGCTTTTTATGTGGTGCCTAAGCAGGATAAAATCATTCAGGCTGAGACGAGTTACATTGCTAAGGATTATACGGCAGTGGTAGAAGGTCTTAAGTCAGAAGCTCCAAATAGTCTTCCGAAGGGAGTCCAGTACACACTTGCGGCTAGCTCGTTAGAGTTAGACAATCTGACTCAAGAACAAAAGGAAGCTGTATCTAGAAACTTGTCACAGAAATCTAGTGAGAATACTCTTTCTTATTGGATCTATATCGGCCGTGGGGAACTTGAAAAAGCACTTGATATTGCTCAAAATATTGGGGACATTCAGTATATCCTTCATGCTTATACGAAGCTCTATGATCAGGTCAATACAGACAGTACGATGAGCGGAGCGAAAAAGCGAGAACTCCTTGAAAAGTATCAAAAAGAAATTGATAAGTTACAGGAACAATTAAACGGAAGTTCAAAGGCAAATATTACATCAAAGGAGACTAAAAATGGCAACTAAGGGCAAACAAGCGACTTGGAGTCAAAAGCTGTCAGATGAAGAGGTTCTTTGGCATGTGTTTTCGTTTAAAGAATGCTTTGAGTACAAAGAGTTGACCGAAAGGGCCTCCTCAATCAATATTGGAGAAAGTCATATCTCAATTACTGAAAGTGGTCTTGAAAAGGACGGAATCCCTTGGGCTGGTCAGGAGGAGGAAAGTCTGGTAGCCATTCCACATGAACAGATTCAGATCCATTCCTTTACCTATCCTAAGCTGGACTTACTCTTTTCTAAGGAGAAGAAAGCAGATGTTTGCCTTGAAAGTCAAGCTCTCCTTTACCTGAAGGTTAAGGAGAATACCTATCATCTCTCTGGATCATCTAATGGAGCTAAGGTTTATCTAAATGGACAAATTCTAGAGGAAGTTGATGCCTCTATTCAGGTAGGGGATGTTTTGGTGGTGGACTGCTTTCTTTTCTCATTTCGAGAACATCAGATCCATTTCCTGCCCTTGAGCGGACAGTACACTATCCAATCTGATCATTTGTTTGAAGAACCTTATCAAGCTGAGTTCCCACATGAGTTTCCTAATTATCGTAGAAGTCCACGCATTTATCTAAAAGAGCCTGAGGACAAGGTGGAAATCAATTCACCAGCGCCAGAAGAAAAACTTAGACGTGGTGAGCTATGGCGTGCGATCGTACCGCCTGTTGGAATGGTGGTGATTAGCGGAGCCTCTAGTGTCTTTATGCAGGGAAATGCCTTGCTTATGATGGGAATGGCCAGTGCCAGTCTCTTGACAGCTGGATTTTCAGTATCGAGCTATTTTACCAACAAAAAGGAAGTCAAAGAGAAGAATCAGAAAAGAAACGATGATTATCAAGAGTATCTCTTAGAGACAGGAAGCCAATTGAGTCGTCTAAAGGCGGAACAAAAGAAAGCCTTGACATATAATTTTCCATCGGTTGATGAATTAGTGGATTTAGTAGAAAGTTACAACCCACGGATTTATGAGAAGATGGTGACAAATGATGACTTTCTAAAGGTTCATTTAGGAACTGGAGCGATTGATTCTAGTTATTCCTTACGTTTTCAACCAACCAATCGCAAGGAAGACTGGAGCCGCTTTGTCGAGAAAAAACTGGTACAACCGCATATAAAATTAGAGGATGCGCCTATTGTTCTCTCTCTACGTGATCAGGCTTTGGGATTAGCGGGAGCAGCTCCTGTCTTACGAGTAGCAGTTCAAACACTATTGTTTCAGATTGCGGCGCTCCATTCCTACCATGATGTAGAGTTTGTGACCTTGGTCTCCCAAGAGGAATACGAGAATCACTGGCGAGAATGGCGCTGGTTGCCTCATGCGCAAATGCGGAGTCTCAATCTACGGGGACTTATTCACGATGACCAGACCAGGGACATGGTCTTGACCTCTTTTTACCAGATGTTAGTCAAGCGTCGTCAGGTTGTTCGGGAACAAAAGCAGGAGCAAATCTTCTCGCCGCACTATGTCTTGACGATTTTGGATGAGTCATGGCTGTCAGGACATGGGCTCAATGAATTTCTGGCAGAGGATATGACCCAGTATGGGGTGACGGTTATCTGGGGTAAGGAAAGTCTCAATATGTTGCCTGAGACGGTGACGGCAGTGGTTGATTACCAAAATGGAGAGACAGCCAAGCTCGTCAATAATCATCATATCTATGTCAACCAAGACTTTAAGCCTAATCGTCTGCCTCAAAATGGAAAACTTGAAGAAGCGATTTACCGTTTGGCCAATCTCAATCATATCGAAGTGGAGAAAAACTCGATTCCAGATACGATTTCCTTTATGGAACTCTACGGTGTTAAGCAGGTCGAGGAATTGGATGTGGAGAAACGCTGGCAGGCGGCGGATGCATCTAAGTCTCTCGCTGTACCTCTAGGTGTTCGAGGGAAGGATGATATTGTGCTGCTCAACCTTCATGAGCGTGCCCATGGTCCACACGGACTAGTTGCAGGGACTACCGGCTCTGGTAAGTCTGAGATTGTGCAGAGCTATATTCTGTCTCTAGCTGTTAACTTTGCGCCAGAAGATGTTGGATTTCTTCCGATTGACTTCAAAGGGGGAGGAATGGCCAATCTCTTTGCCAAGCTGCCTCACTTGATGGGTGCTATTACTAACTTGGATGGAGCTGGGACGGCTCGTGCGCTGAAGAGTATTCGTGCGGAACTTCAAAAGCGTCAGCGTCTCTTTGGGAAATTCGGTGTCAACCATATCAATGGCTATACCAAGCTCTATAAAAAAGGGAAGGCACTTAGCGATCCAGAGGAGAAAAAGACCTATCCGACAGAGCCTTTACCTCATCTTTTCCTGATCTCAGATGAGTTTGCGGAGTTGAAGCAAAATGAACCAGAGTTTATGGCAGAACTCGTCTCCACGGCACGTATCGGACGTTCCCTAGGGGTTCACCTGATCCTTGCGACTCAAAAGCCATCTGGAGTGGTAGATGAGCAGATCTGGTCTAATTCTCGCTTTAAGCTGGCGCTCAAGGTTGCCGATCCTTCAGACTCAAATGAGATTATCAAAACCCCAGATGCGGCTAGTATCACTCAGCCTGGTCGTGCTTATCTTCAGGTCGGAAACAATGAAATCTATGAACTCTTCCAGTCAGCATGGAGTGGAGCGGATTATCAGCCTTATAGTGATGAAGGTAATCAAGTAGATGAACGGATTTGGTTAGTGAATCAACTAGGGCAGAGCGAACTCTTGATTGACGGAAATGACGGGGATTACTCGGTTGAAGAGACACAAGAGCAGGAGACAGAGCTTGAAGCTGTGATTGATTATATCAATAAGGAAACGGAGCGTCTGCAAGTCATCCTCCCTGAAAAGCCATGGTTACCACCTCTTGGAGAGGAGCTAGTAGGAGCGGCAATTGACCGCCAAGCAGAGTGGACAACCCCACGTCAACTCTCCATTCCACTAGGCATGCTGGATCTGCCAAGTGCTCAAAAGCAAGAGGTCTACCACTTTGATATTGAGGAGTTAGGCAATACCGTCTTATATGGGTCCCCAGGCTTTGGAAAATCAACAGCTCTTCAAACTATCCTCATGAATCTGGCTCGTAGAAATACGCCTGAGCAAGTTCAGTTTAACCTTTTTGATTTTGGGACGAATGGTCTCTTACCAATTAGAGAGTTGCCACATGTGGCGGATCTGGTTCGACTAGATGAGGAAGAAAAGCTCCTCAAGTATCTGAAACGTCTGGATAGTCTTATGAAAGAGCGGAAAGCCCTCTTTACAGAGGCTGGCGTGTCTAGTCTGTCACAGTATGAGCAAAAGACGGGTCAAGCACTCCCTGTTCTTCTCAACTTCTTTGATGGCTATGACTCAGTACGGGAAAGCCCATTAGAGGAGATCATCGAGTCAGCTGTCAACCAGCTCCTACGTGAAGGAGCTAGTCTGGGTATTTATACTCTGATAACCGTACTCAGCGCTAGTAGCTTGCGTTTACGGATGAGCTCGACGATTCCCAATGCTTTGAGCTTTTACTTAGTAGAAGAAGGAGCGCTTCGGACGGTTATGGGACGTGATGCCCTGCCAGGCCAGGAAATTGTCGGCCGTGCTCAGGTGACACAGGAAGAAGTTCTAGAGTTACAAGTCTATCTGCCGATAGAAGGAAAAGACGATATCGACCGTCTTTCTCACTTAACAGCAGAAATCCAATCGATGAATCAGGACTGGCAAGGCTTACGTCCAGAAGCAGTACCTATGTTGCCAAGTAATATTTCTACGAGTTTCTTTGAAGATCACGAGGAAGTTCAGGATATGTGGCAAAGAGGCGAGTTGCCAATTGGTTTTGACAAAGAAAGCACACACCCGGTTGGCTTTGTGCCAAAACGAGACGGCTACTTTGAGCTTCTCTATGATACCATGCAACAGCTAGAATATGGCGAAGCAGCGCTTCTGACAGGCTTAGAAAAAGTGCCTAGTCACATTAAAAAGTTCTTGGTGGATCCAACAGGAAACTACCATCAGTCGGAAGGGCTGTTCGACGAAGTATTTGTGGGCGAGGAGATCCCTGGTTTCTTTATGGATATGCAGTCTGAAGTGGATGCGCGCACGCCAGCTGATTTGGATTATCCTATCTACATCTTGATTCCAGAAGCACAAGCCCTCAGCAAGCTTATGAATCTTAAGATGACAGAAGATGCCTTTAAGGCTCTCCTGCACAAAGGAGGGACAGTTGGGCTCCACTTCATCTTTATGGGTGAGCTTCGTCAGATCGTTAACGGCTATATGGAAGTGGATAAGATTCTGAAGGTCAATGTGCCTGCAGGCTGTATCGGTATTCGTTTCCAAGACCAGAATGTTGTATCTATCAAGAGTAGCTTCACAGAATCGGTTGTCGGAGTGGATGAGTACAACTACTTCACCAGCCGAGATGGTTATCGAATCAAACTTATCAGTGAATAAAAGCGAGTCATTTGGCTTGCTTTTATTTTTCATTCCTTATGGTAAAACATTGGAATTTTTGATATAATTAGAGAAAAAGTGGAGGAGTTTATGTATGGGACGATACGATAGTGCTATTGCGAATTGTCATGCACAAATCCGTTGGATTCGTTTGGATATACGTACTTATGAGAATAAGATAAGACGGTTGGAATCTGCGAATGATTGTATCCAGAGTCAGATGGATGTTGTTAGTAAAAACAAGACTTCTGCGAGTGATTTGAATAAGCACTCTACAACTGATTTTCAAGGGACTCGTCGGGAAGATTTTAATAAAACGTTAGCAGGAATTTCCGATGCGATTACAACTTGGTTGACAGATACAGAAATGAATCGTAAGAGTATTCGCTTTAAAATATCAGAATATAATGGGAATATTGAAGATTGCCAGACCAAAATTAATAGTCTGAATAGCCAGATTGAATACTATCATCGCTTGAATAGGGAGGAGGACTAGTATGTCAGGTCAAGCAGAAATATATGTCCAAACAGAAGAATGGGCTGGACAGGTCGGACATTATCATTCGGGTGTTGCCTCTGTTCGTCCACTATCTACTCTTCCTTTTTCCTATACAGATTTGTCTCCTTTTAAGAACTTTAATCAAGCCATTCAGAATTTAAATACATCTGTCATAAAATATCGAACTTATGTGAATTCTCAATCCTCTAATATGCTTAGGGTTTCTGAGAATAAGTTGTTGGATGATCGTTCAGGAGCAGATGGATTTCAAGATGGGATTCGATTAAAATGAAGACAGCAGAACAAATTTGGAAAGAGTATTGTGACGGTAATACGGCATTTCCCACTACAGATTTTTTACATCAGATAGCTTTTATTTTAAAAAATCGTCCAGAGGTATTGGGCGCAATCGTAAAAGCTTTTTTGGATAAAAAACCAAACTATATTTATCATCCGCGGATTGGTGCTGATATTGAAGTGACTTTTTTACCGAAAGAAGTGTATATTTGTCGGAACGAGACAGAGATTACGTTATCTAAAAGTGAGTTTGTCCATTTTTTAGATGGGGTTGATAAGGTTTATAGCGATATTCTTCCCTTGGGCACATTGGTTGAGATTGATAAGGAGCAGTTATCTCAAGAGCTAGTAGTGTCACTTTTAGGCGATGAGCCACTTTATGTCATGATTATGGGGCGAAAAGTCGTTTTCGACGGAGCTTATGTGGATTATTTAGCACAGTTCTGGCCTCTTGGTCTTCAAGCAGAGCTTCCACCGATGGCTATTCATAAGACCATGATCAAACGAATCATCGCTCAGGGTTATGCGGAATCAGAAAAAGAAAGTTCCTATGTGGGTCAATTACGGGAAATATTAATGAAAACAGCTATTCCTTCCCACTTTTATCTACGATTACAGGAGGAGTTAGACGATGAAAATCAAGCGTAGTGAGTTGGAAAGTTTAAAGGATTTTCTCTATAAGCAGACCCAAGCTTTCGAGTCTGATTTGGCTGAGGCACAGTCGACTGCGCAGAGTCTTGCCTCGAGTCAAGCGCTGCGTGGTGATGTCAAGACTGCGATTAACCATGAGTTGAACTATTATAACCTCCCTCTCCTTCAGGGTTATGTGGATTATTCTAATCTGCTTTATACTGAGTTTGACAATCTGATTTCTGACTTTGAATCAACAGTCGGTGAGAAAAGCGCAACAGCTGTAATCAACAGTGAGGCCTTAACTAGCTTGAAGCAGAGTGTGGATGGTCTCCATTCCTCCATTGTCCGGGATATGGATGCGACGAATAAATATTATACGGAAATTTCTGACTTGATCTCACTGAAAGCTCCCAGTAAGGATAAGTTGAGTCGGGCTATTGAGGCGTCGAAACAGTCGCTCTCAGAGACGGAGAAGCGCCTGACTGCCTTCAATGACAAGCAGGCCACAAGTGAGTTAGATGAGATTTTAAACAATCAAAATAAGGGCTTAACGAAGGTGAGTGGGACGGTTACCATGGCCAGCCCTTATCGTAATCCTGAAGCGCTAGCTATCTATCGTAATCCTCATTTCAAGAAGGCGGTAAACCGTTATCACCAGAAAGTGGATAGTCTAGCAAGGGCTTACTTCCAGAAGAATCATCCAGGCGTTGCATTTGACAAGGACAAGGCAGGGATTGAGGAATTGCAGGCTCTTTCGAGGGAGGTGACTAAGAAGGCGGAGTATGGAGGGGAAGGAAAAAATCAAACTTACACGTTAGAGGAAGCCGTGAAAGATTTCGCTGAAGGCTTGACGCCAAGCGAATTTTCTAAAGAAACTATAGGAGCTTTTTTGGATCATGTTAAAGGGAAAGTTATTGAGGAATCTAAAAATATAGGTCGTTCACTGGCGGCGACTTTGCAACCGCGTGATGCCGCAGGAAGATTTATAAAAGATAGTTCAAAAATTAGAAATTGGCTAACTAGCACGCTGAAAAAAATACCGAATTCTACCAGTAAAGTTCTTGGAAATGTTGCTAAATGGGGTGGAAGAGGACTTGTTGCTCTAGGAATGTGGTCAGAAGGAAGTGACCATTATAAAGAATACCATAATGTTGGTAGAGCAGTTAGTTATGGCTTAACGGCTGGAACAGCTGGCTGGGTAGCCGGTCTTGCTGTGGGTTCAGCTTTGGCTGGAGCTCCAGTTGTTGTTGGTCTAGTTGGAGCTGTTGTGGTTGGTTCTGCTGTTTCTGTAGGTGTAAAAGCTCTGTATAAAAATGTAAAACCATTTAGAGCTGTAGTTGATGGTGCAGGAGATCTTTTAAACGGAATAGGAAAAGGAATATCTAATATCGGAAAATCATTTAGCAATCCACTCAAAGCAATTAAAGGAGTTTTTGGATAATGGAGAAAAAAGCTAACTATGTAGCCCGTGTAGTGGGGCGGCTGGATAACCGTTATTATCTAATAGAAGTCCATAACCGTCTTTATGTAATAGATTATTTTAATCCAAAGGACATCCGGAATTATTTGTGGAGATTTAATGCGTATAATAATACGGAATACTTAATTTATGATGTGACGGAACAAGTTGAACAGTATGAAGTAAAGCCATTTAATATATGGTTAGAAAATTTTAGGAAAGTATTTGATATTGTGTCTATTGCTTTGGTATTTTGGCTCTTATTCTTTCCTCCAAAATTCGCAAATAATCCCATGATTTTTTCTTCATGGCGAATTATTCTTATTTTATTTTTTATAGGAGCTTTGCTAATTTTTCTAGTTTTAAATTTAGGAATGGATAAAACTCTTAAATTTAATTTTCAGGATGCATTATTATTACGAGCTACAATAAAAGAAAATAAGAAAGGATCTAATTCCTCATTTTTTAAGGTTATTCAACATTTAATAACTTTTATATTGCTTTTCTCAGGGTGTCTTTTCATTGGGATTTTCAATTCAAATTATCTCACTCTGCTATTATTTACCTTTATTGGAGGTTATTCAATTTTATTTATCTATGCTATGTCAATACAATATAATTTAAATCGTTTTAAATTTCATATTATTAAAAATACATAGGAGGCATAAAATGTTATTACCATTAGGAAGTATTGTTTACCTAGCAGATGGTAACCAGAAAGTTGTTATTATTGGTCGTGGAATGATTGTTAATCAGGAGGGAACAGATGTTGTTTTTGACTATACAGGCTCTGTTTTTCCAGACGGTCTCAATCCAGAAGAGATTTATTATTTTAACGAAGAAGATATTGACGAAGTCATATTTGAAGGTTACCGTAACGATGAAGAAGAACGCTATGCAAAGCTTTATCTACAGTGGTTGGAGGAAAACAAGGAGAAAGTGGTAAAAGGAAGAACGAAATAGTATCATTTTTATACTATTATTTTTACCAGAGTAGCTTTACAGAGTCCGTTGTCGGAGTGGATGAGTACAACTACTTCACCAGCCGAGAAGGCTATCGTATTAAGCTTATCAGTGAATAAAAGCGAGTCATTTGACTTGCTTTTATTTTCCATTCCTTATGGTAAAACATCAGAATTTTTGATATAATTCTATTAACTGTAAGATTTAGTCAAAAGAGGTATAAAGATGAGTGATTTTGAAGAAAAGCGGCTTGCTAGTAATGCTTATAATCGAGCGCAAGCGAGTCGCTATGAAAGTTTGGCGAATCAGTACCAGAAAGCATACGATAAGAAAAAAGCAGAGATTGAGAAGTTAGAATCTGCTAGAAAAGAACTTTCTAAGCAAATTCAATCCTATAGTGAGTTCCGCAATACAGTTTCTCAATACTCTACAACTATTTCTACAGATACCTTTAAAGGGACAAGACGTGATACATTTGATAAGACTTTATCGAAAATTGCGACGACGATGAATACGCATCAAAATGATCATGAAATGAATTTGGCGAAGTTGGATGCAGAGATCGCAAAGCGAAAATTGGAGCTAGGCGATTTAGGTGGTGCTATTGGAAGTGCTTGGAATGCGGTTGAAAGCTTCTTGGCAGCTATTTTTTAGGGAGTAGGATAGATGGATAAAATAGGAATCAGTTCGGCTTCTTGGCAACGTGTTGTTACCTCAGCACGGACTAAGGTCGCATCTGTATCAGACATTCAAGTGACAAAGATTGGAAAAACTACCTTGAATCGGATGAAATCTTTTGAGACCCTTCAAGAACAAGCGAAAAAAATTCTGAGTGATTATAAGGATTTTGAAATGGAGCGTACTTCTCAAATGATTACGGTTGGTGAGAAGATTGTGGCTGATGATAAAGCTATGGCCGGTCAGTTTGATAAGAATACAGCCAATGTGAGGTTTAAGTAATGGTTCAATACGATAAGAATAAGATTTTTACAAGTATTATTACTAGCCGTACGAGAGAGACATTCGAAGTAGATGATACTTTGATTCAACTTGGTCAACAATTAGGAATGCGTCCGCAGATTTTGAAGGGACTCTATAAGGCTCTGAGAAAACTGGAGGATATCTATGAGTATGTGCCAAGTTTCGGTGCAACTTTTACTTGTCATTTTGATTATGAGAACCAGGAAGCTCAGATCCATTATAATCAACTAGATCAACTATTTTCCATCACGGATTTACAGGATTTTATGGGGATTGTGGACAGTGTCTACAGTCCTATTTATCCTTTAGGTTCTGTTGTTGAGCTAGATTTGGAGCTCTTACCAGAGGAACTCCAGAAGAGCTTAGCGGAGGGGCCAGGACCACTCGTTACGATTTCAGGCCGTAAGATGCCTCTTCAAGAAGGATTTGATGACTATGTGGTAGACTACTTGGCTCGCATCTGGCCCTTGGGTGAGATGCCTGGAATGGATGCTTTTTTCGTAAGTAACATGATGATTGAGCGACTTCGTTTTGAAGGTTACAGTGACGACTGGGAAAGTCAGTTTACAGAGGATGTTTTACGTGCGACTCAGCTCTCCCAGCAACAAGTATCGACTGCCTTTATGCGCAGTGAGGATTTTGTTCGGTATTATGAGCCGTATTTAAACACGGAGGAAGACTAATGGGATTTTATGTCGATATTGCGGAGCTTCAGAAAGCCCAAGAGGCCTATATGAAGATGGTCGCAACTGCTCAGAGTCAGTTGGATACCGCTAAAAATGGGATGAATGCCATCATCACCAGTAATTCCATGCATGGAGAAGTTGGGAAAGCGATTACGAATGAAATCAATAATGTTCATAACCCCGTGATTGTTGGCTTAAAGAATGGCTTAGAATTTCTAGGTTCTGAGTTTTCCAAGACGATCACGGATTTTCAGAATCTTGTTGGCGAAACCTCTGCAACAGCAGTTTTAGCAGAAGAAACTTTGGATGATGCGGTCAAGAAGCTAAATGAAGCCGATGAAAAGCATAAGGTGATGGATACCAATTTCAAGAGTATCTATGATGGTATTTCGAGTCTCTATCACCTGAGTGCTCCCTTAAGCAGCACCTTCTATACTAATACCCAGACAGCTCGGAAGTATGTTCAGGATACGAAGAATAAGGTCAATGCCTTTGATAAGATGACGACAACCAGCAGTGCAGAGCAACTTTTTAGTGCTTTAAGTAGCCAGATGGTGGCTGCTGGAAGAGTGAAGAGTCTGAGTTATAGTGATCCTATTTTAACCAACTTTGTGGCGCATGAAGATCTCGGTAAAGCGATTTATGAGATGGATCAGCAGTATGCGAAAGCCAAGGCAGAAGCGATTGAGGCTGCTAAACGCAAGGCAGAACAAGAAGCCGCTGAGCGAGAAGCTTCTTATCGCCGTCATCACCCCATCCAAGCCTGGCTGAAGGATCGCTCGAATGGGATTGGTTCCTGGTGGGGCGATGTTGTTGAGGGAACACGAAATCTGCCTATTCCACAGGACTTGAAAGATACACTCCTGTTTGCGGAAGGTTTTATTGGTTCAGCTGGAAGTATGGTTTCAGATACTGCCATCGGAGCTGTAGATTTGACTCAGATCATTGGCATTGCTAGTATTGATGGCGTCAATCGCTTAACAGGAGGTCGAACTCCAGAGTGGATGAAGCGGGACTTGCAAGGAACGGCAGATAACCTGTCTAGCCTTGCGGAGTTAGGAGTAGGAACTTACACTGCTCTGACGGATCCAGGAGCAGCTATGCGTGGCCAGGATCCCAATGCTAGTTATGCGGATAAGGCAGCTTATCGTGCTCAGGAGACAGGGAAAGCCCTCTGGGATAAAGTTACCCATATGGATGCCTATGATGCAGGAGGCTTGACCTTTGAGATTGCCAGTCTTTTTGTCGGTCCAGCAGCTGTAGGTAAGATGGCTAAGGGGACCAAGCTAGGAGCTAAGGCAGCTGAGATGATTCAGTTAGCCAAGAACAGCACCAAGGCAAGAATTCTCGCAAATGTCGAAAAATGGGGTTCAAAGGTTGACAAGATTCTTGCGAAGAGCAATAATGTCATTGGAAAATTTGGCGAGAAATTATTAGATACCCGAATCCCAGTCGGCATTCGTAAAAAGGCATTTGCCTTTGCGGGAGGTATGGGCTCAATGCCTACCTTCAGCGTCGAGAGTAAGACTCTGCGTGATGTGATGCACTTCTCAAGCAAACATGCGGATGATGTAGTGAGAGTGGCAGAGAAGCCCTTTGATAAAGAGCGGATTCTTGAAAATATTAGGCAAAGTCGACTTGCACGGGAAAGTTCGAAGTTTGGGGAGTATTTAAGAAAAGAAAATCAAATTAAATACCCTACAGGTATTGATGGTAGTGTAAAAATAATAGAGAAGGCTGACCTTCCATCATGGATTGTGGATTCATTTCAGGATGGACAATATCGGACGGTAGTGACAACAGAAGAAGTAACTGTTTATCGTACATTTGGAGGGAATGCAAAACAAGAGGGAAGTTTTGTAACTTCCAGCCCTGCAAAAAATAGAATTCAAGCGAAGATTGATACTGCATTACTTCCCGAATGGAAAAATACTCGAATGTATGAAGTAGAGATTCGAATTCCTAAAGGAGAAAAACTGAGTATTGGAAAAGTTGCGCCACAGAAGATTTCTTCATCAGGGACTGTTCTAAAAGGCGGTGCGGACCAAATATTATTACCACAGGGATGGTCGCAGGATTGGGTTGTGAATGTAAGGACTGTCCCTAATTAAGGAGTAGATTATGAGTATGAAATCAATAGAGATAGCCAATAAAATTTTAGAAATAATGGATGAACAGTATCCTTCAGAAATACAGGAGAAAGGAGCAATTAACACTCTTTATACCATTATTAGATCAATAAAGGAAACAGAAACTATCCCATCGAATGTTCATCTTAAGGATCATGCACGTATGTTGATAGATGCAACTGCTAATTATAATTTAGAAATCATCTACCTACTTCAAGATTTAGATAAGGAATTGAAAAAGAATGAACATAAAAGATAGTTTACAACATTTTTCATCGAATCGAACAGAAGAGAATAGGTCGAAACTTCTTTCAGATATGGAGAAATGGACGCTGTTCGCCCCTATAAGATGGATAGATAAGCAGACGTTCCGCATTCTCCATATTCAGGATGGAACAGAAAATTTTTATCTGCCGATTTTAACGAGTCAAGAAGAGCAACTGCCGCCTATAAGTGATAATAATTCAATTCTTTTGGAATCTGTTCGCCTATCTGATTGTATACAGTTACTTCTGTCTAATCATCAAATAGCTGGAATTGTTCTAAACCCTATGTCTGATAATGTAGTCCTTCCATCGGCATTATTCTACGGACAGAATACGACGGAAAAGCAAGTATCATTTGGGGTTCCAAGTAAAGATTATTCTTGGCTGACAACTCCTTTAATTTCATTCTTACAACAGAATACGGGTGTTCGGACGGTCTACCTATTGATGGTTGTTAGAGAGAATCAACCAGTAGCAACGCTCGTTGTAGATGGTGAAGAAAAAGATTGTCTTGCTATTGTTGATTATTTAAATCATCAGCAGTATTCTGAAGCTATTGATATTCTTCCCCTACAGACAGCTTTTTCAAAAGAAATCATTAAAGATGTTTCTCCTTTTTATACTAATCTATAGTACCATCTCTTCAAGAAGGATTTGATGACTATGTGGTAGACTACTTGGCTCGCATCTGGCCCTTGGGTGAGATGCCTGGAATGGATGCTTTTTTCGTAAGTAACATGATGATTGAGCGACTTCGTTTTGAAGGTTACAGTGACGACTGGGAAAGTCAGTTTACAGAGGATGTTTTACGTGCGACTCAGCTCTCCCAGCAACAAGTATCGACTGCCTTTATGCGCAGTGAGGATTTTGTTCGGTATTATGAGCCGTATTTAAACACGGAGGAAGACTAATGGGATTTTATGTCGATATTGCGGAGCTTCAGAAAGCCCAAGAGGCCTATATGAAGATGGTCGCAACTGCTCAGAGTCAGTTGGATACCGCTAAAAATGGGATGAATGCCATCATCACCAGTAATTCCATGCATGGAGAAGTTGGGAAAGCGATTACGAATGAAATCAATAATGTTCATAACCCCGTGATTGTTGGCTTAAAGAATGGCTTAGAATTTCTAGGTTCTGAGTTCTCCAAGACGATCACGGATTTTCAGAATCTTGTTGGCGAAACCTCTGCAACAGCAGTTTTAGCAGAAGAAACTTTGGATGATGCGGTCAAGAAGCTAAATGAAGCCGATGAAAAGCATAAGGTGATGGATACCAATTTCAAGAGTATCTATGATGGTATTTCGAGTCTCTATCGTCTGAGTGCTCCCTTAAGCAGCACCTTCTATACCAATACCCAGACAGCCCGGAAGTATGTTCAAGATACGAAGAATAAGGTCAATGCCTTTGATAAGATGACGACAACCAGCAGTACGGAGCAACTTTTTAGTGCTTTAAGTAGCCAGATGGCAGCTGCTGGAAGAGTGAAGAGTCTGAGTTATAGTGATCCTATTTTGACCGACTTTGTGGCGCATGAAGATCTCGGTAAAGCGATTTATGAGATGGATCAGCAGTATGCGAAAGCCAAGGCAGAAGCGATTGAGGCTGCTAAACGCAAGGCAGAACAAGAAGCCGCTGAGCGAGAAGCTTCTTATCGCCGTCATCACCCCGTCCAAGCCTGGCTGAAGGATCGCTCGAATGGGATTGGTTCCTGGTGGGGCGATGTTGTTGAGGGAACACGAAATCTGCCTATTCCACAGGACTTGAAAGATACACTCCTGTTTGCGGAAGGTTTTATTGGTTCAGCTGGAAGTATGGTTTCAGATACTGCCATCGGAGCTGTAGATTTGACTCAGATCATTGGCATTGCTAGTATTGATGGCGTCAATCGCTTAACAGGAGGTCGAACTCCAGAGTGGATGAAGCGGGACTTGCAAGGAACGGCAGATAACCTGTCTAGCCTTGCGGAGTTAGGAGTAGGAACTTACACTGCTCTGACGGATCCAGGAGCGGCTCAGCGTGGTCAGGATCCCAATGCTAGTTATGCGGATAAGGCAGCTTATCGTGCTCAGGAGACAGGGAAAGCCCTCTGGGATAAAGTTACCCATATGGATGCCTATGATGCAGGAGGCTTGACCTTTGAGATTGCCAGTCTTTTTGTCGGTCCAGCAGCTGTAGGTAAGATGGCTAAGGGCACGAAACTCGGAGCTAAGGCAGCTGAGATGATTCAGTTAGCCAAGAACAGTACCAAGGCAAGAATTCTCGCAAATGTCGAAAAATGGGGTTCAAAGGTTGACAATATCCTAGCGAAGAGCAATAATGTCATTGGAAAATTTGGCGAGAAATTATTAGACACCCGAATCCCGGTTGGCATTCGTAAAAAGGCATTTGCCTTTGCGGGAGGTATGGGCTCAATGCCTACCTTCAGCGTTGAGAGTAAGACACTACGTGAGGTTAGACAGTTCTTTAGTAAACATGCGGATGATGTAGCAAGAGGTCTAGGTGGTTCTGGGAAAGCTACGGCCACTTTTAAAGGTGAACTTACTGCAGAGAATATAACAAAAGAATTATTACAAACTAAACCTAAAAACTCTCCGACACCACAAAAATGGATGGATAAAGGTGGGAAAATTGAAATACTTGAAGACGGTACTTGGGTATATACAAATTCTGAGGGTATTACAATAAAATATATTGATGGATTTCCTGATTTTAAAAACGGTATTCCACCACAAGTTAAAAAAGAGTTTGTGATAGAGGGTGGCTTTGAGGGAAGGTCGAAAGACTTTTCCAAGGCAGGAGATGCAGGTATTGGTAATACTTGGCATCATCACCAAGATGGAAAAACGTTGCAAGCGGTTGATAGGGCTATGCATAGGCAATTTACTCATCGAGGTGGTATATCAATTATGAAAGGAAATAAATAAAAATGACAATGAAGCTTGATAGGTTTGGATTCGCCAATGAAGAAGCAATTTCAATATTAGAAAATAAATTTGAAGTAGTTTTACCAGAAGATTATAAAAGATTTTTATTACAAGAAAATGGTGGTAGAAATACAGCTTATAAATATAAAAATTTAGTAAGAATTTCTCAAATTAGTGAAGAAATTAATATTGATGTAATGTTCGGTGTTGAAACGAATATGAAAAATGCAGATATCGAACAGTGGACTAGTGAGTATCGGGATGATTTATTCCCAAATTCAATCATTATTGGGGATACTATTCAACATGGCTTCATAGTGTTCTGGCTGAGCAATGATGATAATGCTGGAATTTATTACTATGATGATACATATGAATTTGAATCGTCTACTGATGATGTGAATGCCTATTTTTTGGCAAACTCATTTAGTGAGTTTTTAAGTATGGTAGAAAATTAGTGAATAGGTCGTTGAGGGAACACGGAATCTACCGCTTCCTCAAGGGATGAAAGATACACTCCTGTTTGCGGAAGGTTTTATTGGTGCAGCTGGAAGTATGGTTTCAGAGACTACCATCGGAGCTGTAGATTTGACTCAGATCATTGGTATTGCCAGTATTGATGGCGTCAATCGCTTAACAGGAGGTCAAACTCCAGAGTGGATGAAGCGGGACTTGCAAGGAACGGCAGATAACCTGTCTAGCCTTGCGGAGTTAGGAGTGGGAACTTATACTGCTCTGACGGATCCAGGTGCGGCTATGCGCGGTCAAGACCCTAATGCCAGCTATGCGGATAAGGCAGCTTATCGTGCTCAGCAGACCGGAAAAGCCCTCTGGGATAAAGTTACCCATATGGATGCCTATGATGCAGGAGGCTTGACCTTTGAGATTGCCAGTCTTTTTGTCGGCCCAGCAGCTGTAGGTAAGATGGCTAAGGGGACCAAGTTAGGAGCTAAGGCAGCTGAGATGATTCAGTTAGCCAAGAACAGCACCAAAGCAAGAATTCTCGCAAATGTCGAAAAATGGGGTTCAAAGGTTGACAATATCCTAGCGAAGAGCAATAATGTCATTGGGAAATTTGGCGAGAAATTATTAGATACTCGAATCCCAGTCGGCATTCGTAAAGAGGCAGTTGCCTTTGCGGGAGGTATGGGAACCATGCCTACCTTCAGCGTTGAGAGTAAGACTCTGCGTGATGTGATGCACTTCTCAAGCAAACATGCGGATGATGTTGTGAGAGGTTTAGGTGGTTCTGGGAAGGCGGAGAGAGTCACACAAGCTGTCAATAATATGTCGGAGTTTTTTGAAACAGAATTTGGACAAAAGATTGTGGGAAGCCTTAGAAAGACTAAGAAGAAGTATGACGGGCAGAGTGTTTATGAGGTGACTAAAGATATAGATGATATTTTGAAAAAAGGAGATAAATTGTACTTAGATGGTCTGCATAAAGATCATTTTGAGGTATTCAATAAAAGAGGTAAAGTAAAGGATGTTCTTAATCTTGATGGGACTTCTAATAGTAAAAAATTTAATTTAGCTTCTGGAAGGAGATTAAAATGATTAGTTCAGAGTTAAAAGATGTAATGAAACGATTGACTATTCTTAATGAGAACAATAAAGGTGTGCTACTTAGAGAAGAAAGTATCAGAGATATAGACAATACGATAAATATCTTTCTAAAAAAATATGAAGATCGTTTTTATGAAGGATTAAGATTGTTTAACAAGATAGACATTACTACAATTTCCTCTTCAGAGAATTCAGATTATACTATTGCTTTCTATAATCTATTAACTGGAATTAGGGGGATAATCGATTGTTTTGATGACTTTGATGATATTTTAGTTGAATTGAATAAAAACTTCATGTATCAAAGTGGCGAAATCACAAAAGAAGAATGGGAAAGTTCAGGGGAAGTAGTCTTGGATGACGAAGAAAATGAATTTGGAGATTGAAGAATAGATATTGATTCCTCGCTTTTTATGTTCACTAGGAGGAAGGCTAATGGGATTTTATGTCGATATTGCGGAACTTCAGAAAGCCCAAGAGGCCTATATGAAGATGGTCGCAACTGCTCAGAGTCAGTTGGATACTGCTAAAAATGGGATGAATGCCATCATCACCAGTAATTCCATGCATGGAGAAGTTGGGAAAGCGATTACGAATGAAATCAATAATGTTCATAACCCCGTGATTGTTGGCTTAAAGAATGGCTTAGAATTTCTAGGTTCTGAGTTTTCCAAGACGATCACGGACTTTCAGAATCTTGTTGGCGAAACCTCTGCAACAGCAGTTTTAGCAGAAGAAACTTTGGATGATGCGGTCAAGAAGCTAAATGAAGCCGATGAAAAGCATAAGGTGATGGATACCAATTTCAAGAGTATCTATGATGGTATTTCGAGTCTCTATCACCTGAGTGCTCCCTTAAGCAGCACCTTCTATACTAATACCCAGACAGCTCGGAAGTATGTTCAGGATACGAAGAATAAGGTCAATGCCTTTGATAAGATGACGACAACCAGCAGTGCGGAGCAACTTTTTAGTGCTTTAAGTAGCCAGATGACGGCTGCTGGAAGAGTGAAGAGTCTGAGTTATAGTGATCCTATTTTAACCAACTTTGTGGCGCATGAAGATCTCGGTAAAGCGATTTATGAGATGGATCAGCAGTATGCGAAAGCCAAGGCAGAAGCGATTGAGGCTGCTAAACGCAAGGCAGAACAAGAAGCCGCTGAGCGAGAAGCTTCTTATCGCCGTCATCACCCCATCCAAGCCTGGCTGAAGGATCGCTCGAATGGGATTGGTTCCTGGTGGGGCAATGTTGTTGAGGGAACACGAAATCTGCCTATTCCACAGGACTTGAAAGATACACTCCTGTTTGCGGAAGGTTTTATTGGTTCAGCTGGAAGTATGGTTTCAGATACTGCCATCGGAGCTGTAGATTTGACTCAGATCATTGGCATTGCTAGTATTGATGGCGTCAATCGCTTAACAGGAGGTCGAACTCCAGAGTGGATGAAGCGGGACTTGCAAGGGACGGCAGATAACCTGTCTAGCCTTGCGGAGTTAGGAGTAGGAACTTACACTGCTCTGACGGATCCAGGAGCAGCTATGCGTGGCCAGGATCCCAATGCCAGCTATGCGGATAAGGCAGCTTATCGTGCTCAGGAGACGGGGAAAGCCCTCTGGGATAAGGTCACCCATATGGATGCCTATGATGCAGGAGGCTTGACCTTTGAGATTGCCAGTCTTTTTGTCGGCCCAGCAGCTGTAGGTAAGATGGCTAAGGGGACCAAGTTAGGAGCTAAGGCAGCTGAGATGATTCAGTTAGCCAAGAACAGCACCAAAGCAAGAATTCTCGCAAATGTCGAAAAATGGGGATCAAAGGTTGACAATATCCTAGCGAAGAGCAATAATGTCATTGGGAAATTTGGGGAGAAACTATTAGATACCCGAATCCCAGTCGGCATTCGTAAAGAGGCAGTTGCCTTTGCGGGAGGTATGGGCTCAATGCCTACCTTCAGCGTTGAGAGTAAGACTCTGCGTGATGTGATGCGCTTTTCTAGCAAACATTCGGATGATGTAGTGAGAGTGGCAGAGAAGCCCTTTGATAAAGAGCGGATTCTTGAAAATATTAGGCAAAGTCGACTGGCGAGAGAATCATCAAACTTTAAAGAGTATGTGGCTAAAGAAAAGGACTTCTTTGAAGGCATTGCTAAAAATAAGAGATTTGAAGCATTTGGAAAAGGAGAATTATCCTTTGATGATGTCTTATCAGACTATGCTAAATTGTATGCTGAATTAGTAAATAATAATGAAAAATGGACCTGGTCTAAAAACTTTGTTAATAGCAATAAAATTACTAAAGGACAAAAGCAATTAATTAAAAATCTTGCTATACAGGAAGGTTATATACCTAAAGTAAAAGTAACACCGGCTGAAGGAATGAGGTATGGATTTGCAGATTTTGAGGGAGCAAATCTAGTGCAAGAAACTGTTCAGCTCCCCAAAGAATTATGGAAGAAGACTGATAGAGATCAATTTAAGTGGTTAAATGAAAAGATCGGTGGATTTAGAGAAGGGATGACTTGGCATCACACAGAAGTACCAGGAAAAATGGAGCTAGTTCCCTATGGCATACATAATATAACATTGCATAATGGTGGCCGATCAGCGGGTCTTTGGGCATATGCACCAAGATGATTCTGATATTGATTTTTAATGAGGTGTATGTAATTCTTGTATAGCGCTGCTAATATATATTGAATGTGGTATTCATTCTAAATACAAAAAGAAAGGAAAAAATTAGAAAGTGGAAGATATTAGAACGGTAATCCTCCCTTTGCCTAGTATTGAATTGGTTAAGGAAAAGGAGGAAGAATGGTGCATTGAGTTACCGAGTTCCTTTAAGGAATTCATAATCAGATATAATGGGATAATTCCTAAAAAGAATCTTTTTAAAATCAGTGATGATAAAGAGTATGTTATAGAAAGATTCCTTTGTATTTTAGATGATTTTGAAGAGAATTCCCTAGGAATGTACGATATTGATGTTATATGGAGTCCAATACTAGAAATTTTAAGTGTGGATCCAGATTCTGTTGGTGTAGAACTATTACCAGTAGCAACACTGTTCGGTGGTGATTTTATATGTTTAGATTATAGAGAAGGGACCCAGAACCCCAAGGTATGTTATTGGAAGCGTGAGGATTCATACGAATGGCATCCTAGTGTAGAGTTTGTTTCAGATACATTTGAAGAGTTTTTAGGAATGCTATATTCTGAAGATGATATTGCAAATAGCTAGTATTTGGTTACGGAATCATGCTTTTGAGTATATGTTAAGAGTAATGCACAAAATATAATGTAGGAGTTCTATTTATGAGTGATAAATTCCTTGAGTCATTTATTGAAAAAACTTTTTATAATGAGCTATTTAGTAAGTTGAAATCTTACATCTCTCTTCATAGGGATGAAATAATGGTTAAATCCTATACTCTATCTTCGATATCCTATAAAGCGCTAAATGATTTTAGCGTCAAGAGTGTTTTAAAAGGACTTGGATTCTTACTACGACGAAGTCGTCAACCAGAAAGTCTTGAAAGATTGGTGTAGCATTTATGACAGCAAGTACTCGCCAAGCAACTATGGCGATATCAAAATTGAACCCCAGCGGGAGAATTGGTAGTAAGTTGTATAAGAAACTATGAAATAACTTTCAAACAGTTTTACTCATTTTTATTAGGGTGTTTGGAATAAGACAGTATACTTTTCGTTCAAAAGTGTTATTTAAATGTTGATTCATTCACTTTCATTCTACAATATAGAAGTTTGCTAGCACCACATGTCGAATGTGTGAGTTTGTTAGTGAAACGTGGATAATTCTCAAAACATAGAGAGTAAAACTCCATTATTTAGAGATATCATACTAAACTGTTTTTATGGAGGTGTTTTTTTGATAAAAAGCAGACCTGAGTTTGACGAAATCGCATCGTTTGCTGAGTTTAATAAATACTACTGGTACCGTGATGAACTTTCAAAGATATGCAAGTCATTAGGACTTGAATATAGAGGTACAAAACAGGAACTTAATGATATAATTGAGCAGTACTTTAAGGGGAATTTGATTAAAAAATCATCAATAAAAAGGAATAAGAAACGAGTAGAAGTCCTCACCTTAAATACTCCCTTACTTGAATGTGGATTCTCTTTTAATGCATACTTTAGAGAATATTTCTCAACTTTAACAGAAGTTTCACCGTTTAAATTTACTGCTGATATGGCTACTGCTTGGAGAAAAGTAAAAAGCGACAATGATTTGAGTTTCACAATACAGGATATGCTAAAAGTTTATTATGGAAATTCAGATTATACCAAGTATGATCATTCAATTTGTCAATGGAACCAATTTCTAAAGGATTTCTGTGCAGACGAAAATAGTCACAATTACTCGAATAAACTAAAAGTAGCTTCTATTCTTTGGAAAGAAGTTAGAAATTCAAGTAATGAAAAAATATATTCAAAAAATCTTTTGACTGAATATGCTGATAAAATAAACGAGTATGGCAAGTAGGATATTATTTATTTGCTTAACAACCAATTTTAAAAAAGCCAATACAAAAAAGTAAGACAAATAAGGTCTTTGATATAAGAATTGATTTAACTCAGAAAAAGTTTGAAAGGTGAGTATGAAAGTAAAATTTAAAGAAACGAATAAAGTATTTTTCAAAATAGTAGAAGTAGGGGGAGAAAAGTATATTCTAGATTTGACGACCGTTAGCCCCAAATCCTATTTCTGGGGTTCTCTTCCCGATGAGATTACTGCAAAAATGCAAAAGTTAGATAAAAGAGATACGCGTTTTGAAAGTGTGGCTCCAACTATGAGTAAATCAATTGGTGCTGCAATTGGTGTAGCAATAGGGGGGTCTGGCTATCGGCTAGTGACGAATTTTTTTAGAAATAATGGGATTAGTCACAATCTTCCTTTAAAGATAGGTTTATATGGTCTGTTCATATTCCTAGCTTATCTTGCTTTCTGGTTCATTGCCATAAGAGCTCGTCATAGCGTCCAAAAAAGACTTGAGAATAAAGTTTCAAACTATCAAATAACCTTTAAACCAGTTGGAAATAAACGTCAATTAAAACATTACAAACTTCTTCCTTTTATCCTTGTTCCGACTCTTGGATGTTTTGCATTCTATCTATATACTGTTAATGGAACAGAGGGAGCCTTACTTGTTGTTAATAGTATTCTATTGTTGGGATTTTTTACAGTGATTTTAGGCATGTCACCACTCCGAGAAGGTGTCGAAAAGCAAGAGATTATTTTTGATAGAATAGAGAAGTTATAAATTAAGCTAAAAGCCGTTTTATGATCCTCTTTTGCAGGTCACATTGGGCTATTTTATCAGAAAATTAGGGAACTGATTAGAGAGAATTCTGTTAGTCAATGACTCATTTAAGGTTCAGAACTGCTCTCGTAATGCCGCATTATAATTTAGAAAAGGAGTAAAATGAATTATCTAGAAATACGCAAGAAATATGGATTTTATAGAAAAGTTGCGATTGTTTTGGCTGTTCTTCTCAGCCTTTTTGTAGCTTGGATGGTGAAAGATAGGACTATTCAAACCCTTTGTATTTTTTTCATAAATGCACTCTTATTTCTTTTTATTGCACTAATCAGAAGAGGGTATGTAAGGAGTAGCACTAAGTTACTACATATGGACTTAGATTTACCATCTTGGAAGCAATACATTGAATTGAAGAAAGTTGCAAAAAGAGCTATTATAAAAATGGATGTGACGCTAACATCTGTTGTCTATTCCTATATGATTGGTGATTTTGATGCTGCCATTAAGGAGGCTTTTGAAGCAATGACTAATCAAAAACTGAAGCCGAAATACAGGGATTTCTTTGAGAGTTACCTCATTCGCTCGAGTATTCTTGCGCATCCTGAGCTAACTAGGGACTAACTTGAACTTATGTTAAACAAAATGTCCATATCAGATCCAACTCTAGCTGAGAAAACAAAATGCGTGAGCAGTGCGCTCTACGATTTAACAATTACTCATCAAGCCAATGATTACTTTGAAGACTTGGAAAACGAATTTAAATATCAACAATTGGAAATCACTTACTATCAAGCTTTGAACTCTAAATTAAAAGGAGAGGTGAGCAGGGCGAATGAGTTGTTTAGAAAACTTGCTCAAGAAGATGAACAGCTCTATATCGTTCAGAAGTCTAAAGAATTTTTAAATAGTGAATCTATTAATTAGCGATGAATAAGTACAGAAAAGGATAAAAAGGACTAAGTGTGAAATCAAATAAATTATTGCTAATAAACGGAGTTATTTCTTTAATTGGAGCTTTAACGATTACTTACCTTTCTTCTAAAATGTGGAAATTTGAAATCATTTACTGGGTGATACCTAAGCTTGTTAGACTTTCTAGTTGGGATGGAATCTACTTTTCAACTTGTTTAATATTGCTGTTTTTTGGTTTTGCAGCATTCCTTCTTCATGATGAGGAATCAAAAGTCAATAAGAAGACTTATCAGTTTCTTTTGATTGCATCGATTATTGGTTTTATTCCAATATTAGCTGGATTTTCCAGTGTGTTCGCATTTGTTTCAGCTATTTTATACTTAATGGATTATATAAAATTGTCGAAAAAGTAAAGTAGTGAATTGCTAACAATAAGTATTTATTCTTGTTTAAGTTGAGGTTAGTGCTTGATACATTAACGTCTCTATTCTAGTTAGTGGATGTTTCAAGCATTTGGATGGCGTTTCCATAACTCAAGTGATATAATTAGTTACTAGAATTTTTGTAACTATTAAAGGAGTATTATCAATGAAAAAAGCAATGTTAATTATCAACCCTACCTCTGGTGGGGAAAAGGCCTTGGATTATAAGGTCAAACTGGAGAATAAAGCAAAAGATTATTTTGAACACGTGGAAACCAAAATTACCGAAAAGGCGCTGGATGCAACACACTTTGCTGAGGAAGCTTCTCGTGAGCAGTACGATGCAGTGGTTGTTTTCGGTGGAGACGGAACTGTCAATGAAGTTATTTCGGGTATTGCTGAGAGAGACTACACTCCGAAGTTAGGGATTATCCCTGGCGGTACGGGCAACCTCATTACCAAACTGTTGGAAATCAATCAAGACATCGATGGCGCGATTGATGAACTCGATTTTAACTTAACCAATAAGATTGATATCGGTAAAGCGAATGACAACTATTTTGGTTATATCTTTAGTATCGGTTCTCTGCCTGAGGCGATTCACAATGTGGAGATCGAAGACAAGACAAAATTCGGTATTTTAGCCTATGCTGTAAATACCATGAAGTCTGTGATGACGGATCAGGTATTTAACATTAAGATTGAGACAGAAAATGGAAATTATGATGGTGAAGCGAGTCATGTTTTGGTTCTCTTGACAAATTACTTCGCTGATAAGAAAATCTTTGAAGAAAACAAGGATGGCTACGCCAATATTTTGATTCTAAAAGATGCTTCTATATTCTCAAAATTATCCGTCATTCCTGATTTACTAAAAGGGGATGTTATCGGAAATGATAATATTGAGTATATCAGAGCACGTAATATTAAAATCTCTTCAGATAGTGAATTGGAGTCAGATGTTGACGGCGATAAATCGGATAACCTACCTGTAGAAATCAAAGTCCTAGCTCAACGAGTAGAAATATTTTCAAAACCGAAAGAGTAGAAGGTAAAAATTAGTTTATTGTTCACAACGAAATTAAGTTCTATATCAACGATTGGAGGAGAAATGAATTCTCTATTTGATGAATTTCGAACAATTTGTTTTCATTTAAACCAAGTCGGAATCACTCCGACGCTCATGGGGTCTTTGGGGTTTGAATACCGTTCAAATGAAGAATGGGGGCCGTCTGACATTGACATTCATGTGCCTGGTGACCCTAGAGGTTGGGAAGCACCTGATCATCTCAGGATTTATGACTGGGACAAGATAATGAAAGTGATGAATCACTTAGGCTATACCTTAATAGATATTCATGAGCATGAATTCCAAAAAGATGGTGTGAGTGTTGAATTTGGGAGTATCGATTCATTACCTGATTTTGCAGGAGTTTCGGAATCAGATATAGAGTTGATTCATCTCGAGGATATCACGTTTCGTGTTCCAAGTTTAGAACAGTATTTCAGTATATACAAGGCTTCTTCCCAAGATTCCTATCGAAATGACCACAATAACAATAAGGATTTTAAAAAGATAGAGTGGCTGGAAAGACATTTGTAAATCATCATTCAGAAAGTAGTAGCTATTAAGACTTACTGCTTTTTTATATTCTCGAAAACAATCCACTCAAAACTACGGACTAGTCTTGAAAATAAAATTTTAAAGTAGTATACTAGAATAACAAAGATGAAAACGTTTGCGTTGTAAAGAGATTCAAAGTAAACTAGGAGACAGATACAATGGAATTAACTGCCATTTACCATAGACCAGAGTCGGAGTATGCTTATCTTTATAAGGAAAAGATAATGCATATTCGTATCCGGACTAAGAAAGATGATATTGAAAGTATCCATTTGCATTATGGAGACACTTTTATCTTTTTAGAGGACCATTATGAAGCAAGCAAGGCGATGGTCAAAGTAACTTCCGATGCCTTATTTGATTACTGGCAAGTGGAAGTTACGGTTGGCTATGCGCGACTCCAGTATCTCTTTGAACTCAAGGATAAGCAAGGTCAGAAGATCTTATATGGCGATAAGGGGTGTGTTGAAAACACGCTAGAAAACCTTCATTATGAAGGAAATGGCTTTAAAATCCCGTATATCCATGAGATTGATGCTTGCCATGTTCCTGACTGGGTAGTAGAGACGGTATGGTACCAGATTTTCCCAGAGCGCTTTGCTAATGGCAATCCTGAGATTTCTCCCGAAGAGACTCTGGCTTGGGATTCATCAATCAAACCGAAAACGAGTGATTTCTTTGGTGGTGATTTACAAGGCATCATTGACCATCTGGATTACTTGCAAGATTTGGGGATTACAGGCCTTTATCTCTGTCCGATTTTTGAATCCCCAAGCAATCACAAATACAATACGACGGATTATTTCGAAATTGACCATCATTTTGGAGATAAGAAAACCTTCCGTAAACTGGTGGATGAGGCTCATCAGAGAGGGATGAAAATCATGCTGGACGCTGTTTTCAATCATATCGGGGATCAGTCTCCGCAGTGGCAGGATGTTCTCAAGCATGGTGAAAAGTCGGAATATAAAGACTGGTTCCATATTCAAGAGTTCCCAGTGACCAAGGATAAGCTTGGAAATCCAAGAAAACTCCCTTATCATACCTTCGCCTTTGCCAGCTATATGCCCAAGCTTAATACGGCCAATCCTCAAGTGAGGGACTATTTGCTAAGCGTTGCGACCTACTGGATTGAAGAGTTTGATATTGATGCTTGGCGCTTAGATGTAGCTAATGAAGTAGACCATCATTTTTGGCGAGATTTCCGTAAGGCCGTTTTGGCTAAAAAGCCTGACCTTTATATTCTTGGAGAGGTCTGGCACACTTCTCGGCCCTGGCTAAATGGCGATGAATTCCACGCAGTCATGAACTATCCTCTCTCTGATAGCATCAAGGATTATTTCTTGCGTGGGACTAAGAAGACACCTCAATTCATCGATGAGATCAATAGTCAGTCTATGTACTATAGACAGCAGATTTCGGAAGTGATGTTCAATCTCTTGGATTCGCACGATACGGAGCGGATTTTGGCTACTGCCAAGGGAGATGTCCAACTCGTTAAGTCTGCCCTTGCTTGTCTCTTTTTACAAAGAGGGACACCGTGTTTCTACTATGGAACTGAGTTGGAGTTAGGTGGCGGACCAGACCCAGATTGTCGCCGTGTCATGCCTTGGGACCGTGTTTCAGACAGTAATGACATGCTGAACTTCATGAAGAAATTGATCCAGCTTCGTAAGAATGTTTCAGGCATTATCCAACATGGAACTTATAGCCTAAAAGAAATCAAGCCAGATGTGTTATCTCTGTCATGGGATTATGATGGACAAAAAATCCAAGCTATTTTTAACCAATCGGCTGAAAACTATCTAGTAGATAGTGATGCTGTAGCGCTAGCCAGTCATTGCCAAGAACTAGGACAGCAATTGAAAATTTTGCCTAAAGGTTTTATAATCCGATAAAAATCGTACTCAAAAAGACTGTGATGAATGGGTAATTCGTACAGTCTTTTTTTGACTTATGTAGTATAATATAGCTAAGTCACTGATTATTGGAGGAGTGATTAGTGGAGTGTGTTTAAAATGAAATAGAGACTTGCGCTCTAGAAGGGAAATTGCATGAAACGAACGAGAAAAGTAGTAGCCTTAGGACTGTGTTTGCCCTTATTACTTGGACTAATTGCTTGTCACCAAAATAATACGAGGACTGAAGCTGCAAATCAGACACAGACCAGTTCAGATAAAGTTCCTTGGACGGCTTCATATACCAATTTAAACAGTCAGGTAAGTTCCGAAGAGGTCAAATCTCTCTTATCAGCTCACTTGGATCCAAATAGTGTTGAGGCATTTTTCAATCTTGTTACAGACTATAATGTGACTGTCGGCTCCACTGGTTTAAGTGGGGATTTTACCTCCTTTACGAAGACAGAATATGACGTAGAGAAAATCAGCAATCTCTGGAATCAAAAAAAGGGTGACTTTGTTGGGACCAACTGTCGCATCAATAGCTATGCGCTCTTAAAAAATTCGGTCACCATTCCAAAACTTGAAAAGAATGATCAGCTGCTTTTTGTGGATAACGATGCTATCGATAAGGGAAAAGTATTTGATGCGAAAGATAAGGAAGAGTTTGATATTCTATTTTCTAGAGTGGAGACGGAAGCAACGACGGATGTAAAAGTTCACGCGCAGAAGATGGAGAAATTCTTCTCTCAGTTTCAATTCAATGATAAAGCTCGAATGTTGTCTGTTGTATTGCATGACAATTTGGATGGAGAGTATCTTTTTGTCGGGCATGTTGGTGTTTTAGTGCCAGCTGAGGAGGGTTTCTTATTTGTAGAGAAACTGACTTTTGAAGAGCCCTATCAAGCTATTAAGTTTGCGAGTAAAGAGGATTGTTACAAGTATTTAGCTACAAAGTATGCGGATTATACAGGTGATGGACTTGCTAAGCCTTTCATCATGGACAATGAAAAATGGGTTGAAGGATATTAAGATAGGCAAAGGAGAAGCAATATGGAGACTGTAATAGCGCTTTTAGTTATTATTCTTATCGGATTCTGGGCTGTAAACATTCTCAAGCCTCGTAAGTCAAATAAAAAGGAAAGATTTATTGGCTATATGCAGCGCTATGATATTGACGGTGAGGGCTATCAGTCAGAAGTCTGGGAGGTGACAGATGATGAGGATTTGAAATAAGGAGGAGAGTCCAAAAACAGTATTATGCCTTTTCAAGAAAGGGAACTAGTAACATTAGTGCTATCCTAAGGAACTTATAGGAGGAAACATTATGGGAATGATTGCTAATTATCGATATCTATCTGACAATGAATTAAGCCAAATAATGCGAGATTCTCGTCAGGAAGAGGAATTGCTTGACTTAGTCGAGGAATCTACTAAGGAAAATGAGACGTTGATAGATATTGACAAAATGTGGGATGCCTTACTCTTTGCTATGACAGGTTTTAGTAGTTCAGAATTTATGGATGAAGATCCTTTGAGAGAAGCTGTCTTGGGAGTGACCCCTTTAGAAAATGTGTCAGAATATATAGCCTATACTGAACACTCAAAGATAGCTGAGATTGTTCAAGCTTTAGAGAATTTTGACATGGATGGGGCTCTGACAGATTTTAGCATGGAAGCATGCAAGAAGGCAGATTTATACCCTGATATTTGGGATTATCTTGAAGAAGAGGAAGAAATCAAGAATGATATTCGAACCAGCTTTGTAAAAATGAAAGACTTTTACAAGAAAATCTTAGATCTCAAGGGAAATATCTTAGTGACTATTTGTTAAGTGCTTTTACCAACTGTTAGTCAGGTGCGTGATGAATGCACATCTAGAAAACCGAACACCTGATGACTTGTCTGGTGCAGGAAATATTCCACCGTGTAGTCGGACGGGATAGATAGAAATTGGTTATAGAATTTGTAAGCATAATAGATTTTAAACTTTAAGACGGAGAATTAAAGAGATGGGAAAAATTGAATGGGACAAGGTAAAGACTCGCTTAGACGCTTTGCTCGTCATTGATGAGTATCGAACAGATCCAAACAAGACCTGGCTTCGATTGATCAGTAAGACTGAGGAGAGCTATGGGGTCCGTTACCTTATCGACAACGGTTCTGGTGATTCTCTAGATGTGATCTTTACTGATAAAATGATCCTTATAAAGGGTTTTGATCATGAAAGCAGTTTGAGTCAATTTGCTGCTGACGAGTGGAATCAAGACATCATAGACGGATTTTATAGAGGACTAGATGAAAAGTATCAAAACCTTTACTCAGAAGAGCAAAAAGATGAAACAACCTTCTTTATCTGGTATGACGGTCAAGAGCATCAAAATAGCCACCAAGATCAGGACGGTGGCGAATGGTTGTTATCCTATTTCTTTGACAGTTTTGAGAAATTTCATGAGTTTGTGACGGATTACTATTCAATTACCGTAGATGAGGACTTACTTAGAAAACTTTACAATCAAGGACAGCTTTCAAAAGTAGAATTGGAGCAGTTGATTTGCACTTCCTAGCTGGAAATATATATAAAATCTGATGAAAAGAATTGATTTTCAATATCAAGTCATACTTTAAGATTATTAAAATATCTAATGGTTGTAGTTTCTTTTTTCTTATATCTTTGACGTTTTAAAGCGATTTCCTTTTATTAATGAATAATATTTTACGAACAAAAAAAGAAATTGTTTAAAAAAGTTTCACAAAATCCTTTACAAGCTCTTATAAACATGATATAGTTATAAGGCTTAGAAAATGAGAAGATGTTTTCTAGCAAATATAAACCCGAGTAAAAAATGCCTACGGACAGGCAGGGTTGAATGCCGAAGCGTGGTTGAAAAGCCACATTATTGATAGGGTTAAAAGCCTACTTTTATAAGTTGATGTTAGGACGCTTGTCCTAATTCATAAATTTTTAGTGTGGTGAAAGCACACGTCATCTTGTGAAACGATCAATAAAGTACGTAATATTTGCTACTAGAGAGTTAGGAAACATCAGGAACAGACATACTCAACAGAAACCAAAATACACACGTCAGAAGATTGCAGAGCAGGTGAAAACCTGCTCTTTTTTCATAAGTCAACCTTTAGCGCCTTTATCTTCTTGAGGTGCTAAAAATACGGTAAAGGAGTATGTCTTGAAGAAGTTAGATCAAAACCAAGCCCCAATTTATGAGGCCTTGGTCAAGCTACGCAAGAAAAGGATTGTTCCCTTTGATGTGCCAGGTCACAAGCGTGGGCGGGGAAATCCAGAACTGGTCGAACTGTTAGGGGAAAAATGTGTTGGTATTGATGTCAATTCGATGAAACCCTTGGATAATCTAGGCCATCCCATTTCGATTATTCGAGATGCGGAGGAGCTGGCTGCGGATGCTTTTGGCGCAGCCCATGCCTTTCTCATGATTGGGGGAACAACCTCATCAGTTCAGACCATGATTCTTTCGACCTGTAAGGCAGGAGATAAGATTATTCTGCCACGAAATGTCCACAAATCTGCTATCAATGCGCTGGTTCTATGTGGTGCCATTCCCATCTATATCGAGATGAGTGTAGATCCTAAAATTGGCATCGCTTTAGGTCTTGAAAATGACCGGGCTACCCAGGCCATTAAGGAACATCCAGATGCTAAAGCTATCCTAATCAACAATCCTACTTACTATGGGATTTGTTCAGATCTTAAGGGATTGACAGAGATGGCTCACGAAGCTGGCATGCTGGTTTTAGTGGATGAAGCCCATGGAGCGCATTTGCATTTTACAGATAAATTGCCGCTATCCGCTATGGATGCTGGGGCGGATATGGCAGCAGTTTCTATGCATAAGTCTGGCGGAAGTTTGACTCAGAGCTCTATCCTGCTTATCGGGGAGCAGATGAATCCTGAGTACGTTCGTCAGATTATCAACCTGACCCAGTCAACATCAGCATCTTACTTGTTGATGGCTAGTCTGGATATTTCACGTCGTAACTTAGCTCTTCGTGGCAAAGAGTCTTTTGAGAAAGTCATTGAGCTATCCGAATACGCTCGTCGTGAAATCAATGCTATCGGTGGTTACTATGCCTACTCAAAAGAGTTAATAGACGGTGTGTCAGTCTGTGATTTTGACGTGACCAAGCTGTCAGTCTACACTCAGGGAATTGGGCTAACAGGTATCGAGGTTTATGACCTCTTGCGAGATGAATACGATATTCAGATTGAATTCGGGGATATTGGCAATATATTGGCCTATATTTCAATTGGTGACCGCATCCAAGACATTGAGCGTCTGGTTGGTGCTTTAGCTGATATTAAGAGACTTTACTCACGAGATGGAAAGGACTTGATAGCTGGAGAATATATCCAGCCAGAGTTAGTGCTGTCTCCTCAGGAAGCCTTTTATTCAGAGAGAAGAAGTTTAACCTTGGATGATTCTGTTGGACAAGTCTGTGGGGAATTTGTCATGTGCTATCCTCCAGGAATTCCAATCCTAGCACCAGGTGAACGCATTACACGAGAAATTGTGGATTATATCCTGTTTGCCAAAGAGCGTGGTTGCTCCCTCCAAGGGACGGAAGATCCAGAGGTCAATCACATCAACGTCATTGAAAGAAAGGAGAACTAGATGGATTTATGGTTTTCTGAAGTTCATACTCCAGATGTGAAATTGTCCTTGAGAACTGCCAAGCAACTCTACGCCGGTAAAAGTGAATGGCAGGATATCGAAGTTTTAGACACACCAGCTTTTGGGAAAATACTGATTTTAAATGGGCATGTCTTGTTCTCAGATGCGGATGATTTTGTCTACAACGAAATGACGGTCCACGTTCCCATGGCTGTCCACCCAAATCCAAAGAAAGTCTTGGTTATAGGGGGTGGTGACGGCGGTGTTGCCCAAGTTTTGACACTGTATCCAGAATTGGAACAAATCGATATTGTAGAACCAGATGAGATGTTGGTTGAGGTTTGTCGTGAGTATTTCCCAGACTTTGCTGCAGGGCTTGATGACCCTCGTGTTACCATTTACTATCAAAACGGGCTTCGTTTTTTACGAAACTGTGAGGATGATTACGATATCATTATCAACGATGCGACAGATCCATTTGGACATACGGAAGGGCTCTTTACCAAGGAATTTTACGGTAACAGTTACAGAGCTCTGAAGGAAGACGGCATCATGATCTATCAGCATGGGAGTCCTTTCTTTGACGAAGATGAGTCAGCTTGCCGAAGTATGCACCGTAAGGTCAATCAAGCCTTTCCAATCAGCCGAGTCTATCAGGCCCATATCCCAACCAGTCCAGCTGGCTATTGGTTATTTGGCTTTGCATCGAAAAAATATCACCCTGTCAAAGATTTTGACAAGGAAGGCTGGAAAAAACGCCAGCTTTTCACGGAATACTATACTGCAAACTTACACGTGGGAGCCTTTATGTTGCCCAAGTATGTTGAGGACATTTTAGAAGAAGAGGAAGGAAAAAAATGAGTCGTTTATTAGTTATCGGATGTGGGGGCGTTGCCCAAGTTGCTATTTCAAAGATTTGCCAAGATAGTGAAACCTTTACAGAGATTATGATTGCCAGTCGTACCAAGTCAAAATGTGATGACTTGAAGGCTAAATTAGAAGGCAAAACAAGTACTAAGATTGAGACAGCTGCTCTTGATGCTGACAAGGTAGAAGAAGTGATTGCTTTGATTGAAAGCTACAAACCAGAAGCCGTTTTGAACGTAGCTCTACCGTACCAAGATTTGACCATCATGGATGCTTGTTTGGCGACAGGTGTCCACTATATCGACACGGCCAACTATGAGGCTGAGGACACAGAAGATCCAGAATGGCGTGCCATTTATGAAAAACGTTGCAAGGACCTTGGTTTTACAGCCTACTTTGACTACTCATGGCAGTGGGCTTATCAGGAAAAATTCAAAGAAGCAGGCTTGACCGCTCTGCTTGGATCTGGCTTTGACCCAGGTGTAACCAGCGTCTTTTCAGCATATGCCCTCAAACACTATTTTGATGAAATCCACTATATCGACATTCTAGACTGTAATGGTGGTGACCACGGTTATCCATTTGCAACAAACTTTAACCCAGAAATCAATCTCCGCGAGGTTTCTGCTCCAGGTTCTTACTGGGAAGATGGAAAATGGGTCGAAGTCGAAGCCATGTCAATTAAGCGTGAGTATGATTTCCCTCAGGTTGGACAAAAAGACATGTATCTCCTTCACCACGAAGAAATTGAATCATTGGCCAAAAACATTCCTGGAGTCAAACGGATTCGTTTCTTTATGACTTTTGGCCAATCCTATCTAACGCATATGAAATGCTTGGAAAACGTTGGTCTTCTTCGTACGGATGCTATTAACTTTAATGGACAAGACATTGTACCGATTCAATTCTTGAAAGCCTTGCTTCCTGATCCTGCCAGCCTTGGCCCACGCACAGTTGGTAAAACTAATATCGGCTGTATCTTTACAGGTGTCAAAGACGGTGTTGAAAAGGCTATCTATATCTACAATGTTTGCGACCATCAGGAATGTTACGCAGAAGTTGGGTCACAGGCAATTTCATACACAACAGGAGTTCCAGCCATGATTGGGACCAAATTAGTGATGAACGGTACTTGGAAACAACCGGGTGTTTATAATCTTGAAGAATTGGATCCAGATCCATTCATGGAAGCTTTGAATGAGTACGGCTTGCCATGGGTTGTGGTTGAAAATCCACAAATGGTGGACTAATGAAGTTAGAACAAGTACCCACACCAGCCTATGTCATTGACTTGGCCAAGTTAGAAGCCAATTGCCGTATTTTACAGCAAGTTCAGGAAGAAGCGGGCTGCAAGGTTTTACTTGCTCAGAAGGCTTATTCCCTCTACAAAACCTATCCCTTGATTAGTCAGTATCTATCAGGTACGACGGCTAGTGGTCTCTATGAGGTTAAGCTAGCTAGAGAAGAGTTCCCAGGGGAAGTCCATGTATTTGCACCTGCTTTCAAGGATGCAGACTTGGAGGAATTGCTGGAGATAACGGACCATATCGTCTTCAACTCGGAGAGACAGTTGCGGAAACATGGGGCTCGTTGCCGAGAGGCTGGTATTAGTGTCGGTTTGCGCCTCAATCCTCAATGTTCTACCCAAGGAGATCATGCGCTCTATGACCCTTGTGCTCCGGGATCTCGGTTTGGAGTTACTTTAGAGAAGATACCGAGTGATTTGCTGGACTTAGTAGATGGTCTTCATTTTCATACCCTTTGTGAGCAGGGGGCAGATGATTTAGAGACAACTTTGAAAGCTGTAGAAGAACAGTTTGGACCTTATTTACATGAGGTCAAATGGCTCAATATGGGTGGAGGACACCACATCACAAGAAAAGACTACGATGTGGATTTGCTGATTTCTGAAATCAAGCGTATCCGAGAAACTTACAATCTTGAAGTTTATATTGAGCCTGGTGAAGCCATTGCGCTCAATGCGGGTTATCTAGCAACTGAAGTATTGGATATTGTCGAAAACGGTATGGAAATCTTGGTTTTAGACGCCTCTGCGACCTGCCATATGCCTGATGTACTTGAGATGCCCTATCGTCCACCTTTGAGAAATGGCTTTGAGGCACAGGAAAAAGCCCATACCTATAGACTTTCTTCCAATACCTGTCTGACGGGCGATGTGATTGGTGATTATAGCTTTGAAAATCCAGTCCAAATCGGTGATAGACTTTATTTCGAAGACATGGCCATTTATTCTTTTGTCAAAAATAATACCTTTAACGGTATTGGCTTGCCAAGTCTCTATCTCATGGACGAGCGAGGTGACTGCAGCTTAGTCAAAGCCTTTGGCTATCAAGACTTTAAAGGGAGATTATCATGATGGACAGTCCAAAAAAATTAGGCTATCGTATGCCAGCAGAGTATGAAGCTCATCATGGGACTTTGATGATTTGGCCGACTCGACCAGGTTCATGGCCTTTTCAAGGAAAGGCTGCAAAAAAAGCATTTAGCCAAATTATCAAGACCATAGCAGAAGGGGAAACTGTTTATCTTTTGGTGGAACGGGACCATCTATCTGAAGCCCAATCCTATCTCGGAGACAAGGTCGTTTATCTAGATATTCCTACCAATGATGCCTGGGCCCGTGATACTGGTCCGACTATTCTCGTCAATGATAAAAGAGACAAGTTGGCAGTCGATTGGTCTTTCAATGCCTGGGGTGGAGCTGTAGATGGTCTTTATCAAGATTATGAAGAGGATAACCAAGTAGCTAGTCGTTTTGCTGAGGCATTGGAAATGCCTGTTTACGATGCCAAACCTTTTGTACTGGAAGGCGGGGCAATCCAAAGCGATGGTCAAGGGACCATTCTTGTGACTGAAAGTTGCCTACTAAGCGCTGGTCGCAATCCCCACCTGTCTAAAGAGCAAATTGAAAACACCTTATTAGAGTGCCTTGGCGCTGAAAACGTTATCTGGCTGCCTTATGGTATTTATCAGGACGAAACCAATGAACACGTTGACAATGTTGCCGCTTTCGTTGGTCCTGCAGAACTTGTCTTGGCTTGGACAGATGATCAAAATGATCCCCAATATGCCATGTCAGTAGCTGATTTAGAGCTTTTAGAGAAGGAAACGGATGCAAAAGGGCGTCCCTTCACCATTCATAAATTGCCTATCCCTGCAGTTCGACAAGTTGTAACCGAAGAGGATTTGCCAGGCTACATCTATGAAGAAGGGGAAGAAGAGCGTTATGCAGGTGAACGTCTTGCAGCTTCCTATGTCAATTTCTATATTGCCAACAAGGCTGTCTTAGTGCCCCAGTTTGAGGATGTCAATGACCAAGTGGCCCTAGATATCCTCAGCAAGTGTTTTCCAGACCGTAAAGTCGTAGGAATAGCAGCTAGAGATATTCTCTTAGGTGGTGGCAATATCCACTGTATCACCCAACAAATCCCAGAATAGGAGAAAAAGATGAGAAATGTAAGAGTTGCAGCGATCCAGATGCAATGTGCTAAGGATGTGGCAACGAATATCCAAACAGCGGAACGTCTAGTACGTCAGGCTGCAGAACAAGGCGCACAAATCATTCTCTTGCCCGAATTGTTTGAACGTCCTTATTTTTGTCAGGAACGCCAGTATGACTACTACCAGTATGCCCAGTCGGTGACAGAAAATACAGCTATTCAGCATTTCAAGGAGCTTGCTAAGGAACTAAATGTTGTTTTACCGATTAGTTTCTACGAAAAAGATGGGAATGTCTTATATAACTCAATCGCCATCATTGATGCAGATGGAGAGGTACTTGGCGTTTATCGGAAAACCCACATACCAGATGACCATTATTATCAAGAAAAGTTTTATTTCACGCCTGGTAACACTGGCTTCAAGGTCTGGGACACTCGTTATGCTAAGATTGGAATTGGTATCTGTTGGGATCAATGGTTCCCTGAAACAGCCCGTTGTCTTGCATTGGATGGGGCAGAATTGCTTTTTTACCCAACAGCTATTGGTTCAGAGCCAATTTTGGATACAGACAGTTGTGGTCACTGGCAACGTACTATGCAAGGGCACGCAGCAGCTAATATTGTCCCAGTCATTGCAGCCAATCGTTATGGTTTGGAGGAAGTCACTCCTAGTGAGGAAAATGGCGGACAGAGTTCTAGTCTTGACTTCTACGGTTCCTCCTTTATGACGGATGAAACAGGAGCTATTCTAGAGAGAGCTGAAAGACAAGGAGAAGCTGTTCTGTTAGCAACTTATGACCTGGACAAGGGAGCAAGTGAACGCCTCAACTGGGGACTGTTTCGTGATAGAAGACCAGAAATGTACCAACGGATTACCGACTAGAAGATAAATATCATAATAATTTTTTGATATTCACGCCTGTCTTACAAAAATGTAAGATAGGCTTTTTAAATGTAAGATGGGTGTACGATTATACGTGGAAATGTATGCTATACTCTATGTAGATCAAAAAGAAAGAGGTTTATTATGAAAAAATGGAATGCGACTCAGTTGAAGTATCTGATGGCGGCAGTAATGGTTCTAGACCATATCCCTCATATCACAGGGATCGTTTCTCCTTTGTGGGAAGGCATCTTTCACGCCTTGACCCGTTGTGTGGGAGTTTGGTTTGCCTATATGGCTATGGAAGGATTTATCCATACTCGAAATTTGAAAAACTACCTCATCCGCCTTTGGAGTTGGGCGCTTATCATGTTTGCTGGAAATAGCCTTCTCAATGCCCTATTTGTATCCAAAGGAGTAATGGTCACTAATAATATTTTCCTGACTTTGGCCATCGGTGTTACCATGCTTTGGATTGGTTTTCCCAGAAAAGAGTTGGATAAAAAGGAGAAGTTGTGGCGTCGGATTGGGCTTGCTGGGCTCTTGATTTTCGGGTGTCTTTTTACTGAGGGTGGCATCACCATGCTACCATTTCTCTTGATTAGTTACTCTTGTCGAAATCGCAAGGGCTTGCGAAATCTCCTCTATGCCTTTCTGTGGGCCTTCTTGTTAGTGACTTCCATCCAAATTTACGACACTTGGCACCAAACACTGGAAATGATGCTTTTCAATTCTGACTGGCTCTTTATCACCGTTTTTCCTTTTATGGCCTTGTATAATGGACAGCGAGGAAAAGAAACTAGTTGGAGTAAATATTTCTTTTATATTTTCTACCCAGCTCATCTATGGATCATAACTTTGATTGCTTATTTAGTTAAATAGCAAAAAAGCAAATAGCAGTAAATTCTCTCTATTTGCTTTTTCTTGTTATAAAATATACTTCTCAATGGCACGCGCGACGCCACCTTCTTCATTGCTAGCCGTAACGTCATTGGCTAAGGATTTGACATGGTCGCTGGCATTTCCCATAGCAATGCCAAGTCCTGCAAACTGAAGCATTTCGATATCGTTATTGGCATCGCCCATGGCCATAATTTCTGAGGGCTCGATCTTCAAAATCGCTGCTAGTCGAGAAAGAGCAGTAGCCTTTGTTGTTCCAAGTGGCATGGCTTCATAAATGACAGGCTGCGAACGAACACCGCTAAATCGCTGGCAGAGTTCCTCAGTAAACCGCTGCTCAAAATCGTCTGTTTGCTCTTTGGTGCCTAAAAACATACCCTGAAACATACGGTACTTACCACTGGTGGCTTCCTCAAGGGAAATTTCAGTTAGGTCTGAAAAGACTAGCTTGGCATCATTTTGAACAATTTCATTTGGCTTGCCACCGAGAACAAAATAATGTTTCTCATCAAAAAGAGTCAACTGGACGTCGCTTTGTTCAGCTAGGTCATAGAGGTATTCAATGTCAGCTGGACTGAGTTCTTGCCAGTCAACTAGACTCCAGTCACTGGTCTGGTGAGTTGAACAACCGTTATTGACGATGACATACTCATTCTGGAGGTCAAGTCCTAGTTTTTTATAGTAGGGAAGGACACCGAAAAGTGGGCGACCTGTACAGAGAACCAGTTTGACACCTTTTTCAATGGCTTGGTGAATAGCAGTAATGTGGGCTTGAGGGATTTCCTTGGCTTCATTAAGGAGGGTTCCGTCCATATCCAAGGCAAGTAGTTTAATCATAAGACTTCCTTTTCTAGGTGTTTTGCTTTTATTATAGCATATAGACTATAAAATGTCTGACAGAATTGTAACATTCGGCTTTCCTTTTCTTGAAAAACAAAATAAATTCTTATATAATATGTATACTTAATATTTAAGGAGAGATAATGTCAAAGTATCAGTTTAATTCAATTTACAAAAATGATGAAACAGAGTCTACAGGTCTTCTTTTCATCAAAGTCTACAACAAGTGGGAAAGCAACTTAAAAAGAGTCTTGAAATCAGTTGGCCTCACTTTGCCCCAATTTATCGTTTTGACTTCGCTTTTGTTTCTGTCTAATAGAGAGGAATATGTAACGCAAGTTGATATTGCTCGGTTCACTGGTATGGATGTCATGACGGTTTCCCAGATTGTTAGGCTACTGGAGAAGAAGGACTACATTGGACGAGATCAACATCCAAAGGATAGCCGGGCAAAACTGGTCTCAGTGACGAAGTCTGGCGCGGAGAAGGCCAATCAAGCTTTACCCTTAGTAGAAGGTGTTGATGAAGAATTTTTTGAAAAACTATCTAACGATAGAGAAGTTTTTAATCGTTTGTTAGTAGAGTTGGAGGATAAAAATGCCTAGATATTGGGTCGGAGTTGTTTCGAAGAACCATGTTTTAAGAGGAGTTGAAGGAAATTTTTGTCAGGTCTGTCATGGAAAGGGTGGCCCCTTAAATCGTATGAAAAAAGGAGACTACCTTTTATACTATAGTCCAAAATACGATATGAATGGTCAAGATAAGTTACAGGCTTTTGTGGCCGTAGGTAAAATTATAGACGACAAGGCCCATCAAGTAGAGCAATTCGAAGGATTCTTTCCCTTTAGACGAAATGTCGAGTATTATCAACCAGTCAAAGATTGTTCCATAGAAATAGCCAGACAACATCCTGAATGGAGAGACTATACTTCTCGACTTCGTTATGGACATTTTGAAGTTTCCAAAGACTTTTTCCTCTATATCTTTCAGCATATGAAAGTGGATGATGAAGCATGATTGATTTGCTAATTAAATGATTGTCAACTAGAATTTTGGATTTGGACTGTGAAGCGAACTTTGCTATAATAGAGTAAGAAACTTTGATAAAGCAAACGAGGCTGAGATGAAATTACTTTATACTGATATTCGGACTTCTTTGACTGAAATTTTAACGAGAGAGGCGGAAGAGCTAGTTGCTGCTGGCAAGCGGGTCTTCTACATCGCCCCCAACTCTCTTTCTTTTGAAAAGGAACGCGCCGTGCTGGAATGCTTGTCCCAGCAGGCTTCTTTTGCGATTACCGTCACGCGTTTCGCTCAAATGGCTCGTTACCTGGTCTTGAATGATTTGCCGACTAAAACTAGTCTAGATGACATCGGGCTTGGGATGGCTTTTTATAAGTGCCTTGCGGAACTCGATCCCAAGGACTTACGTGTTTATGGTGCAATTAAGCAGGATCCTCAATTTATCCAGCAGTTGGTTGAACTTTATCATGAGATGACGACTGCTCAGATGAGCTTTTTGGACTTAGAAAATTTGACGGATGAGGACAAGAGAGCAGACTTACTCTTGATTTTTGAGAAAGTAACGGCCTATCTCAATCATGGTCAGTTGGCTCAGGGAAGTCAGTTGTCCCATTTGATTGAGGCTATTGAGAATGATAAGGTAAGTAGTGATTTCAGTCAACTTGCCTTGGTAATTGACGGATTTACCCGTTTTTCTGCTGAGGAAGAGCGTGTAGTGGATCTACTCCATCGCAAAGGTGCCGAGATTGTTATTGGTGCCTATGCAAGCAAGAAAGCCTATACCAGTCCGTTCACTGAAGGAAATCTCTACCAAGCCAGTGTGGAATTCCTCCATCATTTGGGGGCAAAATACCAAATACCTGCTCAGGATTGTTCTCAGACGCATGAGAAGATCGATAGTTTTGACAAGGCCTCTCGTTTGCTGGAGTCTACTTATGACTTTTCAGAACTCGCTTTAGATATCGATGAGAAAGACCGTGAAAATCTGCAAATCTGGTCTTGTTTGACACAAAAGGAAGAGTTGGAGTTGGTAGCCCGCAGCATTCGTCAACAATTACATGACAATCCAGAACTGAGTTACAAGCATTTTCGTATTCTCTTAGGAGATGTGGCTTCTTATCAGTTGTCCTTAAAGACCATTTTTGACCAGTACCAGATTCCTTTCTATCTTGGTAGAAGTGAATCTATGGCTCACCACCCCTTAACCCAGTATGTCGAATCTATTTTGCGTTTGAAACGCTACCGTTTTCGTCAAGAAGATTTGATTAATCTCCTCAGAACTGGTTTGTATACTGACCTTAGTCAGGATGATATTGATACTTTTGAGCAATATCTCCGCTATCTTGGCATCAATGGGTTGCCAGCTTTTCAGCAGACCTTCACAAAATCCCACCACGGAAAATTTGATTTGGCACGTTTGAACGCCATTCGTCTGCGAGTTTTGGTACCACTTGAAACCTTATTTGCCAGTCGGAAGCAAAAAGCTGAAAATCTCTTGCAAAAGTGGAGTATTTTTCTAAAAAATGCTGCTTTAAGCAAGCAGATGCAAGATTTGACAGCTACTATGGAAACTCTAGAACAGGAAAGACAAGCTGAAGTTTGGAAAGCCTTTTGTCATGCTTTAGAACAATTTGCGACGGTTTTTGATGGTTCGCAAGTTAGTCTGGAGGACTTCCTAGCCTTGCTCCACTCAGGGATGACTTTATCTCAGTATCGCACTATTCCAGCGACAGTGGACACTGTTCTGGTGCAGAGTTACGATTTGATTGCACCTCTGACCGCTGACTTTGTCTATGCCATTGGACTCACTCAGGATCATTTGCCAAAAATTGCGCAAAACACCAGTCTATTGACAGATGAAGAAAGACAAAGCCTAAACCAAGCTACTGAAGAGGGAGCACAATTACTGATTGCAAGTAGCGAAAATCTCAAGAAAAATCGCTATACCATGCTTTCTTTAGTCAATGCCGCCCGTAAGCAGTTGGTGTTGTCAGCACCAAGTCTTCTTAATGAAAATGAGAGCAAGGAAACGGCCTATCTTCAGGAACTGGTGAGTTTTGGATTTAGCCGGACAGAGAAGAAGATTCATCAAAAAAGTCTGTCTAAGGATGATATGGGTTCTTATCACAGTCTATTGTCTAGTCTAGTTGCCTATCATCAGCAGGGCGAGACAAGTAATACTGAGCAAGATTTGACCTTTGTCAAGGTTTTGGCTCGTATCATGGGGAAAAAACTTGACCAAAAAGGTCTTACAAATCCAGTTATCCCAACTAATCCAAGTAGCAAGCCATTAGAGAAAGAGACCTTGCAGGCTCTCTATCCCGCTGACAAGGAGTTTTGCCTGTCTACGTCTGGTTTGACGGAGTTTTACCGCAATGAATACAGTTATTTCCTCCGTTATGTCTTAGGTTTGCAGGAAGAATTGCGCCTTCGTCCTGATGCTCGCAGTCATGGGAATTTCTTGCATCGTATTTTTGAACGTACCTTGAAACTCCCTGCTGAAAATTCCTTTGATCAGCGTTTGGAGCAAGCTATCAAGGAAACCAGCCAAGAACGCGAATTTGAAGCTATTTATCAGGAAAGTTTGGAAGCCCAGTTTACCAAGGAAATTCTGCTTGATGTTGCGCGGACAACAGGCCACATCCTTCGTCATAATCCAGCCATTGAAACCATCCAAGAGGAGGCAACATTTGGTGGAAAGGATCAGGCCTTTATTCAATTGGACGATGGTCGCAGTGTCCATGTGCGAGGCAAGGTTGACCGTATTGACCGCCTGAAAGCTGATGGAGCGCTAGGAGTGGTGGACTACAAGTCTAGTCTGACTCAGTTCCAGTTTCCTCATTTCTTTAATGGGCTTAATTCCCAACTGCCAACCTATCTTGCTGCCCTAAAAAGAGAAGGGGAGCAGAACTTTTTCGGTGCCATGTACTTGGAAATGGCTGAGCCTGTCCAATCTTTATTAGCTGTTAAAAGTCTGGCAGGAGCAGTAGCAGAAGCCAGCAAATCTATGAAATACCAGGGACTCTTTTTAGAAAAAGAAAGCAGTCACTTGGGCGAATTTTACAACAAAAACAAGGCTAATCAGCTGACAGACGAGGAATTCCAGCTCTTATTGGACTACAATGCCCATCTTTACAAGAAGGCAGCTGAGAAGATTTTAGAAGGCCATTTTGCCATTAATCCATACACAGAAAACGGCAGAAGTATTGCCCCGTATGTCCAGCAACACCAAGCCATCACTGGATTTGAAGCCAATTACCACTTAGGACAAGCCCGTTTCCTAGAGAAGTTGGACTTAGCTGACGGTAAGCGTCTGGTCGGAGAAAAGCTCAAGCAAGCTTGGTTTGAGAAAATGAGAGAGGAGTTGAATCGATGAAGCCCATTTCCTTTTTAACTGAGGAAGAAATTCAAAAACTGCAAGAAGCAGAAGCGAGTTCGAACAAGGAACAAAAGAAAACAGCTGAGCAAATCGAAGCCATTTATACCGCAGGGCAAAATATCCTTGTTTCAGCGTCTGCTGGTTCAGGGAAGACCTTTGTTATGGCCGAGCGCATTCTGGATCAGTTAGCGCGAGGTGTGGAAATCAGCCAACTCTTTATCTCGACCTTTACCGTCAAGGCTGCTACTGAACTAAAGGAGCGCTTGGAGAAAAAAATCAGCAAGCAAATCCAAGAAAGTAGAGATGTTGATCTCAAACAACACTTGGGACGTCAGTTGGCAGATCTGCCAAACGCGGCCATCGGAACTATGGACTCCTTCACACAAAAGTTCCTCGGTAAACATGGCTATCTGATTGATATTGCACCAAATTTCCGTATTCTACAAAATGAAAGTGAACAGTTAATCCTCAAAAACGAAGTTTTTCATCAGGTGTTTGAAGCCCATTACCCAGGTGAAAATAAAGAGACCTTTAGTCGTTTGGTGAAAAACTTTGCTGGGCGTGGCAAGGATGAACGTGGTCTGCGCCAGCAAGTCTACAAAATATATGATTTCCTCCAATCCACCAGCAGTCCCCAAAAATGGTTGAACGAGTCTTTTCTCAAAGGGTTTGAAGAAGCTGACTTTGTAATTGAAAAAGACAAATTAACTGAGCAAATCAAGCAGGCGCTTTGGGACTTGGAAAGTTTCTTTCGTTATCATCTGGATAACGATGCCAAGGAGTTTCCAAAAGCTGCCTATTTAGAAAATGTGCAGCTGGTTCTGGATGAAATTGGCTCCTTAAATCAAGAGTCCGATAGCCAGGCTTATCGAGCAGTGCTTGCACGTGTTGTTGCCATCTCTAAGGAGAAAAATGGTCGAGCTCTGGCTAACTCTAGTCGTAAGGCCGATTTGAAGACACTGGCTGATGCCTATAACGATGAAAGAAAGACCCTGTTTTCTAAACTAGGACAACTGGCGGACCAGATAACGATTCTCGACTACCAAGAACATTATCATGAAGATACTTGGGAGCTAGCTAAAACCTTCCAAACCTTTATGAGTGATTTTGTGGAGGCTTATCGTGAGCGTAAACGTTTGGAAAATGCCTTTGAATTCGCTGATATCAGCCATTACACCATTGAGATTTTAGAGAATTTCCCTAAAGTCCGCGAGGCTTATCAGGAACGATTTCATGAAGTCATGGTCGATGAGTATCAGGATACTAATCACATTCAAGAACGGATGCTGGAATTGCTGTCGAATGGTCACAATCGCTTTATGGTGGGAGATATCAAGCAATCCATCTACCGTTTCCGTCAGGCAGATCCCCAAATTTTCAATGAAAAATTCCAACGCTATGCGCAAAATCATAAAGAAGGCAAGTTGATTCTTCTTAAGGAAAATTTCCGTAGTAGTTCAGAAGTGCTGTCTGCAACCAATGATGTTTTTGCACGCCTTATGGACCAAGAGGTCGGCGAAATCAACTATGATAGCATGCACCAGCTTGTTTTTGCCAATACCAAGCTGACTCCTAATCCAGACAACAAGGCAGAATTTCTCCTCTACGATAAGGACGATAGTGGGCAAGAGGAGGAAGAGAGCCAAACAGAATCGAAACTAACTGGTGAAATGCGTCTGGTCATCAAGGAAATCTTGAAGCTCCATCAAGAGAAAGGTGTAGCCTTTAAGGAAATTGCCCTTTTGACTTCCAGTCGCAGTCGAAATGACCAGATTCTACTCGCACTGTCTGAGTACGGAATTCCAGTTAAAACCGACGGTGAGCAAAACAACTATCTCCAATCCCTAGAAGTACAAGTCATGCTGGATACGCTTCGTGTCATCCACAATCCCCTGCAAGACTACGCCTTGGTTGCCCTTATGAAGTCCCCTATGTTTGGTTTTGATGAGGACGAGTTAGCACGTTTGTCCCTTCAGAAAGCAGAGGATAAAATCCAAGAAAATCTCTATGAGAAACTGGTCAATGCTCAAAAACAAGCAGCTAGCCAGAAAAACTTAATCCACACCGCTCTAGCTGAAAAACTAAATCAATTCATGGATATTTTAGATTCTTGGCGCTTGTATGCCAAAGTTCACTCACTCTACGACTTGATTTGGAAGATTTATAATGACCGTTTTTACTATGACTATGTTGGTGCTTTGCTCAATGGTCCAGCCAGACAAGCCAATCTTTATGCCCTAGCTCTGCGAGCAGACCAGTTTGAAAAGAGCAATTTCAAGGGTTTGTCTCGTTTTATCCGTATGATTGATCAGGTTTTGGATGCCCAGCATGATCTCGCAAGCGTAGCCGTCGCACCACCAAAAGACGCCGTAGAGCTCATGACCATTCACAAGAGTAAAGGTCTGGAGTTTCCTTATGTCTTTATCCTCAATATGGATCAGGACTTCAATAAGCAAGACTCGATGTCAGACGTCATTCTCAGCCGTCAAAATGGGCTTGGTGTCAAATACATTGCCAAGGTGGAAACAGGAGCAGTGGAAGCACACTATCCTAAAACCATCAAACTCTCCATTCCCAGCCTTACCTATACGCAGAATGAAGAAGAACTGCAATTGGCTAGCTACTCAGAGCAGATGCGTCTGCTGTATGTTGCCATGACGCGAGCCGAGAGAAAGCTTTATCTTGTCGGTAAGGGCTCTCGTGAAAAGCTAGAAGCTAAGGAATACCCAGCAGCAAATAACGGAAAATTAGATAGCAATACCAGACTGCAAGCCAGAAATTTCCAAGATTGGATCTGGGCTATTAGCAAAGTATTTGCCAAGGACAATCTCAACTTTAGCTATCGTTTTGTTGGTGAAGACCAGCTGACCAGAGAAGCTATCGGAGAATTGGAAAACAAGAGTCCTCTACAAGATAGCTCTCAAGCAGACAACCGCCAGTCAGAAACCATCAAAGAGGCTTTGGAAATGCTGAAAGAGGTGGAAGTTTATAATACTCTTCACCGCGCAGCCATTGAACTATCAAGTGTTCAAACCCCAAGCCAAATCAAGAAATTCTACGAACCCGTTATGGATATGGAAGGGGTACAAATTGCTAACCAAACTCAATCACCGGAAAAGCAAATCAGCTTTGATTTACCAGATTTTTCAACTAAAGAAAAGGTAACTGGAGCGGAGATTGGTAGTGCAACCCACGAACTGATGCAGAGAATTGACCTCAGTCAGCAACCAACACTTGCTAGTCTGGCAGAAACTCTCAAACAAGTTCAGACTAGTCCAGCTGTTAGAGACAAAATCAATCTTTCTAAAATCCTAGCTTTCTTTGACACATCACTTGGTCAGGAGATTCTTGGTAATACCAGCCATCTTTATCGCGAGCAACCTTTCTCCATGCTCAAACGCGACCAAAAGAGTCAGGAAGACTTTGTTGTTCGTGGAATCTTGGATGGCTATCTTCTTTATAAGGATCGTATCGTTCTTTTCGACTACAAAACAGACCGTTACGACGAACCAAGTCAACTCATAGACCGTTATCGTGGCCAGTTAGCGCTATACGGAGAGGCTTTATCACGAGCCTATTCTATTAAAAATATTGAAAAATACTTGATCTTACTTGGCAAAGACGAGGTTCAAGTTGTAAAAGTATAACCTAGAAAGGAGACCTCATGCCACTTCCAGTTAGAAAATCCCTACACGATGCGGTTTTACAGGCTTCAAAAGCCGATACTTGGGATCAAGCTACCAAGGAATGGAATGAAGTTTCCTTGATTTTTAATGGTATTGGGCGCAGTAATTGTATCTGCGGAAATGCCATTAAGTACGCTTACGAGCTTTTTAACAATGCCACTGGTCAACGTCTTTTTCCTATCGGCAGTGACTGTGTTCGCCATTTTCATCGTATTAGCCTCGATCAGCAACTAGAAGAGGAAGAAAAACTACTCAGAAAAGTTGAAAACCTAACTAGAAAGGCTCAGAAAAAGGAAAAAATCAAGGTTAATAAAAACGACTTTGACGAACGACTTTTAAAATGGTTTTGGGAGAAAGGTGTTTTCAAAGCCAATCGTGGCAATCAATTCGCACCTGAGAGAGACTATCAGCTCTTCCTAGAAGTCTTTCAAGGTGGAAGTTGGACCAAGGCAGAGCCAAATAAGAAGGCTCGTATGGAAGAAGTGCTGGAAAAGTGTATCAAACCTTTTTTACTTGGTAAGACCGATGACCAACTCTACCTTGTCAAACTAGGCAAGGAGAAAATCGACTACGAACAGCATTTACGGATTCAAGCAGAGAAAGAACGTAAGAAAAGAGATAAAATCGCCAAGCAATACGCTGACAATCTCATTCTTGCCATGGGGCCTGCAGAACGAGCCTATCAAGATTACTTTGGCTTTACAGAAACCTTGACCCAAGAAGAACGAAAATGGGAGAAAATCCTCTTTGGTAAAAATAGAGACGAACGGGCTATCAAGGCTAAACAAAACCAAAAGGAGCTGGAAAAGGATCAGCGTATTGCAAATCAAGATCCTATTGAACGAAAGCAGAAGCAGACTTGGCTTCTTAATTCCTATTTTCGGGATTTGCCTGATGAAAAAGCTAGATTTTCTCGGCTTCTATTAGAATATCGAAAAAGTGGAGAAGTACTCTTTTCAGATGAATACTTATCTGAGCATCTCATCGATTTTTTCTACAAGATGAAAGCCTTTGAGTTTGAAATTGCACCAGAACAAGTCCGCGATTTTCTAAAAGAATGCCTTCAGGCAGAACATCTATCATCTGCACAAGAAAGTTGGACTAGAGGGATTCTCCTCAATTGTCTTCATCCGTTTTTAGATAGGTTACTCATATAGAAAAAATCCTACCTTGTCTATGCATGGTAGGATTTAAGTATCTCCAAAGATGTACTGGTAAAGTTGGACGACTTTCTGAAAACATTGTGTGTCCATTCTTGTTATTTTTTGAGCATTACGCATCCGAAAATCAAAGGTATAGAGTTGAAATGGATTGACAGCGCCATCTACCTTGTCCGACGAGACAGGAACGAGCAAGCCTTTTTCAGCCAAACGATGTTGGCCATGAGTGATAGGACAGACAGCCACAAAACCAGTTTGCAAGGCATATTCTCTCCTAGAAACTACCAAGGCAGGTCGCCTTTTCTGAATCTCCCGACCGACTGATGGATCAAAGTCCAGCCAAATGATATCCTGCTTTTCAGGAATATACTCAGATTTCGCTATCAAGTGATCTTACCCCTTCAAAATCATTTGTCATTCTCAAATCAGTAATCCCATCAAAAGGATCTTTCAGTTTTGGAGCTAAGACAATGACTCCGTCAATCCCTTTGTAGACAACCATTTCTTGACCTTCTGTCATACCTAAATTTTTAGGAATGGTCACAGTGAGAGAATTCCCTACCTTCCGAGTCTTTACTGTATTCATCGCTCTACCTCCACGAATTAGTATACACTAAGTATATACCTGTTGGCAAAAAAAGTCAAGTAAATCGTGACTGGCATCAAGGATGTGTCGGACCTATTTTATTTGTCATTTATTGTGGTCAAAGCCTGTGCAAAAGTTCCTCATTTATGATAGAATAGGTAGTAAGAAAGAAAACGTTTTTACTACGTTTTTTTTAGTCGGAAGGGGAAAATATTATGGCTACTATTCAATGGTTTCCGGGCCACATGTCTAAGGCTCGGCGGCAAGTTCAGGAGAATTTAAAATTTGTTGATTTTGTGACGATTTTGGTGGATGCTCGGCTACCTTTATCTAGTCAAAATCCTATGTTAACTAAGATTGTTGGGGATAAACCAAAGCTTTTGATTTTGAATAAGGCAGATCTGGCTGACCCCGCAATGACCAAAGAATGGCGTCAGTATTTTGAATCACAGGGAATTCAAACTCTGGCTATCAACTCCAAAGAGCAAGTAACTGTAAAAGTTGTGACTGATGCCGCTAAAAAGCTCATGGCTGATAAGATTGCACGCCAGAAAGAACGCGGTATCAAGATCGAAACCTTGCGGACCATGATTATCGGAATTCCAAATGCCGGTAAGTCAACTCTCATGAACCGTTTGGCTGGGAAAAAGATTGCGGTTGTCGGCAATAAACCAGGTGTTACCAAGGGGCAACAATGGCTTAAAACCAATAAAGACCTTGAAATTTTAGACACACCAGGGATTCTCTGGCCTAAATTTGAAGACGAAACCGTTGCTTTGAAACTAGCCTTGACTGGAGCCATTAAAGACCAGTTGCTCCCTATGGATGAAGTGACCATTTTTGGTCTCAATTATTTCAAAAAACATTATCCAGAAAAGCTAGCTGAACGCTTCAAACAAATGAAGATAGAAGAAGAAGCACCTGTTATCATCATGGATATGACACGTGCCCTTGGTTTCCGAGACGACTACGACCGCTTTTACAGCCTCTTCGTCAAGGAAGTCCGTGATGGAAAACTCGGTAACTATACCTTAGATACATTGGACGACATCGATGACGACGATTAAAGAAATCAAAGAACTTCTGGCTACTGTCAAAGAATTAGACAATCCTCTTTTTCCTGAACTGGAAAAAGATAGTCGTTCTGGGGTTCAAAAGGAAATCAGCAAGCGTAAAAAAGCCATACAGGCTGAACTGGATGAGGACCTTCGTTTGGAATCCATGCTTTCCTATGAAAAAGAGCTTTACAAGCAAGGAGTGACCTTAATAGCAGGTGTTGATGAGGTCGGCCGTGGTCCTCTGGCTGGACCTGTAGTTGCAGCAGCGGTAATCTTGCCTAAAAATTGTAAAATCAGAGGCCTCAACGATAGTAAGAAAATCCCTAAAAAGAAGCATGCGGAGATTTTTCAAGCCGTTCAAGACCAAGCTTTATCAATCGGTATTGGTACCATGGATAATCACATTATTGACCAAGTCAATATCTATGAAGCGACAAAACTCGCCATGAAAGAAGCAATCTCTCAGCTCAGTCCGCAACCTGAGCACCTCTTGATAGATGCCATGAAACTGGAGTTACCAATTTCACAAACCTCCATTATCAAAGGAGATGCTAACTCCCTCTCGATCGCAGCTGCATCTATAGTGGCTAAGGTGACACGGGATGAATTGATGAAGGACTATGATGATCAATATCCTGGATATGATTTTGTAACTAATGCAGGATACGGAACAGCTAAACATCTAGAAGGATTGGAAAAACTAGGTGTCACCCCAATTCACCGAACCAGTTTTGAACCAGTCAAAACACTAGTTTCAACCAAGAAAGATAAGTAAGAGGAAATGATTATGGAGGAACAGTCAAAAACACTTAGTTCCAAGAAAGAATTTGCCTTTGCCTCAAGCACCATATTATCCCAAGTTGGACGAGGAATCATTGTTGGTCTCGTCGTCGGGGTAATCGTCGGATCCTTTCGTTTCTTAATCGAAAAGGGCTTCCACCTGATACAAGGACTTTATCAAGATCAAGCGCACCTAGTGCGCAATCTTTTTATCATTGGTCTATTTTATTTAATAGTTTGCTGGCTTAGTGCGAAACTAACTCGGTCAGAAAAAGATATCAAGGGTTCAGGAATTCCTCAAGTCGAAGCCGAGCTGAAGGGACTGATGAGCCTCAACTGGTGGAGTGTCCTCTGGAAGAAATATGTATTAGGGATTCTTGCTATTGCCGGTGGTCTTATGCTAGGGCGTGAAGGGCCGAGTATTCAACTTGGAGCTGTTGGTGGTAAAGGTATCGCCAAGTGGCTCAAATCTAGCCTAGTAGAGGAACGCTCCCTGATTGCCAGTGGTGCTGCAGCTGGCTTAGCTGCTGCCTTTAATGCTCCGATTGCTGGGTTGCTCTTTGTCGTAGAAGAAGTATACCACCATTTTTCCCGCTTTTTCTGGGTCTCAACTCTAGCAGCCAGTCTAGTAGCAAACTTTGTCTCACTACTCATATTTGGCCTAACACCCGTACTAGATATGCCAGACAATATTCCTCTCATGACCCTAGACCAGTATTGGATTTACCTGGTTATGGGAGTTTTTCTCGGGCTTTCTGGTTTTCTCTATGAGAAAGCTGTACTCAATGTTGGTCAAATTTATGAATGGCTTGGTCAAAAAATCCATTTGGATAGAGCTTATTATCCAATCCTAGCCTTTATCCTCATCATACCAGTCGGAATTTTCTTACCTCAAATTCTTGGTGGTGGAAATCAGGTCGTTCTTTCTTTGACTGAGCAAGATTTTAGTTTTCAGCTTCTATTAGCTTACTTTTTGATTCGCTTTATTTGGAGCATGATTAGTTATGGAAGCGGCCTCCCAGGAGGAATTTTCCTACCCATTTTGGCGCTTGGTTCCTTACTAGGTGCCCTAGTCGGTGTTATTTGTGTCAACCTTGGATTTGTCAGTCAGGAACAATTTCCTATATTTGTCATTCTGGGGATGAGTGGCTACTTTGGGGCAATATCTAAGGCTCCCTTAACTGCTATGATACTCGTAACCGAAATGGTTGGAGATATTCGCAACCTCATGCCACTTGGCTTAGTGACCTTAGTTGCCTACATCGTCATGGATCTACTCAAGGGTGCTCCAGTCTATGAGGCCATGCTTGAAAAAATACTACCAGAAGAAGCAACAGACGAAGGAGAAGTTACCCTAATTGAAATCCCTGTATCTGACAAGATAGCTGGAAAGCAGGTTCACGAGCTCAACTTGCCACATAACGTACTCATCACCACCCAAGTTCATAATGGCAAAAGCCAAACAGTTAACGGCTCAACTAGAATGTATCTGGGTGATATGATTCACCTGGTGATTCCAAAAAGTGAAATTGGGAAAGTCAAAGATTTGTTGTTGTAAGTTTTTTACATAATTTATTTTACGTAAAATAAATTTGAAGGATTCTCTATGAAAAGAAATAAGGCAATTGCGATATATTTACTAGGCACATTTAGCCAAATAGTATCAGTTTGTCTCCTTTTCTTTTTCTTGAATCATTTTTCTGTTCATTCCAATCTATTAACTGTTTTAGGAATCATTGTTGGTGGGATTTCTTCAGCTCTTTGGGGAATAATTGTTGCAAATCACTATTTTCATATTCATTTTAAGAAGATCGTAAAAGATTTTTTTAACATCCATACTAGTTATAAACATTATTTATTATCTTTTTTCCTAATTATCCTTGATTTTTCTTTTCTAAGGTTTGGTGGGAAAATAATAGAATTTAGCTGGTATCTCCCATTTTTGATGTTCTTCAAATTTATTGTGTTTGGTGGTATAGAAGAGATTGGATGGCGATATGTCTTTCAACCAATTTTACAAGAGAAGCTACCGTATTTTCACTCAACAATCCTAACCTTTTTCAGCTGGGCGATTTGGCATCTGTTGTTCTTTTACATTGATGGTTCCCTAGCAACTCTGCAAATTCTACCGTTTTTATTTGGATTGCTGACGAATTCTTTCATACTCTCAGCTCTTTATAACAAAACAAAGAATCTCTGGATTTGCGTTATGACACATTCGATCATTAATGTCTTGTCTCAGCTAACCATAGACACTGATCGATCCGAAACCTACCTGCTTAAAATCTTCATCATCTTGGTATCCTGCTATATGGTAATATATAAAAAAGATGAGTATAGTCGGTAGCTGATTTTGTTGGAAACAGTATTATTCTTTGGAAAAGTTATTTGCTAAGGAGGATATACATCATAATGAAAATACTCGATGTTTTATATAATTTTTATGGTGATTTTGATTTCATTGAAGAAAAATACAATGAAAAATACGAAGGTATTCTTATCAATATAAAGGAAGAGCAAGGGTATAAAAGATGCCGCTTGGCAAAAAGAACACCGAAAAAAGAAGGATATTTTACAGTTTTTTGGAAAAAAGACCAAAACAACAAGAACATTCCTTATACCAATGAGGATTTAGGAAATGAACTTATAATCGTTATCATTGATAATGATAAGAGGGGACTATTCATTATTCCAAACGAGGTGGCTATTCGTAAAAACATTCTGTCGACAAAAGATAGCAATGGAAAAATGTCTATGCGATTTTATCCTCCTTGGTGCTCAAATTTAAATACAACAGCTCGAGCAACACAAAAATGGCAATTGCAATATTTTAGAGAAATTAAAGTATAAACATATTGCCGGATTACATACACACAAAAGACTTGGTTTTTATAATTGCAGAACCAGGTCTTTGTTTTTCTAAAATCCATCACACACTTATAACATCTTTCCGAAAAACTATAATTTTCTTGAAAAATATATTAGTCTATGCTATACTACTAGTAGACTTAATTATGGAGAAAATACATGAAACGTGAGATTTTACTGGAACGAATCGACAAACTAAAACAAATCATGCCCTGGTATGTCTTGGAATACTACCAATCAAAGCTTGCTGTTCCCTACAGTTTTACAACCTTGTACGAATACCTCAAGGAATACGATCGATTTTTTAGCTGGGTTTTGGAGTCTGGTATTTCAAATGCTGATAAAATGTCTGACATTCCTTTATCGGTCTTGGAAAATATGTCTAAAAAAGACATGGAATCCTTTATCCTTTATCTACGTGAACGTCCATTGCTGAATGCTAATACAACCAAGCAAGGTGTCTCTCAGACGACCATCAATCGGACCTTGTCAGCACTTTCCAGTCTTTACAAGTATCTGACCGAGGAGGTTGAAAACGACCAGGGGGAGCCTTATTTCTATCGTAATGTAATGAAGAAAGTTTCAACCAGGAAAAAGAAAGAAACTCTTGCTGCCAGAGCTGAAAACATCAAGCAAAAACTCTTTCTAGGTGATGAAACAGAAGGTTTTCTAACCTATATCGACCAGGAGTACCCACAACAGCTCTCAAATCGCGCTCTTTCATCATTTAACAAAAATAAAGAACGTGATTTGGCCATCATCGCCCTTCTCCTAGCATCTGGTGTCCGCCTATCTGAAGCTGTTAATCTGGATCTAAGAGATCTCAATTTAAAAATGATGGTCATTGATGTCACTCGAAAAGGTGGTAAACGTGACTCGGTCAATGTCGCTGCCTTTGCAAAACCTTATCTAGAGAATTATCTAGCCATTCGAAATCAACGCTATAAGACGGAAAAGACGGATACAGCTCTCTTTCTGACCTTATATCGTGGCGTTCCCAATCGTATCGATGCTTCCAGCGTTGAGAAAATGGTTGCTAAGTACTCTGAGGACTTCAAAGTGCGTGTAACTCCCCATAAACTGCGTCATACCCTAGCAACTAGGCTCTATGATGCAACTAAATCGCAAGTGTTGGTTAGCCACCAGCTAGGACACGCCAGTACACAAGTCACTGACCTCTATACTCATATCGTCAACGATGAACAAAAGAATGCTCTGGACAATTTATAAATTACATAAAATAAATTATGTAAACCAATAACTCGTAAAAAGAAGCTGCTAAAATAAGCAACTTCTTTTTGATTTACCCCACTACCGCTTCAGCGATTTCTTCACGGCTGATACCAGCAAAGTAGCGTGTGATGTCAATAGTTTCTAAGGCCTTAAGGACATCTTCGCGTTCGTATTTCACGCCACGAAGGACATCTTCTACAGCTGCAACGTCCTCGATACCAAAGAAGTCACCATAGATCTTGATATCTTGGATTTTTGATTCAATGACGTTGGCAAAAATTTCAACCTTACCACTGGTGAATTTTGTTCCACGACGGACGTTAAATTCAGGTGATTTACCGTAGTTCCAGTCCCAAGTACCGAACTTGGTATCCTTGATACGATTGATTTCCGCTAATTCTTGCTCAGAAAAAACGTATTCAGTCATCTCTGGGTACTCTTTTTTCATGTATTCCAATAGCAAATCGCGGAATTCTTCAACTGTAATTTTTTCTGGTAGTTCATTGATAATATTGGTCACACGGGCACGGACGGATTTCACACCTTTTGATTCAAATTTGTCTTTTGACACCTTGAGGGCGTTAGCAAGGACTGATAAATCAACGTCAAAGAGCAAGCAACCATGGTGCATAATACGTCCATTGATATAAGCTTGGGCATTACCACAGAATTTTTTGCCATCAATCTCAAGGTCATTACGCCCTGTAAATTCAGCTTTAACACCGAGTTGAGCCAAGGTGTTGATAACTGGAGTTGAGAAGCTCTTGAAGTCAAAGGCCTTGTTTTCATCTTCTTTTGAAATGATGGTGTAGTTGAGGTTGTTTAGATCGTGATAAACAGCCCCACCACCACTGATACGGCGGACTACCTCAATGCCATTTTCGCGAACATAATCACGGTTGATTTCTTCGATAGTATTCTGGTGACGTCCAACAATGATAGATGGCTTGTTAATCCAAAGAAGGAAGATTTGATCCTCATCTAGTAAGTGTTTAAAGGTATATTCTTCCAAGGCGATATTAAAGGCAGTGTCGTTTGAATGATTGATAATATATTTCATAGTATTTCCCAAAAATTTAATTTTTAAATTCTGTTCATAGCAATCCAATTTTCTAAAGTGGTAAAAAGAAATGTAACGTGTTATTGTTACATTTCTCGGAAAAATTGAGACAAGAGGATCAATTTTTAGGCATGGAACTCTAATAGAGGTCGCTGCCGTCCGTACTACTTTAAGAAAATTTAGTTGAAAAAATTATTTATTTTTTCTTAGGTGAATGGATGGCCATTCCTAGAACATCCGCAAATGCTTCGTACATCACTTCAGAGTAGGTTGGGTGTCCGTGGATAGTCTTCAGCATTTCTTCAACAGTGATTTCCATTTCGATGATGCTTGATGCCTCATTGATCAATTCTGCGGCTGCAGGACCAATGATGTGTACACCAAGGATTTCTCCATATTTCTTATCGGCGATAACTTTTACGAAACCTTGAGCAGCGTCCGATGCAATAGCACGTCCGTTAGCTGCAAAGTTGAATTTACCGATAGCGACATCGTATTTCTCACGAGCTTGTTCTTCAGTCAGACCTACTGCTGCTACTTCAGGGAGAGTGTAGATGGCTGCAGGAGTCAAGTTCAATTTGGCAACAGCATGATTTCCTTTGAGGGCATTTTCAGCCGCAACTTCACCCATGCGGAAGGCTGCGTGCGCCAACATCTTAGTACCATTGATATCACCTGGTGCGTAGATTCCTGGAACAGAAGTTTCCATATATTCGTTGACCTTGATGCGTCCACGGTCCAGTTCAAACTCAACATCGCCAATTCCTTCAAGGTCTGGTACACGACCGATTGAAAGAAGGGCTTTGCTTGCGATGATATCGTCTTTTCCTTCAACTTTAATACGAAGTTGCCCATTTTCCTCGATGATTTCTTGCAGTTTTGTACCTGTCAAGATGGTCATACCCTTACGCTCAAGAATCAAGCGAAGATTCTTAGAAACTTCTGCATCCATAGCTGGAACGATACGGTCCATCATTTCGATAACAGTTACTTTTGACCCAAATGTCATGAAGGCTTGACCAAGTTCGATACCAACAACTCCACCACCGATGATTACGAGGCTCTCTGGAACTTCGTTCATTTCAAGAATGTCATCACTAGTCATTACAAGTGATGATTCCATACCAGGAACGTTGATCTTGCTGACTTTTGAACCACCAGCAAGAATAATTTTCTTGGTTTCAAGCAATTCAGAACCATTTACCAAGACATTCTTATCCTTAGTGATCGTACCAATTCCCTTATGAACAGTAACTCCGTAGCTACGAAGAAGACCTGCAACTCCACCTACCAAGGTATTGACAACTTTAGATTTAGTTTCTAAAAGTTTATCCATATCTACAGTGAAGTTTGGATTTTCGATGACGATACCACGGTTTGCTGCATGACCGATGTTTTCGATGATTTCAGCGTTGTGAAGGTAGGTCTTAGTTGGGATACAGCCACGGTTCAAGCAAGTTCCACCAAGTTCAGATTTCTCAACAAGGGCAACCTTACCACCAAGTTGGGCAGCTTTAATGGCTGCTACATAACCAGCAGGTCCTCCACCAATCACAACGATATCAAAGGCATCGTCGCTCTTGCCGTCGTCGTTTGAGGCACTAACTGCAGGTGCAGGTTTTGATTCTGGTGCAGCTGCTCCAGCTGTTGGGATGTTTTCCCCTTCTTCACCAAGGTAACCGATAACTTCCGTTACAGGGACTGTTTCACCATCTCCTTTGAGGATGGCAATCAAGTATCCATCTTCTTCGGCTTCCAATTCCATGCTGACTTTGTCAGTCATGATTTCCAAAAGGATTTCTCCTTCTTTTACAAATTCTCCGACTTTCTTATTCCATTGGACGATTTGTCCTTCTGTCATATCCACGCCGGCTTTTGGCATAATTACTTCTAAGGCCATGTCTTACTTCCTTTATCTATATCTCTAAAAATAAATACTGTATTTTTAAACCAACATTGAGATTGGGTTCTCAATTAAGGCTTTCAAGTCTTTCATAAACTTAGCACCAGCCATACCATCTACGACACGGTGGTCAATGGTTAATCCTAGGCTCATGATAGGACGAATAACAATCTCACCATTGACAACTACAGGTTTCTCTACTGTTGAGCTCACCCCGAGGATTGCTGAGTTGGGTTGGTTAATAATCGGACCAAAGGACTGAACACCAAACATTCCCAAGTTACTGATTGTGAAGGTTGAATTTTGCAGTTCACTTGGAGCCAATTTACCATCCAAGGTACGACCAATGACATCCTTAAAGGCTACAACCAACTCTGACAAGCTCATTTTTTCAGCATTATAGACAACTGGTGTCATTAGACCATTATCCATACCAACCGCCATAGCAAGGTTGACATAGTTGTGAGTGATAATGGTCTTGCCATCTTCTGTCAATGAAGCATTGATGTAAGGGTGTTTCATAAGGGTCTTTACAACAGCGAGAGAAAGAAGGTCAGTTACAGTAGTCTTCTTCCCAGTTGCTTCCATGATTGGATCAAGAACCTTCTTACGAAGAGCCAACATTTCTGACATATCAACATCATAGTTGAGTGTGAAAGTTGGCGCGGTTAGGTAGGATTCAACCATACGCTGGGCGATAACCTTACGCATTGGTGTCATTGGAATACGCTCAATCTCACCATAAGGAGTGATAGTATCTGGAACCTCTTCCACTTTTTCGATTTGAGCAGGAGACTTGATAGTATCGTTTTCGATATTTTCAGGAAGCAAGGCTAAAACATCCTTCTTCATGATTTTGCCACGATGACCTGTTCCTTGGATTTCCTGCCAAGCAATGTTATGTTCGAGGGCAATTCGTTTTGCAAGTGGCGAAATGCGAACCACGTTTGTGTCTTTATAAGTTTCCACGTCTTCTTTGTGGACACGACCGTTTGCACCTGAGCCAGAAACGTCGTAGAGGTTGATCCCTAGATCATTCGCTAACTTTCTAGCCGCAGGAGTCGCTCTTAGCTTGTCATCAGCCATGACCTCTCCAATTCTATTTATGATACAAAGGGCGTAAAAAGCGACTGAAAAATAGGAAATCGACGCTGGCTTCGATGAAGCCAAGGAGATTTATCTTTTTTCCGAGCTTTTAGCCCGTGCTCTAATCTAAGATATTAAGGACGAAAAGTGCAATGAAAAAATAGAAGATTGACGATGTGTTCGCTGAACACAAGGAAATCTTTCTTTTTTTCGCAGACCCCGTCCGAATGTGTCTCAAGTTACTAAAGTTAAAAATCTCTAAAATTTTACATAATTTAATTTATGTAATTCTATTCTTTGTTATAAGTCTTACGGATTGCATCTTTGATGCTTTCAACTGTTGGAATCATTGCATTTTCTAGATTTTGTGCGTAAGGCATTGGCACATCTTCTCCTGCACAGCGGCGGATTGGTGCGTCTAGATAATCAAATGCTTCTGATTCCGAAATAATAGCTGAAATCTCTCCAATATAACCACTTGTTTTGTGGGCGTCGTTAACCAGAACGACCTTACCAGTCTTCTTCACTGAGTTAATGATGATATCCTTATCAAGTGGAACGAGGGTACGTGGGTCCACAATTTCAACTGAAATTTCCTCTTCTGCTAATTCTTCAGCAGCTTGAACCACACGACGAAGCATTTTACCATAAGTAACGACTGTTACATCTGTACCTTCACGTTTGATTTCACCAACTCCAAGTGGGATTGTGTAGTCTGGATCAACTGGCACTTCCCCTTTTTGGTTAAATTCTGACTTGTATTCAAGGATGATAACAGGGTTGTTATCACGGATAGAAGACTTGAGCAGTCCTTTCATGTCAGCAGGTGTACCTGGAGCTACAACCTTAAGTCCTGGAATGTGAGTGAACCAAGACTCTAGTGATTGCGAGTGCTGAGCCGCAGAACCAACTCCATTACCAGCTGCACATCGGACAGTCATTGGAACCTGACCTTTACCACCAAACATATAACGTGTTTTAGCAGCTTGGTTGACGATATTGTCCATGGCAATAACTGAGAAGTCCATGAAGGTCATATCGACGATTGGGCGAAGTCCTGTCATGGCCGCTCCTGCTGCTGCTCCAGAGATGGCCGCTTCAGAAATCGGACAGTCACGGATACGTTCTGGACCAAATTCTTCAAGCATTCCGACAGAAGTTCCGAAGTCTCCTCCGAAGACACCGACGTCTTCTCCCATCAAGAATACATTTTCATCGCGACGCATTTCCTCAGACATAGCAAGGATAATGGTGTCACGGAACGACATTGTTTTTGTTTCCATTTTATCTCTTTCTCCTTAGTCTGCGTAAATATCTTCAAATGCGGATTCAAGCGGTGGGAATGGACTTTCTTCTGCAAATTTAACAGAAGCTTCTACTGCTTCCTTGACTTGTGCTTGAATTTCTTCCAACTCTTCTGAACTTGCAATGTTGTTCTCAACGAGGTACTTGCGAAGGTTTTCGATTGGGTCTTTTTGTTTCCACAATTCCACTTCTTCACGCGTACGATATTTACCAGGGTCAGATGATGAGTGACCAAGCCAACGATATGTGACACTTTCAATCAAGACTGGTCCATTGCCACCACGAACATGGTCTACAGCTTTCTTAAATCCTTCATAAACGTCGATGACGTTGTTTCCATCTTCAATAAACATTCCAGGAATTCCATAAGCTGCGCTACGGTGATGGATATGTTCCACGTTAGTCATTTTCTTGATATCCGCAGAGATCCCATAACCGTTGTTAATGCAGTAGAAAATAACTGGCAGGTTCCAGATAGAAGCCATGTTGACTGCTTCGTGGAACACACCTTCGTTGGTCGCACCATCTCCAAAGAAGCAGACGACGATTTTTCCAGTGTTCTGCATTTGTTGACTGAGGGCTGCACCAACAGCGATCCCCATACCACCACCTACGATACCATTGGCACCGAGGTTACCCGCATCAAGGTCGGCGATGTGCATAGAACCACCTTTTCCTTTACAGGTTCCAGTGTATTTCCCAAGGATTTCTGCCATCATTCCGTTGAGATCAATCCCCTTAGCAATAGCTTGCCCGTGTCCACGGTGGTTGGAGGTAATTAGGTCATCTGGGTTGAGAGCCAACATCGCTCCAACGTTAGCAGCTTCCTCTCCAACAGAAAAGTGAGTCATACCGGGAACTTTTCCCTTTTTCACTAACTGAGCGATTTTTAAGTCCATGCGACGGATTTCTTCCATCTTACGGAACATCTCTAGCAAAAGATTTTTATCTAAAGTTGACATAATCTTGCCTTTCTAACATTGTTCTTACCATACTATTTTACCTTTTTTAGTATACGCTGTCAAAGTATATGGTTAATAAAATTTCACAATATAAAAAATAAATCCCTGTTAAAACAAGGATTCTCTCTAGTTAGAATATTTTTTTCACAAAGTAATTTTTCAGGATAATTTCTTAAAATTAGCTCAATCTTTTCATTATGGATTTCAAACGCCATTGATACAAACAGCCAGAAACAATCAAACTGGCAATTAACCCAATCCAGTAGGCAAATGCCCCTAAGTCAGTTGCTTGATCTAGTAGGTATCCTAGAGGTATCGCTACTCCCCAATACCCGATTAAGCCAAGATAGAAAGGAACGATAGTGTCCTTATAGCCTCTTAGAATCCCCTGGAGTGGGGCCGCAAAGGTATCAGCTAATTGGAAAAAGAGACTGTAGGTTAGAAATACAGCAGTTGTTTCAATGAACTGAGAGTCATTCCCATATAGACTTGCTACACGATCTCTAAAAATGTAGAGAAAAGATAGGGTAAAACCAGCAAAAATGAGGGCTGTTATTCTCCCCAGACGTGCATAGATTTTTGCATCCTCAAAACGTTTAGCCCCCACCTCGTAAGACACAACAATCGCCATAGCAGAGGAAATACTCATAGGAAAAGCATACATGAGGCTGGAAAAGTTCATAGCTGACTGGTGACTAGCGATGATGAGCGATGAAAACTTAGCCATGATTAGTCCCACCACGGAGAAAATAGCTACTTCAGCAAAGACGGTTCCCCCGATTGGTAGACCTAATCGAACACCTTCCTTGATTTTATCTATATTGAGTGGAATGCGTTTTTCAAGATGTAACGCTTTTAATCTTTTTTGTTTGAACAAAACAAGCAGGGAAATGCCCAATAAAACCCAATAGGCTAGCGAAGTTCCTAGCCCTGCTCCTGCACCACCAAGCTCAGGAAAACCGAATGCTCCATATATCAAAAGATAGTTAAAACCACTATTAAGAGGAAGTAATAGGAGCATGAGGTACATCGATAGCTTGGTCAAACCAAGAGAATCTAACAATGACCGAATGACACTGAAAAGCAACAAGGGAATAATTCCAATAGAAAGGTACCAAAGATAGGAAACTGCAACTGCCGCCACTTGAGCTTCTAGTCCGATGTTGTTTAAGACAGATGGCGCTAAGAATACTACCATTCCAAGCAAGACCAAAGACAGTCCGAAAGCCAAGTAGATAAATTGGTAAAAATCAGATGCTACTTCTTCCTTTTTGCCCCGTCCCAGATGATGGCCTATGATGGGAACCATGGCCGAAACAATCCCTGTTAAAAAAGTAAAGAAAGGATTCCATAGACTCGTTGCGGTTGACACCCCCGCCAAGTCCATGGTATTGTACTGCCCAGTCATGGTTGTATCAACAAAAGAGGCAGAATAATTAGCAAATTGATAGATCAGGATAGGGAAAAATATCTTAAGAAATAAGACAAACTTATCTTTAAATTGATGGGTTGGATACATATACGCTCTCTATTCTTATAGTTTATAGAGCAAAATCCCATCTAGTTTTGATAGACGATTTGTCCCTTACAGATGGTATATTTAACCTGCCCTTTTAAAGTTTCACCGATAAATGGTGAATTAGCTGCTTTCGAAGCAAAATGGGAGTCCACAAGGCGATCAGCCTTGTCATCAAAGATAGTGATATCAGCTGGACCATTCTCAGCCAAGTAACCTGCTTCAAAGTTATACAATTTAGCTGGATTAACAGTCATTTTTTCTAGCAATTCCATCAGGCTCAACTCTCCTGCTTCGACCAAATAAGTCAAACCGAGAGAAAGTGATGTTTCCAAGCCTGTCATACCAGACGGTGCTTTAGTAATATTCTCGACATTCTTCTCGTCTGCATGGTGAGGCGCGTGGTCTGTCGCGATGACTGTGATGACACCTGACTTAAGACCTTCAATCACGGCACGACGGTCTGATTCCAAACGAAGCGGCGGATTCATCTTGGCATTGCTTCCTTGAGTTAAAAGAAGAGCTTCTGTCTTAGAGAAATGCTGTGGCGCTACTTCTGCTGTGACCTGCGCACCTAGTCCTTGAGCAAACTCCACCACCTTGACACTTTCTTCCTTAGACAAATGCTGAATGTGAACATGGGCCTTGGTTGCATAGGCAATCATAACATCACGCGCAATCATAGCGTACTCAGCCACCCCAGTCGCTCCACAGATATAAAAATGTTCCTTAGCGATGTTTTCGTTAAATCCAAGAATCCCGTTCAAACCTGGATCTTCCTCATGAAGACTAATAAAAGTATTGAGTTTTTTAGCTTCTTCCATTGCTTCCTTGACCACTTTACTGCTCTCAAGCGGAATACCGTCATCAGAAAAACCAACCGCACCTGCTTCTAAAAGCGCCTTAAAGTCTGTCAAGTCTTGGCCATTAAAGTTCTTGGTAATAGTCGCAACTGTCTTGACGTTAATTTTTTCCTTGGCAGCTGACTGGAGAACTTCTTGCAAAGTTTCTACGTCCGAAATGGTTGGACTAGTATTAGCCATCATGACAACCGTTGTAAAACCACCTGCAGCAGCCGCTAGTGCCCCAGTATGGATGTCCTCCTTGTGGGTCTGACCAGGTTCACGGAAATGAACATGAATATCAACTAGTCCAGGCGCAACCACAAGACCAGTAGCGTCAATCACTTCTGCTCCTTCTTCCTTGATTTCAGACGCAATTTTGACAATTTTCCCATCTTGGATCAAAACATCACACACTTGATCCAAACTTGACTTGGGATCCATGACACGACCATTTTTGATTAGTAGCATTTGCTTTCTCCTTTATTCATAGAAATCAACTTGGGTATCCAACAATTTATCCCCATCATAAACAAACTTGGCTGAAAAGAAAGGTTTGTCCTCTAAAAGCCACTCAACAAAGGTGTGGTCACCTTCCCAAGTTGGCTTGCTCAAGACTTCATCATAGGGAACCCATTCTAAGGTTCCCTCATTGCAGTCAATCAAGTCACCCTCAAACTCCGTCACCTTAAAAACATAGGTGTACCAGTCTAAATCTGGCGTGAATTCTGGAAAAGTGATAACACCTTTTAGAACCGGCTTGGCTTTGAGCCCTGTTTCTTCGAGGATTTCACGCGCTGCACATTCCTGTGGAGTCTCACCTCGCTCTAGCTTTCCACCCACACCAATCCATTTGCCTTCATGGACATCGTTGGGCTTCTTATTACGATGGAGCATGAGCAGTTCTTTTCCGTTATCAATGTAGCAAATCGTCGCTAACTGAGGCATATTCTCTCCTTATCTAAGCCAATCGATTGGCTCTTGTCCTGTCTCTGTTAAGAATGCATTGGCCTTGGAAAAAGGCTTGGAGCCCCAAAATCCTCTATAAACCGATAAAGGACTAGGATGGGCTGATTCGATAATCAAGTGGTGAGGATTGGTAACCAAGGCCTTCTTCTTGCGTGCATAAGCACCCCAGAATACAAAGACTACAGGTCTGTCTAGATTATTGACAACCCGAATCACGGCATCAGTAAAAAGCTCCCATATCTGCCCAGCATGACCATTGGCCTGACTAGCAGGGACCGTCAAGCAAGCATTGAGAAGTAAGACTCCCTGCTCAGCCCAAGCCGTCAAATCATGTGATTTCTTAACCCCGATATCATCTGACAATTCTTTTAAAATGTTTTGCAAGGACGGCGGAGCTGGGATTGAGTCAGGTACAGAAAAACTTAAGCCCTGCGCCTGCCCTGACCCGTGATAAGGATCCTGTCCTAGAATCACCACCTTCACTTCTTCAAGCGGTGTAGTCAAGAGAGCCTGAAAAACTTTTTCCTTAGGTGGATAAACAGTTCCCTGAGCATAGACCTGTTCCATAAATTGATTGATTTTCCCAAAATACCCCTCAGGTAATTGCTCCTTAATCAAAGCATGCCAAGACGAGTGTTCCATAGCCGACTCCTTCGTTTTTACTGCCTCTATTATAGCAAAAAGTGGCTATCTAAACCACTTTTTACAGTTCTTATATATACTGTTATTGACCCTATTATTTGACATTAGTATTCACAGTATCAATCAGCCATTAAAAACTTTTCTATTGTATCAATAGCATAGGAAAGTTGATTATTTACAGACTTCATCCGTTCAAGATTAGCGTCCATATAGTAGAGTTCAGATAAGCCACCCCTAGGGAGAAAGAGTGAATAGTGGATATTCATCTTCTCTCGAGTACTTAACTCTATATGATTGCTTATGATATACTTTAACTCTTTTAACGAATTTACTTGAGCAACCACACCTTTTAACTGATACTGCTCGATGAGGTTTAGTAAGTTATCAATCTCTTCAATGACTTTAATTTCCATATCAACACCTCTTAGGGAAATCACTACAAAGCATCTAAACAATCCAGCAAGTCTTGGTAAGAATGAACTTCATAAGTCGGCTGGGCTTGTGTGTGATTTTCGAGGCGTTGAGGGTTGTACCAGATAGTGTCAATGTCAGCATTATTGCCACCTTGAATGTCGGCGGTTAGAGAATCTCCAATCATCAGTGTCTTTTCTTTATCAAATCCAGCAATCTGTTGATCGATTTTTTCATAGAATAGTGCGTCAGGCTTTTGTGTTTGTAATTGCTCGGAGATAAAGACTTGGTTGAAATAGGGAGCCAGACCTGATTGAGCCAGACGTCCTGTCTGGATGGCGGTAATGCCATTTGTCGCAGCATACAAGTCATAGTCACGCTCTATGAGACTGTCCAAGAGTTCATGAGCACCCGAAAGAGTTTGTCCCTGTTGGGCTAAGTAAAATTGGTAACGCTGGGCAAGCAACCTACCGTCTTTTCCCTGTCCAAAATGAGCAAATAGACGAGAAAAGCGCGTGTTAACCAGTTCATGTTTACTGATTTTCTTTTGCTCCAAGTCCTTCCAGAGAGCCTTGTTCATAGGAACATAATAGTCTTTATAGGCTTGGATATCTGCAACTCCTTCTTCTTTTAAAAGTTGCGTCAGTGCCACATCCTCAGCAGCGTCAAAATCAAGCAAGGTGTGATCGAGATCGAAAAGTAGAAATTTGTAGGACAATTTGAGAGTTTTCCTTTCTAGGGGTGCAAAGATTCAAAAGGAGGTGCAAGAAAAATAATTACTCAATAATTGAATTCAGATAATCCATAAACTCCGAATATACTTCGTCTTTAATTTCACCTGCAGTCAAATCTCTTTCATTACTTCTAAAATATATAGATTGATTTGTAATATCTAATGCACTCAAGTCTTTCATAATTTGGAAAATACAATTATAAGGTATATTAATTTTTATAATTTCTGATTGAGTAGCTGACAAAAAATCTAGAGGATGTGTGAGTTTTGTTCCTGAGTGTGTGAAGTTCCCTGATTGTCTGGTGATACGAGGATTGATTTTAGACCCCTCAAAACAAAATGTGCCACAATTTAAAGAAATTTCTTGGTTAATTCTCTCGATATCATTATGATTGAAACTCTGAAAAACTCCTTCTAAACCAGGTTCATTTAGTAATATTCGGTTTATTTCCAACGGATTTATTACCCATACAGAAGCATGATCATGAATTATCTCATCCTCATCTTCATCATCTTGTCGACAAATAACTTGATTTTTAGTTAAGTAAGTGTGATTGTTATTTTTACAATCAACTGTAGAGACAGCAAAAAACAATGCAACCAATGGGTCTGTAGACCAATCTAATAAATTTGTTGGTAAACCATAATGTTGAGCTAGTTCTAACCACTGTACTTCGTTTTGCGGCCCTATAATATCTTCTGTCTTTGCCTTACTCTTAAATTTTTCAAGAAGAACATTTTGAGATGGCATAACAACTACCTCTCCTTCAGGATTGTAAAAATTTGTTCGAAGAATTGGGGTTTTCTCTCTCCTCGAATTAAAAACAGAATAAGCCTCACGCCAAATTCCAGGTATTAACCCATATTCGGAATTCTTTTGCCCTCTATACCATAGTCTATGGGATGGATTCTCTGAATTAATCTCTCTAATAGTTTGAATATACGATTCAATTGAATTTGCAAAATAATTTTTAATAACCATAGGTATATTATATCATTTACACTTAGAAAAAGTAAGAAACGAAAAATACTCAAATAGTTATTTTAAAATTCTTATTCGTTCTTTTTAAGTGTTGTCATTTTTCTATGTTTTAAATAAATAGGATATTAAAAATTGGACTCATATTTCTGTTGTTAACAATTCAAAAAGCAGTTCTTCATTTTACGAAAAACTGCTTTTACTAACTAGTTTTTAATGCATAGAGTCATCTCCTTGTTCTCTACTTTACATACAAATCTTTAAAGTGACCATCTACTTCTGCTATTTGATAGAGCAAGTGTGATAGTTCTTGGTAATCTTCTTTTAAACATGAAAGATGGGCTTGGCCAAATAATGTAGCCAATTTCTCTTTTAATCTTGCACCTTCTGGATTATGATCTTTTAAGAACTTACTGAGATAGAGATTTCGAACAGCAGCAAGTTTAAAGCTGAAATAATGATGCAATTGTTTTTGCTCTGTATTTAAGCCATTTTCAGCAACTGCTTTTGCATAGAATTCCAAAACATTACTTTGTCCATCCAGATATCTGGCCCTTATAAGCCTTGCCGTTTCTTGATAGATTTGAGTTTGACTAGGACTCTTAACCTTCTTAAAATTTCCCCACATGGAGTAGGCTCCGCGCTTATAGTCAATACCCTCTGCCTTCCAGGCTTCTAGTATGTCATTAAAAGCAACCTTCATACAGGCAAAACCAGCTGGATCGTGCAAATAGAGATACCGATCATCAATGTCATACACGGTTACAAAATGATCCACACCATAAAGGATTGTGTGATTGGGGTTGTAGGTCAGATGGCCCATATCAAGAGGTCCCAGTACGACAGGTCCATTGAACAGAAACGTTTCCAACTTTCTTTTAATCTCTTCCAAATCTACTTCTGCTTCATTCTTTAGATAGAAATCCTCATAGTCAAATCCAAGTATTTTTAAAGAATGAGAGATAGAAAGATCTGGCATACCATTATCAAAGAATACTAGAGGGTGTTGTTCATCTTCCTTTACGATACTAGCGCCATTTCCCATCACCATGATTGCCTCTAAAAAATCTGCTTTAAAGTCATAACCATAGGAATCCAGTGCCATTGCCAATGAATAACTATAGCAAAGCGACACATCTCCAAAATACATCTGCATATTCCTGCCTCCTTATCTTCTATGGGACTATTATACCGAGAAAACTATTCTCATACCCCATAAAATCCAAACAAAAAATATGGGTATTTGTGATCTATAGTCATGAACTTCAACAAGAAAACTGGCTGTTTCTCTCAACATCCAGTTTTCAATTTTTAAGCTAATTCTTGACTATTCTTCTTATGAAAGAAAAGCGAGGCGATAGCCAAAATAACAAATGCTAGGCCAACATACCAGTAAGGTTGGTCTAAGGTCGTTGAACGACCTGATAGATTGACAATTCCTCGAAAGAGCATTCCAGCTGTTAGGACTGCAACTGCCGAGTTCCATAAGTTTAGGCTGATTCGTCCTAGGTTTGGCATGATTTTCGACAGTAATGCTAGAACAATGCCCCCTACTAAAGGTACTGCAAAGAGATAGTGCATATGAAGCGACGTCTCCCCAAAACTAAAGGACTCGTAGATACGGCTAAATGCAAAGAAGAAAATAGTGAGAAGACTATAGCCAACGAGTGTCTTTTTGAGGCGTTTGTTTTTGATTTTAGTAACCGATGTAGACAATATCACTCACCGCCCTTTCTGATATCTTGCTTCCACCTGTAGTCGGTTTATTGATTACCTGACCGTTAAAGTAGAGAGTTGAGGATCCACCACCATCAAGGTTATAGGCTGTCTTCACTCCGTAAGATTTCATCACTTCTGCCATCTGGTAAAGAGACAATCCCTTGCTTTCAGAGGTACGACCATCCGAAACGACGATGATGTAGTGGTTTTCATCGATAATCCCAATAGCTGTACGAGGATTGGATGACATGGCTTGACCGACTTCTGTATTGGTATCAACGGATATTTCTCCATTCTCAACTAGAGACGGACCAAATGCCAGTAGATTGACGACACCGTCCTGAACCAACTGATCGGCTGAAACTTGGTCTTCGTAGATGATTTTAAAGGAGCCGTCCTTGTAAATGGCAAGGTCACCATTACTAGCATCTTCACGGACACTGTCCCGATATACAACTCCATTACGGATAACATAACCAGAGCTATTAGCTCCATAGTAGTCACCGTTGACAGCTAGAATAGCATTGTTTTCAGCAGCCGTTACAGAGGTTTTAGCTGTGACGTTGGTTCCATAGGAGTTTTGAGCTAGAGCTGTTTTGAGATAATCCGATGAACTAAGGGTTATATCTGCCACATAGACCTGCGTTTCATTCACAGTCTTTTCAGTGAGGGTGACACTGATATTTCCATCTGAATAGCTAGTATCCGTCACCTGGGCATTTTTTGCTGCCTGACTTGCTGCTGTGGTGTTAGACGTTGAGCTGGCATTAGATACAGTAGAAATCGTTTCAGCAAGTACAAAGGTCTTCAACATCGAATAGGTAAAGGAACTTGTCAGGAGCAAGCCCAAGACCGAGGCGTATAGATAGGGTTTCTTTAAAACTTTCATAATGGGCTACAGGTCCTTTCTTTGAAAATAAAGCGAGTTTGAATGGTCCAAGAGAGGATAAAGAGCATGATTCCGACAAGTATCTTCGCGATTAGCAAATTGACTCCAAGACTAGAATTGAAAAGTCGAATCAGGATGGTGTCTAAGATAAAGAGACCAACTGCTAATCCAAAATAACCTGATCCTGTTTTAAAACTGCTCGCCTTGTTCTTAAAGACCAATTTTTTGTTGGTAGAAAAGTTAAAGATGGAGCTAGTCACACGTGCCAAACCATTTGAGAGGAGAACACGAAGACCTGTCGGAATAAAGCTCAAGCATAGAATAGAGAGAGCGTAGACCACATAATCTACGATAAAACTACTAAAAGACGAGAGCGCAAACTTTAAAATATTTTTATAAATCATCAATCCATCTCGAATAGGCCGGAAGTGAGAAGCCTCATTGTCGTTGATATAGACTGTTTCAATCGGAACTTCTAAGATTGGGTAGGATTGACTTGCTTCGAGGAGCATGTTCATCTCGTATTCATACCGTTGTCCTTCTATCTTGAGCATAAAAGGAATCATATCCATTGAAAAGGCACGTAATCCTGTCTGTGTGTCGGATACAGCGACACCCGTTTGCAGTTTAAACAAGATACGAGTCAAGCTATTTCCAAAGCGACTACGCAAGGGAACCTTGCCAGTAAAGGCACGGACACCAAGGACAAGTGTATTAGGATTTTCATTTGATTTGGTCAAGCTACGAAATATGTCCCAGATCCTGTGCTGTCCATCTGCGTCTGCTGTAACCACAGTCCCTGGCTTATTGAGAGACTGAATGTACTCAAAGGCTGTTTTCAGAGCTTGCCCTTTTCCTTGATTGACCTGGTGGCGAAGGACTGTCGCAAAATCCGCTGCTCGAGCAAAAATGCCTTGGCATTCTGGCAAACTTCCATCATCAATGACGATGATGGAAAAATCGCTCTTATTGTGAATCTTTTCAATCAATTTGATGAGATTGTAGTCAGGTTCGTAAGCTGGAATAACTAGATAGTTCATATTTACACCTCTTTCTTTGATGATTGGAAAAGTATACAGACAAATGCTTAAAAATTCCTTATACTTAAATTTAAATAAAATCAAATTTATTATTTTTCTCAGAAATCACCAATCCAAAACAAAGAAAAACTCTGTAAAAGCTATCTTCTACAGAGTTGGTTTTGCATTTTTATAAAATGTCAGAAAATGATCTAGTCCTTGATTACTGGTATCCAGAGTTCCATTTGATAGTCAGGTGATGACATGTCACCTTCGGTATAGACTTCGAAGTCTGGTGAGCCTGAGTGGCGATAGCCTGTTTCAGGGAAAAAGACCTCCAAGACATATTTCCAAGCATTGTGAATGCTAGCTGGTATAGGGCCTTTGACTGGTACAATAGCATATTCAGCGGCTGGGATATCTTTGATGAACAGACCTAGTTCTTCTGCTTTAGCTTTATCCGTCACATCATAGGCAGCCATATAGTTGATGATTTCGCCTTCTTTGACATCGGAGCAGACACCAAAGGATTGGCCACTGCCTAGACTCTCTAGCCTTTCAAAGCTGTGATTGGCATAGAGCTGCTCCCATGCAGACGGACACTGGCTATTGTCAATAGCTTCCAATAGGACGCCTGCCACGGAAAATGCAGGTTTCTTTTGAATCTTGATATTCATGTTCTTTCCTCCTGTGATTTTTAAGGATAATTGAAGTTTAGGAAAAACCCGATAAGGTTTTCCATTTCGAACTTCTGAGGGAGTTGCCCCATGGAATTTCTTAAAGGCTGCGCTAAAAGCATCCGCAGACTCATAGCCGTATTTCAACGCTATGTCAATGACCTTCTCAGAGCCTTCCCGCAAGTCTATCACAGCTTCTGACAGCCTGCGATTGCGCAGGTATTCTGCTAATGTCATATCTGCCAGGATAGAAAATAGCCTGCTAAAGAGAGGGTAAGAATAGCCCGATAGCTGCTGAAATATTTTCATATCCACTTCTCCAGTCAACTGCTGCTCCAAATAATCCATGGTTTGATTGAATTGATGCATCATATTCTTTTTCACCTCACAAAAGATACTAAGACCGTTAAAAGCAAAGTGAAAATTGGAAAATTGACGGAGGGGCTCCTGCTCCGAGAAAATTTCATCTTTTTCACACAGCTTTTAGGCCGTGTTCAATTCTAACTATAGTATAACAGATATAAGATACTTCCGCCCCAGAATTTTTGTACAAGATTTAGGGGATTTCTACAATCTCTCCCGCAGCTTCTCCACAAAGAGATAAGCCGCTGGGCAGGTCAGGGTATTTTTGATGGTCAGATGATTAATCTGATGGATCTTTTTACGGTCTGTATGAGGAAATTCCCGGCAGGCCTTGGGACGAACATCATAGATTGAGCAGAGATTATCTCCCCCTAGAAAGGGGCAGGGCATGGATTTGAAAACCTTGTCCCCATCTTCATCCACCTGCAGAAATTCCGCTTCAAAAGCTGGTAATTTCATCTTAAAGTACTTAGCAATACGGGTGATGTCTGCCTCTTTAAAGTCTGGTCCCAAAGTCTTGCAACAGTTGGCACAGGCAGTACAATCAATCTCAGCAAAGACTTCTTGGTGAATCTGCTGCGCAATCTTATCTAAGTTTTTAGGAGGTTTTTTCTTTAGATTAGCTAACACTTTGCGGTGCTCCTTCTGCTTTTGCAAGGCTAGCTGATGGTAATACTCAATATCAATTTCTTTAGACATAGTTTCTTTCTAATACAAGTGTTTTTGTCTATTATACCATAAGTTATTTTTCATTTTTGAGTATTGCACATAAAAAGCCCTTCGGAAAAAATCCGAGGGGCTAAAAACGTTGTTAAATCAACGGCCGAACTTTTGAATTTCAAGGTTCGGGATAAAATAGTTCACTGAACTATTTTATTTTTTAAGGTTGTAGAATGATTTCAATCCACGGTATTCAGCTACTTCACCAAGTTGGTCTTCGATACGAAGCAATTGGTTGTATTTAGCGATACGGTCTGTACGTGAAAGTGAACCAGTCTTGATTTGTCCTGCGTTAGTTGCAACTGCGATGTCAGCAATTGTTGAATCTTCAGTTTCACCTGAACGGTGTGATACAACAGCAGTGTAACCAGCTTCTTTCGCCATTTCGATAGCGTCGAATGTTTCAGTAAGAGTACCGATTTGGTTAACTTTGATAAGGATTGAGTTAGCGGCACCTTCTGCAATACCTTTTTCAAGGTAAGAAGTGTTTGTTACGAAGAAGTCGTCACCAACCAATTGAACTTTACCACCAAGACGTTCAGTAAGAGCTTTCCAACCGTCCCAGTCGTTTTCGTCCATACCATCTTCGATAGTGATGATTGGGTATTTGTTTACCAATTCTTCAAGGTAGTCGATTTGTTCTGCAGCAGTACGTACAGCAGCTCCTTCACCTTCGAATTTAGTGTAGTCGTAAACTTTACGTTCTTTATCGTAAAATTCTGATGAAGCACAGTCAAATCCGATAAATACGTCTTTACCAGGAACATATCCAGCAGCTTCGATCGCAGCAAGGATAGTTTCAACACCGTCTTCAGTTCCTTCGAAACGAGGAGCGAATCCACCTTCGTCACCTACGGCTGTTTCCAAACCACGAGATTTAAGGATTTTCTTAAGAGCGTGGAAGATTTCAGCACCCCAACGAAGAGCTTCTTTGAATGATGGTGCACCAGCAGGTACAATCATGAATTCTTGGAAAGCGATTGGAGCGTCAGAGTGAGAACCACCGTTGATGATGTTCATCATTGGAGTTGGAAGAACTTTAGTGTTGAATCCACCAAGGTAGCTGTAAAGTGGGATTTCAAGGTAGTCAGCAGCAGCACGAGCTACAGCGATAGACACACCAAGAATTGCGTTTGCACCCAATTTACCTTTGTTAGGAGTACCGTCAAGTGCGATCATAGCACGGTCGATAGCTTGTTGGTCACGTACATCGTAGCCGATGATTGCTTCAGCAATGATGTTGTTTACGTTGTCAACAGCTTTTTGTGTACCAAGACCACCGTAACGAGATTTGTCACCGTCGCGAAGTTCAACTGCTTCGTGTTCACCAGTAGAAGCTCCTGATGGAACCATACCACGTCCGAAAGCACCTGATTCAGTATAAACTTCTACTTCAAGTGTTGGGTTACCGCGTGAGTCTAGGACTTCGCGAGCGTAAACATCAGTAATAATTGACATTTTTTACTCTCCTTTGAGTTAAATTTTTTACACCTCTATGATACCTTAAAAATAAGCGTTTTTCAAGAAAAAACGTTATCTTTGTGCAAATTTTCCTTAACTTTATAAAGTAATCGCTTTCTTTTGTCTGTTTTCTTGCGATTTTTGTGATATACTGTTTTTATGACAGATTTATCAAAACAACTATTAGAAAAAGCTCATGGTGGGCCGAAATTAAACCCTGACGAACAACGCCGCTATCTCGGCACTTTTGAGGAAAGAGTTCTTGGCTACGCGGATATCAGTACTGCCAATAGTCCTGAATTAGAACATGGATTTTTCTCTATTTTAGAGGGTTTTCAAGAAAAGGTAGAGGCACTTTTTGTGAAGATTTCACCAAATATCGAGTTTGACAAACAGGTCTTTTACTTAAAACAAGCAAAGGAAAGCAACTGTCAGGCGACTATTGTTTCAGATGATCATATCACCTCTCCTTTTGGTCTTGTCATTCATACAAATGAACCTGTTCAAGTAGACGAAAAGGACCTCAGACTTGCTTTCTCAAACCTCTGGGAGGAGAAAAAGGCAGAGGCTCCTAAAAAATCTATTTGGAAGAAATGGTTTGGTTAATGATTTCTCAAATTTAACAAACGACCAATATTAGTAGCTGTGTGCTCCAAATAGAGACTTGCATTTTTAAGACTATCTTCCAAAGGTTCACTTTTCTCTAGGATAGAGAATACTGCTTGTATATTTTCGAATGGTAGGGGAGGCAAATCGTCAGCAAAACTACCACAAATAGCAATAACAGGGACTCCGTTAGGGGTTCTTTTTGCTACACCAATAGGAGCTTTTCCAACAAAGCTTTGACTGTCCAGTCGACCTTCTCCAACGATAACCAAGTCTGCCCCTGCAACTTTCTTATCAAAATCAATCAAATCTAAACAAGTATCAATCCCAGATACGATAGTGGCCTCAGCAAAGGCACAGAGCCCAGCCGCAATCCCACCGCCGGCTCCTGCTCCTTTAAGAGACAGGGTTGATGGTGAAAATTTTTCATAGAACCGCTGTATAGCCAAATCTACTGTCTCAAACAAAGCAGGATTTAAGCCCTTTTGTTTTCCAAATGTATAGGTTGCTCCTTGATAACCACATAGAGGGCTCACGACATCTGCTAAAATACGGATTTTCACATCTTCAGGTATCCTATACAACTTGCTATTTGAAACTGACTCGAACTCAAGCAAAGTCTGACCACAAGCTGGCAATTCCTTTCCATTCTTATCATAAAAACGATAACCCAAAGCAGCGGCAATGCCTATCCCACCGTCATTACTTGCCGTACCACCAACTCCGATATAGATTTCTTTCATCCCTTGATCAATGAGATGGCGAATCAACTCTCCGGTACCACAAGTTTGGATGTGAAGAGAGTTTCGTTTCTCCTGCGGAATCTTTCCTAAACCAACCAAGTCAGCAACTTCAAAAAGCGCTATTTGGCCTTTATAAAAGTAGCGCACGGCTTCTTTTTGGCCAAAGGGCCCTGTCACCTCTTGCCATTTTTCTTCGAGTTCAAGAGAATGTCGAATAGCATCTACAGTTCCTTCCCCACCATCACCAACAGGACAGAGCAGACATTCTACATTTGCTATCGATTTTTGGAATCCTCTTTTTATAGCTTGAGCGACCTCTTCTGCCGTCAAACTTTCTTTAAAAGAATCGGGTGCAATTACAATTTTCATAGTTCCCTCTCATTCTAAGAAATCAATCAAAGGTAGAACTTCTAAAAGATCCCTCGTATCTATATGACAAGTTATCTCTGTTTTTACGACCTCTTTGGCACAAAATGCAATACCACATCCTGCTGACTTTAACATCAAGAGGTCATTGGCACCATCACCGATAGCAATCGTTCTTTCTTTGGGAAGTTTCAGTTCTTTTTTCCATTTCTCAAGAGTGGCTTGTTTTTCTTGGGCTGTCACAATTTCACCAACTAGTCGACCTGTTAAAAAACCGTCTTTGACTTCCAACTGGTTGGCAGAAAAATAGGAGATGCCAAGGGATTTTACTAATCTCTCAACTATTGGTGCAAATCCACCAGACACTAGACCGACTAGAATGCCCTTCTTTTGAAGTATGGAGATAAATTCTTGAGCATTCTTGGACAGATTGATGGATTTGAAGACAGTATCAAAGACCGAAACCGGAAGACCTTTTAACAAAGCCACTCTCGCTCGTAAGCTTGTTTCAAAGTCCAGTTCGCCTCGCATTGCCTGGCTTGTAATCTGCGATATTTCTTCTTCGCAACCTGCTTCTTTTCCTAAAAGATCAATCACTTCCTCTGCTATCAGAGTGCCATCAACATCCATAACACAGAGCCCCATTACTTGAGTCATCACTTCTCCTCTTTTCTAAACAGCCCAAAAATCGTATGAAAGAATCATACGATTTTATCTATTAGTTGACTAAACTATGGTACAAGTCAAGATAAGACTTGCAAGCTGTATCCCATGAGAAATCACATTCCATAGCTTGTTTTTGTAGATTTCTCCAAACGTCTGGCTGATGCTTATAGACATCCAAGGCTGTTTGGAAACTCCAGTTAAGCCAGTATGGTGTTAAATTGTCAAAGCTAAATCCAGTACCAGTTCCTTCGATCGGATTGAAGGATTGAACCGTATCACGCAAACCACCAACCTCATGAACCAATGGTAGAGTTCCATAGCGCATCGCCATCATTTGAGACAAACCACATGGTTCAAAACGACTTGGCATGAGGAATAGATCACAAGCTGCGTAGATTTCTTGAGCAAGTTTGACATCAAAAGTGATATTTGCTGATAGTTTGTCAGGATAGACTTGCGCAAACCAGGAGAAGGACTGTTCAAAAGCTGGGTCACCTGTTCCTAAAAGAACGATTTGAACGTCCTCCTGTAAGAAACGATGCAAGCTTTCTACAACGACATCAAAACCTTTTTGGCGTGTCAATCGAGAGACAATCCCAACTAGAGGGACATCTGCTCTCACAGGCAACCCAACTCTCTCTTGTAATTTTGCTTTGTTTTGAGCTTTTCCAGACAAATCTTCCTTATCAAAATGATAGTCTAAAAGCGGGTCTGTTTGAGGATTATAAAGATCTGCGTCAATACCATTGACAATACCTGAAACCTTACCTGACTCCATGCGAAGAATCTGGTCCAAACCGCAACCGAACTGACTGGTCATAATCTCATGCGCATAGCTAGGAGATACGGTTGAGACACGATCTGCATATAGGATACCAGCCTTCATCCAGTTAAGGCAATCATTCCAGCGAAGAGTGCCATCAGCATAGCGTTCAAACCCAACACCGAACAAATCCCACAACATTCCTTCAGAAAATTGACCTTGGAATTCCAAATTGTGAATGGTTAAAACGGTTCTGATTCCTTGATAAGCCTGAATCCAATGGTACTTTTCTTTTAACAAGAAGGGAATCATGGCTGTGTGGTAGTCATGAACATGGAGAAGGTCAGGGATAAAGCCGATGCGTTCCATAGCTTCAAGAGCAGCCAGTTGGAAAAAGGCGAAGCGTTCACCATCGTCAAAATCACCGTACACATGACCACGGAAGAAATAATATTGATTATCAATGAAGTAGAAGGTAACCCCATTCAAAACAGTTTTCTTAATACCACAATACTGTCTACGCCATCCCACACTAACTTCAAAGTGAAGAACATCCTCTATCTGGTCTCCGAACTTAGCTTCTACCATATCATAATAAGGCAAGAAAACTGCAACTTCGTGCCCCGCTTTTACAAGTGATTTGGGAAGTGCGCCAATGACATCGCCCAAACCACCTGTTTTTGAAAATGGTGCTCCTTCTGCCGCTACAAATAAAATTTTCATGAATAAATATCCTCTGTTACTGTTTCACCCTTCTTCACTACAACTGGATGTTCTGCTGTGCCTCGAATGACAACACCGTCCGCAACCTCAACTCCCTTGTCTAGAATGGCATATTCAACCTGGGCTCCTTGCCCAATCACAACACGAGGGAATAAAATGCTGTCCTTCACCACACTATCTTTGTGAACATAAATGTTACGAGATAGGACTGACTGAACTACTTCACCCTCAATGATACTACCAGAAGCAAACTGAGAAGTACTTACTTTTGAAGTATTCGCGTAGTAGGTTGGTTCTTCATTCTTAACTTTTGTATAAATCTTTTGATTTGGTGAGAAAAGAGAGTAGAATTTTTTAGATTCAAGCATATCGATGTTTGCTTGATAATAGGACTGAACAGAATGAATGTTCGCTAAGTAGCCTGTGTATTCGTAAGCAAAAGCTCCTTCTTTTGCAGCTAAATCACGAAGAACATAGCGCAGCTTTTCAGGATATTCTTTCTGAGCCTCTTCTTCAAGTTGTTCAATCAACCAAGGAGTATCCACAACAAAGATATCTGTAGACATGTTGAAGAGTTCATCCGTAGACTTGTTATCAAAGAGTTTATGCGAACGAACATGGTCTGTTTCATCAATTTCTAAGATAGCATTCACATCTGAAATGTCTTTCTTCGGAAGTTTCTTATATACAACTGTGATCGGACCTTTCGTTGTATTGTGTAGATGGAAGACTTGATTCAAGTCAATATTCACCAGCACATCGCAGTTAATCGAAACGGTTTGGTTTGAACCTGAACGTCTCAAGTAGGTAAGAAGCTGTTGGTAATACTCTTTTCCAACTGTACTGCTTTCAACACGAGTATTATAAATTCCTAGATAGTAGTGACTTAGAAGGGTGGACAAGCCCCACTCACGACCTGAACGGATATGGTCGAATACTGAGCTGATATTATCTTGTTGGAAAATACCAAAGATACTACGAACACCTGCGTTTGCAAGACTGGAAAGGGGGAAGTCAATCAAACGGTATTTCCCACCGAAAGGCAAGCTAGCCACCGGACGGTGTTCTGTTAACGTTGACATATCATGAAAACCAACTGTGTTTCCTAAAATGGCTGAATATTTATCAATCTTCATCTGTTGCTACCCCCACTACTTCATTGTATCCTACTACTTGTACTTCGTCAGTTCCGTCAATCTCTACGCCGTCTGCAATAATGGCACCCTCACCAATAATAGCACGAGTAATCTTTGCTCCATAGCCAATAATAGCTCCGCTCATGATGACAGAATCAACGACCTCAGCACCTTCACGTACTTGTGCTTCTGTTGAAAGAATCGAACGTTTAACAGTTCCATCTACAAAACAGCCATCCACGACCAATGAATCTTCAACGTGTGCATGTGCTCCAAAGAAGTTGGGTGGTGAAATCAAGTTTCTTGAGTAAATTTTCCATTGACGATTGCGGCTATCCAAAGCATTTTCTGGCGAAATGTACTCCATATTGGCTTCCCAAAGTGACTCAATCGTACCAACATCTTTCCAGTAGCCATTAAATTCATAAGCATAGACACTTTCACCAGACTCGAGATAGTTAGGGATAACGTTCTTCCCAAAGTCTGACATATCCACATTGCTCTTTTCAGCAGCAACAAGCATATTGCGAAGTCGTTTCCAGTCAAAAATATAAATTCCCATAGAAGCCTTTGTAGACTTAGGTTGCGCAGGTTTTTCTTCGAATTCAACGATACGGTTATTGGCATCTGTATTCATGATACCAAAACGGCTAGCTTCTTTGAGAGGTACGTCTAGGACTGCTACTGTCAAACTGGCATTGTTATCCTTATGGGACTGAAGCATGTCATCGTAGTCCATCTTGTAGATGTGGTCACCAGAAAGAATCAAAACATACTCAGGATTAACACTGTCGATGTAGTCAATGTTTTGGTAGATAGCGTGACTAGTCCCTTCAAACCAACGGTTTCCTTCGCTGGCTGAATAAGGTTGTAAAATAGAGACACCTGAACTGATGCCATCCAATCCCCAGCTAGAACCATTTCCGATATGGTTATTCAAAGCAAGAGGTTGGTACTGAGTAATCACACCAACATTATGGATTCCAGAGTTTGCACAGTTGGAAAGAGCGAAGTCAATGATACGGTAGCGCCCACCGAATTGCACTGCCGGTTTGGCAATGCTTTGAGTGAGTTTTCCGAGACGTGTTCCTTGCCCACCCGCAAGGATCAAAGCTAGCATTTCATTCTTCATTTTCTACTCCTTTTATAAAGACATGTGAACGTTAAAATCGAAAGAAGGTCGGAAATCAAACTTTTTTATAAAAATAATAGGAAATCCATTTCTCTTGTGTTTCAAGTCCAATACAAGTACATCTGTTTTTAAAATCTAAAAAATATCATCAACAACCCATTATTCTTTTTTCTTAGCTGGTTTCAAACGACGCTTGATCTTCCAGATGCTTGCTCCCATGGCAGGCAAGGTAAAGGTCAAAGTCTGCTCATAATCTTTCCATAAGCCTTCTTGAGTCTGAACTGTTTGATTGTGCTCTTTCCACACACCTCCCCATTCTTCTAATTCTGTATTCCAAACTTCTTCGTAAATACCTGCAACAGGTAAACCAATCGTAAAGTCCTTACGTTCAACTGGTGCCATATTAAAGACACAGACTAACATTTCGTCCTTCTTGCCCTTACGAATAAAGGAAAGGACACTCTGATCTCTATTATCAGCATCGATAATCTCGATGCCATCGTAACTAGTATCAATTTCCCACAGACAGCGATGGTCTTTATAGAATTGATTGAGTTGAGAAGTAAAATGCTTCATCTTGGCATTCATCGGATCTTCTAGATTAGACCACTCCAACTGCTCCTCAGACTTCCACTCGAGGAATTGCCCGTACTCACTACCCATGAACAAGAGTTTCTTACCTGGATGACAAATTTGATAGGTGTAGAGATTGCGCAGACCAGCGAACTGATTGTAGCGATCCCCCCACATCTTATGCATCATACTCTTCTTACCATGAACTACTTCATCATGTGAGAAAGGCAAGAGATAGTTTTCATTGAAGACATACATAAAGCTAAAAGTCACAAGATTAAAGTCATACTTGCGATAAATCGGATCTTCCTCGTAGAAACGGAGGATATCGTTCATCCAGCCCATATTCCATTTATAGTCAAATCCAAGACCACCCATTTCTTTCATGCCAGTAATCTTTGTCGCTGATGAACTTTCTTCTGCAATCATCATGATATCTGGATGAGCTAGCTTGACAACTGTATTCAAACGTTGAAGGAAATAATAACCCTCGTAATTAAGGTTTCCACCGTCTTTGTTTGGAGTCCAAGGAGCATTATCATAATCTAGATACAGCATATTGCTCACTGCATCGACCCGAATACCATCTAAATGGTAAAAATCAATCCAAAATTTAATACTTGAAATCAAGAAAGACTGGACCTCATTTTTTCCGAGGTCAAAATTCAGCGCACCCCAACCGTAGTTATGAGCCTTGTTGTGGTCTTGGTATTCAAAAGTTGGTGTACCATCATAATATGCCAAGGCATCATCATTAATAGTGAAATGACCTGGAACCCAGTCTACGATAACACCGATATTATTTATATGACACTCTTCTACGAAATCTTGGAATTCCTCAGGTGTACCATAGGAATGTTCAAAAGCAAAATAACCCATAAGTTGATAGCCCCAGCTCAATCCAAGTGGGTGAGCCATTAAAGGCATGAACTCAATATGTGTATAGTTCATCTCAACTAAGTATGGAATCAACTCGTCCTTCAGTTGCGAAAAAGTATAGGGACTACCATCTGGATTTCTCTTCCAAGATCCTGCATGGGCCTCGTATATATTAACTGGTCTCTCGAAAAATCCCAAACGTTTGCGACGTGCTAGCCAAAGACCATCTTTCCATTTCTTTTCACGGATATTGGTCAGAACTGCTCCTGTACCTGGTCTAGCTTCAAAATAAACTGCCAAAGGATCAATCTTCATAATCTGGTAACCATTTGCACGCGTGATATGATATTTATAAATCTGACCTTCCTGAGCTTGACTCGTAAAGACTTCCCAAACACCTGCTTCATTACGAACCATAGGAATCTGATTCTCAACCCAATTAGTAAAATCCCCAACTAGATGAACTGCTTGTGCATTTGGGGCCCAAACCCTAAAGGTATAGCCTATTTCTCCGTTTTTTTCCTCTCTATGCGCCCCTAAATAATGCTGAAGGTGAAAGTTCTCACCTGTAGTAAAGGTTCTTAATGCTTCTTGATTATTCATTCAATCCCCTTTCTTTTGTAAGCGTTTTCTATAATTCTATTATACACTCTTTTAAGATAACTTTCAAGTAATTTACGAAGGAAATCATATTTTTTTATGAAAGCCTTCAAAAAATTTCCTAGCATTTTAAAAAAGATATCCAGAAAATAGAATACGAAACAATTTCCATATATTTTTTTATTATAATACCAGAATATTCGTTTTTTATCAATTTTAAACTGTATTTTTTTGAATAAAATAAAATCAGGAAGCTATTTTCCTGATTTTATAGATTATTTCACATCAAAAACAATGGATTTGACATTTGTCATCGCTTCGATACTGTATTTAATTCCTTGTACTCCTGCACCAGAACCCTTTACACCAAGGAATGGGAAATTATCTGGTCCACGCTGTGTTTTATTATTAATATGAACGGTACCCACTTCAAGTTTTTCAGCAATTTCAAACGCCTTCTTAAAGTCATTTGTAAAGACTGAAGATTGAAGACCGAACTCTGATTCATTAGCAATTTCTATTGCTTCATTCGCATCAGCGACACGGATAATTGGGAGAACAGGTCCAAATGGTTCTTCCCAGGCTAATTTCATATCTCTTGTGACATAATCAAAAAGTCCTGGCCAAATGAGATTGTTCTCACGTTTGATTGTGCTGAGCGCTTTGGCTCCTTTTTCCTGAGCATCTTCAATCAATCCCCAGATGAAATCAGCTGAAGCATTATCAATAACAGGTGTGATATCTGCATTGTCAAATGGATCCCCCACTGTTAGCTTAGCAACTTCAGCTTGGAGCAATTCAGCCAATCTGTCTGCTACGCTTTCCACAACCAAAACACGTTTGATAGCAGTACAACGTTGACCAGAGTAGCTAAAGGCACCACCTACGATCTGCTTAGCTGCATTTTCTAAATCTGCATCTTCTAAGACAATTGCTGCATCTTTCCCACCAAGCTCCAGCATAATTGGGCGCATACCAGCCAAACGACCGATACGCTCACCAATCGGTGTTGAACCTGTAAAGTTAATGAAGTTCACTTCCTTGTGTTCGATGATGTAGTCTCCGATTTCAGAACCACGTCCAGTGATAGTGTTAAAGACACCTGCTGGGATTCCTGCTTCGTCAAATGCTTTAGCTAGCAAGAGAGCAGAAATAGATCCTTGCGTTGGTGGCTTAAACATAACAACATTCCCTGCAATCAAAGCCGGAGCAATCTTGGATCCAGAAAGGTTGACTGGGTAGTTAAATGGCGCGATAGCTAAGACAACTCCAACTGGCTCACGACGGACAATGGCTAGTTTGTTTTTACTTGCAGCTTCAAAACCGCCACCTTCCATTGCTTGTCCAGTAATACGGAGACCTTCCTCAGCAGCAAAACGGATCAAATCTGCTGTACGTACTACTTCTCCAATGGCTGCTTTAATCCCTTTTGCAACCTCTTTGGCAAGAATGGTACCAATTTTTTCTTTATCTCGTTCCAAAATGTCTGCTGTCTTATGCAAATAGGCTGCACGCTCAACTGGTGCTAAATCACGCCATGCTGGGAGAGCTGTACGCGCTGCTTTCATAGCCTCATCTACTTCAACCTGACTCATAGCAGGTACTGTACCCAGCTTTTCTTGATTGATGGGAGAATAGATGGCAATTTCATTCTCTGATGATTTCCATTTTCCATTCACTAAATTCTGATAATTTGTCAAATTCTCTTCCTCCTGAAAATGATTAAACCTTATTTTATCAAATTTTCAGAAAATTACAACCCCTTTTTAGAAAATATTGATATTTTTTTCACAAACTTGATTCTTCAAATTATTTGAAATTTATTCCTATTAGATATTGGTTTTTCAATAAAAATCAAAAAAGGTCTAGAGTTAACTAAACCTTTTTGTGGCATTTACTATGAAAGTACCTTCAAGACTGCAACGCTGATATCATCAATCACATTAGACTCTTGAGAACGACTATTGGATACCAGCATTTCAAGATTTCCTGCATTTTCAAAGTAAAAAGAAGTTCCTTTAGCATTGAATACCACCAATAAGTGCTCTGCTTCACCATGAATCTCGTAAACAATCCACCCACTATTTTCAGCAGCTGTATGGACAAAGACATGACGATAAACTTCTTCATATGTAGGATAAGAGAAAGCACGTGTTTGTGTTTTTAGGCGAATAATCTGGCGAATAAAGTCAATGCTCTCTTGTCTCTCATTGATTAAATCCCAGTTGACCTGGTTGACACTATCTGGAGCATTGTAACTATTCATGGCACGTTCTCTATCTGCCGCAGTCAGCTCGCCATTTTCTCCAGTAGCAAGGAGTTTGGTGCGTCCAAATTCTTGACCTAGCTCTATAAAGGACATTCCTTGCATAAGAATGCTCATCGCTGTTGCCGTCTCGACCTGGCGCATAATCTTATCTGAACTGTGTTCTGGATGAAGGGTTACTAACAAATCATGTAAGTTGTAATTATCGTGGGCTTCCACGTAGTTAAGAACTTGGTTTGGACTAAGATATGAACCCAACTCTCGGCTACCAAGAATAGCTTTGGCTACAATCGGTTCTGTAGCTGCACCGCTAACAAATCCTGCCTTGATTGAGCCGTAAACTTCTCCTCCTTTGATGGCATCACGCTGATCGTCGTTGAAGAATCCAATATTTGGCATCTGGTAGGCATTGTCTTTCTTGGCCTTGTCATAAGGTGCAAGACCGGTTCCCATATCCCAGCCTTCTCCATAAGTGATAATACGGGGATCAACCTCATCTAGCGCCCAACGAATTGCCTGCATGGTTTTGACATCGTGAATTCCCATCAAGTCGAAACGGAAACCGTCAATATTGTATTCTTTCACCCAATAAAGGAGTGAGTCAATCATATACTTGCGGTACATTTCGTGTTCGCTTGCGGTTTCATTTCCTACACCTGTTCCGTTTTGGAAGGTTCCATCTGGATTCATACGATAGTAATAATCAGGGACAGTTGTTTGGAAAGGTGCATCAACCGTTGAGAAAGTATGGTTGTAAACGACATCCATAATAACACCGATTCCCGCATCATGATATGCCTGAATCATGGTCTTGAGGTCTCGAATAACCTGTCCAGGATCATCTGGATTACTTGAGAAACTTGGTTCTGGTGCATTGTAGTTTTGAGGGTCATAGCCCCAGTTATAGGTTACATTCCCGTCCTCGTCATATTCCTTATGGCGATCAAAGATTGGTTGGAGTTGAACATAATTACAGCCGAGTTCTTTGATATAGTCAAAGGCTGTTGCTTGACCATACTGGTTAACCGTTCCTGTCTGCGCAGCGCCAAGGAAAGTTCCACGGAGATGCTCTGCCACTCCAGACGTCGGCGATTTTGTAAAATCACGAATGTGCATCTCACAGATAACCGCTTTACATGGGTTTTCCAAACGCCAAGGAGCGTCTGTCCCATGCTTGACTTTAAATCCTTCTACCTGTCTATCTTGCTGAGAGAGAATGACGGAACGTTTCCCGTCAGGGCTTGTAGCAATAGTGTAAGGATCTCGTGTCAAAGTCTGATGGTGTGGAAACTCAATCTGATACTGATAGGCTTTACCTGCAAGATTTTCGTCTAAATCTACACTCCAAACACCAATGGTATTGTACTTATGACTGTATGAATAGCTATTCCCACGCTCAAGATTAAAGGTTTTCCAAATCGGCGCGTCGTTACTTGTATTTTCATAAACGACCACTTGGACTGCTGTAGCGGTTGGAGCCCAGAGTTTAAAACTTGTCTGATAGTCAGAGATACTATAGCCCAACTCTCCTTGGTATCCCCAATGGTGATCAAAACTTTCACTGTGAAAGGCTTTATCAAAAGCAAACGGGTTTCGATCTTTATAGCAAGGACTTGCAATGGCTGGATTTTCAGAATAATAAACCGTCTCATCACCATCCAAAATCCAAACCTCAGTCAACAGTGGATAATAGTTAAACCGTAGAAGATAGTCTTTTGTCTTACCATCTATTTCGACAGAAAAGGTCAAAGAATCGAGCCTTTCTGCACTTGTGACTGTAAAGGAGAATTTTGCTCCAAAATAGTCATTTTCATAATACAAATTTTCTTTAACATCTGCCTGTTTTCTACTGAATGAACAAGCGGCATAATCCCCATTTTTTCGGTGAAAATGGATGACTACTGGGTATCTATACATTTCTTTTCCTAATTCCTAATTTCAATTTTATTTTTTTAAGTCATGCTGAAAAATTTAGCGGGAAATTCAGCACAATAGAGAATAGCATTAATAGATATAAAAACACATCAGGAAAGATAGTTCCAGACTATCTAACATCTAGTTTTCAACTATTCTTTACAAACTTTCTAGCCAAGCTTCATCTCGAACTTCGATTCCAAGTTCTTGTGCTTTTTGGAGCTTGCTTCCTGCATCTGCTCCTGCTACGACAAGATTCGTTTTCTTAGATACACTGCCTGTAACTTTGGCACCTAGACTTTCGAGTTTGCTTTTGGCTTCTGAGCGAGTGAGACGTTCCAATTTTCCTGTCAATACAACTGTCAAACCTGACAAGGCTGCATCTGCTACTACAGTCTGTCCTTTGTAGTCCAGATTGACTCCAGCTTCTTTCAACTCATCTAAGAGAATCTTCGATCCTTCTGTAGCAAAGTAAGTCTGAAGGCTTTGGGCAATCACTCCACCCAAGCTCTCGATACTTGCTACTTCCTCTGGGTCTGCTTGGGCTAGATTTTCAATAGAGTGGAAATGTTGGAGCAAGAGTTGGCTAGCCTTGCTTCCGACATGGCGAATTCCCAGACCAAACAAGAGCTTTTCAGCAGAGTTTTCCTTGGATGCTTGAATGGCTTGATACAGTTTAGAGGCTGATTTTTCCTTGACACCTTCTAAAAGGAGGAAATCGTCTTCTTTCAAATGGTAAATATCCGCCACATCCTTGACTAAATTGGCATCAAAAAGTTTTTCAACGATAGATGGACCAAGGCCTGTAATATTCATGGCGTCTCGAGAGGCAAAGTGAATCAAACCTTCCATGATTTGGGCAGGACAGCGAGGATTGATACAACGAAGAGCCACTTCATCTTCAAAATGAAGCAATTGACTGTCACAGCTCGGACAGTTAGTCGGAATATCTAGTTTTTCTTCAGAAACACGCTTGGACTCTACTACACGCAAAACAGCAGGGATGATATCTCCAGCCTTATAAACGATAACCGTATCGTCTTTTCGGATGTCCTTTTCAGCAATATAATCTACGTTGTGAAGAGTGGCACGGCTAACAGTTGTCCCAGCAAGCTGAACGGGTGTTAGATTGGCAGTTGGCGTGACAACTCCAGTACGACCTACTGTCCAGTCAACTGAAAGGAGCTGGGCTTCTTTTTCTTCAGCAGGAAATTTATAGGCGACTGCCCACTTGGGCGCTTTAACGGTAAAGCCGAGTTCTTCTTGACCTGCTAGGTCGTTGACTTTGATGACCACTCCATCGATATCGTAAGGCAGTTTCTCCCTTTCTTGTCCTACCTCTTGGATGAAATCCCATACCTCATCTATACTTTTAGCCAGAATTCGTTTAGGATTAACCACAAAGCCAAGCTGTTCAAGATGCTCCAAGACCTTTTCTTGGCTATCACGAGTTGAAGGGCTTGCTTCTTGATAGAGGAAAGTCGCAAGGTTGCGCTTGGCCACTACTGCTGTATCCAACTGACGGAGGGTTCCTGCTGCTGCATTACGAGGATTGGCAAATTCAGGCTCACCATTTTCTTGGCGAGCTTGGTTAACCTGGTCAAACGAAGCGCGTGGCATGTAACACTCTCCACGAACAGTGATATCAAGTTCTTCTGGCAAGGTCAAAGGAATGTCCTTGACACGCTTGAGGTTTTCTGTGATATTTTCACCGATAGAACCATCTCCACGTGTAGCACCAACAACCAAAATCCCTTTTTCATACGTAAGCGAGATAGACAAACCATCGATTTTCAGCTCGCAAATATAGGTCGCTTGAGGCAATTCCTTTCGAACACGCGCATCAAAAGCTTCTAACTCTTCACGTGAAAAAGCATCCTGCAAACTATAAAGAGGATACTGATGACTGTATTTTTCAAAACCATCTAAAACCTTACCACCAACACGATGGGTCGGACTGTCCGCTAAAACTTGATCTGGATAGGCGGCTTCCAACTCGACCAACTCTCGGTAGAGGCGATCATACTCGCTATCTGAAACCGAGGGATTGTCACTCGTATAGTACTCGGTCGCATAGCGGTTAAGTAAGGCAACTAACTCATTCATTCTTTCATTCATAATCCCATTTTACCACAAAGCAAGCCCTCCTCACAATAGAGAAGGGCTGAAAAATGGTTGGTATTGAAATATTTTCTAAAGATAGTGAAATTATAACTCTTTTTCAAAATGGCTTCGCACATAAATCAGGGATAAACAAGACAGGATGACAACCCCACTTCCAATTATCAGAAAAGAAGAAAGATGAACACTTGGTAGCACCGTCATAAAGCCTTTTGCAATCGGCATAAATAGGATGGCTAAAGTAAAAATTGTACTTAGGACTCTTCCCAAGTATTCCCCCTCAACCTTGGTTTGCACCTGAGTAAAAAAGTGAATATTAAAAATCGTCATAAACAGTTCACAAACTAAATTTCCAGAAAAGGAGAGAAAAGTTGGCAGTGGTAACCCCATCATAAAAACTCCAACTCCAGTCAAGGCCAATAGAATCAAAAGATTATAAACACCTGCCTTTATTTTGCTAGCTAGAAGAGCTCCGATAATCGAACCAATAGCGCCCATAGTCAAAATACTTGCATAAGCTCCTTCTACCCCGTATAGCCGATTTGAAAAAGGGAGGAGAAATTCAAAAGCTGCAAAAAAGAAATTAACACTGGAAGCTACTAACAAAAGGAAAAAGATCTCTTGCTGCCGCCAAATATAGCGAATCCCTTCCTTCATATCAGCAAAAATATTTTTCCAGCTGAAAGTCTTTTTCTCTTGTTCCTGAGTCTCTTTTTTGGGAAGAAAAGCTACTAAGGTAAATGCGATGAAAAAGCTAATGGCATCTAAAACAAGTGTCATATGAAGACTGGCAAATTGTAAAACGATGAAAGAAAGTACCGGGGAGCTGACACCTACAACCTGCAAAACGAGCTCTAAGCGAGCATTATAGGTCACAATCTCGTCTTTCTCTACAACCTCAGTTATAATGGCTTTGTTGGCCGTACGAGAAAATGCAAAGGCAATCGCCTGAACAATATTTGCGAAGATCAGAGCAGCAATCATCAAGCTGTCATTTCTGATAAACGAAATAGCTAAACAGAGAATACCGCAAATCAAGTCTGTTGTCATCAAAATTTTGCGACGTGAAAAGCGGTCTGAAATCACTCCACCAAAGGGATTGACTAGAATCGATGTAACCAACTCAGAAATTTGATAAATACCAAGAACAGTCTGTCCTATCGTTCCCATTGATGCCAACCACACACTGTTTCCATAATCATAGAGCATATTTCCTATTTTATTAATAGCCCCACGACTAATCAACTGGATTGCATGTCGATTCATATAAAAAACTCCTCTCAAATTTTGAAACTATTGTATCAAAACTGAAAGGAGTCTCTTTAAATTTCCCTTATTTGGGAAATTTAAGCATTTACAAATTTTTCATAATGTTCCTGATAGTAAGCCACTTGCTCTGGAAGTCCAAGCACATCAAAAATATGCATAGCTTCCCGCATCTGACTACAACCATCTTCTTTCAAGTCTCTCTGATAGAGGGCAAAACCTTTGAGATAATGGAAAATATTGCGCTCATAAAGCTTGATACCATTTCCAATCAACTTCTCCACATAGCCCTCAAAATAGTCCGCATCCGCAAAGGACCGATTTTCCAAACAATGCTGGTAACAGTTAAGAGCTAAAATCAAAACAAGTTTTCGATGCCGACCAATTTCTTTGTAGTAGTCTTCTCGCTCCATGACTTCTCTGCCAATCCGAGTCACATAGTTCACATTGTAGAAAGTATAGAGATTCCCGAAAAGAATCAACTCATACATAGTCCATTCTTCTGTTTGAAAAAGATAATCCGCCACCTTATCCAAATCACTCTGTTCCATACTGTAACGAGCATCTCTTTGACAAATCAGTCCTTGTAGCAGAATCCAATTCAACTCAAAATAGAGGGGATTGGTCGAACTCTTTGCTTTCTCAAGCTGTTCCTTTTGAAGCTTTTGAAAACCTGCAATATCATTTGAGTAGTAAAGCGGAATAATCTGTGCCATCAAGGCAACATGTTCATGATTTTGAAAATCTCTAGCCTTGTCCATGAAATTTTCAATAGTCACATGAATATTGTCCAAAATCTCAAAGAAACGAGAAACTGCTAGATCAGACTCCCCAAGCTCGAAGCGAGATAACTGAGAGGTTGAACATGATTCACCTGCCGCCTCTTTCAAGGAGTATTTCCCACTTGTTCGAAATTCACGAAATACCTTTCCAAGATGTTCCATTTCTTACACCTGCTCCGATAATTCTTCCCACTCAAGCATAGCCTCTTCCTGACGATGAGTGATTTTGTCCAGTTCAGCCTGCAATTCCATGAGTTTACCTGCATCGTTGGTTTCCAGCATTTGTTCAGAAATGGCTTGACTTTGACTTTCTAGCTCTTCGATTTCACCCTCCAAGTTCTCGATTTGTCGCATGAGCTTACGGGCTTCTTTCTGACTTTCTTTCTGAGCTTGGTAGTCATTAACTGGACTTGCTTCTTTGGCTTGATTGCTAGTTAAATCTTCCTCAGCCTGAGCCATTTCTACTTCTGCTTTCTTTTCAACATAGTAGTCATAATCTCCTAGATAGAGGGTCGAACCATTTTCAGACAATTCTAGAACATGGGTAGCGACACGATTGATAAAGTAACGGTCGTGGCTGACAAAAAGCAAGGTTCCATCAAAGTCAATCAAGGCATTTTCCAACACTTCCTTGCTATCAATATCCAAGTGGTTGGTTGGCTCGTCCAAAATCAAGAAGTTATTGTTTTCCATTGAAAGCTTGGCAAGCAACAAACGAGCTCGTTCGCCACCAGAGAGCATTCCAACTGATTTTTTAACATCATCACCAGAGAAAAGGAAGGCACCAAGGCGGTTACGAATTTCAACTTCTGGTGTCAGTTTAAAATCATTCCAGAGTTCATCCAGTACAGTATTACTCGCTGTCAGCTTGCTTTGGGTTTGGTCATAGTAGCCAACCTCAACATTAGCGCCAAAGCATTTTTCTCCCTTGATAAAAGGAATCTGATCAACGATAGACTTGATAAAGGTTGATTTCCCAATACCATTTGGACCAACGATAGCGACAGCATTCATCTTACGAAGATCCAGATTGATAGGCTCTGACAATATTTCCCCATCATAGCCAATAGCCGCATTTTCAACAGTCAGGACAACATTACCTGACGTTTTTTCCGACTGGAAGGTCATGTCGGCTGCTTTCTTACCAGCTTCAGGCTTGTCCAAACGCTCCATTTTTTCCAGTTGTTTACGTCGAGATTGGGCACGTTTGGTCGTCGAAGCACGAACTAGATTGCGATTGACAAAGTCTTCCAGAGCAGCGATTTCCTTCTGCTGCTTTTCATAGTTTTTTGCCTCAGTAGCTAGTTTTTGCTCCTTCAGCTCCACAAAACGAGAGTAATTCCCCACATAGCGATCCAAGGAATGCTTAGTCAAATCCAGAGTAATCGTTGCAACCTTGTCCAAGAAGTAACGGTCGTGACTAACAATAATGAGGGCGCCACTATAGTTTACCAAGTAATTCTCTAGCCAGGCGATGGTTTCGATATCCAAGTGGTTGGTAGGCTCGTCCAAGACCAAGAGATTGGGCTTTTCAAGGAGCATTTTAGCCAGTGCCAGACGAGTATTTTGACCACCCGAAAGCTCGACAATTTTCATCTGCCACATAGACTCGTCAAACTTGAAACCATTCAAGATAGCGCGGATATCAGCTTCGTAGGTAAAGCCACCTGCTTGGCGAAAATTCTCTGATAAACGATCATAATCTGCCATCAATTTATCCAAATCTTCACCAGATTTTTCACCCATCTCTAATTCCATCTGACGCAGTTGTGTCTCTGTCCGACGCAAGTCATCAAAGACATGAAGCATCTCATCATAGATAGTATTTTCAGACTCAAAACGGCTATCTTGGGCTAGGTAAGACAGAGAAATATCTTTTTTCTTATTAATTTCTCCACTAGTTGGCTCCTCTTCTCCAACCAAAATCTTCAAAAGAGTAGACTTACCTGCACCATTTTTTCCAACTAAGGCAATCCGGTCTCGCTCATCAACCTGCAGATTGATATTATCAAAGAGAACCTCGCCTGCAAAAGAGCGTTCAATTTTATTAGCTTGTAAAATAATCATACATCTATTTTACTATCTTTTTCTCTTTTGCACAATTGCAACAAAAAAAGTTCGAGTCAAAAACTCGAACCTTTCATCTTAGTATCCAATGCCTCCACGGAATGTGCGAGCCATATCTTTTAAGTCGTAGTTTTTAGAAGAGGTATCGATGGTCCATTTACCATCTTTCTTAGCCATTTTAATTTCATAACCCTCTTTTTTCATGTTATCGCTTGTATCTAGAGGAGTTGAATCAAATTGACTTGGTGCATTTTCTAAAATGTACTTCTCACCAGCTTTCATAGCTTCTGAGTAGTTGCTATATTTACCTTTGTTTTCTTCGTAGAATTTACGGCTCAATTCATGAACATTCAAATTATCCAAGTCAATTGTTTCTGGTCTAACATATACAACAGCATAATCTGGCAAATATGTCTTCACCTTGTAATCAACTTTTGCTCTCTTAGCATTTGCTTTGATGTAGGCATCTGCAAATGTTCTAAGTTCTGAATCAGACGGTTTGTAGTTATAGAAGCCTTTTCCGAATGACTCTGTAAATTTCTTGATAAACTCTTCTTTATCAGCTTTCGCATCGTTTGTGAACTCAGCGCTGTCATCAGAAGACTTTTTATCATCAGCAAGCGCAACAACTTGCGACTTATTATCAGTAGCACTTAGGTTCGTTCCACCACCAGAACTTTCCCCATTGAGGTAAACAGCATCGACATATTTTTTCATTACATCTTTTGCTTCATCAATATTGTCTTCATATTGACTTGGATCAACCTTAATAGCTACATCGTTATTCTTTTTAGAATTTTCTTTGATGTCATCATAAAAGCTAGGTGCGAAGTGAAGTTCATACTTAGCATTCTTATCGACTTCATACACTACATAACCAGCAACGCTCTTTCCTTTAGAAAGACTGTCTCCATATGACATAAACTTGGTTTTACTGTCGCTTTCGTAGATTTGAATTGGTTGTAATTTTTCATCTTTTTCATTATAAAGCGTAATATCTTGGCTAGTAAAACTAAACTGTTTATCACGATTGTTCTTGATTTCGACTTGAAGTGCAAGGTAGCTTGAAGATGAATCTTCATCTTTAGGCAATACAAACATACCATCTTTCACAGAAACTTCAAAGTTTGAGTTCGAGGCAGTACCATTGTCGCTTGCTTTTTTTTGAGCTCCACAGGCAACAAGTGCTAAAGCTGACAAAAGCAAAGCAGAATGCTTAAGAATTTTTTTCATAATGGATTCTCCTTTAATGATTTACTATATTTTACCATACGCAGAATAAAAATCAAAACAGAAACCAGATATTTTCAAAATATCTTAAATTTATAGAGTTTTACATTAAATTTTTCTATATGTTCGTTTGAGACATTAAAGGATTCTTTATAAAAAGAATAGAATATAACAATATTTTTGATTTTTTTCTTCAACAAACCTACAAAATGAATTATAAACTTTCATGTTATAAAGTATCTAATAATTAATTTTCATCCCTAACTTAGTATAAGTAAGCACAGTCCCCACCATTTTCCCGCTAAAGTGCAAAAATTAATTTCCTACATTTTAAGTTATGCTAACGTTTTACTAAAATGTCAAATCGTGATATAATGAAAGCGATTAAAGCAAATAAACAAAGGAGACACTCTATGACTTACCAAGAAAATTATCAAAAATGGGTCGATTTTGCTGACCTTCCAGACTACCTTCGCCAAGATTTGGAAAATATGGACGAAAAAACGAAGGAAGATGCCTTTTATACCAATCTTGAATTTGGTACTGCTGGTATGCGTGGTTTGATCGGTGCTGGTACAAACCGCATCAACATCTACGTTGTTCGTCAAGCTACCGAAGGTTTGGCTCGTTTGATTGAATCAAAAGGTAGAAATGAAAAAGAACGTGGTGTGGCAATTGCCTACGATAGCCGTCACTTCTCACCTGAGTTTGCCTTTGAATCTGCGGCAGTTCTTGCTAAACACGGTATCAAATCTTACGTATTTGAAAGCCTCCGTCCAACTCCAGAACTCTCATTCGCTGTTCGTCACCTCAACTGTTTTGCAGGTATCATGATTACTGCTAGCCATAACCCTGCTCCATTTAACGGTTACAAGGTTTATGGAGAAGACGGTGGACAAATGCCTCCACATGATGCAGATGCTTTGACAACTTACATTCGTGCAATCGAAAATCCATTCGCTGTGGAAGTTGCTGATGTCGAAGCAGAAAAAGCTTCTGGTTTGATTGAAGTCATTGGCGAAGCTGTCGATGTTGAATATCTTAAAGAAGTTAAGGACGTAAACATCAACCCAACATTGATTGAAGAATTCGGTAAAGACATGAAGATTGTCTACACACCACTTCATGGTACGGGTGAAATGTTGGCTCGTCGTGCTCTTGCCCAAGCAGGATTTGACTCAGTTCAAGTCGTTGAAGCGCAAGCAACAGCTGACCCTGACTTCTCAACTGTTAAGTCTCCAAACCCAGAAAGCCAGGCAGCCTTTGCCCTTGCTGAAGAACTTGGTCGTCAAGTTGGTGCAGACGTTCTTGTCGCGACTGACCCTGACGCTGACCGTGTTGGTGTTGAAGTTCTTCAAAAAGATGGCAGCTACCTCAACCTCTCAGGTAACCAAATCGGTGCTATCATGGCTAAATACATCTTGGAAGCCCACAAAAACGCTGGAACTCTTCCTGAAAATGCAGCCCTCTGCAAATCAATCGTATCAACTGACTTGGTAACGAAGATTGCTGAGAGCTACGGCGCAACTATGTTCAACGTCTTGACTGGTTTCAAATTTATCGCTGAAAAGATTCAAGAATTCGAAGAAAAGCACAACCACACCTACATGATGGGATTTGAAGAAAGCTTCGGTTACTTGATCAAACCGTTCGTGCGTGATAAAGACGCTATCCAAGCTGTTCTTGTCGTTGCTGAACTTGCTGCCTACTACCGTTCACGTGGTTTGACACTTGCAGACGGTATCGAAGAAATCTACAAAGAATACGGATACTACGCTGAAAAGACCATCTCTGTGACCCTTTCTGGTGTTGATGGTGCAGAACAAATCAAGGAAATCATGGCTAAGTTCCGTAACAATGCTCCAAAAGAATGGAACGCAACAGCTATCACTGTCGTAGAAGACTTCAAGGCTCAAACTGCTACTGCTGCTGATGGTACTGTTACAAACTTGACAACTCCTCCAAGTGATGTATTGAAATATACACTTGCTGACGGTTCATGGATTGCTGTTCGCCCTTCTGGTACTGAACCAAAAATCAAATTCTACATTGCCGTTGTGGGTGAAAGTAATGAAGATTCACAAGCTAAGATTGCCAACATCGAAGCAGAAATCAATGCTTTTGTTAAATAAGAAATTATAAAAGATGAGACCAACCAATCTCATCTTTTTTTCGTATCAAATCTAAGCATTTTTAGAAACTTTATGGCATACTAGACTTATCAATGAAAGCGAGGTAATCTCATGGAACAATTTTTAGAAAACATCAAAGACCTTGAAGTCACTACAGTTGCGCGTGCACAAGAAACACTCGATAATAAAGAAACAGCAACCTTCTTTATTGGCCGTAAAACTTGCCCTTACTGCCGTAAATTTGCAGGCACATTGGCAGGTGTCGTAGATGAAACCAAAGCCCACATCTACTTCATCAACAGTGAAGAACCAAGTCAACTCAATGAGTTACAAGAATTCCGTTCACGCTATGGAATTCCAACCGTACCAGGATTTGTTCACATTGCAGATGGCCAAATCAAGGTCCGTTGCGACTCTTCCATGTCAGCACAAGAAATCAAAGAATTTGCAGGATTGTAAAAGATATATAAAAAAGAAGGCACCCGCCTTCTTTTTATATATCTGTTAATGGTGTTGCAGTATCTGGTGAGGTATCATAAACCTTAAAGTCTACTCCGACTCCCAGATCAGCTTGCGCTAGCTGGTTTACCATAGTCATATGAGCCAGCTCCTTGATATTGTTCTCCTTGGATAAATGCCCAAGATAGATTTTCTTAGTCCGATTTCCCATTGCACGAATCATGGCCTCAGCACCATCCTCGTTAGAAAGGTGACCGAGATCCGATAGAATTCGCTGTTTGAGTCGCCATGCATAAGATCCTGCTCGCAAAATCTCTACATCATGGTTTGACTCAATAAGATAGCCATCCGCATTTTCGACTATTCCAGCCATACGGTCACTTACATAGCCTGTATCGGTCAACACGACAAAACTCTTGTCGTCTTTCATAAATCGGTAAAACTGGGGTGCAACTGCATCATGGCTGACACCAAAACTCTCAATATCGATATCGCCAAAGGTTTTGGTTTTACCCATTTCAAAGATATGCTTTTGCGAAGAATCAACCTTGCCAAGATACCTGCTATTTTCCATAGCCTGCCAAGTCTTTTCATTGGCGTAAAGATCCATACCATATTTGCGAGCCAAGACACCGACCCCATGGATATGGTCTGAGTGCTCATGCGTAATCAGAATCGCATCCAGATCTTCAGGTTTGCGATTGATTTCAGCTAGCAGACTTGTAATTTTCTTACCAGACAAGCCCGCATCTATTAGGATTTTCTTTTTTGGGGTTTCCAGATAAAAGGAATTTCCACTGGAACCTGACGCTAAGATACTGTATTTAAAGCCTTTTTCACTCATTCTAGTCTTCTATTTCGTCCTCCCATATTTCTTCTTTTACGGCATCCTTATCATAAGGGAGCACAATGGTAAAGGTTGAGCCCTTACCGTATTCACTTTTGGCCCAAATAAAGCCATTGTGTTGTTTAATGATTTCTTTTGCGATAGCCAGACCTAGACCGGTACCACCTTGAGCCCGGCTTCTTGCACGATCCACACGGTAGAAGCGGTCAAAAATCTTCGGCAAATCTTGCTTTGGAATACCTAAACCTTGGTCTTTGATGGATAAAATCATCTGGTCGTCAGTGGTCTTCATGCTAACAGTAATTTTGCCACCATCTGGTGAGTACTTAATGGCATTGTTAAGAATATTATCAATCACCTGAGTCATCTTATCGGTATCAATCTCAATCCAAACTGAGTTTATTGGGTAATCTCTAACAAGTTCATATTTTTTCTCGTCATCCTGACTTCTCATCTTATCAAAGCGGTTGAGAATAAAGGTGATGAAGGCCGTAAAGTTAATCAACTCCACATCCAACTGAGTAGTCGCATTATCAATACGAGAGAGATGCAAGAGATCTGTCACCATCCGCATCATACGGTTGGTTTCATCGAGTGAAACCTTGATAAAATCAGGGGCTACAGGATCATACAAGGCTCCCTCGTCCAAGGCTTCAAGATAAGATTTAACACTGGTCAAAGGAGTTCTCAGCTCATGACTCACGTTTGAAACGAAGAGTCTCCGTTCGCGTTCTTCCTTCTCCTGCTCGGTTGTATCATGTAAAACGGCAACCAAACCCGAGATGAATCCAGACTCACGGCGAACCAAAGCGAAACGTACACGAAGGCTCAGGAATTCACCATTCACATCTTGGGAATCAATCATCAACTCAGGAATCTGTGTAATCAGGTCACGCAGTTCATACTCATCCTCTATCTTAAGCAATTCTAAAATGCTTTTGTTAAGGACATCCTCTTTCTGCACACCTAATTGTTTCTTGGCCATGTCGTTAATCATGGTAATCTGCCCACGGCGATTAGTCGCAAGCACTCCATCTGTCATGTAAGAAAGAATACTATGCAGTCTTTTACTCTCTTGTTCCAGATTTTCTTGGGTCAAACGAATAACTTCTGACAAATCATTAAGGTTATTGGTAATATTGGTGATTTCTGTACTGCCCTGTAAGTCCAAAACTTGAGAATAATCACCTGCAATCAAGTCCTTAACCTTTTGATTTATCTCCTTCAGACGGATATTATCCCGACGATTTTCCAGTAACAGCAAGGTCACCACCAGGATAAAGCCCAGTAAAATCAAGATAAAAATAAAATCGCTGGTCAGAATAGTTTGTCTAATATCTTCAATCATTATTTCTCATATAGTATCCAACACCACGACGTGTGAGAATGTACTCTGGACGACTTGGAGTATCTTCTATTTTCTCACGCAAGCGTCTAATGGTCACGTCCACTGTACGAACATCACCAAAATAGTCATATCCCCATACAGTCTCAAGCAAGTGTTCACGCGTAATCACTTGACCAATATGAGATGCCAAGTGATACAAAAGTTCAAACTCACGGTGGGTCAAATCTAATTCCTCACCATATTTCTTAGCCACGTAAGCATCTGGAACGATTTCCAAATCACCAATTTGTAAAGGCTGCGTCTTCTTCTCATCAGACTCTTGGCTATCTACTGAAACCAGGTCTGTACGACGAAGCAGGGCCTTGACACGAGCCTGCAACTCACGATTTGAGAAAGGTTTTGTAACATAATCATCTGCACCTAACTCTAAACCAATAACCTTGTCAAACTCGCTATCCTTAGCTGATAGCATGATAATCGGCACGCTACTAGTCTTACGAATAGCTTTAGCAACTTCTAAACCATCGATTTCAGGTAGCATCAAGTCAAGGATAATAATATCTGGTTGCTCAGCTTCAAATAGCTCGATTGCCTCACGACCATTGAAGGCTGTAACAACTTCATAACCTTCCTTGGCCATATTAAACTTAATAATATCTGAGATTGGTTTCTCATCATCTACAATTAATATTTTTTTCATTTTATCACCTTTTCTCTATCTATTATAACAAAAAAATGCAAAGAAGGCACAAATGGCTACTGTAAGCCTTCATCTTCAAGAGTTGTTTTATAAGCCTGCCAAATTTTTTGTTGAGGTTTCGCAAGTGGATAGTCAGAAAACTCCTGAGGAGAAATCCAGCGAATTTCTCTGTCCGAAAACTGTTTTGTTTCCGACACTTGACCAGCTAGAATTTGAATATGCCATTTCCGATGACTAAAAACATGCTTGACCTGGTCAAATACTTGCTGGGACCAATTCACTTCTAAATCATAATCTTGCTCAAAGTTTTCTTGAGGACTTGGCCCAAATACTCTGCTTTCCTCTGTGACTTGTGAAAAGAGATCTAGTTGATTGTCATCACTTGAAAAATCGTCAACTTCAATCAGTGGGAAATGCCAAAAACCAGCTAGTAGTTTCTCGCTTTCATTTTTTTCAAGTAGATATTGACCACGGTCATTGCGTACAACTAAAGCCTTGAGATAAATTGGGAGAGGCTTTTTCTTGGGTTCTTTAATCGGATAACGACCCATGGTGCCATTCTGATAGGCTGCGCTAAAGTCCTTAACAGGGCTTTCTTCTGGTCGAGGGTTAACTGGAGCCTCTATGTCAGACCCTAAATCCATCAGAGCTTGGTTAAAGTCACCTGGTCGTTTCGGGTCAATCAAGATTTCCATCATGGATTGGAAAATCTTTCGATTGCTGGGAACTCCGATATCATGATTAACCTCAAACAAGCGTGCCAAAACCCGCATGACATTGCCATCAACCGCTGGCTCAGGCAAATTAAAAGCGATACTGGAAATAGCTCCCGCAGTGTAAGGGCCAATCCCTTTTAAACTAGAAATGCCTTCATAGGTGTTTGGAAATTGACCCCCAAAGTCAGTCATAATCTGCTGCGCTGCAGCCTGCATATTGCGTACTCGAGAATAATAGCCCAAACCCTCCCAAGCCTTCAGCAGACGCTCTTCAGGGGCATTCGCCAGACTTTCAACAGTTGGAAACCAGTCCAAGAATCGTTCGTAGTATGGAATAACTGTATCCACTCTGGTCTGCTGGAGCATGATTTCAGATACCCAGATGTGATAAGGATTTTTACTTCTACGCCATGGTAAATCTCGCTTGTTTTCATCATACCAGTTGAGGAGTTTTTCACGAAAAGAAATAATCTTCTCCTCTGGCCACATGACGATACCGTATTCTTTCAAATCTAACATATATCTAGTATAACATAGAAGCTTCTAACTGTCCTTTTCTCAGTACTAAAAAGCCTCTTCCCATGGGAAAGAGGACTAAATCTTATTGATGAACTGCTTGAGCTGCTGTGATAAGGGTCAACTTGTACACATCATCTGCATTACATCCACGAGAAAGGTCGTTAACAGGTTTGTTCAAACCTTGCAAAACAGGTCCTACAGCCGCAAAACCACCGAGACGTTCTGCCATCTTGTACCCAATATTTCCTGCTTCGATACCTGGGAAGATAAAGACATTTGCTTGACCAGCTACATTACTTCCTGGAGCTTTAAGAGCTGCAGTTTCAGGAACAAAGGCAGCGTCAAATTGCAACTCACCATCAATCTCAAGGTCGGGACGCAAGTCGTGAGCAATTTTAGTTGCTTCTACGACCTTATCAACACTTTCACCAAATCCTGAACCTTTAGTAGAATAGCTTAGCATAGCAATTTTAGGTTCAATACCAAACATCTTAGCTGTGATTGCTGAGTTGATCGCAATTTCAGCCAAGGCTTCTGCATCTGGATTGATGTTAATGGCACAGTCTCCAAATAGGTAACGTTCTGTCCCACGTACCATAAGGAAGGCACCTGAAGTACGAGTTACGTTTGGACGAGTTTTAATGATTTGTAGGGCCGGGCGAACTGTTGAGGCAGTTGAGTGAATCGCACCAGATACCATACCGTCAACCAAGCCCAAGTAGACTAGCATCACACCAAAGTAGTTGACATCTTCAACCAAAACTTTGCGCGCTTCTTCTTCAGTCATTTTGCCCTTACGACGCTCTACTAAGGCAGCAACCATTTCTTCGAATTGAGGATAATGTTGGGGATCAATCACTTCATAACCATCCATGATCCCTTCAATTTCAAGATAAATTTTAATTTTTTCAGGGTTTCCAAGCAAAACAGGAATTACTTCTGTTTCTTTTACCAAGCGTTTTGTCGCTTGAAGAATACGTGGCTCTTCCCCTTCAGGGAGAACGATACGAGCATTTTTGCCAACCAGGTTGGCTTTGAGACTTTCAAAAACTTCCATGAGTTTTCTCCTTTAAGAAAATAAATTATACTCCAAATAGATTTTAAAGAGTATTAGTTGATAACTGAGTAATAAGATTGCTGAAATCATCCGGTAAGGGGCTTTCTAATTGCAAATCTTGCTCTAGAAAAGGATGATAAAAAGATAAATAATGGCAATGCAGAGCTTGACGTTGAATGCCGTCGTCTAAACTTCCTCCATAGAGATCGTCTCCTAAAAGAGGAAAACCGATGTGAGAAAAATGCACTCGGATCTGATGAGTTCGTCCAGTATGCAGGCGAATATCGACTAGGTGAATATTTCCATAAGACGCTACAACTTTATAAGACGTATGGGCGTATTTCCCACCTTTTGCAACCCGTCTCGTGATAATGGAGTCCATATCACGCGCAATCGGGGCAATAATCTCCCCTTCAGGCTCCAAGACACCAGCTCCCTTAACCAAAGCAAAGTAACGTTTCTCGATAGACTTTCGTTGTAACTGCTTGTCTAAACGTGCATGAGCGTAGCCGTGCTTGGCAAAAAGCATCAAACCAGAAGTATCTCTATCAAGCCTAGTCACGATGTGAACTTGCTGGTTTTCATAGTTTTGCTTGACATAGTAGCCCTTGATAAAATTGGCAATGGTGTTGGAATGATTGACACTGGGGATGGAAGCTACTCCATAAGGTTTATTCAAAACCAGAAAATGATCATCCTCATACAAGATATCAAGTGGTCGATCAATAGCTTCAAGGCTCTCAAATTCTTCCTCTGCTGGAATATCAATAGTTACCCTGTCTCCAACATCTAAGAGATAAGTCGCATTTTGAGGTTGGCCATTGACCAGAATAGCCCCACCTCGAAACTTAATCTTAGCCAAAAGTCCCTTAGAAACCTCATGTTTCTTGAGGAAAGTTTTAACTTTGACGTGGTCATCTGCGGTAAATTCGAACCTCATTCATCCACCTCGCCGATGAAGGCATCTTTGACACGATTCCAGAAACTAGTGTGGCTTGGAGTCGCTACGAAGTGAATCTTGTGATGGTCGATTTGATACTCAATCCGTTCGATATTACGGAAAGAATAGACGCTGTTATCGACTGATATCGTATGGTAATCATTGCGTGTCGGTAATAGTTCAATCTTATCTTTTTTAGGGATAATGATTGATGAACCCAAAGTGCGATAGACTCGGTTGTTAAGACTTGCTATCTCTGTCAACTGCAAGGCTTCAATGGTCGGATGCAAGACAGCTCCACCCAAGGACTTGTTGTAGGCAGTACTTCCCGTCGGCGTTGAAACAGTCACTCCATCTCCACGAAATCGCTCGAACGGAACATGGTTAATGATGATATCTGCCACCATGGTCCGGTCTGATCGACGGATACTCGCTTCATTTAAGGCCCGGAAGATTTTCACTTCTCCATTTTCAAGCGTTACCTTGACATTCAAGACTGGATAGGAAACTTTGGCACCAGTGTCTAGCAGAAGATTGGTCACCAACTGATCCAGCTCAAAATCACGATAATCTGTGTAAAATCCCAAATGCCCTGTATGAACACCTACAAATCGAACTTTGTCTAACTGATTCTCATACTTGTGGAAAGCGGACAAAAGCATCCCGTCACCACCAATCGAAATCACGATGTCGGGATTGGTATCGTTCAGTATAAAATGTTGTTTCTTGAGTTTTTCCCTCAGCTCATGCAAGACCTTCTGACTTTGTGGCTTTCTATTTGCTATGAGGTCAACTCGTTTATCTGTATTCTTCATCTGTATCGTCACTATTTCCTACACCATCGTTTAGTTTTCTGCTCAATGGATCAAAGAGAGCCTGCGCTTCCTGAATATCATCACGAATCTTACCCATTTCTTCATCCAGTTGATAGGCTATTTTGGCCGTGATTTCCAGTCTTTTCCTGATTTCTTCTGGAAAATCGCCCTGATATTTATAATTGAGCGAGTGTTCAATCGTAGCCCAGAAATTCATGGCTAAAGTCCGTATTTGAATTTCCGCCAAAATCGTCTTAGCCCCGTTGATCGTATCAACCGTGTACTCAACAACCACGTGATAAGAACGATAGCCCGAAGCCTTACGATGAGTGATATAGTCTCGTTCCTGAACGACTCTCATATCTTGGCGTTTACGTAGAATCTCAACTACCTCTTTAACGTCATCAACAAACTGAACCATGACACGTAAACCAGCAATATCTTGCAGATCATGTTCTAGACTTGCATAAGTAATTCCTCGACGAGCCATTTTTTCTTTAATACTTTCAATCGGTTTTACCCGACCCGTTACAAACTCAATCGGAGAATGCTTGTTTTGCTTACGATACTGTTTGCGAATCCCCCGAAGTTTAATCTTCAATTCACCAACAGCCTGAATGTAAGGATCTAAAAATTCTTCCCATTCTATGGTCATACTCTCTCCCTTATAATGTTTGATTGCTCTGTCGAAAATCTTTGATTTTTTCAGTACATTCGTATACAATAAATACATTGTCCATTATACCATAAATCGCTTTCAAAGATATAGAAAAGGTTGAAAAAATGAAACATTTAGAAATAGAATTGAAAACACTTCTGAAAAAAGAGGAATATGATCATCTAAAAAAACAGTTTTCCCATATCCAACCCGTTCTTCAGAAGAACTACTACATTGACACGCCAGATTTCCAATTGCGTGAAAAGAAGGTTGCCATGCGCTTTCGCACCTTTTCAGATTGGGCGGAGTTGACCTTGAAATTACCTCAAACTGTAGGAAATATGGAATACAACCAGAAACTAACTCTTCCAGAAGCTGAATCATACCTAGAAAAACAAAAACTACCTCAAGGGCTCGTTCTAGAGAAGCTCGCTAAGATTGGTATTGAAAGCCATGACTGGCTTGTTCTAGGCTGCCTTTCAACCCTTCGTTATGAAATGAAAACTGAGATTGGCTTAATGGCTTTAGATGAAAGTCACTACTTTGACCAGACGGACTATGAACTCGAGCTTGAAGTCACCGACCATGAAAAAGGGAAAGCTGATTTTAAGAGATTTTTAGATGAAAATCAGATAACTTATCAGAAAGCTCCATCAAAATTAATTCGTTTTATTAAAAGCATGAAAAAAAGCTGAAATAATCTCCTTTTTTTGGTAAAATAGAAAAGATAAAAATAAAAGAATCTGGCTTTGAAAAACAAAGGTTTCTCAAAGAAGATTCGCAAAGTTTACAGAGGACGGTCTATAATGTCAGATAGAAACAACATGAAACTTTTCACCCTAAACTCTAATCATGAAATCGCTCAAAAGATTGCGGATACAGTTGGTGTACCTCTCGGGAAATTATCCTCTCGACAATTTTCTGACGGCGAAATCCAGGTCAACATTGAAGAAAGTGTCCGTGGTTACGATGTCTACATCATCCAGTCAACCAGCTACCCTGTTAGCAACCACTTGATGGAGTTGTTGATCATGGTTGACGCTTGTGTACGCGCAAGTGCACATAGTATCAACGTTGTCCTTCCTTACTTTGGTTATGCGCGTCAGGATCGTATCGCTTCTTCTCGCGAACCCCTCACTGCGAAACTGGTTGCCAATATGCTTGTCAAAGCTGGTGTAAGCCGTGTTCTAACGCTGGACCTCCACGCTGTTCAGGTCCAAGGTTTCTTTGATATTCCTGTAGATAATCTTTATACTGTTCCTCTATTTGCTAAGCACTACTGTGATAAAGGGCTTCTTGGTTCTGATGTTGTTGTTGTCAGTCCAAAGAACTCTGGTGTTAAACGTGCACGTAGTTTGGCTGAATATCTTGATGCTCCTATCGCTATCATTGACTACGCCCAAGACGATTCTGATCGTAACGAAGGCTATATCATTGGGGATGTTGAAGGCAAAAAGGCTATCTTGATTGACGATATCCTAAATACTGGTCGTACTTTCTCTGAAGCAGCCAAAATCGTTGAACGTGAAGGCGCAACTGAGATTTATGCAGTATCTAGTCACGGTTTATTTGTTGAAGGGGCAGCAGATCTTCTTGATGCTACAAACATCAAGGAAATCCTTGTGACAGACTCCGTAGCGACCAAAGAAAGAACTCCAGAAAATGTATGCTACATTACTGCTAGCGAATTAATCGGAGATGCTATCGTCCGCATCCATGAAAGAAAACCAGTCAGCCCACTCTTTGCTTACAACAAAAAGAAATAAGGTGATTCTTTGATTTATTTGGACAATGCTGCAACGACTCCTATGTCAGCAGTAGCTATTGCAGAAATGACCAAGGTCATGAAAGAAACTCATGGTAATCCTTCTAGTATTCATGGTCATGGTCGGCAGGCTGGTAAACTCTTACGAGAAGCTCGTCAGGACTTAGCTCACTTACTAGGAACCAAACCTCAACATATCTTTTTCACATCTGGCGGTACAGAAAGTAACAATACAGCCATTATCGGCTATTGTCTCCGTCATCAAGAACGTGGAAAACATATCATTACTACAGCTATTGAACACCATTCTGTGCTTGAGACTATCGATTATCTGGTTCAACATTTTGGTTTTGAAGCAACCATCATCCAACCAGTAAATCAAGAAATAACTGCCCAGCAAATTCAAGAAGCTTTACGTGACGATACCATCCTCGTTTCAACCATGTATGCTAATAATGAAACAGGGAGTCTCTTACCTATCGCTGAGATTGGACATATTTTAAAAGACCATCCTGCTGCTTATCATGTAGATGCTGTACAAGCCATCGGGAAAATTCCTATCCATCCTGAGGAATTAGGAATTGATTTCCTTAGTGCTTCTGCCCACAAATTCCATGGACCAAAAGGAGTTGGTTTCCTCTACGCTTCATCTATGGACTTTGATTCCTACCTTCACGGCGGGGACCAAGAGCAAAAAAAACGGGCTGGAACAGAAAACCTTGCAGCCATTGTAGGCATGGTTGCTGCTCTCAAAGAAGATCTGGATTATCAAGTTGAGCATTACCAAAAACTAAGCGCACTCAAATCTGCTTTTTTAGAAGAAATTGCAGGTCTCGATTACTATCTCAATGAAAGCAATCACCAACTACCTTATGTTGTCAACATTGGCTTTCCTGGTCAGAAAAATGATTTGCTTTTACTTCGGTTAGACCTTGAGGGAATTTCAATTTCTACCGGTTCAGCTTGTACTGCTGGTATTGTGCAAACCAGTCATGTGCTTGAAGCTTTTTATGGACCAGATTCACATCGTTTAACAGAATCTGTCCGTATCAGTCTTTCTCCTCTTAACACTGAGGAAGAACTGAAACAACTCGCACAAACTTTAAAAAATATTATTGGAGATTAATCTAATGGCATTCGAAAAAACCATTAAACTACAAAACTGCCGCTACGACTACACACTTAACCCATCTGTCAAAAAGTTCACACTGAAAGACAATACTTTCTTTGAAACAAAGGTAGGAAACTTCGAACTAACTCGTCTACTTGAAAAAGTACCCAACAGCGGTGAAGGTTTCAAGCTAAAAATCATCATCAACAAAAACCTTACAGGTGCTAAACTCAACATCACTGACAAGTCAGGCCTTCGTTTGGTTAATATCTTTAAATCAGAAGACAACCACATTCATCAGGAAAAATTCTACTTCCTCATGGACAGTTTAGTAGAACGCAGTATCTTCACTAAAGAAGAAAGATAATTGACTATGTATCGACTTACCTATCAAGATAACTATCACGTAGAACGTACACTTGAATATAAGGATTACGAAGAGCTTATGTTATCTCTATCAGGCTGTGTGACCCTACCTGATACTCTCCTAATCAGCTCCTTAACGCTGAATGATAAGGTGATTTATCAAGGATTGGTTGGCGATCTCTACCGTTTTCTATCACAAGTTCATTTTTCAGATAAAAACTAAGAAATTTCTTAGTTTTTTCTTGTTTTTGTTGATTTTTTCACAATGTTTCTATAAAATAGAAGAATAGAAAGGTTGTGATTTTGTGAAAGATAAACAGTCTGCTATTCCAAAAGCAACAGCAAAAAGACTCTCTCTCTACTATCGAATTTTCAAGCGATTTCATGCAGAAAAAATCGAACGTGCCAACTCCAAGCAAATTGCAGAGGCTATCGGTATCGATTCTGCGACCGTTCGTCGGGATTTTTCCTATTTTGGCGAACTAGGTCGTCGTGGTTTTGGTTACGATGTCAAAAAATTGATGAATTTTTTTGCTGATCTCCTAAATGATAACTCAATTACAAATGTTATGTTGGTTGGAATCGGAAATATGGGCCATGCCCTTCTCCACTACCGCTTCCACGAGCGTAACAAGATGAAAATTATCATGGCCTTTGACCTAGATGACCATCCAGAAGTTGGAAGCCAGACACCTGATGGAATTCCAATCTATGGTATCTCACAGATTAAAGAAAAAATCAAAGAAGCAGATGTCAAAACTGCTATCCTAACAGTTCCAAGTGTTAAATCACAAGAAGTTGCTAACCTTTTGGTTGATGCAGGTATAAAAGGTATTCTCAGTTTTTCACCTGTTCACCTTCACCTCCCAAAAGATGTAGTCGTTCAGTATGTCGATTTGACAAGCGAACTCCAAACCCTCCTCTATTTTATGCGTAAAGAGGATTAGAAAGCGAAAGCATTTATGAAAAAACCAGTTATTGGGATTACAGGAAATGAAAAAGCTCATCCAGATGATGACATCATGATGAGCTATGCAGCAAAAGGCTTTGTTGAAGGAGTCAAGGACGCTGGCGGAATTCCAATCATCCTACCGATTGGTGATCAAGAAATGGCTACCCATTACATCAGTATCATTGATAAGCTCATCTTAACGGGTGGGCAAAATGTTGATCCAAAATACTATGGTGAACCAAAGGCTATTGATAGTGATGACTACCACCTTCAAAGAGATATTTTTGAACTAGCACTTATCAAAGAAGCGATTAAGCAGAAGAAACCAATTTTCTCTGTTTGTCGGGGTACTCAACTTTTCAATGTCGCCATGGGAGGCACGCTTCACCAAGATATCGAGGATCATTGGCAGGACTGTTCAGCCGAATACACAACACAACACCTCGTAACGGAACCTGATACAATTCTCCGAGAGATCTATGGAGAAATCTCTCATATCAACTCCTTCCACCACCAGAGCATTAAAGATTTAGCTTCAAATCTTAAGGTTGTAGCACATGATCCTAAAGATGGAGTTATTGAGGCTGTGACCACTACGGACGGCTTCCCTTATCTTGGTGTTCAATGGCATCCTGAATTTCTCTTTGAAAACCGCCCCAAAGATAAAACGTTGTTTGACTATGTTGTTAATGAACTCTAAATCAAATCCGTCTTTTCACGGTAACTAAAGTAATCCGAGTGTGAGACAATCAAATGGTCCAAGAAAACAATCCCCATCAGTTCGCAGGCTTCCTTGACTAGTTTAGTGACATGGTCATCATTTCGACTAGGAGATACAGCACCGGATGGATGATTGTGAACGAGAATCACTGAGGTAGCCATATGCTTCAAAGCATAGTGAAGGATTTCCCGTGGTTCAGCGATGCTGCGTGTCGCAGAGCCGATAAAAATAGTTTGCTGATGGATGATTTGATTTTGAGTATTGAGATAGAGCGCCACTAGGTGCTCTTGTTTTTTATCACCAAGTTCCTGTTGCATTTTCTTGGCTAGCTTTTGACTGCTGAGAATACTTTCCATCTCAAGGGTTTCGTGTTTATGAATACGATGCCCCAGTTCAATCACTGCTTGTAGTTCAATAGCCTTAATCCGTCCTATACCAGACAGACTCTGCAATTCCTGCAGGGTCATTTTTTTCAGATCGGTTAGACTGGTCAAACTATTCAAGACTTTCTGAGCGATTTCAAAAACATTAGCCTGACGCGTTCCCGTTCTGAGCAAAATAGCTAGTAATTCTTGATTGCTCAGAGCCTCTACTCCTTCTTTAACTAGTCTTTCTCTAGGCAAGAGTGAATCTTCTTGGAATGAAATACTGTACATAAAAATCCTCCTCACTTTATTATTCGTGAGAAGGATGAAAAATTAGATTTTTTTCTCAATTGGGGCTACACTGGCTAGGAGTTTTTTCAGTCCTACTTCTGGGAAATTGATTTTCAATTCCTGCGTAGCACCGCTACCAGAGACTTCTAGAACAGTTCCCTCTCCCCACTTCTTGTGGAGAGCAATATCTCCAATAGACCAACTTGTATCAGTCGAATCTTTTTCATTTCCGGCTGAAAACTGTCCAAATGGGAGACTACTTGACTGGATAGAGTTTGGTGCGGCATTGCGTTTCCGTTCTTGAAGGGCCTGAGCCAAACTCATTCCTTGACCAAAGGCCACTCCACCACTGCTATACGAAGCTTTGAAACTAGTGTTAGCTGGACGGGCCAAACCTTGATACTCAAGCAAGTCCGAACTGATTTCATTGATAAAACGAGTTGGGCGATTATAGTTTGTACGACCGAAAAGCAAGCGTGAGTTGGCATTGGTCAGATAGAGGATCTTTTCTGCGCGTGTAATTCCTACATAAGCCAAACGACGTTCTTCTTCTAGTTCATCTGGATCTTCAGCTGCACGGCTAAGTGGAAAGACATTTTCCTCCATCCCGATGATAAAGACAACTGGGAACTCCAGTCCCTTAGCAGCGTGTAAGGTCATCAAGGTTACTTCCGATGTCTCCTGACTGCCTGAATCTGTGTCTGCAATCAAAGCCAAATCATTCAAGAATCGACTGAGTTTGTCCAAACCAGTTTCTTCTTCCTGGCTATCAGGGTTGTCATCAAAGTTCTTGGTAACGGACAGGAATTCCTCGATATTTTCAACTCGAGCCTTGCTCTCCAAGGTCGCTTGGGCAGTAAGAATATCGATATAACCAGTTTTTTCCAATACTGCTTCAACTAATTCTGTAATGGTTAATTGGTCCAGTTGCTCCCGCAAATCCAGAATCATATTGGCAAAATCCCAGATAGACTGGGCTGCCTTTCCTTTGATTCCTGATAACATGATATTGGCTGAAGCGTCTAGCATCGACATCTCTTGCATATTGGCAAAATCACGGATTTTCTCAACCGTTCCTGGGCCAATTCCGCGTTTTGGTTCGTTGATAATACGCTCAAAACTGATATTATCACTCAAATTGGCAATGAGGTTAAGATAAGCGATAATGTCACGGATTTCCTTACGGCTGTAGAACTTGGTCCCGCCGACCATAGTATAAGGAATATTGGACTTAAGCAGGGCTTCCTCAATAGTACGGGATTGCGCATTAGTCCGATAAAGAACTGCAAAATCCTTGTGGAGGAAGTTTTGAGTTCGACCAAGTTCATCTATAGTTTTAACTACAAAAACAGCCTCATCCTGTTCGTCATTTGCGCGATAGTAAATAATCTGCTCTCCATCCGCATTCTGGGTCCAGAGATTCTTGGGGCGGCGATTTTGATTGTTTTTGATGACATCGTTGGCTGCTTGGAGAATGGTTTTTGTTGAACGATAATTTTCCTCTAACAAAACGACCTTGGCGTTAGGGTAATCTTTCTCAAAATCCAATATATTCTGCATATCGGCCCCACGCCAACCATAGATAGACTGGTCCGCATCACCGACCACGCAGATATTTTTAAAGCGCGAAGCCAAAAGTTTGACCAATTGGTACTGGGCATGGTTGGTATCTTGGTACTCATCAACATGAATGTACTGGAACTTCTGCTGATAGTAGGTCAAGACATCAGGATTCTGATCAAAGAGACGCAAAGTCAACATAATCAAATCATCAAAGTCAACGGACTCAGACTGACGAAGCTCTTTTTGATAGGCTGTATAACACAGAGCCACGATTTGCGTGTACATATCGCCAGCCTGAGCAGCATAAGCCACATCATCAATCAAATCGTTTTTGGCATTAGAAATGGTTCCCAAAATGGTCCGTTCATTCCATTTTTTCGGATCCAAGTTCAACTGCTTGAGAATGCGTTTCATGAGGGTTCGCTGTTCACCTGGATCCACAATAGTGAAATTTCGGTTATAGCCAATATGATCCGCATCGCGACGTAGGATACGAACACACATGGAGTGAAAGGTCGCAATCAGACAGTCCTGGGTTGCTGGATTGAGCCCATAGGCACGCTCCTTCATCTCACGCGCAGCCTTATTGGTAAAGGTAATGGCCAAAATATTCCAAGGATTGACCATCTTTTCATCAATCAAGTAGGCGATTCTGTGAGTTAAAACACGAGTCTTCCCAGAACCAGCCCCAGCCATGATCAATAATGGCCCTTCTGTCGTTTGCACCGCCTCAGCCTGACGGTCATTCATTCCATTCAATAATGCGTTCATTTTCTCTTCCTTACTCTTGAAGTCAATGTTTCTATTATATCAGAAATTAGGGAAAATATCTTTACCTAGACTGGTTACGTGTTGAATTCTACTCTCTCATATCATCAGGAGGAGTCAATGACTTTTGCATCCAAACGATATCATGCCATTTTCCAAACTTATAGCCTATCTTAGGGAAATGAGCTACTTGTTCATAGCCTCTCTTTTGGTAAAGAGAAATGCTTCTATCATTCGGTAAAGCAATACAAGCTAAGAAGCGTAAGTAACCCCTAGACACTAGTTCTTCCTCCAGACGGTCATAGAGTAGACTCCCTAACCCTCGACCTTTGGCTTCTTGATGCAAGTAAATTGACACTTCGACTGACCAATCATAGGCTCTCCTATCATAATAGGTGGAAGCATAGGCATATCCCAAAATTTTGCCCTCTTCCTCTAATACTAGATAAGGATATTTAAGCAAGGTCTTTTGGATTCTTCTTTGAAATTCTTCAACACTTGGCACCTCATATTCAAATGTAATGGCTGTATTAAGGACATAAGGAGCATAAATAGCAAGCAGGTCTAGAATATCAGACTCCCTTACTGTTCGGATCGTTGGCATATATTCCTCTTTCTAACTAAAATCGAAAATGAGCTTGGATAGTATTCCAAACTCATTTAAAGTCAATTGCAATATATTAGAACAAGCCTAGGACTGTTCCGTCGCTTTCAACATCCATGTTGAGAGCTGCTGGTCGTTTTGGAAGTCCTGGCATGGTCATGACATCACCAGTTAGGGCAACGATGAAGCCTGCACCCAATTTTGGTACCAATTCACGGATGGTAATTTCAAAGTTTTCTGGAGCTCCAAGTGCATTTGGATTATCAGAGAAACTATATTGGGTTTTAGCCATACAGATTGGCAATTTGTCCCATCCGTTTTGAACGATTTGGGCAATTTGCGTTTGAGCTTTCTTCTCAAAGTTCACTTTGCTACCACGGTAGATTTCAGTAACAATCTTTTCAATCTTTTCTTGGACAGAAAGGTCATTGTCATAAAGACGAGTATAGTTGGCTGGATTTTCAGAGATTGTCTTGACAAGTGTTTCGGCAAGTGTTACACCACCTTCTGCGCCATCAGCCCAGACACTAGCCAATTCTACTGGTACATCAATAGAAGCACAAAGTTCTTTCAAGGCTGCAATTTCAGCCTCTGTATCAGAAACAAATTCATTGATAGCTACAACTGCTGGAATACCAAACTTGCGGATGTTCTCAACGTGGCGTTTCAAGTTAGCAAAACCTGAACGAACTGCTTCTACATTTTCCTCTGTCAAAGCATCCTTAGCCACACCACCATTCATCTTAAGGGCACGAAGGGTTGCGACGATGACAACAGCATCTGGTGAAGTTGGCAAGTTTGGTGTCTTGATATCAAGGAATTTCTCAGCACCAAGGTCCGCACCAAAACCAGCTTCAGTGACTGTATAATCAGCCAAGTGAAGGGCTGTGCTTGTTGCCAAAACAGAGTTACATCCGTGAGCGATATTGGCAAATGGACCACCGTGTACAAAGGCAGGTGTACCGTAAATTGTCTGAACCAAGTTTGGCTTAATAGCATCTTTCAAAATCAATGCTAAAGCACCTTCAACCTGCAAATCACCTACAGAAACTGGTGTACGGTCATAGCGATAACCGATAACAATATTAGCTAAACGGCGTTTCAAGTCTTCAATATCAGTCGCCAAGCAAAGAATGGCCATGATTTCAGAAGCAACTGTAATATCAAAACCGTCCTCACGAGGAATACCGTTTAGAGGGCCACCAAGTCCAACAGTCACATGACGAAGAGCGCGGTCGTTCAAGTCCACAACACGTTTCCAGAGGATACGACGTTGGTCGATTCCCAGCTCATTTCCTTGGTGCAAGTGATTGTCGATCAAGGCAGAAAGGGCATTATTAGCAGTTGTAATGGCATGCATATCCCCAGTAAAGTGAAGGTTGATGTCTTCCATTGGCAACACTTGGGCATAACCACCACCAGCAGCACCACCCTTAATACCCATTACTGGGCCAAGAGATGGTTCGCGAATAGCAATCATGGTTTTCTTACCAATCTTGTTCAAGGCATCCGCAAGACCAATGGTAATGGTTGATTTCCCTTCACCTGCAGGCGTTGGATTGATAGCAGTTACCAAGATCAATTTCCCAACTGGATTGCTCTCAACTGCACGAATTTTATCAAAGCTGAGCTTAGCTTTGTACTTTCCATACAATTCCAAATCGTCGTAAGAAATACCCAATTTCTCTACAACATCAACGATTGGTTTCAACTTAATACTCTGTGCAATTTCAATATCTGTTTTCATTCAAAACTCCTCTAGCCTCTAATGTGATAATTCATTATAACACAAAACAAGATTTTTAACATCCTTAAACTCTCTAAACGTTCGTAAATATCCTTATTTTAAAGATTTTTAGAGTCCTTTGAAAAATTTTATATGGCTTTATAGTTTGAAACTATAGTAGAGCTTCGTTTTTACCCAAAAATTTTATCACTTTCATTTTACTTACCGTTTATTTTTGTGTACAATAGTGCTATGAAAATTTTAGTTACATCGGGCGGTACCAGTGAAGCTATCGATAGCGTCCGCGCTATCACTAACCATTCTACAGGTCGCTTGGGAAAAATCATTACAGAAACCTTACTTGCTGCGGGGCATGAAGTTTGTTTGATAACGACAAAACGAGCTCTGAAGCCAGAAGCTCATCCCAACCTAAGCATTCTAGAGATTGATAATACCAACGACCTTCTAGTTGGGATGCAAGAACTTGTTAAGGAATATCAGGTCTTAATCCACTCAATGGCTGTGTCTGACTACACTCCTGTTTATATGACTGGACTAGATGAAGTTAAGACGAGCTCTAACCTGGAAGAATTATTAGATAAGAAAAATAAAGAAGCTAAGATTTCTTCAACTGATGAAGTTCAGGTTTTATTCCTGAAAAAAACACCCAAAATCATCTCTCTAGTCAAGGAATGGAATCCAGCTATTCATCTGATTGGCTTTAAACTGCTGGTTGATGTTACAGAAGATCATCTGGTTGACATTGCTAGAAAAAGTCTCATCAAGAACCAAGCAGACTTAATCATCGCAAATGACCTGACTCAAATCTCAGCAAATCAGCATCATGCAATCTTTGTTGAGGAAGAGCAACTCCAAACCGTTCAAACCAAAGAGGAAATAGCAAACCTCCTCCTTGAAAAAATTCAAGCATACGATTCATAGAAAGGAAAGCCATGGCAAATATTCTCATCGCAGTGACAGGTTCCATCGCCTCCTATAAATCAGCTGATTTAGTCAGTTCTTTAAAAAAACAAGGCCATGATGTCACTGTCTTAATGACTGAGGCAGCGAGAGAGTTTATCCAACCGTTGACACTACAGGTCCTTTCTCAAAATCCTGTCCATCTTGATGTCATGAAGGAACCTTATCCTGATCAAGTCAATCATATCGAACTAGGCAAAAGGACTGACCTTTTTATTGTAGCCCCAGCTACTGCTAATACCATCGCAAAGTTAGCCCACGGATTTGCGGACAACATGGTGACAAGCACAGCGCTTGCTCTGCCAGACCACGTCAAAAAGTTAGTCGCACCAGCCATGAATACAAAGATGTATGACCATCCGGCAAGTCAGGCTAATCTAAAAACATTAGAGACCTATGGTTATCAGATCATCTCTCCAAAAGAATCTCTACTAGCCTGTGGCGATCACGGCAAAGGCGCCCTAGCTGACCTGAATACTATTTTAGAAAGAATAAAGGAAACCCTCGATGAACAAACGCTCTAACATTGCACCGATTGCTATCTTTTTTGCAGTTATGCTCGTTATCCACTTTTTGAGTTCTCTCCTCTTTAATCTCTTCCCATTTCCAATCAAACCAACTATCGTTCATATTCCAGTCATTATTGCTAGTATCATCTATGGCCCTCGGGTTGGGGTTACACTTGGTTTTCTTATGGGACTATTGAGCTTAACGGTAAATACGATTACCATCCTTCCAACCAGCTACCTCTTCTCACCATTCGTACCGAACGGAAACATTTACTCTGCGATTATCGCTATTGTCCCTCGCGTTTTGATTGGGCTGACACCTTGCTTGGTTTATAAATTATTAAAAAACAGAACAGGTCTCATCTTTGCTGGTGCTCTCGGTTCCCTTACCAACACCGTCTTTGTCCTTGGGGGAATCTTCTTCCTTTTTGGAAATGTCTTCGATGGCAATATCCAAAAACTCCTGGCAACCGTTATTTCTACAAACTCAATTGCCGAGCTTGTCATCTCTGCCGTTCTAACAGTAGCAATTGTTCCCCGTCTCGAAACTCTGAAGAAATAAAAAAACAACTCCACTTTCGTCCTGAAGGTGGAGTTTAGCATTTAAAACATGAGAAACATCAATAGAATGTGAAAGCCAAAGCGCAAGAGATGATACGAAAGAGGGGTAGGTTGCTGGCTTTTCTGGCTATCCAAGTATAGGGTTAGAGATAGTAAAACCAAACCAAATGCAATCACCAATCTGACGAAATAAGCAATTTCGAGTATTGCTGCCATCAAAAGAAAACCTAATAAAGGAAGGCTAAAGAGTGAAACAGCCAGGCCACTTGCTAATAGAGAGAGTAGCGAAAGGACTAATAAACTATAAACTAGGAAGCGAGTCCAACCTGAGACTACTTTTCCTTCACTTTTCTGTTTTGACATCATCACGATTACCACGATTAGGTAAACAAAAAGTACCATCACATTTTCTCCTCAGTTCCTATTATTCTTTACCACATTTTAACCAAATTTTCCTGAAAAATCAATAATGCTTCTTGACTTGATTGGGGATTTATTGTACTATACTTGTGTATATACAGATAAATGGAGGTTCTTATGGATATACGGAAAAAAACGCAGTTTATGACTATGACTGCCCTACTCACTGCAATAGCGATTTTGATTCCAATCGTTATGCCATTTAAAATCGTTATCCCACCGGCTTCTTACACCTTGGGAAGTCATATCGCCATCTTTATCGCCATGTTTCTCTCGCCTTTGATGGCTGCTTTTGTGATTATTGCTTCTAGTCTCGGTTTTCTGATGGCAGGCTATCCGCCTGTTATTGTACTCCGTGCCTTCTCTCACATCGTTTTTGGTATTCTGGGAGCTTTGTACTTAAAGAAATTCCCTGAAACCTTGGATAAACCAAAGGCATCTTGGATTTTTAACATTGTTTTGGGTGTTGTTCATGCTATCGCTGAGGTGGTAGCTTGTATCATCTTCTATGCTACTTCAGGGACAAACGTTGAAAATATGTTTTATGTTCTATTTGTCCTAGTTGGTTTTGGAACAATTGTCCATAGTATGGTAGACTATACCTTAGCACTAGCTGTATTTAAAGTGCTTCGAAAACGTCGCTAAAAGGAAAAACTATGACAAAAGATCGCAAACAGGCTCTTCTTAAACTGTTAAAAGAGGCACCAAAAGCCCTCAATGGCCAAACCTTGGCTGAACACTTTCATGTTACGCGCCAAGTCATTGTACAGGACATCGCTATTCTCCGAGCAGATGGAGCTCCTATCCTATCCACCAATCGTGGTTATATCTACAAAGAAAATGATGCCAGCCCCTACGTCCACAAACTCTTTAAAGTAAAACATGAACTGGAAGAAATCGGTCAGGAACTACTAGCCATTGTAGATAATGGCGGTCGTGTTCAAAATATCTTAATCGATCATCCCGTTTATGGAGAAATTGAAACCCTACTCAAACTAACTTGCCTCCGAGATGTCCAGCACTTTCTGGAACAAGTCGAGAATTCAGACTTTAGACCCCTTGCTGAATTGACAGACGGCATCCATTACCACCTTGTTGAAGCCGAGACACAACAAGACCTCCACTATATCGAGGAGGCCTTGGATCAGTTAGGTTATTTAGTAAAAGACTAGAAAATTTCTTTTTCCCAGCCATCCTCTGTGCGGTGGCGATAGAAGAATTCAGACTTGTCAGGTGCTTCCATCATTTCCATCAAAGGCAACATATCATAGGCCAGATCCAAGTTTGGAATCTGGTCTTTTTGCACCCAAGATACTTCTCCTTCCTCTGAGGATTGGAGATTTCCACTAAACTCTGTCGCTTTATAGCAAACGACGATGTAGCGCCCACCTGTATCTAAGGGCCAGTTTTTAATGCCGACTAGTTGTGGATTCTGAATGGTTAGACCTGTTTCTTCATAAATCTCACGAATGACAGACTCGGCAAAGGCCTCGCCATTCTCAACATGTCCTCCTGGAAAGGCATAGCCAGACCAGCGATTGTTTTCGGGTGAACGATACTGCATCACCACGCGCTGGGTTTCGAGGTCTTCAATCAGACAGATGTTGGTTAAAATGGTTGCTTGGGCACGGGACATAGATTTGCTCGCTTTCTAAGTTATTAAAATGTATCTTCGTTGTATTTTACTTCTGACTTCATGATAAAGGGATTGATCAACTCATGATGTTCATAGGTACTGTGGACCACAAAACCTCTAACAATAATGATTTCCTTATCTTGTATGTGATAGTCTATATTGATGGGAATAGCTGGATCCGACATAATGGACAAAACAAAAAATGCTGCAAACCAAAGATAAAGTGCCACCAATCCACTAAATAACTGGAAAATTAGGTGATACCATTGAAAATCTCTTGTCCTATAAAAAATTCTCCAGGGATGGATTAAGAAGGTCAAACAAAGAATGAAAAACCAACTATTCCACAAAACTGGAGTAAAGGATAGACCAAAAACCAACAACACCAAATGAAGAATCACAAAAGCTAGCAAAGTCAAATAGAGAGTTTTAAATGAAAATAACTTAGTTCGATTTTCTTTTGTCATGATTTTTCCTCTTTTTGTCCTTATATTTCAAAATCACCATCAATATCGCTGGAATGATGAAAAAGATTAGATAGGTAGCAATTGGAAGCCAGATGTAGTGATAATCAACAGATAATAAGGAAGGAATTTTTTTAACATTTCTCCCTTTCACCCCCACAATTAAGTGGAGGAGAAAAATAGGTCCGTTTATGAATAGAAAAGTTTTTAAAAATCCTTGTACTGAAACCTTATTGCTAAAACCATCTCTAAAAATACCTTGATAGAGTGTGTGCACCAAAAAGACATAGGACAGTTCTTGATATGGTTTCGGGATAAGTGATGTCCCGAACAACACATACATGATACTAAAAATAGAAAATAATATTATACCACCATCCATAAAAGAAGCAAGCTTTGAATGTCTTTCCAGCCACAATTGGACGTGAGCTACCAAAGAATACTTTTTATGGATTTTTCTCATTTTGATCTTCTTTAGTTTGACCTTCTTTTGTCTCTTGGTCTCTCATTCCATTTGCGCCTCCTTCTTCGCTTTTCTATCCGTATAATCAAAAGCAGAATGCCCAGCCCCAAGAAAAAGAAAAAGAGATAACTTACAATAGGGACCCAGACATATGCTGGATCCATAGAAATTATGGGAGGGAAATTCGTTGACTTACGACGTCCTAGCCAATTCAGTCCCACCAAGAGATGAAAAGGAAAAAGAGAACCATTGAAACCGATAAATATCCATGAAAAGTAACGCCATTTCTGAAGTTTATCACTTTCAGAATAAAAAACAAGGAAATAGGTTGAGAAGATCAGAAGAAAAAGATTGAAGCTTAAGGGGAAAAGATAGTTTATGTTCGGTAATGGGTAACTAATGAAAGAGACGGCGAGAAATGATAGAAACATAGATCCAAATAATACACTCGTATCCAAGAGTTGACCAATCCTTCGGTGCCTTTCCGTCCAAAGAGAAAACCTCTTAGTCCAAGAAGACTTTTCTTTTGTCTTGTACTTCATTTGTCTACTCATCTTCATTTTCATCTACTCCTTTTTTTGAACCTTTAGAGAGAAAGAAGATTGCCAAAGTTAACATCAAGACTAGAAGGTAGACGACAATAGGGAACCAGATATAGGATGACTCCAGTGAAAACAAAGGTGAGAGAACGACTCTACCTCTTTTTCTCACACCAATCAGTTGAAAAATGAAGCTAAGGATATTGATATAAATAAAGGGTTCACAAAATCTTTTAAGGGTCCTTTCTTTTTCAGTTTTCACTGACAAAAAGAGAGCACAGAGCCTGTTTCCCAAGATAAAAAGATTTAATTGCAAGGGAAATAAGAGTTCTCTGTACCTAAAATCAGCTGGAATGCTTTTGTTCTGTGATGTTGTAAATTCTATAACTAGGAACAAGCTGATATAAAAGATAATATCAAGCATAAATTTGACAAATCGATGCCCTTGTAACCAAAAACGTACTGAATCTAAGCCTGATGATTTCTTATAATTCTTCTCTTTCAAATTCATAATAACTTCTTTCCATTAAAAATATTTTCTAAAACATGATTGTTTGTTCATTGAGTCATCTGAAAACAAAATCACAATTCTACCAGTATTTGACTATCAGATTTTGATAATTTCTTACGTACCATTCTAATTTCAGTGATAGGTTTTCCAAGGTCAAGCATCTTTTCTTGTCCATCAAAAGTAAAACCCATTTTTTGATAGAAAGCAATGGCACGCTTATTATCTTTCAATACCCATAAGAAAATTTCAGAAAAATGATCAAGAGCATTCAAAGCTGCTTTCACTAACTTTTGTGCGATACCTTTTCCATAATAGTCTTTTAAAATATATAAAGCCATAATTTCACCAGCTTGAATAGTCTCATCACGAAAGTTTCCATAACTGATAAAACCAACTACCTTCATGCCATCTATCGCAATCAATGTATTTTCTGTATACTTTTGACTAAAGAATCGACATCTTTCTAATGTGATTGTCTCCTGAAATTCTGCAGGCAAAAGGTCGTCATAAGCCTCTCTCCACGCTTGCCAGTGAACGAGGGATTTACCTTCTATCTCTTCAGGAGTTTCCATCTTTTTGATAGTAAGATTCATTTATTTTCCCCCATTTTTCTCTCAAAATACCATATTTAATACTATCAAAATATTTGCCTTGGTAATAACGAACTTTTGGAATATGAGCTTCTTTTTTCATTCTTAATTTTTCAGCAAGTTTTACCATACCAAGATTTCCTGACCAAGTTGTCAAACCAAGATGCTCCAACTCCAAGTAATCCTGAAATGTCTGATCTATCCACTGTAGCATAGCAGCTTTTCCAATTCCAAAGTTCCAAAATTTCTTGTCATAAATACAAATTCCCAATTCCATCCATCTTGTTTGTTTACATACCCAGTAGCGCGAAACAGTCCCAACTAGTTTATCATCAACAAAAATACCAAGGCGATTTGAGTTGTTTAGAGCGGATTCTGATTTTTGTAGTTTAAATTCTTGAAAATTAGGAAAATGCTGATAATCGTCATAATAGGGAGCATCATACTGCTTCCAAATTGGATCAGATTGTGAATAAGCAATTTTCCACAAAGACAACAGATCTTCTTCAATTAGTTTTCTTAAATAAACCATACTTTTTCCTACCCCAACGCCTTGACTTCCTCAGCTACTTTTTGTAGATACTTTTCTCTTGTTGAACTTGTATTCACCTCACGCCCTAACTCACCCAAAATTGAAACTTTCTTTGTTTTAATACCGCAGTGATTTAGGACAGCATTCTTTAATACTGATATTCCATAACTGTCTGGGATACTGATAGGACCTGAGAATACTTTGTACCACCATGTTGGTGCCATGGATGTTGCGTAAATACTGGCTGATTTTCCTTTTAGTAACTTTTTAAACTGCTGACCTCTTAAGTAATTCCAAATAAAACTTCCTTGAATATTGGCAGAGTACGCAATTCCTGGCGTGAAAACACGATCAATCAAACCCTTCAATAAGCTAGGCATACTACTCCACCAAATTGGATAAACAAAAATGAAATGATCTGCCCACTGGATTAATTCCTGAGAGCGAAGTATGAAAGAGTCCTCTTCCATCCGTTTTCGATAACCATAACGTAATACAGGATCAAAATCTATCTCATTTAGGTTAATAGATTCAAGCTCATGATGATTTGAGTCAATATTTTCTACAATCGTTCGAAAAATTTCTTGACAGAAACTTTCCTTGTCAGGATGTCCATTGATGACTAAAATTTTCATTCGTTTTCTCCTATCTAATCCAACGCCTTCACTTCCAACATCATGTCACGTATCTGAGCTGCCAGTTCAAAATCAAGTACTTCGACGGCTTCTTGCATTTGTTTTTCGAGTTTCTTGACGAGTTCCTTGCGTTCTTGTTTGTTGAGGCTATTGATATCGACTTCCTTGTCCTCTTCCTTAGCTACTGATTTAGTCACGGCAATTAAGTCACGGATTTCTTTCTTGATTGTCTGAGGGACGATACCATGCTCTTCATTATAAGTCATCTGGATTTTTCGACGACGAGCCGTTTCATCGATAGCACGTTGCATAGATTGAGTCATCGTGTCCGCATACATGATGACATGCCCTTCGCTATTACGGGCAGCACGTCCAATGGTCTGGATGAGACCGCGTTCGTTACGAAGGAAACCTTCCTTATCAGCATCTAGAATGGCAACTAAACTTACCTCAGGAACGTCAATCCCTTCGCGGAGCAGGTTAATTCCGACCAAGACATCAAAGACTCCTAAACGCAAGTCACGGATAATCTCAGTACGCTCCAAGGTCTTGATATCTGAGTGCATGTACTTGACCTTGATGCCCATTTCTTTGAAGTAGTCCGTCAAATCTTCGGCCATTTTCTTGGTCAAGGTGGTGATAAAGGTACGCTCATTCTTTTCAACACGGGCATTGATTTCACCTAAAAGGTCATCAATCTGTCCCATAGTCGGACGAACTTCCACCTCTGGATCTAGAAGACCAGTCGGACGGATGATTTGCTCGATCACTGTCTCGGTCTGTTCATTCTCATAGTCACCAGGTGTCGCTGAAACGTAAACAATCTGATGCACATGGCTTTCAAACTCCTCCCGACGGAGAGGACGGTTGTCCAAGGCGGACGGCAAACGGAAACCATAATTGACCAACATTTCCTTACGAGAACGGTCTCCATTGTACATGCCCTTGATCTGCCCCATGGTCATGTGACTTTCATCAATCATAATCAAGAAATCATCTGGGAAGAAGTCGAGAAGCGTATAAGGGGGCTCTCCTTCGCTACGACCATCCATGTGACGTGAGTAGTTCTCAACCCCATTTGTATAACCCATCTCACGTAACATCTCGATATCATACTCTGTCCGCTGTTTCAAACGCTGAGCTTCTAGCAGTTTACCTTCCTTCTCAAAGACAGCTAACTGGTCCTCCAACTCTGCCTGAATCTTGGCAATAGCAACTTCCATGTGATCATCATTGGTCACAAAGTGAGTGGCAGGGAAAATCGCCAAATGATCCACTTCTCCCAATACCTGACCTGTCAAAGCCTCAACTTCACGGATACGGTCAATCTCATCCCCGAAAAACTCTACTCGAAAAGCGTGTTCATCACGGGAAGCTGGGAAAATCTCCACCACATCCCCGCGAACGCGAAATCTTCCCCGTTGGAAATCAATATCATTACGTTCAAACTGGATATCAACCAAGTCATTCAAAAGTTTATCACGAGAAATCTCCAGACCTGGACGGAGACTAACAACACTGTCAGTATATTCCTTTGGCGAACCCAAACCATAGATACAAGAGACAGAAGCCACTACGATGACATCATTGCGCTCCAGAAGGGCTGAAGTCGCCGAGTGGCGGAGCTTGTCAATCTCGTCATTGACCGAGCTATCCTTCTCTATATAGGTATCACTAGAAGGGACATAGGCCTCGGGCTGGTAATAATCATAGTAGGATACGAAGTACTCAACAGCATTTTCAGGGAAAAATTCCTTGAACTCCCCATAGAGCTGGCCAGCTAGGGTTTTGTTGTGAGCAATGACCAAAGTTGGTTTATTGACTTTGGAAATGACCTGACTCATGGTATAGGTCTTCCCTGTACCCGTCGCCCCCATCAAAATTTGGGCCTTCTCTCCACCTTCGATATTGTCAACCAACTGCTCAATCGCTTGTGGTTGATCTCCTGAAGGTTCATATTTTGATACTAGTTTAAATTTATTATCTGTAATTCTATTAATCATGATTGCCTCATCTGCATTTTTCTATCCTTCTATTTTACCATAAATTTACTTTTCAGACTCTACTCTAAATTGATAAGAGCGAGTATTTCATGTTACATTTCCTTACATAAAATTCATAAAATTTGCCTTTTCATTCATTTTCTGATATAATGGGAAAATATTCGGAAAAGGAGACTAAAAATGAAGAAAAAAATACTAGCATGTTTGCTCATTTTATTTCCCATTTTCTCACTAGGTATGGCAAAAGCTGATACTGTTAAGATTGTGTCTGATACAGCTTACGCACCTTTTGAGTTTAAAGATTCAGATCAAACCTATAAAGGGATTGATGTTGATATTATCAATAAAGTCGCAGAAATCAAAGGATGGAACATCCAAATGTCTTATCCTGGCTTTGATGCAGCTGTAAATGCAGTGCAGTCAGGTCAAGCAGATGCCATTATAGCAGGTATGACAAAAACTAAAGAACGTGAAAATGTCTTTACCATGTCTGATACTTATTATGATACAAAAGTTGTCATTGCTACCACAAAGGCAAATAAAATCACCAAATATGAAGAACTTAGCGGGAAAACAGTTGGAGTTAAGAACGGAACTGCCGCTCAACGTTTCCTCGAAAGTATCAAAGATAAATACGGTTTCTCTATCAAAACCTTTGATACAGGTGATTTGATGAATAACAGTTTAAGTGCTGGTGCTGTGAACGCCATCATGGATGATAAACCTGTTATTGAGTATGCGATTAACCAAGGACAAGATCTCAGCATCAATATGGATGGTGAGGCAGTTGGAAGCTTTGCCTTTGGTGTCAAGAAAGGAAGCAAGTATGAACACTTGGTTACCGAGTTTAACGAAGCTTTAGCACAAATGAAGAAGGATGGTAGCTTGGAGCAAATCATCCAAAAATGGACAGCTTCTACAACAACGGCAACCCCAACGACAACTACTTCTGCTGGGCAAAAAGCTACTCCCGTGAAAAACAAGTACATTATTGCCAGCGACTCATCTTTCGCCCCATTCGTTTTTCAAAATTCAAGTAATCAATACACCGGTATTGATATGGACCTCATCAAGGCTATTGCTAAAGACCAAGGTTTTGAAATTGAAATTACCAACCCAGGATTTGATGCAGCAATCAGCGCTGTTCAAGCTGGACAAGCAGATGGTATCATTGCTGGTATGTCTGTAACAGATGCTCGTAAGGAAACCTTCGACTTCTCAGAATCATACTACACAGCAAATACGATTCTCGGTGTGAAAGAATCAAGCACCATCGCTTCTTATGAAGACCTCAAGAATAAAACTGTTGGTGTTAAAAACGGGACTGCTTCTCAAACGTTCCTTACTGAAAACCAAAGCAAATACGGCTATAAGATTAAAACCTTTGCAGATGGGGCTTCTATGTATGACAGTCTGAACACTGGATCTATCGATGCTGTGATGGATGATGAGCCAGTTCTCAAGTATTCTATCAGTCAAGGGCAAAAATTGAAAACGCCAATCGCTGGAACTCCAATCGGTGAAACAGCCTTTGCGGTTAAAAAAGGTACAAATCCAGAATTGATCCAGATGTTCAATAATGGACTTGCCAACCTCAAAGCTAACGGAGAATTCCAAAAAATTCTTGACAAGTATCTAGCTAGCGAAACTTCAACTGACTCTACAAGTACAGTTGACGAAACAACTATCTGGGGCTTGCTTCAAAACAACTACAAACAACTTCTTAGTGGACTTGGAATCACTCTTGCTCTAGCGCTTATCTCATTTGCAATTGCCATTGTCATCGGTATTATCTTTGGTATGTTTAGCGTTAGCCCATACAAATCTCTTCGTCTGATCTCTGAGATTTTCGTTGACGTTATCCGCGGTATTCCATTGATGATTCTTGCAGCCTTTATCTTCTGGGGAATTCCAAACTTCATCGAGTCCATCACAGGCCAACAAAGTCCAATTAACGACTTTGTAGCTGGTACTATCGCCCTCTCACTCAATGCAGCTGCTTATATCGCTGAAATTGTTCGTGGTGGGATCCAAGCCGTTCCAGTTGGTCAAATGGAAGCCAGCCGCAGTCTAGGTATCTCTTATGGAAAAACCATGCGTAAGATTATCTTGCCACAAGCGACTAAATTGATGTTGCCAAACTTCGTCAACCAATTCGTTATCGCTCTTAAAGATACAACCATCGTGTCTGCTATCGGTTTGGTTGAACTTTTCCAAACTGGTAAGATCATCATCGCCCGTAACTACCAAAGTTTCAAGATGTATGCAATCCTTGCTATCTTCTATCTTGTAATTATCACGCTTTTGACTAGACTAGCGAAACGCTTAGAAAAGAGGATTCGTTAATGGCAAAACTAAAAATTGATGTAAATGATTTGCATAAGTATTATGGAAAAAACGAAGTTTTAAAAGGCATTACGACTAAATTCTATGAAGGAGATGTTGTCTGTATCATCGGTCCTTCTGGTTCTGGTAAATCGACCTTCCTCCGTAGCCTTAACCTCCTCGAGGAGGTAACGAGTGGCCACATCACAGTAAATGGTTATGATCTGACTGAAAAATCAACCAATGTCGATCATGTTCGCGAAAACGTGGGAATGGTCTTCCAACACTTCAACCTCTTCCCACACATGTCCGTCCTAGAAAATATCACTTTTGCACCTATTGAACACAAACGGATGACCAAAGAAGAAGCTGAAAAATTGGGGATGGAGCTGCTTGAAAAGGTAGGACTAGCAGATAAAGCTAATGCCAACCCAGATAGCCTTTCAGGTGGTCAGAAACAGCGTGTCGCTATCGCTCGTGGACTTGCCATGAATCCTGATATCATGCTCTTTGATGAACCAACTTCCGCTCTTGACCCTGAGATGGTCGGAGATGTACTAAACGTTATGAAGGAATTAGCAGAGCAAGGCATGACTATGATTATCGTAACCCATGAGATGGGATTTGCTCGTCAGGTAGCCAACCGTGTTATCTTTACGGCTGATGGTGAATTCCTGGAAGATGGGACACCAGATCAAATCTTTGATAATCCGCAACACCCTCGTCTAAAAGAATTTTTGGACAAGGTCTTAAACGTATAAAACGAAAGTGTGAGGTTCTCCTTACACTTTTTTAATTGCGTATTGGATTTTTGATTTTTTTGAAAATTATGATAAAATAAAAGCTATGACAATGAGAAAATCTCATCCCTAGTCCAACTAGGAAAAAATATAGAAATTAGGTAGCTAGATGTCATCAAAGGTTATTGTTACAATTTTCGGTGCGAGTGGAGATTTAGCTAAACGCAAACTCTACCCTTCCCTTTTCAGACTCTATAAATCAGGCAATCTCTCTGAACATTTTGCAGTTATCGGAACAGCTCGTAGACCTTGGAGTAAGGAATATTTTGAATCTGTAGTTGTCGAGTCCATCCTTGATTTGGCAGATAGTACCGAGCAAGCCCAAGAATTTGCTAGCCACTTCTACTATCAAAGCCATGATGTGAATGATACGGAACATTACATTGCTTTGCGCCAATTACAAGCTGAGCTCAATGAAAAATACCAAGCTGAACACAATAAGCTCTTCTTCTTGTCTATGGCACCTCAGTTCTTTGGAACCATTGCCAAGCACCTCAAATCTGAAAACATTGTCGATGGCAAAGGTTTTGAGCGCTTGATCGTTGAGAAACCATTTGGTACAGACTACGAAACAGCTAGCAAACTCAATGAAGATCTCCTTGCAGCCTTTGATGAGGAGCAAATCTACCGTATTGACCATTACCTAGGTAAAGAAATGATTCAGAGTATCTTTGCTATTCGTTTTGCCAACATGATTTTTGAGAATGTTTGGAATCGCGAACACATCGATAATGTTCAGATTACCTTTGCGGAACGTTTGGGTGTTGAGGAACGCGGTGGCTACTATGATCAATCTGGTGCTCTTCGTGATATGGTGCAAAACCATACACTCCAACTCCTTTCTCTTCTAGCCATGGACAAACCAGCTAGCTTTACAAAGGATGAGATTCGTGCTGAAAAGATAAAAGTCTTTAAAAACCTCTATCATCCAACTGAGGAAGAATTGAAAGAACAGTTTATCCGTGGTCAATATCGCTCTGGTAAAATCGATGGCATGAAATACATCTCCTATCGAAGCGAGCCAAATGTCGATCCTGAATCTACAACAGAAACCTTTGCATCTGGTGCCTTCTTTGTAGACAGCGATCGCTTCCGTGGTGTTCCCTTCTTCTTCCGTACAGGGAAACGCCTGACAGAAAAAGGAACTCATGTCAATATCGTCTTTAAGCAAATGGACTCAATCTTCGGCGAGCCTTTGGCGCCAAATATCTTGACCATCTATATCCAACCAACTGAAGGATTCTCTCTTAGCCTAAATGGGAAGCAAGTCGGTGAAGAATTTAACCTGGCACCAAGCTCTCTGGATTACCGTACAGATGCTACTGCTACTGGGGCCTCACCAGACCCATACGAGAAATTAATCTACGATGTCTTGAATAACAACTCTACCAACTTTAGCCACTGGGATGAGGTAAGTGCTTCGTGGAAATTGATTGACCGTATCGAAGAACTCTGGGCTGAAAATGGCGCCCCACTTCATGACTATAAAGCCGGAAGTATGGGACCTCAAGCTAGCTTTGACTTACTTGAAAAGTATGGAGCCAAATGGACCTGGCAACCAGATATCGCCTATCGTGAAGATGGCCGTTTAGAATAGTAAAAATATCCTGCAAGATGACTTGCAGGATATTTATTTTGTATTAAATCAAGCCCTCTAAGAGACCTTTCATAAAGTTTTCTGAGTTGAACTCACCAATATCATCGATTTTTTCACCGAAACCAATCAATTTTACAGGGATATTGAGTTCCTCTCGGATAGCCAGAACGACACCACCGCGAGCAGTTCCGTCAATTTTTGTCAAAACAATACCAGTCAATGGTGTTATCTTCGAAAATTCCTTAGCTTGTACCAAGGCGTTCTGTCCAGTTGAAGCATCGAGTGCCAGGAAGGTTTCATGAGGTGCTTCAGGAACGACACGTTTGATAATGCGACCAATCTTTTCCAACTCGGCCATAAGGTTGTCCTTGTTTTGCAAACGACCTGCTGTATCAATCATGAGAATATCAATCCCTTCGGCTACGGCGCGTTCCATACCATCAAAGACCACACTTGCTGGATCAGCCTTTTCAGGCCCCGTCACAACCGGAACATCCACACGTCGACCCCATTCAGCTAGCTGGGCCACAGCACCCGCACGGAAGGTATCTGCCGCAACCAGCATGACTTTCTTGCCAGCTTGTTTGTAGCGATGAGCCAATTTTCCGATAGAAGTTGTTTTCCCAACACCATTGACTCCGACAAAGAGCATGACGGTCAAACCATCTTGGAAATGGATTTGTTCATCGTAGTTGCCATCCTTTTCGTAGAGCTCAACCAATTTTTCGATAATGACACGACGAAGTGCATCAGGTTTCTTAGCATTTTCGAGTTTAGCTTCATAGCGTAGTTCTTCTGTTAAGTTTGAAGCGACTTGCACACCGACGTCGCTCATGATGAGCAGTTCTTCCAATTCTTCAAAGAATTCTTCATCAACAGAACGGAAGTTGGCAAAGAAGGCATTCAAACGAGCACCGAATCCTGTACGGGTTTTCTTGAGACTGCGGTCATATTTTTCCTGTACGGTTTCTTCAACCTGAGGAAGTTCTTCTTCTACTACTTCTGAAGTTAGCTCTTCTTCAGTTTCTTGGTTCTCTTCTTCTAAAATTTCTTCTGGCTCTTTGAATCGTTCCAGTTCATCAGCTTCTAGCTCAAGATCTTCCTGAGCAGTTTCTTCGACTGCTTCTGGTTCAATAACTTCTTCTGTCAAAGTCTGAGGAATTTCTTCTTGAGCAGGTGTTTCTTCCACTTTGTCTTTTGTTGTCTCTTCCTGAGCAGCTTCTTCGACTGCCGTTTGGTTTTCTTCAACCTCTTCTGACAAATCAAGATTTTCCAGTGCTTCTTTTACAATATCTTCGATTTTCGGCTCTTCTTTTTTCCCGAATAGACGGTCAAACAATCCCATATTCTAGTTCTCCTTTAGCACGTATTCTTCGATAGCCCAGGCAACGGCTTCCTCGTCGTTGGTCATCGGGGTAATGACATTGGCAACTGCCTTAACTGCTGGAACTGCATTTTGCATGGCAACTCCCAGACCTGCCCACTCAATCATGGAAAGGTCATTGGCCTCGTCCCCACAAGCCATGACTTGACTTTGGTCGATTCCTAAGTGTTTAATTAATTTCGCTAACCCTGTTGCCTTGTGGACATTTTTCGGCGACCATTCCAATAAGAGTTCACGCGATTTGAAGATTTCGTATTGGTCAAACAATTCAGGAGAAATCTGTTGAATCGCTGCATCCAAAGGTTCTTGGGCAAAGGCAGTCACACATTTATTATATGTCATCTGACTAGATAGATCTTCAAAAGCGACAGGTACGAAGGTCAGGGCTGGATTGAACTTGGCATAGAGACTTTCTTGGTCAGACTGGATTTGATAGACGGTTCCTTCTGAAATGGCATCTAACGGTAATCTCAGTTTTTCAGTTTCCTCGTACAAGCGTGCCACATCGTCGATTGAAAAGACGGTTTTATCGAGAATCCCTCCTGTGTTTTTTTGCACTAGACCACCATTAAAGGTGATGGTGTACTCATCCTCCTGACCATCAGTCCCTAGCTCATGGAGAAAGAAATCCATAGCCTTCAGAGGACGTCCCGTTGTCAGAACGACCTTGATGCCACGGTCACGCGCAGCTTTGAGGACCGCCTTGGTACGATCTGTCAGCTTTTTATCCGTTGTCAGCAAGGTTCCATCTAAATCGAGTGCAATCAATTTAATATCTGCCATTACAAGCCCTCCATATAAGCCATCACTGATTGGTCCTTATGGTGGCCAATCACTGCTTCTGCTAATTCTAAAATCTCTGGTCGCGCATTTTCAGGAGCGATTGGGTGCCCAACAACCTGCATCATATGAAGGTCATTGAGATTATCGCCAAACGCCATAACCTGATCCATGGTTAGACCAAGTTTTTTTGCCAGCTCAACAATAGCCACACCCTTATCAACATAGTCTAAGACAATATCGATGGACTCAAAACCTGTGGTCATGGCTTTCACACCAGGAACATTTTCGTTGACCCAGGCCTCACCAACTTCTATCGTTTCTTCTGTAAAGTTGGTGGTGAATTTAAAAATCTCATCCGTGATATCTTCCAAACTCGCTACTTTTTGAATATTTTCATTGTAGTGACTACTTAACTTAAGATAAGTTTCATCCACTGTGTCCAAAACATAACAAGCTTTTTTCCCCGTCAAGAGCATCTTTCTTTCATCAAAATATGGTGATTTCTTTAAAGCTTCAAAAGTGCTCAAGTAAAAATCCCGAGACATCGTAGCCTCATACATATCCTCACCATGAAACTCAACATAGCTCCCGTTTTCAGCTATAAAAATCACTTCATCACGCACATCCGCAAACAACTTTTTCAGGGACAGAATACCACGACCTGAAGCTACAGCAAAATAAATCCCCTTTTCCTTGTAGGAAACAAGTACGTTTTTGAGGCGTTCCATATCAAACCGACCCTCTCCATCTAGAAAGGTTCCATCCATATCGGTTGCTACAAGTTTAATCATAAAATCCTTCGTTCTCCAATTGATAAATCTATCTTCTATTATACCATAGATAAGTTTAAAAAGGTCCAGTACAGTAGGATAGCACTACTTTTTCGGTGAAACTTCAAAGGGCCTAAAAATTAGAATCGTAGAACTTTTTTCAGATAGTTTAAAAAGTTTGTATTCCCCTACTCTTTTCTCTATAATGGAGAGAAAGGAGATGACTATGACTGAAATAAAACATGAAATTGATGCAAACTTTGCAGGACGACTCAATATCCTACGCGCAGGTGTTCTGGGAGCCAATGATGGGATTATTTCCATCGCTGGAGTCGTTATCGGTGTTGCCAGTGCGACAAGCAGTATCTGGATTATCTTTTTATCAGGTTTGGCTGCTATCCTCGCTGGTGCTTTTTCTATGGCTGGTGGCGAATATGTCTCTGTATCCACTCAAAAAGACACGGAAGAAGCCGCTGTTGCCAGAGAACAGTTGCTCTTGGATAAAGACATCGAATCTGCAAAACAATCCCTCTATGTGGCTTACCTTCAAAATGGTGAGTGTGAAACGTCCGCCCAACTCTTGACCAACAAGGCCTTTTTAAAAAATCCACTGAAAGCCTTGGTTGAGGAAAAATACGGTATCGAGTACGAAGAATTTACCAATCCTTGGCATGCTGCGATCTCTAGCTTTATCGCCTTTGTACTGGGAAGTCTTCCTCCTATGCTTTCTATCACTATCTTTCCAAATGACTATCGCATTCCTGCTACTGTCTTTATCGTGGCCCTTTCCCTTCTCGTCACTGGCTATACCAGTGCTAAACTAGGTAAGGCTCCTACGAAAACAGCTATGATCCGTAACCTCTGTATCGGACTTCTTACCATGGCAGTAACTTACCTGTTTGGACAACTCTTTAGCATTTAAGATAAAAGATACCTCGATAAACATCGAGGTATCTTTTTTACATTTGCACAATCTTGCGATAACTTCTTGAGGTAATCATAAAGATTAAGACATAGACAATGAGGAAGATCGCACAGATGGACAGTGTGACTGTCAACATCATGGTCGCATCTAGCACCCCAATGATTTTTAGGATGAGGCTAAGCATATGATAGGCAAAGGCAAGGTGTAGGAAGGCAAAGAGCAATGGGAGGAAGAATACAGTTAGCACCTGTTTGTTGATAGTTTGCTTGATTTGCTTTTGATCGAGACCAACTTTTTGCAAAATGATAAAGCGTTCACGATCTTCATAGCCTTCAGAGATTTGTTTGTAGTAGATGACAAGAACTGTCCCCACCATAAAGATGATAGAGAGGAAGATACCGATGAAGAAGACTCCACCAAAGAGAGCACTCACCTGCGCACTGCTATCAGCTAGATTGCTTCCATAAACATAGCTTCCTTCTTTGCTTAATTCTCTATTAAAGTTGTTGACGAATTTTGAATAATCATCTGCAATTTTAAGCTGCTCTTCCTCGCTAGCCGTTACGTTCATACCACCGTAGTATTGATTAAAGATGGAAGAATTAGGATGCTGGTCAAGAAAGGCTTGTAAGTCAGGAACAATCAGATAATTATAGTCCGAAGTTAGAATATTGTACTGATTTGGGACATGTTCAAGAATAAAATCTTTTTTGATTTCTTCTTTGATCGTGTAGGTCTGGTCATTCAGAGTCAGTTCTTTCTGTCCTTGAAGTTCTTTGTTTTTAGTAAACAATCCAACTTCCTTTCCTGAAAGTGCGAGTTTCTGACCCGTCATATTCTCGTAGTCTTTTTGGTCAAAGACCATAAAAACAGTTTTCGGTTTAACACGATTTTGACCTTCCTCAAAAATAGTCAATTTCGTGCCTTCTTGATTTGCTACAGCAAAGCTACTGTATGTAAGGACTTCTTTCTTTGTAACAGTCAATCCCTTATCACTAGCATACTGGTCTAGGAGTTTATTTATGTCTTCTTTTTCAACATTCTGTCCTGTAATTCCGAAATCATGTGGATTCATGACTTTCTTGAAAGTTTCAGAGCCCTTAAAGATACTTGTTGCAGCAGACATGGTCACCAAGACCATGGTTGAAAGAATAGCAATCGTCGCTAGACCAACCGCATTTTTCTTCATACGGAAAATGAGATTGGATACAGAAATCATGTTGTTGGGTTGGTAATAATAACGCTTGTTTTTCTTTAAGATTTGTAGGAAAACTGTGATCCCTGCATTGAAGAGAAGATAAGTTCCCAAAATAACTAACAAAACTGCTACGAAGAAAATCAGAACAGCAGAAAGTGGATTTTCAACTGTTACTGCTAGGTAATAACCAGCTCCCAAACTGATTAGACCTAGAATAGTTTGAAGGCCTAAGAAACGTCCTTTTTTCTCACCACTGGCCTTTTCACGAGAGAGCTGAAGGGCATTCATGCGGGCGATGCGAAAGGCATTGATAAAAATCAAACCTAGGAAGATAGCTCCAAAGACGATGAGAACTAGGATAAAGACAATTGGTTGGAAAGTCGAAACGAGCTCCACTTTCATCTTCATCAGCTTCAGAAGAAGGGCAAAGATTAGCTTATCAAAGAGAGCTCCTAGGCCGAGACCAGCTGTCAAGGTTAAGGAACCAAAAATAAGAAGCTCCTTAAAAATCATACTGATTAAATGGCGCTTTTCAAGACCCAGCATACCATATACACCCAGCTCCTTTGAGCGGTTCTTCATGACAAAACTATTGGCATAAAGGACAATAATTCCAGAAGCGATGGTAACAACCACCATACCGAGAGCCAGGGTCATAGAGATAGTTTCTCCCCCTCGGATCTTGCCAATGTTAGGATTAAGTGACAGTGAGTAAAAGAGATAGGTGATGGTCACTGCTAAGAGAACAGCAAGGGCAAAGGGGTAGTAGAGTTTGCGGTTTTTAATCAAGTTAGATACCGCTAACTTATTGGTTAATCGGAACATACTAATTCACCTCGCTTGCCATAACAGTCAAAGTATCAGAGATTTCTTGGAACATCTGACGCTCTGTCTTGTCTCCACGGTAGATTTGGTTGTAAAGAATGCCGTCCTTGATAAAGAGTACACGCTTGGCCCTACTTGCTGCTGCCGTTGAGTGGGTTACCATCAGAATGGTTTGACCGCGCTCATTGATTTCATCAAATACATCCAGAAGTGCTGCAGATGACTTGGAGTCAAGGGCTCCTGTTGGCTCATCAGCAAGGAGAATTTCAGGTTCTGTGATGATGGCGCGTGCTACTGCTACCCGCTGTTTTTGACCACCTGAGATCTCGTAAGGGTACTTCTCTTGCAATTGGTTGATGCCCAAATTTTCAGCTGTCACTACCAATTTCTTCATCATCTCTGTGATAGGTTTTCGTGATAACACTAACGGAAGCAAGATATTGTCCTTAACAGACAAGGTATCTAGCAAGTTAAAGTCTTGGAAGACGAAGCCTAACTTCTCACGACGGAAGCTAGAAGCCTGTGAATTTTTAATGGTTGCTGTGTCTGTTCCGTTTAGGTAAACCTGCCCGCGAGTTGGTTTATCCAGCATAGCTAGGATGTTGAGCAGGGTTGATTTCCCCGAACCAGACTCACCCATGATGGCAACGTAGTCACCCTTTTCTACGGTAAAGTGAATATCTTTGAGTGCTTCTACTTGGTTTCCTTGGAAACGTGTTTTGTAGATTTTTTGAACGTGTTTTACATCTAAAAGTGTCATGATTTTCTCCTTCTTAATATCCCATCATTTGAAACTGTGCTTGCATCATAGCGCATCCCAGTTGAACACGCTCGATATCTTTTTGACTTGGTTTTCTTGTTTTCTTTTGTAAAATTCTTTTCATGGTTTTGCTCCTTTGTTCTTTATGAGTCTAGTTTATCGCAAAAAAGGACTGCCTGCCATAACCTAACCTTACAAAAGAGACTTTAATCTTACATTTTTGTAAGATTGAAGAATATCAAGCAATTTCGCTATCAATATTTTACCATAAAAGAAAGGCAAGAAGAAAACCCTTGCCGGATGCAAGGGTTAAGATTCACTTTTTTTCTGACTACTTTTAGAAGTAAGAAAAGTATCTATAAACTATTTTCAAATCTGACTCACCAAAACCGTCCATCATTGTCATCAATGGCTTCGGCTTCCTTGCGTTTGCGTGGTCCTGTTCCGTACATTTCTGCTTCGATTTCTTCCTTAGTTGGTAGGATAGACGCAAGAATGATGTAAATAATCACACCAATCCCAAAATTTGATATGGTAAAAATGGCAAAGAGAAAGCGGACTAAAGTTACATCAAAATTCCACTTGTCTGATAGACCAGCTAAAACTCCCGACACCATGCTGTTTCGTTTCATTTTATAAAATTTGTTATTCATGATTTGTTCCTCTTTCGGTATTCTTACAAGTAGTATAGCATGAAACGGGTTCACAAACATCAGTCCTTAGGCCGATTTAAGATGACGAGTTTGCCACGGCATACGCCACATCGGTAGCGTATGGTATCAATCCTACGCTTGCGCTGACAAGTTTGCTGGCAAGATTGACACTGATAAACTTGGTAGGTACTTTGGTCTTTCAAAGGGGGAACAAAGCGTAGTCCATCCACTTCTTTCAAAAGTTCTTTAAAATCTCGGTCCTTATGTCGATATCCTTTTTTCTGAAAATAAAGGTGATAGTGACAGAGTTCATGGCGCACGATTTTCCGAAAAACCTCCAAACCAAGTTCATTATAGACCTTGGGATTAAAATCCAAATGCCCATCCTTAGGGAAAAATCGCCCACCTGTCGTTCGCAGACGAGAATTCCACCGGGCTTGGTGTATAAAAGGTCTACCAAAGTCTTCGAGTGAAACAGACTGAACGTACTCAGTTAGATTCATCTGGAGCTAGGAGCGACAGATTGACTTTTTCACGTTCGGTATCGATTTTCTTAACCCAAACCTTTACCAAATCTCCAACAGACACCACTTGACTAGGATGTTTGATAAATTTGCGACTCATGTGGGAAATATGAATGAGGCCGTCCTCGTGAATCCCGATATCAACGAATGCACCGAAATCAACGACATTACGCACCACACCTTCCAGCTTTTGGCCGACTTTTAAATCCTTGATATCCAAGACATCTTGACGGAGTACAGGAGCATCAAAAGAGTCACGAAAATCTCGACCTGGTTTGAGAAGATCAGCAATGATATCTTTAAGGGTTTCTGGGCCAAGATCTAGTTCTTGCGCCATCTCCTTGACTGAAAGGGACTTAAGCTTATTTTGTGCTTCTTCATTCAAGTCCTTGATATCCAAACGTTTGAAAAGCTCTTTGACGGCAGCATAGTTTTCGGGGTGAACTCCTGTATTATCAAGGATATTGCTACTTTCAGGAATACGGAGGAAACCAGCTGCTTGCTCAAAAGCCTTAGCTCCCAGGCGAGGAACTTTCTTGATTTGGGCGCGCGAAGTGATTTTTCCTTCTTCCTCACGATATTTGACAATATTTTCAGAGATAGTTTTATTGAGTCCAGCTACGTGGGAGAGAAGTGCTGGGCTGGCTGTATTGACATTGACACCGACTTGGTTAACCACCGTATCTACGACAAAGTCCAGACTCTCAGACAGTTTCTTCTGACTGACATCGTGCTGGTATTGACCGACACCGATTGACTTGGGATCAATTTTGACCAATTCGGCAAGCGGATCTTGCAAACGACGGGCGATAGAGATAGCAGAGCGTTTTTCAACGGTTAATTCTGGAAACTCCTGACGAGCAAGTTCGCTGGCAGAGTAGACAGAAGCGCCACTTTCATTGACAATAACATAGCTGACCTCAGGAAAATCTTTCAGAACTTCCGCTACAAAGGCTTCACTTTCCCGACTGGCCGTCCCATTTCCGATAGCAATAATTTCCACACCGTATTGACCAATCAAGTCCGACAAATCTTTCTTGGCTTCTTCGATTTGACGAGCTGATGCTGGTTTTACTGGATAAATGACTTGAGTCGTCAGCATTTTCCCTGTTGCATCTACAACAGCAAGCTTGGCCCCTGTACGAAAAGCAGGGTCAAATCCTAGAACCACGCGCCCTTTCAGCGGAGCAACCAAGAGGAGATTGCGCAGGTTGTCAGAAAAGAGTTGGATAGCCCCTTCTTCTGCTTTCTCAGTCAATTCTGTCCGAATGCGTCGTTCGATAGCTGGCAAAACTTTTTTCTTAACTGACTGTTGAACTACTTCATCAATATAAGAATTCTTCACCTTGAAACGAGCAGCAAAGAAAGCTAGGATACGGTCTGTCGCATGTTCAAAGCTGACTTTCAAGATACCTAATTTTTCCCCACGGTTGAGGGCTAAAGTTCGATAGCCCTGCATATTGCCAACTGTCTCTGAGAAATCGTAATATATCTGAAAGACTTGTTTTTCATCGAGACTTTCATCCTTGACTTGCGAAGTGATTTTAGAGTGTCTCAACACTTCCTGATAGGTCAGTGAACGCAAAGTCACATCTTCGGATAGAGCTTCTACCAAGATATCAACCGCACCAGACAGGGCTTCTTGACTAGTCGCAAATCCTTCACAGACAAACTTCTCGGCCTCTTTCTCTAAGTCATTTACGTTTTGCAAAATTAAGCGAGCAAGAGGAGAGAGTCCAGCTTCACGAGCAATAGTTGCCTTGGTCCTACGTTTTTCCTTATAAGGAAGATAGAGTTCCTCTACGTCTGCTAATTTTTCTGCAGCTAAGATAGCTTCTTCCAATTCCTTGGTCAGCTTGCCTTGTTCTTGAATCTTAGCCAAGACAGCTTCTTTACGGTCGTTGAGATTTGTCAGACTTTTATCCAGGTCAATAATAGCCTTAATCGCCACCTCATCCAGACTACCAGTCATGTCCTTCCGGTAACGCGCGATGAAGGGAATTGTCGCCCCTTCTGCCGTTAAACTTAGAACGGTATCGATTTGCTTTAAGGTTACACCCAAATCTTGGGAGATTTTTTCATATTTTTTATCCATAAACCTATTATACCACAGAGCAAACAGCAGTCCAAAATGATAATATTTCCATAAACCAAAAAAGGACATCTATATCAAGACATCCTGTGTATTTTACACTAAATCACGTAAAATATTCAAAAGTAATTCTGTTGATTCTTCCAGCTCTTCTGTAGTATAGCTGTTATTTTGATTTTCTGGATGATGAATGATATTGCGAATTAAAGTTGGAAGAGTTTTTTGCTCTTGCTGAATATTCCCGTTTTTTAATAAACGATGATAATCTTTATCTTGAGTTACTCCTTTATCTACAAGCCATTTGTCGAATTCTTTCTCGAAGTAATTCTTTTCATCCTCATCAATCGCTTTTGCTTGTATAAATCCATATAGTTCATTGTGAAATTCCACGCTATTTACTCCAAAAGCAATGTAGTTTATTTCTCCTATTGTCGGTGTGGTAGTTCCGAATAAATTTAATTCCCGCTTATCCGATACAAAATTCACCCCGTCATCATTCTTGGAAAAAATATTGATTTGCTGAGTTCTACAGTCAAACTTTTTTAACAGGTAAGGAGAATGAGTCGTAATAAAAACTTGATATTTTTCAGAAATTTTATTGAGTGAGTCGATAAGTTTATCTTGCGCTTTAGGATGTAAAAATGTCTCAGGCTCATCAATAAAAAACATAATTGGCTTAGATAATTTTTCCTCTTCATTATCAAGCACACCAGCATAAACTTGAATTAAGCTTAAAGCTAATGCCCGTTGCATTCCAGTACCTTTTTCTGAAACAGAAGTTGAAATACCATTATCCGAAAGGAGTAGAGTACCTGTCTTAAAGAAATTATTAATTTCGGGCAATCCAAAATTAAATTTAACTTCACCATCTCCGTATTGATCTTTTAGTACTTTGGAAATTTTAGTCGCAGTCCCCTCAAGAATTCTGCCCAATCTCTCATCTCCAAAAGCCTTTTTATGGGCTCTTTGAAAATTTTTCCAAGTAACTCCTTTTTGAAAATTTTCTGTTATGCCATTAATTATTTTACCTATTATTTTGGTCTTACCAAAATCTTGATAATCTTCATTCTTTATATCCGAATATACAAACTGAGCATCAAATAACGCAGTAATTGTTTTATCAATGCCTGTGGGGTTTTCAAACCTCTTTATCTCATCTTCCTCGGTTGAATTCGGATTATAAACCCTTACTTTTGTACTGGTTTTTTGCCTTGTGTCACTTCACATTCCTGAGACGACCTTAAAACCCTAAGACTATACGTACCATCTTCATTGTCGATTACATATTCACTGTATTTATTCAGATTTAGATTTTCATCATTAACTATTTCACTGAGATCCGCGCCTTTGAATTCAAGTTCAACAGATATATTTTCATCCTCAAGGCCCTGAGTTATAAAATCTAACTTGTTTGTTCCACTCTGAATGAATTCAATCGCCTTAAAAATTGTCGTCTTACCACAGTTATTGTTTCCTACGAAAAAATTCACACCTTCTGAGAATTCAATAACATGCTCTCCTTTAAAACTCTTAAAGTTTACTAGTTTAATTTTAGAAATAAACATTTTCTTATCTCCTACTCACGTTATGTATTAAAGTGTTCGTAGCTGTTCCTTAACCTCATTCTTACTGACAGTCTCGTTGAAGAACGGCAAGCCGACAATGCGATAACGGTCATCATCAACCAAGGTTCTTGCCTCGTCTCGCTCAGAAATTTGATGTAAAAACTCTTGCTTCCAGCCTTCCTTACTATTTTTGAAAGTATTATCCGCATCCAAGAATTGACTTCCTTTTGGTTCAATGAAAATTTGCCATGAAACATTACCTATTTCCTTGTCGTTCGCAAACATTAGAAAATCTGGTTCAAATGGTTTCCCTTTGTCAAAACTATAAATTTTCACAGCTTTTTCATTTCTAAGAAGGTATATATCTGTCCATTTTTCTTCTAGTTCTGCCATGACATCTTGGAGAGCCTTAATTAAGTATTTTTCTTCATTCGTTCCATAATTGTCATCATAAGCATACCAATCTAGCGCATCTAAATTGACATAAATCCTATTATTCGGATCTTTTTGCGATAGTCCCATTTCTTTATCACTACCAGATTGAATGGTGTATTTACGCAGGATAGTATCTGCGAACAAGTCTTTGATCTTATACTGTTCAAATTTTTCAGAACCAAAGTATCGCTCTTCGGTCGCAATTAAATCTTTTTCAATGTGATGGAGAAGTTTTTCCGTGATGTATAGTTTATCGTCTGGAGTTAAATCCTCCACTAGTTTGCACTGAGACTCCACTCGCATATCAATATCTGAAAGCATATCGATAAATCCAACAACATTTGACAATCCTACAAAGGCTCTCTGTAGATTATCGAACGAGAACTTTTTATTGCGATTGATAGCCGTTCTGACAATATTGTTGCTGATAACTTTGCCGAATTTGAAGGTAATCGCCTCTAATGATTCCGAAACATAATTTCCATCATCAAATGCCTCAATATCTCGCACACCGTGGGTTGGGAGTTTGACTTCGAAAGATTTGGGGATGAAATTCGTATCAAATAGACTTCCTTGACGTTGTTCAAGTAGCTGCTCATAAGAGAGGCGTTTATTCATCCAAACGACGCCATCTGTGTAGGTTCGAGTTTTCTTGAAAGACTCCTTAAGTTTGAGCTCACGTTCTTCCAGATTTTGGTCATCATAAATCCCAGATTCGCGCAAGACTTGCTTGAGTTCTGAAATATAGCGAGGGTTGTTCGCAGAATGATAATGAAGTTGTTCAATCACTCGAAGTTCGTTGTTTTCATTCTCATCAAACTTTCGAGTGTATTTTTCATCAAAATTATCTCCAATCACAAAAGGATAATAACGAGCACCACGGCCAATCAACTGCTTCTCGGTATTGGTGGTTTTCCCAGCGACAAATCCGTTTTTTGTAGTCTTACCATCACGGGTGTCATAAAGACGGACGATATCGAAAAGATTGAGAACGTCCCAGCCTTCATTAAGCATATCCACGGCAAAGATCGCACGGATTTCATTTGTTGGTTGTTCCAAGGTATTGAGGAGAGTGAGGCTGTCTTTGTTCTTGTTTTTCCCGTCCACTAATAGCAGACGTTCTTTTCGAAAATCTTCCTGAAGCTCTGCAATCAAGTCAGCATCAGAAATGCCAACTGTCTCTAAGTAAGCAAACACTTTTTTTAAGATACTGGATTTTTCATCCATTTCTGAAACAAGCTCACGTTGCGCTTGAATATCTGCTGGAGTAAGATTTTCGAGCAAGCTTAAAAAAGCATCTAAGTTTTCTTGGCTCTCAGCAATCTTCTGCGATTTGAACATAACCAAAGGTTTCAGATTGATGCCATTTTTTAGCGCTATTTTCTTGCGATATTGGCTGATGATAATAGCCTGCAACATACGATTATTGATTTCGCCATCCACCAGATGAAAGAGAACATCTTTTGAATATTTATCCAGTCGAAATTCCTTCAAATCATATTTGAAAAGTAAGGATTTTTCGTACTTTTGAGCTAAGGTTGGATTTGTTAGGTCAATCGTTGCCGTAAACTCAAAAATACTGGATTTTTTAGCGGTGTTCTGGATAGCTTCAATGGTAGACGTCCAGCTAGTGTTGTCTTTTTTCTCGTTTGTATCCAATCCAGCATTCAAGTGATGGGCTTCATCCGCCAACATGACAACAGAAATATCCTTGAACTGCTCATAAGACAGACGATTTTCTCGTGGCGTATTCAGGTCTTGGTGGAGTTTTTGGATGGTGGTGAAAACGATATTGATACTATCTTCGCGACTATCTGAAAAATCCATCACTTCACGAACTGTCACGATTTGCCCGTCCATGACAATCTTGTCCGCAAAAAGGTACTTACCAGAAGAGCTCTCCAAGAAATTATCCTTGGTTTTGGTAAGAATATTGTCGTTATTGACAAAGAAGATGAAGTTTCGCTCGCCTTGCTGGTACTTTTCCAAGATAACCGCCGCCATCAAAAGCGTCTTCCCAGAACCAGTCGCCATATTGTAGAGGACTTGCTCTGGAATCGCACGATTTTCATCTGATTTATAGTATAAATAGCGTCCAATCGCTTCCTCTTGATAAAGACGCAAAGAGTGTTTCAGGTTTTTAGTAATGTAATCTGGCAAATCTACTCGAAAGTTTTTGAAGCCTGACCGACTGACCGTATCATAAGTTTCGTAAATGAAAGTCATAGCTTACTGTTCCTTTCCGTAGAAAGCATGATTGAGCTTTTTATCTTGAGCGGAAATCCCGTAATCAATATCGTCAATATCCGAGTAATTCACGTAAAGATTGTTATTATCAATAATCTCAAACATAATTTGCTTTTGTTCTGCTAAGGAAAGCTTTTCGAATTCATTTGCTTTCAGTTTTTTAGGGTCAATGCGATAAGATAAGAAGGAAGATTTTTTCGCAAGCTCAAACAGTTCTAATAATTCTTCTGTCGTTATCGCTTGGATAATGGCATTTTTGAAGTCTTGAGCATCGTTTTTCAATTCAGCATAGACAAAACTTCCACCACCAGTCCAATTGACATCTTTTGAGATTCCCGTTTGCTCACCATTAATTACATTTTTGAGACGATTAACAACTAGTTCTTCAATATAATCCATCTGCTCAATACCAATATACTGACGGTTCATCTTGTGAGCAACTGCAGCTGTTGTTCCACTCCCCAAATGATAGTCGAGAACTACATCTGATTCCTTTGTTGACATTTTTATTATTCGCTGAAGAAGTTTTTCAGGCTTTTTGCCATTAGGTAATTGAACTCCTCCTTCGTTTGCTATCGCTCCTGTTGTTTTTATATCTTGCCAAAAATCGCATGGATTTTTGAAAATATTCGAATCTGCAAAAATAACTTGTAGCCGTGGTTGCTTCGTTTCTCGGTTAAATTCTGTAATATAATAAAAAATTGTTTTTTTCTTAGACAGTGCTGAAGCCAATTGTTGGTCTGGTATACTTTCTAAAGACTTAACAATCTTAGCATAACCAGAAGAGCCTGCAGTTTTGACGATTCTATAACTGTTTTCAAACAACCAATTGTTTTTATCATCCTCGTCTTTAAAGTTCATCTCCTTTATCTTATCAGATAAAGACACTTTTATAACATCTCTAAGTATTTCGTTAGCTTCAAACACTTCTTCATCACTATTTTCATCCTGAGTTTCAATATCTATTAATCTTTGCCTATCAGTAATAGAAAAATTCTCCAAAAATATATTATTTTCATTATCCCAAGTATCTACTCGATACTTATCTATTTCATTGAATTCTCTAAAACCTTCTTTTTTGTACAATAAAATATATTCTTTTAGTTTAGGCATTCTAGATTTAGCGTGATTCATTTTTACACCACTTGCTTCACTCATTTTTACAGCAATACAATTTATAAAATTTTCACTACCAAAAATCTCATCCATCATAACTTTTAAGTATGCTTGTTCATTATCATCGCATTGTACAAATATTAAGCCATCTATTGACAGTAGCTTTTTTGAAATTATTAATCTATTTTTCATAAAAGTTAACCACGATGAATGATTAAAACTATCATTATATCTGAAACTATCATTCCCTGTATTGTAAGGAACATCAATATAAATCAACTTAACTTTTCCAGCAAAGCGTTTTTTCAAACTATGCAAAGCGATAAGATTATTCCCTTTAATGATAAGATTATCAGTATCTTTTATCTCTTCCACGTTATGCTCGCCAGTTTCGTCATAGCGTTTAAAGTTGGTCAAAACCTTATCATCCAGTAAACGATTAATTTCCGTTGGTGCAAGCGTTTCGTTAAAGAAAATCTCTTGACGTTTAGCATCATCCTTAGTCTGTCCACCCTCAAGTATGCAATCTTTGTATGGAAAATTCAATACAACATCATTGTTTTCAGACAGGTACTTCTCACCTGTCGCTAACCCAATTTTAGTTTTATACGCGGTAAAGCTATCTGGTAAGAACTCCTTGTTGTTGAGAAACTGTAAAAAGACATCCTTCTTAAAGACGAGAATACCTGTCTCCAGCTTAGAAAAGAAGTGATTAGAGATTTTTTCATCACTCATCAAGATATTAAGAAGTTCAGGATTATATTGTCTTGCAAGCACTGCTAATTTATTCTTATTGATCACACCTTCCACCATAAAGGTGTCATTTTGTGCCAGAAGGTGTTCCAGTTCTTGTTTCATATAAAGTTTACCTTTCAGTTATAATTTAGCGAAGGACTGATAGGATTCCTTTATTATATTCATAATAAAGGAAGGGTACCCTTCGGGTTTTTCAAATTTTTCTGATTCTATTATAGCATATTTTGAGTCAGTTCTCACAATCTTCTTGTTGCTTACGAACTTCCAATTTCTTCAAAAAACTAGAGAAAGAATCAAGCTATCTCTTTTTAATAATTTTAAGTTAGAATGGAAGCAAGTTGATGAGAAAAACTTTGAGATTTTTCATGATTCGAGTAACGATAAAATTCCTAAGATGCACTTGTCTGCTTGAATATTCAGATGAAGTAAAATCTTTGAAGGTAGCAATCAACCATATAACCTGTAATATACTTTCCCCAATAATCCACACTCTACAACACCATTGTCTGCCCATATATCGGATTTTTCTCCTCAAGATACTCTTTCAATTCGAATTTGGAAATTTATTTCCAGACTGTAAATTTTACATAAAAAAGCTGGACTTCCTTAACAAACAGAGTAATCCTTCTCGAGTATTAACAAATTAATTAGTAAAGAAATTATGAACGACTATAACGTTAAACAGAATTAGTCAAACTTGGCATGTTTTTACCTCTTTGATTATCAAAATAATCCCTTTTCCACAAAATAATAGTATAATAGAGGTAGAATGTAGAAAAGAGGTAGGCCCATGGCTGTTAAATTTACAAAAACCGATGACTTGGACAAGATGTTTGAGGAATTCGCCAAACTTCCTGACTTAACACAAGTCACTTTTCCAGATGACAATGACAAAAAAGAAAAAGTTGAGAAGAAAAAATAGATGACTGTTTTCCAATCTCTTCCTCCTAGCATCTTACAAGCGGGGGCTATTTTTCTCTCCATCATGATTGAAGCCCTTCCTTTTATCTTGATTGGGAGTCTCATTTCGGGATTGATTGAGGTCTATATCACGCCTGATAAAGTTTATGAGTTTCTTCCTCGCAATCGTTGGGGAAGGATCTTTTTTGGTACCTTCATTGGCTTCCTTTTTCCATCCTGCGAGTGTGGAATCGTTCCGATTATCAATCGTTTTCTGGAAAAGAAAGTCCCCAGCTACTCAGCCGTTCCCTTTCTGGTAACTGCTCCTATCATCAATCCTATCGTTCTTTTCGCTACTTATTCTGCCTTTGGTAATTCCTTAAAAATTACCTTCTTGCGAGCTCTGGGAGCCATTGTAGTTGCTTTGGTTCTGGGTGTTTTTCTAGGATTTTTCTGGAAGGAACCAATTCAAAAAGAGAATCCTATTGCTTGTCATGAACATGACTTTTCACACTTGACTCCCGCTAGAAAAGTCTTTCAGGTCTTTATACAGGCTATTGACGAGTTTTTCGATATGGGGCGTTACTTGATATTTGGGTGTCTCTTTGCTGCTATCGTGCAAGTCTATGTCCCGACTCGGATCCTCACCTCTATCAGTGCTAGTCCAGTCCTTGCGATTCTCTTGCTCATGTTTCTTGCCTTTCTCCTTTCCCTCTGTAGTGAGGCGGATGCCTTTATCGGTGCTTCTCTCCTCTCGAGCTTTGGTCTTGCTCCTGTTCTTGCCTTTCTGGTCATCGGCCCCATGCTCGATATCAAAAATCTCCTCATGATGAAGCACTATCTCAAAGCGCGCTTCATCTGGCAATTCATGTGCATCGTGACAGTTCTTGTCTTGCTTTATTCTTACATGATAGGAGTGATGCTATGATTCGATTTATCATTTTACTGGGCTATTTTGGCCTAACTCTGTATCTGCAGCTATCTGGCAAGCTCAGCCACTACATCAACCTCCACTATTCCTATCTAGTCTATATCTCCATGGTCCTTTCTCTTCTGTTGGCTCTGGTCCAATTCTACATCTGGATTAAGAAAATCAACTCTCACAATCATATGGAAAGTCGTCGAGCTAGACGAATCAGCATCCTGTTACTGTCACTACCTCTATTGATTGGAGTTGCCTTTCCAACAGTAAGTTTGGACTCGAGAACCGTGTCTGCTAAGGGATATCATTTCCCACTTACTGAGGGAATCAACACAGCCATTCAGGCAAGCGAAGGAACATCCAGTCAATACCTCAAACCCGATACCAGTACCTATTTTTCCAAATCTGCTTATGAAAAGGAAATGAGGGCTACAGCTGACAAATACCTCGCCCAGCCAACCATTCAGGTTACAGATGAAAACTATATGGAGGTCATGGAAGTTCTCTATGACTACCCTCAAGAGTTTGAAGGAAAGAAAATCGAGTTTACAGGCTTTGTCTATAACGATCCTAGCCATCCAGATAGCCAGTTCCTCTTTCGCTTTGGAATCATCCACTGCATTGCCGATTCTGGTGTATATGGACTCTTGACAAAGGGGAACTCACGCCAGTATCCTGACAATACCTGGATCACCGCTAGAGGAACCCTGACCCTCCACTACCATAAAGAACTCAAACAAAAACTCCCAACACTAGAAGTTGAGAGTTTCACAAAAGTAGACAAACCAGAAAATCCTTATGTCTATCGTGTGTTTTAATAAAAAGTAGCCTGAAAAGGCTATTTTTTATTATTCAGTAAGTTTCTAACCTCTTGAGCACCAATCTGGTCGCCTGCCTTTTCAAAAAGAGCGATAGCTTGTAAAAAATTTTCATGTGATTCTTCAGCATTTTGTATCGAACCAATCTCTCCTAAACCTCTATAGGCACAAGCTTGGGCAATCAAATCATCTGTTTGCAAAGCTTGTTTTAAGGATTGTTCCATATACATGAATGCTTCTACTACTTTCCCTAGCTTTAATCGTAAATAACCTTGCTCATAATTGTTAATAGAAGATTTGAGAGAATCCTCTGTAAAAGCTTTTTCAATGATTTTTTGCTCTTTTTCGATATAGAAAAGGGCCGTTAGAAATTCATTCATTTCACGATAAACCATGGCTAACTGATGATAGCCTATATGTTCATGTTCTGGGTCACTTTTAGTTCGTGCTAAGTCAATGTAACGCTGATAGATACCTAAGCACTCGTTGTATTTTTGCTCTTCAAGATAAATATACCCCATCAAATTTAACAAACTAAAATCTGTGCAAGTTTCCAATAAAAAATCAGCTTCAACTAATTTTTTAGCCTCATTAATCTTACCCTCAAACAATAAATCCCATGCTTGATTCATACATATCCTCCTGCTTCTTACGTTGTATAGAAATCTATTGACAAATCGCTATCAGACTCGTATTTTTTCCAAGCTAAACTGAAGCCATAATAATCTTCAAATTCAGGGTGCCAGTCATAATAAAGTGGGACACGACTATACTTTCTCGCTACAACTTCGTCTTCAAATTCTGGAGACTCCCCTGCAGTAATACCAAATTGAAGACCATTTAGTTCCCAGCTATTGCCCCAAACGTTTTCATCAGAGAGAACATCGATCCATCTAGAAGCATCAATATCAAAATCTGCACATAATTCCAGTTCATAGAATCTTCTACAGTTAATCTCTGAAGGTTTTATATAAAGGGAGCTATCAACTTGGTATTTTTTATCTTTGACTTGAATCTGTGTGATTTTCATTGGAATCGGAACTCCATTTAATTCTAACCAGAAATATCCTAAAGGAGTTTTGATACTATAATATGTTTGCTGAGAGTTGGGGTTAGCGTTTTTGGAGCAAGCATCGAGAATTCTTCCCAGCTTTATTATATTTCTACAAACGTTTTTCGAAGTGATTGGGTCGAAATGTGAATACCTACGAATGACACGTTTTAACCTTTCAACAGGAAAAGTGATATCCTTTGGTAGGGCATGATACTTCTGTACAACTAAAGCAGTTTTTTCAGTATTTTCCTTCCCCACTGGGACAACAACAGCGTGTCCTATATGGATATTCAGATCATCACAGATATAAGTATAACCATTCCCTCCCTCCTGAAACTCGACCACTACAAGATTTAACTCTTGAACCGGATCAAAGAGAGGTTCAAGTTCAACCATTTCTGCTTCTTGGCGCTCATAAAAAGTAAATCGACCACCTTCTCCGTCTTCGCCAAAAACCATAAAACTACCACACTCAGGGCACTTCCACATATAAAATGATGCTTCAGAAATATCATCATAAGAAATTTTATTATGGTCGTCAGCTTTATTTATGATGTCTTCAAACAACTCATCCGAATAAACTGAATAAGCATTTGGATCGGGCGCTTGGTGATCATTCATTGCTTGCCCACATTTACATGTCCATTTCCCCATAAACAACCTCAGTCATGCCCTAATTCTTCAAGGAAAAATTGATTGAGAGCTTTCCAGTCTTTCTTTTTCTCTGTAACACTTTGAACGTAAGTATCCAGTTCTTGGATATTATCTAAAATATAATCTTGAATTGGCATTATCGGATCAATTTCCATACCTTCAGGCCCATTTATCTTAATGTCTAGCAATCTTGAAACATGCTCTTTCATCTCATCAGGAAGCAATTCTTTGACTAAATCATCAAACAAAATCGGTGGAACAGAATGGTATTTTTCAATCCAGCGACAGGCTAAAATAGGACGCAGCGCATAGAAATACTTTTTAGGTTTGACCTTGTCTCCAGAAAGATACTTATTCATTTGAGTTCTTGCAGTGTTCAAGTAATGATGGAGCATTTTTTTCTCAGAAAAATACTGGTTGGCAAGTGGACGTATGCGCTCAATAAAATCCGTTTGTTGATAAACAATTGGTGACTGTAACCATTCAAATAGTGTTGGATTTGACTTATAAAGGAGTTTTAAAGTCTTGTCTAAATCCCAGCCACTCACATCCCAAGTATCGTCAATTGGTAGCTCGATAACATCGCGCTGTTCATTCAAACGGAGATAAAAATCCTGCTTGTGTTTGTAGATAAATCGCACATCAAAGTCACTATCAGGAGACTCAAATCCCCAAGCACGACTACCAGACTCAATAGCCCACAAAACTTTGACACCATAATCACGCTCAATTTCTGCTAATTTTTCCGGTACCAGAACATTCATTTCTTCTTGCGTTTGCATAATAAAGCCTCGTCTATATTCTGAGCATAAGTAGATGCTAAAATAGGGAATTATGGGAACTAAAAAGAATTATATCACTCTTTCAAAACTACAATCAAATAAACTAAACCTTCTATAAGCTTATTCAGACGTTTTCTATACCTGAGCCCCTTGAATGACAGAATCTCCATCCTTCCAGTTTCGAGCAATCTCTTCGTCTTTCTGGAGTTGGTCAACCAGTTCCTCTACGGAGTCAAATTTGATCATATCGCGGACACGGTCCAGCCAGTAGACCATGACTGTCTCACCGTAAATATCGTCTGAAAAGTCGAAAATATTAACTTCAAAACGTGGTTCTTCTCCATCAAAGGTAACATTTTTTCCAACACTTGCCATTCCACGATATCTCTGACGTTGCACTTCGATATCAACTACATAAACACCGTCTGCTGGCATGTAAGTTCGGTCTCTTAGGACCAGATTGGCTGTTGGATAACCGATAGTACGCCCACGAGCATTTCCATGAACGACCATTCCACGAGATGGGAGTGGAGTGCCGAGCAGATGATTGACTTCCTTTACATCTCCATCAAGAATTGCCTGACGAATCCGTGTAGAACTAATCTTTCCCTTTTCGTCCTCGACCGGAGGAACAATGATGATCTCTCCATCAAAATAGTCCTTCAGTTCATCTGCAGTTTTCTTATCAGATCCAAAGGTATAGTCAAATCCTGCTACAATAATAGCTGGTTTTAAAGCTCGAACATAGGTATCAAAGAATTCTTGACCCGTTAAACTAGCAAATTTGCTACTGAAGTCAAGTAAGAATAGAGCCTCTACCCCATGCCACTTCATCTTGTGCTCCCGTTCTTCGTGATTGACGATATGGAGCATAAGCTCAGGTTGGTAAGGTTGCAAGGCAAGTTTTGGCGACTCTGTAAAGGTCATCACGACAACTGGCAGATAATCCTTCATAGAAGCCTTACTGGCCACTTCAAAAAGTTTCTGATGCCCCTTGTGGATGCCATCAAAATAACCTAGTACAAGGACTGTATTACCTGGTACTGCAATATCTTTTTCGTTCTTAATAGGTACTGTTGTAATCATGAAACTATTATATCATAGAGCAACTCTTTTCGCTAAGAGGAAATCCCAAATGTCATTTTTTGCGCCTGAACTGACCGTAAGAGAAAATTTAGCACTTTAGTTTTTAAAAATAGCACCTCCTAAGAGATGCTATCGTTTGGTAACTAGTCTATTGTTTCTTCTAAATCTTTTAACTTAACCGAAACAATCTTAGACACACCTGATTCTTGCATGGTAACTCCGTAGATAGAGTCCGCTGCCGCCATCGTCCCCTTGCGGTGGGTTACGACGATAAACTGACTATCCTTGTCAAAGCGGTTGAGGTAATCCCCAAAACGTTTAACATTGGCTTCGTCCAGCGCAGCCTCTACCTCGTCCAAGATAACGAAAGGAATGGTCTTAACTCGGATGATTGAGAAGAGCAGAGCCAGAGCAGATAGGGCTTTTTCACCACCACTCATGAGGTTGAGAGATTGGATTTTCTTACCTGGTGGTTGGACAGAAATCTCCACACCAGCTGTTAAAAGATCGCCCTCAGTCAATATCAAGTCTGCCTGACCACCGCCAAACATCTGTCTAAAGGTCACTTTAAAGGACTCACGAATAGCCTCAAAGGTTGATTTGAAGCGTTCCTTAACCTCATCATTCATCTCTGCGATGGTCTCAAGGAGTAGATTTTTCGCAGACAAAATATCATCTCGTTGGCTATTGAGGAAGTCCAGACGGTTGTGAACTTCTTCGTACTGGTCAATAGCATCCAAGTTGACAGGACCCAGCGAGCGAATAGCCTTCTCTAAATCCTTAACCTCTTGCTCCGCCAGAGTGAGATTTTCCAGTTTATGAGCCTTTTCTAGCGCCTCATTATAGCTGATCTGGTACTGGTCTGTTAACTGACCTTGTAGATGGCGCAAGCGTTCGCTGACCTTTTCCTTCTTAGCTTCAGCACGTGTTTGCTTGCGAATCCACTCTTCATTCTGCTGGCGAGCCTGGTCCAAATGACTGGCAATATCATCTAGCTGACCTTCAATATCATCCAACTCAAACTGCTTGCGAATCAGACCTTGTTGGAGGTTTGTTTTCTGAGTTTTGGCCTCTTCCTCCTGCTGACTTAGCAAATCCGTATCCACTTTCTCAAGATTATCAACCTTTTCTTGGAGGAGGCGCTGGATTTCCTCTTGCTCGATATCCAGATTATCCAGTTCCTTACCTAAGCGTTCTATATCAGTCACTTCGTACCGTTTTTGTCCTTGCAGTTCTGACTTAAGCAAGCGCGCTTGAGAAATCTGTTCCTGCAAGTTTTGATAACGTTCTTGAATAGCGTTTTTGTTAGACTTAATCTCTTCAATCTCAGCTTCCAGATTTTGCTTTTCACTGGTGATAGTAGCAAGGCGCTCTTGGCATTTTTCCTTGTCCGCTTGCCAATCTCCTTCAGATAGGCGATTTAATTCCTCTTCTTGAAGTTTCCAAAGCGTTTCCAGTTCTTCGACCTGCTGATTGGTTTGTTGATAAGCAAGGTACAAGCCTTGCTCCTGAATACGAGCTTGCTCACCTTGAGATTTGATAGCTTCTAATCTTTCTGTTAATACTACCATCTCATCTTGCAAGGTCTTCAAAGTCGCTTCTTCTGACCGCAAGTCAGCTTCTTCTTCAGCAATTTCTTTTTGTAATTGCTCCAGCTCTGGCTTGATGAAGATACTGTTATTCTGGCGATTGGCACCACCCGCGTAGGAACCACCAGTACGCAACTCTGTCCCATCCAGTGTCACCATACGAACCTGGTAACGAACTTGACGAGCGGCTGCACGCGCATGTTCTACAGTATCAAAAATTGCTGTCGTTGCTAACAAGTTTTTGAAAATAGCTTCTAGTCTCTTGTCAAACGACACCAACTCATCTGCCATGCCAAGGAAGCCTGGACTTGCTGCGATAGCATCTTGATTCTGACTAGAAATCGCACGAGCCTTGATAGTCGTCAACGGAAGAAATGTTGCACGACCGGCTCTGTTGCGCTTAAGGAAATCAATAGCCTTAGTCGCCGCGTTCTCATCTTCTACGATGATGTGCTGACTACTTGCTCCAAGCGCAATTTCTAGGGCAGTTTGATAATGAACATCAAAAGTCAAATGCTCACTGACTGCACCAATAATCCCACCTAGGCGGTCTTTTTCTTGGAGAACACTCTTAACACCTGCGTAAAAGTTACTATGATTTCTAAGAATATTCTCTAAACTCTGGGCCCTAGCCTGCTTGTTTTTGAGACTATCCAGACGGTCAAAGAGTTGGCTCTGCTGAGCTTGGTAAGAAACTTTCTGCTCCTCTTGCTCCTTGGCACTAGCTTGGTAGTCAGCCAATAATTTCTGAACCTGCTCCTTGGCAGTTTCAAGCTCAGTTTTTTGCTGACTTGCTTTCTCTTTAGCTGTAGCCAGTTGTTCTTTCAATTTCTCAAGTTGATCTGCTTGTTTTTGAGATAGTTGACGGCTGTTCTCCAGTTCATTCTCGATGCGGGTCAGTTGGTTTGAGACATCCGCTTCTTCTTGTAAAAGAGAGACAAAGCGTTCGCGCAAGAGCTCAATCATCTGGTCAGGATTATCTGAAAAAGCTAGCAATTCTGCTTCTAAACGATTGAGTTCCTTGTTATTTTCAGCTAGACTTTCCTCTAACTGTGCCAAGTTCGCTTCTTTTTCAGCCTTCTCTGTACTTAGAGTCTTTCTCTTATCTTCCAAAGCAGTCAAACGGGCTTGTGCTTCTTGTTGATTGAGGGCTACTTGCTCGGACTCCAGTTTTGATAGGGCTAATTTTCGTTCTAAATCACTTATCAGATTCGTCAGATCCATCAAACTTCCTTGGTCTTTGGACATTTGAGCTTGGAGATCTTGGCGTTTCTTTTTAAGACTTTGATTTTCTTCTTCTAACTCTTCACGCTTTTGATAATAACTAGTCAAAAGTTCCTGAACCTGAGTTAGTTCTTCTTCCGTCAGCTCTAGTTCAGCCTTGTTTTCCTTGATCTGAGCGACCAAAACATCCAAGTAAATAGCCTTGCGTTGACCATCCAAGTCTAGAAACTTACGAGCATTCTCGGCTTGTTTTGCAAGGGGCTTGATTTGATTGTCCAACTCATAGATAATATCCTCTAGACGGTCTAGGTTGTCCTGAGTTTGTTGCAGTTTGCTCTCTGTTTCTTTTCTACGAGTTTTGTACTTTAAAACTCCAGCAGCTTCTTCAAAAATGGCACGGCGTTCCTCTGGTTTGGAGTTAAAAATCTCCTCAACCTTCCCTTGTGAGATGATGGAGAAGGAATCTCGTCCCAATCCCGTATCCAAAAAGAGATCGTGAACATCACGCAAGCGGACTTTCTTGCCATCAATTCGATACTCGCTATCACCACTACGATAGATATGACGTTCTACCTTAATGACTTGCCCCGCATCCTTGATAAAACCATCTTCATTATCCAAGGTCACGACAACTGAAGCATAATTGAGTGGTTTGCGGCTTTCAGTTCCAGCAAAAATGACATCGGGCATCTTACCACCACGAAGGCTCTTAATACTGGACTCTCCCAAGGCCCATCGCAGACTTTCTGTGATATTTGACTTTCCAGATCCATTGGGCCCAACGACAGCTGTCACACCTTGATCAAAAACAACCTTGGTCTTGTCAGCAAAGGACTTGAATCCCTGAATCTCAATCTCCTTTAAATACATGAATCCAGCCCTTTCTCAACTGCATTTTTGGCGGCCTCTTGTTCTGCCAATTTTTTAGAACGGCCTTGGCCTTTTCCGATACTCTTGCCTTCAACCAGAACTTCTACATCAAAAACCTTATCATGAGCAGGTCCCGTTTCAGAGGTCACTTGGTAGCGAATATCCACATCGCCATTGACCTGGAGTAACTCTTGAAGGTGTGTCTTGTAATCCTTAATCATTTCAAAGTCACCTGCTTCAACCTTGGGAATCATGACCTGATAGATGAACTCTTTTACTCTAGCAACATCCTTGTCCAAAAGCAATGCTCCCAAAAAGGCTTCAAAGGCATCCCCAAGAATGGTGTCACGATTGCGCCCACCAGACTTTTCTTCCCCTTTTCCTAGCTTGATAAACTGATCAAACTGGCAATCACGCGCAAAACCAGCTAAACTCTCCTCACGGACAATCATAGCACGGAGTTTAGACAAATCTCCCTCTGGTTTCTTAGGATATTTTTTATACAGATATTCTGAAATCAATAATTGCAGAACAGCGTCTCCTAAAAATTCCAAGCGCTCATTGTGTGAAATTTTTAAGAGGCGGTGCTCATTGGCATAACTCGTATGAGTAAAGGCCGTTTCTAGTAAGTTTTTGTCTGCAAATTCGATTGCAAAACGCTTCTTTAGTACAGTTTGTAATTCTTTCATACCAACCTCTTTCTAACTGATCACAGTCCTTCTTATTATATCAAAAAAAGCCCCCTGAGTCACTTTAAAACGGGAGTGAAGGGGATTTGAACATTTTTTAGAACAAACTTTTCATTTTTAGGGGAAACTTGGGGCGAGATAAAGAAAAAAGCCTTATTTAAGGCTTTCATAGGCTATTTACATCCACCCTGAGGGAATCGAACCCCCATCTCAAGAACCGGAATCTTACGTGATATCCATTACACTAAGGGTGGAAACTTGTCTTATTATAACAGAAATTTGCTCTAATAACAAGTTTTTTATGGGTGGACTAAGCGTCCATTAGTGGGATGCATCCCCATTCCAGATAGAGTTTTTCACGATAACATAATCAACGTGTTTGAGGTCCGCAACCTTGCGTCCACCTGCGTAGGAAATAGCACTTTGCAAGTCCTGCTCCATCTCAGTAAGGGTGTCTTGCAAATGCCCTTTAGCAGGCAGTAAGATGCGCTTACCTTCCACATTTTTATATGCTCCTTTTTGATATTGAGAAGCTGAACCATAGTATTCTTTGAACTGTTCGCCATCAACTTCAATCGTTTTCCCTGGGCTTTCGATGTGTCCTGCAAAAAGGGAACCGATCATGACCATGCTGGCACCGAAACGGATAGACTTGGCTATATCACCATGAGTACGAATCCCACCATCAGCAATGATCGGTTTACGCGCAGCTTTAGCACACCAACGTAGGGCAGCCAATTGCCAGCCACCTGTACCAAAACCAGTCTTGACTTTGGTGATACAAACCTTACCAGGACCGATTCCAACCTTAGTAGCATCCGCCCCAGCATTCTCCAATTCACGTACAGCTTCTGGCGTCCCAACGTTACCAGCAATGACAAAAGTACCTGGCAATTCTTTCTTGATGTGTTGAATCATAGAAATCACGCTATCCGCATGACCGTGAGCAATATCAATCGTGATATACTCAGGAACATCTGCCTTGAGTTGGCTAACGAAATCATACTCGTAATCCTTAACACCAACAGAAATGGAAGCAATGAGCCCTTGATTATGCATGCGTTTGATAAAAGGAATGCGCCCAGCCTCGTCAAAACGATGCATAATGTAGAAGTAACCACCTTTAGCAAGCTGCTCTGCTACGTTCTCATCCAAAATCGTCTGCATATTTGCAGGTACAACGGGTAGTTTGAAAGTGTGATTTCCAAGTGTGACACTCGTGTCTGCTTCTGCACGGCTTTTAATGACACATTTATTAGGGATCAGCTGAATATCTTCGTAATCAAAAATTGGAAATTCATTTAACATATCGATGTCTCGTTTCTTTTGTAATGACCTACCTATGCTTGCGCATCCCTACGCCTTTTCCGACGTTTCCTTAATTAATTATAAACCAAAGTACAGTTTTTGTCAAATAATTTCAATTATAAAACAATAATGTTCGGTTTTTTTCTTGTAAAATAGAGAGAGAAAGAGGAGGGAATCTAATCTCTCCTCTTCTCCAATCTTAGTAATACTCACCTTGACGGTAGTCCCATGAGTTAAAGGTATCTGACAAGTGCATCATGATTTTATCAATGTCAAGTCCTTTACGGATCACAACTGGCGCTGGTGAAGTTGAACGTGCTCTTCCTTGTTCTGGGATTAGTTTGCCGTCTTTATCAACCATAGACACCATCACACCTTGCTCGTAGCGCGTTTCAATCGTTTTGTCAGGTTGGATAGATGCCACATAGTCGTCTGCTTCGATGACAAGGTCCACTGCTCCTTCGATACGTTCTCCGATACCTTCCACCTTACCACGATTTCCTTTTCCAGATGGGTTGGCTGATGAGGCATAGACCATTTTACCTTCTTCCCAAAGTTTAGCAGCCAACTGTTCACCAGCTTTACCAAATTTGATGACAAAACAGCTAGTACCACGAACGTCAGTCATGAGTTCTTCACGGCCATCACCGTATGCTTCGAGTTTTTCAAAAGCTTCTGGTTTCCATGGAAGGATACAACCAAGTAGGATGTCTTCATCCCAATGTTTTTGGTAGAAGGCTTCAATTTCTGGATTAAGTTGTGCTAAAGCACGAAGCTCATCCATGCTACCACAAAGTACAACACCTGGTTTGTTACGGTTACGTTCTTTAGCTTCAAATTTGCGTTCAAGACCTGCCTTATCGCTCGTCATGATAATGTAACCAACTTTTGTGGGGCAAACGATACATCCGCCCTCACCTTTTAAAATGTCATAGCCTTCTTGAGAAAGTGTTCCGTTCCATTGAATGTGTTTTGTCATAGTTCTATATTTCCTTTTCTATTTTTCTAATCCTGCCAGTAGGCCGGTCGTTGTTTTTCATAGGCAGCAATCAAATCTTCATACTGCAAAGTAATACCGATATCATCCAAACCATTTAAGAGCTTGTGTTTCCATTCGCTATCGATTTCGAAAGTGAATTCTCCAACTGGTGAGATGATTTTTTGTTTTTCCAAGTCTACAGTTACCTGGTCGGTCGGTTTTAGTTGGGCTAGCTTTTCTCTAACCTCCTTAGGCTGAACAATAGGCAACATGCCATTATTGAGTTCATTATTGTAATGAATGTCCCCGAAAGATCCTGCAATCACGACCTTAAAACCATAGTCGGCTAGAGCCCAAGCTGCGTGTTCTCTGGAAGACCCTGCCCCGAAGTTATCCCCTGAGATGAGAATGCTAGCTTTTCGATATTCAGGTCTGTTAAAGACAAAGTCTGGGTCCTCAGTATAGTTATCGTCCAGATAACGCCAAGCATACATGAGGTACTTACCAAAGCCTTTTTTATCAATTAACTTGAGAAACTGCTTGGGAAGGATTTGGTCGGTGTCGATATTATCATTCATGAGAGGAACGGTCGTTCCCGTATAAACTGTAAATTTCTCCATATCCTCTCCTTACTGGGCTTCTGGCATTTGCCGAACATCTACGAATCGACCTGCGATAGCTGCCGCAGCTGCCATGGCTGGACTGCAAAGATGGGTCTTAGCGCCAAATCCCTGTCTATCTTCAAAGTTGCGGTTACTGGTTGAAGCACAGTGAACTCCATCAGGTACCTTGTCGGGATTCATCCCTAGACACATGGAGCAACCTGGGTCTCTCCACTCAAAACCAGCATCTAGAAAGACTTTGTCCAAGCCCAACTTCTCAGCCGCTCGTTTGACAGGACGAGAACCTGGTACTACTATTGCTGTTAAGTTGGGTGCTATTTTCTTTCCTTTGACAAATCGCGCAGCCAGTTGCAAGTCACTGAGACGAGCATTGGTACAAGACCCGATAAAGATATAACCTAGTTCAATATCCGCTGGCTTTTGACCAGGCTCCAAGTCCATGTAATGATAAGCTCGTTCATCATTCATATCCTTAATTTCTGGAAAACTACTGTCAAAGTCAACGCCCATTGCAGGATTGGTGCCCCAAGTCACCATGGGAGCCAAGTCTGAGACATCCATCTGGATAACCTTATCATAAATAGCATCACTATCACTGACAAGGGTCTTCCAGTCGGCAACTGCCTCCTCGAAATCCTCTGGAACACATTCCCGTCCCTTGAGATAGTCATAGGTGGTTTGATCTGGGTTCATGATTCCCATCTTAGAGCCAAACTCGATGGACATATTGCAGATGGTCATTCGCTCTTCCATGGTCAGAGCATCAATCGCTTGCCCACGATATTCCACCACATAGCCTACACCACAAGCAACGCCGTACTTGGCAATCAAGGCTAAAATGTAATCCTTAGAATAAACTCCTTTTTGAGGAACACCAGTGAATTCTACCAGCATTTTCTTGGGTTTAACCTGCCAGAGGGTCTGGGTAGCAAAAACATGCTCGACCTCACTGGTCCCAATCCCAAATGCGATAGCTCCGAAAGCTCCGTGAGTAGCTGTGTGGCTATCTCCACAGACGATGAATTTTCCTGGTTGGGTCCGCCCTGTTTCTGGTCCAACCATGTGAACAATCCCCTGCTTTTCAGAACCGTGGGCCGCATGTTCAATCCCAAACTCCTCAACATTTTCAGCAAGCTTATCAATTTGAGCCTTAGAAATCACATCTCGAATATCGTAGATATTGACGGTCGGAACATTATGATCGAAAGTTCCAAATGTCAAGTCTGGCCGTCTCAATCTGCGACCTGCATCTCGTAATCCTTGAAAAGCTTGGGGACTAGTCACTTCATGAATATAGTGCTGATCCACGTACATGAGTTGGGGCTGCCCTTCTTCTCCTGTGATGACATGGTGGTCCCATAATTTATCAAAAATTGATTTTCCTGCCATCCATTACCTCCAAATAAAATATAAGGCTACTAGTGTGGTCACCACCCCAAGAAACCAAACTGTTTTAAAATACCATTTTCTAGTCTTGTGGTGAAAGGTGATTCCTGCCAACCAGGCACCAAAACCACCACAAGTAAGAGCCAAAATGAGTAAGATTTTCTCTGGGATGCGCCAAGCACCTCTCCTTGCCTTGGATTTGTCAATGCCATAAATCAAGAAAATCAGCAAATTCCAAATCAAGAGAGCTAGCGTGATTCCTTCATTTATCTTCATAATCTTTCAATGATGGCTTCTGTCATTTCCTTGGTCGAAGCCTGTCCTCCAATATCTCTTGTTAAAACACCAGCCGCTAAACTAGCTTCAACAGCATGTTCGATACGCTCCGCATCCTCATAACGTCCAAAGCTATCTCTCAACATCATAGCAACTGACAAAATCATGGAGATAGGGTTGGCAATTCCTTGACCTGCAATATCAGGTGCCGAACCGTGAATAGGCTCATAAAGACTTGGACCTTTTTCAGAATGACTGGCTGATGGCATGACTCCAAGTGTACCAGATAGAACACTTGATTCATCAGATAAGATATCTCCGAAAAGATTCTCTGTCACGATGACATCAAACTTAGCAGGATTGGTAATCATGAGCATGGCAGCTGAGTCCACCAACTGGTGCTCCAAGGTTACATCTGGGAAATCCTGTGCGACTTCCTCAGCCACTCTGCGCCAGAGTTTAGAGGTTGCCAGAACATTTTGTTTATCAATACTGGTAACGATTTTTCTGCGATTTCTTGCGATTTCAAAGGCCTTACGAATAATCCGTTCTACTTCCTCATAGCTATAGTCGTTGATATCACGCGCTTTGCGCTCTTCAAGGATATGATCCCCAAAGTAAATCCCACCTGTCAACTCACGCACCACGACAAAGTCTACACCAGCAATTCGTTCCGGTTTGAGAGGTGACAAATGCTTGAGACTGTCAAAGATTTTTACGGGGCGAATATTAGCATAGAGATTGAGTTCCTTACGAAGAGCCAGCAAGCCTTGTTCAGGTCGAATCACTGCCCCATCATATTGAGGACTACCGATAGCTGCTAGGAGAATAGCATCTGCTTCTCTACATGCCTTGAGGGTTTCATCAGGTAAGGGATGCCCCGCAGCATCAATACCTGCACCTCCAAAGGGGCGTCTATCTATCTCATAGTCAAAACCTTTTTTTGAAGCTAGAGCTTCCAGAACTACTAAACCAGCTTCCATAATTTCTGGACCGATTCCATCCCCTGCTAATGCTACTATTTTCTTTGTCATAGCCTTCTCCTTTACACACTAGGCATGTCTCGGTAGGAAACACTTTGCCCCATCTCACCAGCATTCTCTTTTTGAACAAAGGTATTGGCATTGATATAAGCAATCGCCGAAGCCTTCAATACATCGAAGTCAAGACCTGCCGCGTTAAAGATGGTCTCTGTATCTCTGTTTTCAACAGTAACCAAGACACGAGCTTGAGCATCAATTCCATCTGTCACAGCATCAATGGTATAGGACACCAAGCGGACAGATTGGTTAAAGAACTTATCGATAGCGTTAAAGATCGCTTCAACAGAGCCTTGTCCTGTCGCATTGAATTCGACTTTTTCACCATCCATGTTGGCTAGACTAACGAGCGCTTCGATCTCATTGTCCGCATGGGTTTGAAGTTGTAAATCATCAAAGTGGAAGCCTTCTGGATTTTCAACAATGGTTCCAGCTACCAGAGCTCGAATATCTGCATCTGTGATTTCTTGTTTCTTGTCCGCTAGTGCCTTGAACTTAGCAAAGAGTGGTTTGATATCCTCTTCTGTAAAATCTAGGGCCAGTTCTCTTAGTTTTTCAACAAAGGCATGGCGACCTGACAATTTACCAAGCGGAAGGCTATTACTCTTAACACCGACCAATTCAGGTGTGATGATCTCATAAGTAAGAGGATTTTTAAGGACTCCATCTTGGTGAATACCCGATTCATGAGAGAAGGCATTGCCACCAACGACAGCCTTGTTTTTAGGAACTGGAATACCAGAGAAGCGAGAAACCATTTCTGACGTATTCATTGTTTCATCCAAAACAATATCACTAGTTGCTTGGAAGAAATCCTCACGAATCTTCAAAGCAACAGCTACTTCTTCAAGAGCAACATTACCTGCGCGTTCACCGATACCATTAATAGTTCCCTGGACACGTCCAGCACCGTGTTTAATTGCTGTCAAAGTATTTGCAGTTGCCATACCGAGATCATCGTGACAGTGGACACCAAAGACAACTTTATGATCTGATTTAATATTTTCAGTCAAGTGATCAAAGATGCGTGCAAACTCTTCTGGAGTCGTAAATCCAACTGTGTCAGGGATATTGATATAAGATGCACCTGCATCGACCGCTGTTTGAACGACTTGTAAGAGGAAATCCAACTCTGTTCTAGTCGCATCTTCAGGAGAGAACTCGACAACCTCAAACTTAGAACGTGCATAAGAAACATGCTCCTTAATAGCTTCTAAAATCTCTTCCTTGCTCTTATTGAGTTTATACTTGCGGTGAATCGGACTGGTAGCGATAAAGACATGAATTTGTGGATATTTGGCATCCTTAAGAGCCTCATAACAAGCATCAATATCAGATTTTACAGAACGAGCTAATCCTGTCACTGCTGTTTTTTTCATGGCTCTAGCAATTTTTTGAACGGCTATAAATGAATCTGGACTAGCAGCAGGAAAACCAGCTTCAATTACAGAAATTCCCCATTTCTCCAGCTGTCTTGCAATGGAAACTTTTTCCTTTATTGAGAAGTTAACACCAGGAGTTTGTTCCCCATCACGAAGACTTGTATCAAAAAATTCAACTTTACGCATAAGATTTCCCCTTTTCCAAATATGGTTTTAAAAAAACATCTCGCTCAGAAGCCCAAGCGAGATGTTGATTTACTCCCGCTTGGTAAGCCAAACAGGACTAATGCTTTTGCACTAGCCCGAGTACCTCAACAACAAAGCAAATTGATTAAACTTAGCTGTTTTCATGTTTGACTTTCTCCTTCGTTTGATGTCTTGTTTAGTATTTTAGCATAGGCAAAAGCACTTGTCAAGAAAAAATCCATTATTTTCTGAAAATTTCTTCAGTAAAGAATATTTTGCTAATTGAAAGTGTTTGAAAACTCAAGCGAATTTCTTTATTTTTTCACGGTCAAGTTCCAACTTCTTTCGATAAATTCTAACACTTCTTCATCTTGCAAACTATCATCAAGCGCCAGACTAAGCCAATAGCGTTTGTTCATATGAAAGGCTGGGTAAATTCCCTTTTGCGAAAGCAAGTCAGCTACTTGGTCATGTTTGAGGTTGACTGCTTCCACTTGCCCTTCTCTTGTCTTATCTAGCCTATCCCAAGGAATTCTCATTAAAACAGCATACCATTTTTGATTACCTTCATGGCGTAATACAGCTGTATCAGGCGACTTTTCCCAAAGATACTCCAACTGATTACCATACTTTTCCTGAACTTGATCTATGATACGCTTAGTCTGAGGACAGATAAAATCCTGTACATCAAAGCAAGCCTTCCGAATCTGGTAAAGAATCTCCAAACAAGCCTCACGGACACTTGCAACAAAACTCCCACTCATGCTTTCCATATGAACTTGAGGATAGAGATCTCCCGTTTCCTGGTCAAAGACAAGAAAACTCACATTATCAGGAGTGATGGAGAGTGTCATGAAAAATTCACCCTGCAAAATCTGGCAACTATAGGTCCAGACTTCTCCATTTTCTACAAAACCATAGGCATGAGCTTTTTCTTTATTAAACTGATAGGATTTAAAAATTTCAAACATAAGTGAAAACTGCTACCAAAAGCTAGCAGTTCCTTTCTATTTTTTAAAAGACAACCTTGGTACCGTGAAGTTGTGTCACGCCTAGTTGATCGATAAAGGTTTGACGGTTATCCAAGTCAATCCCCCCACCTGGTAAGATTTCAATTTTACCTTTTGCATGTCCCAAAATTCTGTGATAGTGTTCAAAACGTTTCTCTAGCGAGTCCCCAGACACACCAGCACGAGTTAAGATACGAGTGACACCAGCTTGGCTGAGCCAGTCAATGGCCTCCAACTGGTCTTCATCACTCAATTCATCAAAGGCCATGTGAAAGACAATTTCCATTCCTTTAGATGCGGCAATCAGCTTCTCAAGATTAGGCTTATCTAACTTTTTATCAGCAGTTAATGTCCCAAATACAACCCCTTGACTTCCAGCCTGTGCAGTCAAACGAATGTCTTCTAGCATGATCGCTATTTCAAGATCAGTATAGACAAAATCGCCACCACGGGGACGAATCATAGTCATGATGGTGCTATCATAATTAGCTGCCAATTCAACCGCTGCCTTGGTCACTCCATAACTTGGCGTTGTTCCTCCTACAGCTAGATTATCACAAAGTTCGATTCGACGAGCTCCAGCCTGCATCGCTTTTTCAAGCAAGGTCACATTTTCAGCGCAAAATTCGTAAATCATTTGATTCTCCTTGATGTTTTCTTTGAATTTATTATATCATATTATTTTAAATATGCTTTCATTTTTATCAAGGCAAATAACTACTATTTTTATCTATTCTTTGTCAGGAATGACTTTAAAGAGATAGTAGGTGATAAAGATAGTCAAGGCTCCCAGACCGATTTTGACTGGCAAAAGAGGGGCAAAATAAATAGAAATCCCCATCAAGATATAGATAGATACTATGATTTTTTTCTTTCGTTCTCGCGCTATTGACTTGGTTTCCCGAAAGTCCGCTACATAAGTCTGATAAAGCTTTGTATGATAAAGCCAGTCTTCAAAACGCTTAGAAGATTTTGAAAAACAAGCGATAGCTAACAAAAGAAAGGGTGTTGTTGGCAAAAGTGGTAGGACAACTCCAATAACAGCTAAAGCCAGTGAAATAAAGCCAATACTTAGGTAAATAATACGCATGTCTTCTCCTAATTGAAATAATCTTCTACTAGTTTCCCACAAAGTGAGGAAATTTGTCAAGCTTCAAGTAAAAAGAGCCTGAAATTTATTTTCAGGACTCTTCGTGTTATTTAATTTTCTCTTCTTCGTAGTCGCCATTACTACATACAACCTGCTTGCCACCACCACGGACCTTTTTCTCCACAAGGAAGTGTCCGCATTTTGGGCAATCACGTCCAATTGGTTTATCCCAGGAAGTAAATTCACATTCTGGGTAACGATTGCAACCATAGAAGATACGATTGCGCTTGGTTTTGCGTTCAATGATTTGTCCTTGATGACAGCTTGGACACTCGACTCCAATCTCTTTGACAATCGCTTGTGTGTGACGGCAGTCTGGGAAATTGCTACATGCATAGAATTTACCAAAACGACCGAGCTTAATCACCATCGGACTGCCACAAACCTCACAGTCAAATCCAGCTGGCTCATCCTTGATCTGGATTTTTTCCATTTCAGATTCAGCCTTGGCTACTTCTTTAGAGAATGGTTTGTAAAAGGCATCAATGACCCGTTGCCACTGCTCTTTCCCAACTTCAACATCATCCAGTTTCCCTTCCATTTCAGCTGTGAAGGTCACGTTTACGATATCTGGGAAATATTCAACAATGAGTTTATTGACAATTTCTCCCAGTTCTGTCGGTTCAAAACGTTTAGCAGCCAGACGAACGTAGTAACGTTTTTGGATGGTTTCAATGGTCGGAGCATAGGTTGACGGGCGTCCAACTCCATTTTCTTCCAAGGTCTTGATAAGAGTCGCTTCTGAATAGCGAGCAGGTGGTTGAGTGAAATGTTGTTCTGGCTTGCTATTGACCTGCTTGACCACATCTCCAACAACCATATCTGGCAACATTTTGTTCTTGTCAGAGTCGTTGTAGATAGCAAGATAACCATCAAACTTAACTTGGCTTCCATTTGCCGCAAACTGAACCCCATTTTGAGATAGCTTAACAGCCATGGTATCAAAGATAGCGCCTGTCATCTGGCTAGCCACAAAACGGTTCCAGATAAGGGTATAGAGCTTGAGCTGGTCTTTGTCCAAGTACTTAGCGATGCTTTCAGGTGTGTTAAAGACACTAGATGGGCGAATGGCTTCGTGGGCATCTTGAGCACCTGAGGCATTCTTGACCTTGCTACCATGCTTGGAATACTTGCTACCAAAACGGTCGTTAATGTAGCTTGCCGCTTCATTCTGAGCTACTGGACTGATACGAGTCGAGTCTGTACGCATATAGGTAATCAAACCTTGGACACCTGATCCGATATTGATCCCTTCATAGAGCTGTTGAGCCACCATCATGGTCTTTCGAGTACGGAAATTGATTTTGTTAGCAGCATCCATCTGCATGGTTGAAGTTGTATACGGTAGGGGCGCATTGCGTTTGCGTTCTTTCTTATCTACCTGGTCTACTGTGAAGTCTTTGCTAGTCAAATGGGACAAGACTTCTTTAACTTCTTCGTTGGTAGTCAATTTCATCTTTTTGCCATTCATACCATAGAAAGAAGCTTGAAATTGCTTGGTTCCCTTTTTAAAGACACCATCAATTGTCCAGTATTCTTCCGGTTGGAAGGCATTGATTTCATTTTCACGATCAATGATGAGTTTAAGGGAAACCGACTGCACACGCCCTGCTGATAAGCCCTTCTTGACCTTTTTCCACAAAATAGGCGAAATCGAATACCCTACCAAGCGGTCTAAGACACGACGAGCTTGTTGGGCGTCGACCAAGTCCATATCAATCTTGCGAGGTTCTTTAAAGGCATTTTTTACAGCGTCCTTAGTAATTTCATTAAAGACTACACGGTTGGCATCATTCTCATCCAAATCAAGGATATGAGCCAAATGCCAGGAAATCGCTTCTCCTTCACGGTCCGGGTCACTCGCCAGAAAGACTTTATTGGCCTTTTTGGCTTCTTTTTTCAAGTCATTGATGAGAGGGCCTTTGCCTCGTATATTGATATACTGCGGTTCATAGTTATTTTCAATGTCGACAGACATACTGGATTTTTTCAAATCACGGATATGCCCGACACTGGCTAGAACCTTGTAGTTTCTGCCTAGGTATTTCTCAATCGTTTTCGCTTTAGCAGGCGACTCCACGATGACTAGATTTTTTTTAACTGTTGATTTTTTCTTCTTTGTTGCCGTAGCCACACTATCACACCTTTTCAAAGTAATAAACTTTATAAAGTGTAAACCATTTTTCTATAGCTGTCAAGACCTAAGTCCTATATATAGAAGAAAAGTTTATATTAGTAAACAAATTTCTCCTTAAAATTCAAACTCAGCTAGCACATCTTGCCCGCTGGAAATCAGTTTTGCTCCCTCTTGGATCAGGTGGTGACAGCCATCTGAATGGCCATCTAAAATGTTTCCTGGAATGGCAAAAACATCACGCCCTTCCTCCATAGCTCGCTCACAGGTGATGAGACTACCAGAACGCATCCTTGCCTCTGCTACAATCACACCACGGCACAGTCCAGCAATGATGCGATTACGGGCTGGAAAGTGAAATTTCAAGGGTTCTTCACCAGGTCCGTACTCGCTAAGTACCAAATGGTGATTGCCAATGTGTTCCTGCAAACGTTTATTGGTGCGGGGATAAAAAACATCCAATCCTGTTCCAATGACAGCAATTGTTCTTCCTCCATTCTGGAGTGCAGCCATATGGGCAGCCGTATCAATCCCTTTGGCTAAACCACTGACCACGATTAACTCGTTTTCCAAACCTTGAATGACTCTCTGAACCGACTTTGCTCCCTGACTAGAACATGAACGGCTCCCTACAACAGCAACCTTTGGAAACTTCAACAAGTCCAGATTTCCTTTATAAAACAAGAGCGCTGGAGCATCATAAATCTCACTCAGATCCCAAGGATAACAGTCATCAAGAATAGAAAAGGATGGAAATTTCTGAAACTCCTTCTCCAACTGTGCATCATCTATCTGGAAATAGCGTTCCATAAAGACAGCAGGATTACGGCATCCCGATAGTTCCGCAATGTCACCTAACAAGAGCTCCTGATCTACAGTCTCATCGTATTCAAGAACAGTTAAAATTTGTTGATTGGTCAGCCCAGCTTTTCTCAATTTGTAAATCTCATAGTTTGTGATCTTCATATACAACTCCATTTCTTTTTCTACTCATCTATCTATTCGTAAAAAAAAATAAAAAGAAGACTAAGGATCTTCTTTTTTTCTTTTATTCAGCTTTAGTAGTTGACCAGCTACTTTCAACCATCGGTAAGATTGTTTTTAAAGTTTCCCCATCCCCTTCAAGTGAAACATAGCGGATTTTACCATCATTTGATCGGAAAACCCAGGTAACGAGGTATTTCCCTGATTTAGCAATTGCATTGACAACATAGGCTTCATAGCCTCCAATGGTCGATTTGGAGCCCCAAACCTTACTGAAATCAGAGCTTTGTTCTTTGGAAGTTAAAATACTAGATGAGACAGTCACAACATCCAGTTTAGCATATTCTTCTTCGCTGATATTGAACTGCTCAGCCTTGAAGGTATTCAGCGTAACAATGTTGATATCTGTTCCATCACTATACTGTATATCATTTCCACCTTCTACTTCATGGAATTGAACCCATGATTTGGGTACCTTGACAAAACCATATTCATTCGAACCGATGATTTGCGTCTCTTCCTTTTTCGCTTCAGAAACAGCAGAGCTAGAGCTACTCGTTTCCTGACTGCTAGAAGACCTAACAACCGCAGTCGAACTTTCTTCGGTTGCTGTTTGCGAATTATTGGAGCATGAAGCTAGAAAAACACTAGCAGTAACTACAGTACCTAAAATTAATAATTTTTTCATCCTACCACCTTTCCATCTGCATTATAAGAAAAATAAGGACTTCTGTCAAATTCTAACCTGATCTATTTTGTCAGTTGATGATTTTACTCGCTCTCATTTAAAGCAAAAACTCTTGAAAAATCTTCAAGAGTTTTATTTCTATTCTTCATCCATGCTTAAGACGCTAAGGAAGGCTTCTTGTGGGACTTCTACTGATCCGATAGCCTTCATGCGTTTCTTACCAGCTTTTTGTTTTTCAAGGAGTTTGCGTTTACGAGAAACGTCACCACCGTAACACTTGGCAAGTACGTTCTTACGAAGGGCCTTGATATCAGTACGAGCCACGATTTTGTGCCCAATAGCTGCTTGAATTGGCACCTCAAATTGTTGACGAGGGATGATTTTCTTGAGCTTATCAACGATGAGTTTCCCACGTTCGTAGGCAAAATCCTTGTGAACGATAAAGCTGAGGGCGTCCACCTTGTCTCCATTGAGAAGGATATCCATTTTGACCAGCTTAGATGGGCGGTACTCTGACAATTCGTAGTCAAAGCTTGCATAACCACGCGTCGAAGATTTGAGCTTATCAAAGAAGTCAAAGACAATTTCAGCAAGTGGTATTTGATAGATAACATTGACACGATTATCATCAATATAGTCCATGGTCACAAAGTCCCCACGCTTACGCTGAGCCAGTTCCATCACCGCTCCGACAAACTCCTGCGGTACCATGATTTGCGCCTTGACATAAGGTTCTTCAATGGTCGCGATCTTAGTCGGATCTGGAAATTCAGAGGGGTTAGACACATCCATAGACTCACCGTCAGTTTGGTTAACCTTATAGATAACAGACGGAGCTGTCATGATAAGGTCAATGTTGAACTCACGCTCCAAACGTTCCTGGATAACATCCATATGGAGAAGTCCAAGGAATCCACAACGGAAACCAAATCCAAGGGCCTGAGATGTTTCTGGTTCAAACTGCAGGCTGGCATCGTTGAGCTGCAATTTTTCAAGGGCTTCACGAAGGTCATTGTACTTGTTTGATTCGATTGGATAAAGACCCGCAAAGACCATAGGATTCATCTGCTTGTATCCATCTAGCGGTTCTGCTGCAGGATTGCTTGCTAGGGTCACTGTATCTCCGACACGCGTGTCTTGAACCGTCTTAATAGAAGCTGCGATATAACCAACGTCACCTGTCGCTAGGAAATCACGCCCTACTGCCTTCGGAGTGAAAATACCAACTTCCGTCACATCAAAGGTCTTGCCATTGCTCATGAGCTGAATCTTATCACCAGGTTTGACTACTCCGTCCATGACACGAACTTGGAGGATAACCCCACGGTAAGCATCGTAGACAGAGTCGAAAATCAAGGCCTTGAGTGGCGCCGTTACATCTCCTGTTGGAGCTGGCACTTTTTCAACAATCTGCTCAAGAATCTCTTCAATACCAATACCAGCTTTGGCTGAAGCTAAGACTGCTTCGCTGGCATCCAGTCCAATGACATCTTCAATCTCTGTACGAACGCGCTCTGGATCCGCAGCTGGCAGGTCAATTTTGTTAATGACGGGCAAGATTTCCAAATCATTGTCCAAGGCTAGATAAACGTTGGCAAGTGTTTGAGCTTCAATCCCTTGCGCAGCATCAACCACTAAAATCGCTCCTTCACAGGCAGCTAATGAACGTGACACTTCATAGGTAAAGTCCACGTGTCCTGGCGTGTCAATCAAGTGGAAAATATAGGTTTCTCCATCTTTTGCAGTGTAATTGAGCTCGATGGCATTGAGTTTAATGGTAATCCCACGTTCACGCTCAAGATCCATACTATCCAGAAGCTGGGCTTGCATTTCACGACTAGAAACGGTCTCTGTCTTTTCCAAAATGCGGTCTGCTAGGGTTGATTTCCCATGGTCAATATGGGCGATAATAGAGAAGTTTCGAATCTTCTCCTGTCGTTTTTTCAAATCTTCTAAGTTCATGATGCTCTTCCTTTCAGGGTATCTATTAATTATAAATTGTTTTTAACATTTTGACAAGACCATACCCTGCTAGGAGTACTAATCTTCGGCAATAAAACCATCATTTTCGATAAAGTGATGTTCGGTCATTCCTTGGTCTGTAAAGACGATTCCATGAAGGACACCACCATAGACAGCTCCTCCATCCATGCCAATCTTGCCATCCTCTGTTATCCAAAGCTCAGCTGTACCTCGGTCTTGCTTGAGCAAACCATAAACCGGTGTATGCCCAAAGACAATGGTTTTCCCGGTATGATTTTCAGCTTCGTGGAATGGTTTTCTGAGCCAGACTTTTTTATAATCTGTGGTTTCATGCCAATCATCCAAAGTCAAGTCAATACCTGCATGAACAAAGATATACTTGTCTGTCTCCACCACAAATGGCATTTGACGAATAAATCCGACCAAGTCTGCTGCTTCTGTCGCAACACGTTTGGCATCTTCTACACCATCAACTGGTGCATCCAAGGGACGACCTAAAATAGAGTTAATAGTTGTATCTCCACCATTGCGACGATAATGGTCATAGCTTTCTTCTGGGTCATCGAGCCAAGTCAAAAACATATACTCATGATTACCTGATAAACAGATCGCTCCATGATTGTCGACCAAGTCTTTGACCATTTCTAGAACACGGCGACTGTCTTCACCACGGTCAATCAAATCCCCTAGAAAAAGCAACTGAGTTTGACCATCCCAGGTTTTGAGCAGATCTTCTAGCATACCAGCTTTCCCGTGAACATCTCCAATTACATAATAGTCTGTCATTTATTTCTCCCTCGTTTGCAATAATTCTCTGGCTTGGGTAAGGGCCGCTTCGGTTACATTCTCCCCAGCCAACATCTTAGCTACTTCCTCTACTCGCTCTTCTAAAGTCAAGAGGCGAACCGTCGACACCGTTGAGTGCTCATCACTAATCTTCTCAATAAAGAATTGATAATCCGCGATGGCAATCACTTGTGGAAGGTGAGAAATGGCAAGAACCTGACCATGCTGGCCAATCTTATGAATCTTCTGAGCGATGGCTTGGGCCACACGACCTGAAACTCCCGTATCCACCTCATCAAAGACTATGCTAGTCTTGCCTTCTTTACGTGAAAAGGCAGACTTAATGGCTAGCATGAGACGGGATAATTCCCCACCAGATGCAACTTTGACCAAGGGTTTAAAGTCTTCACCTGGGTTGGTGGAAATGTAAAACTCAACCATTTCATTTCCTTCACGGCTGAATTTACTCTTACTAAAGCGAACCTGGAATTGTGCTTTCTCCATATAGAGGTCTTGCAGTTCTTGTTTAATCTCAGCTTCGAGCTGCTGGGCCAAATCATGACGAGCGGATGCAAGCTGCCCCGCCAAATCAACAAGATTAACTTCCAATTTCTTGAGCTCTGCTTCCATGTCTTCGGAAGAAAGGTTATTACCTGTCAAGAGATTGTACTCATCCGTAATCTTAGCAAAATAAAGCAAAACGTCGTCCACAGTTCCACCATACTTGCGGGTAATAGTATTCAGAAGGTCTAGGCGATTTTCAACCTGCATGAGGCGATTGCCATCAAAATCCAAGTCCTCAATAATATCTTCTAGACGCTTTGTAATATCTTCTAAAACATAGTAGGTTTCTGACAGAGAACTTGAAATTTCACGGTATTCAGGATCGTATTCTTCGACACTTTCCATGTCATTCATGGCCGAACGCACATTAGCAAGGCTGGAGAATTCCTCATTGTCCAACATGCTATAAGCGTTGGTTAGCGTATCCGCAATATTTTTATGATTGAGAAGCTTATCTCGTTCTTGGTTGAGAGCCAAGTCTTCACCAGCCTGTAAGTTCGCTGCCTCAATCTCTGCCATTTGAAATTCCAACATCTCAATACGAGCCTTGTGTTCTTGTTGGCTTTTCTTGACTTCCAAAACCTGCTTGCGCATTTTGCGATAGGCATCAAAGCTCGTCTGATAGGTCTCCTTCAAGTCCAAGAAAGCAGCATCACCAAACTCATCCAACATCTGGATGTGCAGTTGAGGACGCATTAACTCCTCTTGGTCATGCTGACCATGGATATCCACAAGATGTTGCCCAATAGCACGCAAGACAGAAAGATTGACCATCTGACCATTCACGCGACTAACACTACGACCATTTTGCAAAATTTCCCGGCGGATGATAATCTCATCACCCATTTCCAAACCTTGCTCTTCAAAAAGTTCCTGTAAAAGGCGACTATTTTCAACCGAAAAAAGTCCCTCAATCTCTGCCTTTGGCGCACCGTGACGAATAACGTCTGTCGTTGCACGAGTCCCCAACATGAGATTCATAGCGTCGATAATGATAGACTTTCCAGCACCCGTTTCCCCGGTTAAAACAGTCATACCCTTTTCAAAATTGAGCGAAATCGCCTCAATAATGGCAAAGTTTTTTATCGAAATTTCAAGTAACATACTGACCTACCATTTTTTGACTTGTTCAACAATTTCTTCAGCTGCCTCTGCTGTTCTAGCTACAATTAAGATAGAATCATCATCAGCTAGACAGCTAAAAATCTGTTCAGAGAATGCCTCAACCAACTGACTCTTCACAAAAATAGTATTTCCAGGAATGACAGCAAGGTTGATCATATTTCCCATTAACTCAGAACTCACAATATTGTCCTCAGCCAACTGCAAACTTTTGACGATTGATTTTGGCAACTCATAGATATAGGTGTTGTTCTTCAAAGGAATTTTAACAATCCCAAGCTCCTTGATGTCCCTTGAGACAGTTGCTTGCGTAGCAGAAATACCTGCTTCCTTCAAATGCTCAACGATTTCTTCCTGAGTCCCGATTTGATAATCCGTAACAAATCTTCTAATTTTTTCAAGTCTCTCTTTTTTATTCATCTTTAAATTCTCTATGTGCTCTCTCTACAACTTTTTCTATTTCAGGAGCAACTTGGTTACTTGCTCCCTCTTCCTTTTTCAAATATGCCAGAAATTCGATGTTTCCATGTCCACCTTGGATTGGTGAATAGTCTAATCCAAGCACTGAAAAACCTTGCTTAACTGCCATAGCAGTGACAGATTCAAGGACAGTTTGATGAACCTTGGCATCTCGAATGATTCCATTCTTTCCAATTTGCTCACGACCAGCCTCAAACTGCGGCTTAACCAGAGCCACAACCTGACCTTGATCAGCCAAGACACGGTGCAAGGCAGGCAAAATCAGACTGAGGGAAATGAAACTCACATCAATACTGGCAAAGCTCGGTTCCTGCTCAAAATCAGTCTTTTCAGCATAACGAAAATTAAACTGCTCCATGCTGACAACCCGTGGGTCTTGACGCAATTTCCAAGCCAACTGATTGGTACCAACATCAACTGCAAAGACTAACTCAGCACCATTTTGCAACATGACGTCAGTAAATCCTCCAGTGGAAGCACCGATATCAATCGTGGTCGCTCCATCAACTGACAACCCAAAGACCTGCAAGGCTTTTTCTAATTTCAAACCACCACGGCTAACATACTTGAGTTTTTCACCCTTGAGTTTTAGCTCAGTGTCATCTGGGATTTTCTCTCCTGGCTTGTCAAAACGCTCCCCATTGAGGACTGCTACAACTAGACCAGCCATGACACCGCGTTTAGCCTGTTCTCGTGTTTCAAACAAGCCCTGTTTATAAGCTAGTACATCCACTCTTTCCTTAGCCATGATTCTCAAACTTTCTACTACTTTCACAATCGGCGCTGTTTCAAAGCTGACTTGCTGGGCAATTTCTTCTAATTTAGCCTTGGCTTGATCCAGAGTTTGGTTACAAAAGGCAGTCGCCTCCTCCAAGCCCAACAAGGCTGGATAGGTTGATTTTTCAGCCTGCAAATCCTTTTGTGGAGTCTTGCCGATTTCCTCAAAACTAGCTGTCACATCCAGCACATCATCTCGAACTTGAAAGGCCAGCCCAATCAATTCACCAACCGTTTTCAGTTTTGCTTGGATTTCAGGCGCTAATTCTGCTATGATAGCAGCTGCTTGAAAGGGATAAGCTAGCAATTTTCCAGTCTTATTGGCATGAATCGTCTGAAGTTCTTCCAAGGACAAATGCTGGTGTTCGCCTTCCATATCTAAAACCTGACCTGCTACCATGCCTAGACTTCCTGAGGCAAGGGATAAGTTGGCAATCAAGTCCACCTTGATCTGACTGGGCAAATCTGCCTGCGCTATTAAGGCATAGGGATCTAGGAACAAAGCATCTCCTGCCAATATTGCCATCGCTTCGCCAAATTTCTTATGATTAGTTAAACGTCCCCGACGGTAATCATCATCATCCATGGCAGGAAGGTCATCGTGAATCAAGCTCCCTGTATGAATCATTTCCAAGGCCGCGGCCACCTGCGCGTGTGCTGGTTTAATAGCGACTTGCAAGGCTTCCAGAACTTCTAGCAAGAGAAAAGGCCGGATACGCTTGCCACCAGCATGAATGGAATAGAGAACGGACTCTCGCAAACTAGAGGCAAACTGCTGGTCTCCATAAAAATCTTCCAAGGCAGACTCGACAAGAGCTAATTTTTCTTGCTTCTTCATTCAAAATCACTTTCTGTTCCGTCTTCTTGCATGACCTTGACCAAGGTTTTTTCAGCCTTGTCCAGCGTCGCTTGGAGCTCTTTTGACAAGACCATACCCTTTTGAAAAGCAGCAATTGCATCTTCCAGAGCGATTTCACCATTTTCTAAACTTTGGACAATGGTCTCCAGTTCTGCTAGATTTTCCTCAAATTTCTTTTGTTTTGACATCTTTAACCTCTAATTCTACTTGACCATCTCGCATCAAAAGCGTTACTTGGTCTTTTTTCTTCAACATCTCAACAGAATCGACTACGGACTCTTCTTTTTTGACAATAGCATATCCACGCGCCACGATTCGACTGGTATCCAACATCAGCAGAGCTTCTGAAAGTCGCTTCACTTCAGCAACTTTAGCATCATAAACAAGAGCCATTTGGCTACGTAAGAGCTTATCCAACTGACCAAGCCGGTCTTGATAGCGTTGGATTTTGGTAATAGGTGATAGTTGGACCAATTGATGCGTCCTTGCTTGGACTAGCTGTTTGTTATCAGAAATCCGTGTTCGTAGACTTTGTTTTAAGCGTAGTTGCAGTTGGTCCAAGCGTTGCAAATAGCCATCATACAAGCGTTCTGGCTGTCTAAAGATAACTGACTGACTGCATTTTTTCAGAGCTTCTTGTTTCTTAGATAGGACATTTCGGACTGCTGTTGCCATCCGTTTTTCTTGATTTTGCAAATGGGTCAAGAGATCCAACTTGGTTACAGGTGTTGCCAGTTCAGCAGCAGCTGTTGGCGTTGCAGCCCGTCTATCTGCCACAAAATCCGCCAAGGTCACATCCGTCTCATGACCAACACTAGAGATGACGGGCAAACGAGATTCAAAAATAGCTCGTACCACAATTTCTTCGTTAAAGGCCCAGAGATCCTCGATGGAACCACCACCACGACCAATGATGAGAACATCTAGGTCCTCACGTTGATTGGCACGCGCAATATTTCGAGCAATTTCCTCCTCAGCTCCATCACCTTGTACTTTTGTCGGATAGAGAAGGATATCAACACCTGGAAAGCGTCTGCTGACGGTCGTGATGATATCTCGAATAACAGCTCCACTGCGACTGGTTACCACACCGATTCGCTTAGCAAACTGGGGAAGAGGTTGCTTGAATCTCTCTTGAAATAGACCTTCTTCCGTCAATTTTTTCTTAAGTTGTTCAAACTGAATCGCAAGCGCCCCGACTCCATCAGGCTCAGCTTTTTCAATGATGATAGAGTAGCTCCCGCTGGGTTCATAGACCTGCACACGCCCTATTACATTGATTTTCATCCCCTCTTCCAGGTCGAAACCTAATTTCTGATAAATCCCAGACCAGATGGTCGCTTGAATAACCGCATAGTCATCTTTTAGGGAGAAATATTGGTGAGTAGGTCGTTTACGAAAGTTGGAAACTTGACCAGTTAAATAGACCCGCTCCAAGTAAGGGTCTTTATCGAATTTCATTTTCAGATACTTGGTCAAAGTTGTTACCGATAAATACTTTTCCATCTCCACCTACTATTCATTTTCTTGCTTTTCCATGGGTATTATTATACCAAAAACATGCTTAAAAATCACCTTTTTCATACTGAAACTAAAGGAAAAATAGAAAAAGGAGGCATTGCCTCCTCATCTGATTATTTGCTGTTTCGTGCTTCTTCCAAAATTTTTGCAATTTTTGTCGTCAAAAGGTCGATAGCAACGGTATTGCTGACTCCCTCAGGAATGACGATATCCGCATAGCGCTTTGTCGGCTCAATGAACTGGTGATACATGGGTTTGACCACACCCAAATACTGATCAATAACGCTATCCAGACTACGGCCACGCTCCTCCATATCACGCTTGATACGACGAATAATGCGCACATCATCATCTGTATCCACAAAAATCTTGATATCCATCAAATCTCGCAGACGCTTGTCCTCCAAGACCAGAATCCCCTCAACGATAAAGACATCCTGAGGCTCCTGACGATAGGTCTTGCTACTCCGTGTGTGCTCTGTATAGTCATAAGTCGGGATGTCCACCGGGCGCCCTGCCAACAATTCCTTAATCTGCTCAATCATCAAATCTGTATCAAAGGCAAATGGATGGTCGTAGTTGGTTTTGACACGCTCTTCAAAAGTCAAGTGAGACTGATCCTTGTAGTATGAATCATGCTCAATCATGGAAATCTTTTCATCAGGAAAGTGAGATAAAATGGCTCTTGAAACACTGGTCTTACCACCACCAGAACCACCTGTCACTCCGATAATGATTGGTCTATTTTGCATGCTATCCTCCGTTTTTTTATCTGTCGTCTATTCTATCATATTTTTTTCAAAATTTATAGTCTGATTTGGGTAGTCTAGGGGAAACACAAATCTATCCCCACACTCCAGTTAAACTAGCTAAAAACCTTTCTTGGTTTGTAGAAATTGTCCCTTTTTTCTAGAATGGCTAGCAACTTATCCCCTTCAAAGGCAGCCAATTCCTTATCCGACTGATCAAGCTCGATAAAACGACCAAAGCGCACTTCTGTAGCCTCTTCTGGACTTAGGAAAACTTTGACAAGATCCCCTGTCCCAATCTCTAAAGGATGGAGAAAGTCCAGCTGACCAGTCTCCACTTTTTCAGCAATTTCGTCCAAGGTAAGAGCATCCTCCAGTTGTAAACCTGCTGCACTAGTCCGAGTCAAATGGGACATATGGGCCGCATAACCAAGCTTCTCTCCCAAGTCAACAGACAAGGTACGGATATAAGTCCCCTTACTGCATTTTACACGAAAAGTGAATCGAACGAGGTGATCCTCATAAGAAATCGGACTTGTCCGCTCAAATTGATAAATAGTCACCTGACGTTCTGGACGCTCCACTTCCTGACCAGCACGCGCATACTCATAGAGCTTGCGACCATTAACCTTGACAGCCGAATACATAGGCGGAATCTGGGTAATAGGTCCGGTCAGACTCGCAATCGCTTCATCGACAATGGTTTCATCCAAGGGAGACAAAACGGGTGTCTCTGCGACCACTTCTCCGCTGGCATCCTCAGTCGTCGTTGAATAACCAAGAGTGATTTCCCCCTCATAGACCTTACCCTCATCCTGCATAAACTCGACCATGCGGGTCGCCTTGCCAACCGCAATGGGCAAAACACCCACCACATCTGGATCCAAGGTCCCACCATGACCGATTTTCTTTGTCCCCAAAATCTTACGCAGCTTAAAAACCGCATCATGCGAAGTCATCCCCGCTTCTTTTTTTAAGTTGATAATACCGTTCATTCATTAACTTTCTAAAAATACTAAAACTCTCTTTTGGGAATCCTTATTCTGCTCATAAAGTGCATGGCCGCACTCTGGCAAAATAGTGAGCTGGCTATCTTTGATATGCTGATGCAATTCAAGTGAAGCTTCTACGCCTAGAACATCATCCTTTTCTGCTCCAATGATTAGCGTAGAACAGTTTATTTTTTCCAAAATGGTTAGGCTATCGTGTTTCAAACAAGATACAGCCTGAATAGCAATGCGGTGTTTATCTTTAATACGGCCAAAAATTCCCATTATTCGATAAAGGTATTTGAATTTTCCGAAGGATTTAGTTGTGTAAGAGTGACTAGCAATATCAACCATCAGTTCTTTATAAGTCCCTATTTGACTCAGGCTTAGCCAGCGTCTAATCCGCTCCCCACCAAGCTCACTTAGTTTTGCAGTAGTAACAGCCAAAATCAAACTTTCAACCTTTTCTGGAAAATCTACAGCTACCCATTGAGCAATCATACCACCTTGGGAAATCCCCATGACGACAGAACTTTTTAAATTCAATACATCCATAGCTTCCGCTACATCAGCAGCCATATTTCGTGTTGTATAATTTTCTGGCAACTTATTGATGCGACTAAAAACATAAACTTTATAAACCTTGGCAAATTCTCGGTAAGTTAAAGCTAGCATTTGAGCCACGCCCTTAACTGTCTGTAATCCATCCCCCAACCCTGGTATGATAACAAGAGACTTCTTTCCTTTACCAAAGGTCACATAATCCATGTGTTTTTGATCTAGTTGAAGGACCTTATTTTTCGAAGAGTAAAACATTATTTTCTTCCTCACTCGCCCTTCAGCGCTTCAAACTTCGCTTTCATAGTTGGATTTTTTCGGGTCAATTTTTTAACCGAAACATCTTCCAACTTGTTATTAGCGAGGCGGAGTTGGTTTTCAGATGTGGTTAGGAACTTTTTGACTTCCTCCATACGTTTGATGGCCTTGTCAATTTCATCAATAGCTTTACCAAAGTTAGTTGAAGCTGAATTGTAGTTCTTGGCAAAGGCTAGTTTAAAGGCATCCAAATCTTCCTCAAAATGTGTAATATCGATATTTTGCTCTCGAACCAAGGCCAACTCTTGCTTGTATTTAAGTGAATTAAGCGCTGCATTTCGCAGGAGACCAATCAACTGAATAAAGAATTGAGGGCGAACCACATACATCTTTTCATACTCGTGGCTTACATCAACAATACCTGTGTTAAAGTAGTCGTTATCTGCTTCTAACATGGTCACCAAAACGGCATACTCACAGTTCTTCTCCCGACGGTCCTTATCCAATTCCTTGTAGAAGGCCGCATTCTTGTGCCTTTTCTCTGTCCCATCCGCTTCGTTTTTCATCTCAAACATGATGGAAATAATTTCCACTCCATTTTCATCACATTCACGGAAGATAAAGTCTCCCTTAGATCCACGCGCAGAGACCTTGTTATCCTTCTCAAAGTAGGCATTTGGAAAGGCAAAACTACGAACCTTGTTAAACTCACTCTCTGCATACTGTTCCAAACTTTCCCCGATAGCTTTTGTGGATTGTTGGGCTTTGAAATTCTTATAGAACTCGACCTGTTCACTAGCTGCCTTGAGCTGAGCTTCGTAATTTTGCTTAACAGAAGCCAAAGATAACTCATTTTCCTTTTCCTGCAAGAGGAGCTGATTTTTAACCTGATCCCGTTCTTTTTCTAAGTCAGAAAGGGTCTTTTGCAGTTGATTTTCATGCTCCAAACGCAAGGTAGCCAATTGGTTTTCCAAGGCCTGTACTTCCTTGTCCTTTGCTAATAAGGCCTGGTGACTTGTCTGCTCAACTTCCTTCTTAGCTAACTCTTTCTCTGTATCAAAGTTTTGGATTTGACTCTGCAATTGCGCAATTTCTTGGTCCTTCTGAGCCAGTTTAGTCTGTTGCTCATTCATAGCCTTCTGCTCAGCCAAGGCCAGCTCCTGCTTCATGCGATCGTGTAATTCCTTATCAAACTCTGTCGTTCTCACTTGAGATATGAGTTCGGCATACTGGCTTTCATTTACTGTAAAGACTTCCCCACAGTTGGGACATTTGATTTCGTTCATAACTTTCCTCTTTCTAGACTTCTTTATCCATTATATCATGCCTGAGGGAAAATCAAAAACAGCGAGTCGAAACCCACTGTTTATATCTGTTACTTTAAATTTTTTCCAAGGCCAAACGCAAGTCTTCAATCAAATCCTCTACATTTTCAAGACCGATAGACAAGCGGATTTGGTTTGGTGTGACACCTGCTGCTTCTAGGTCTTTTTCTGACAACTGACCGTGAGTAGTTGTCGCAGGATGGACAACAAGAGATTTTGCATCTGCTACGTTTGCAAGGTCAGAGAAGATTTCCAGATTATCAATCACCTTGCGGGCTTCTGCCTCTCCACCTTTGACATGGAAGGTAAAGATTGAACCAACACCTTTTGGCAAATACTTCTCAGCCAAGGCATGATATGGACTGTCAGCTAGTTTTGGATAATTTACCTTCTCTACCTTAGGATGATTTACAAGGAAATCAACAATTTTCTCTGCATTTTGCACGTGACGTTCAACACGAAGAGAGAGAGTTTCAAGCCCTTGGAGCAAGAGAAAGGCATTAAATGGTGACAAGGCAGCACCTGTATCACGAAGCAATTGAACACGAACAGCGATAATAAAGGCTGCTGCACCCACATCCCGAGTATAGCTCAAGTTGTGGTAACTTGGGTCTTCCTCAACAAATTGTGGGAACTTCCCTGAAGCTGCCCAGTCAAAACGACCGCTATCGACAATAACTCCTCCAATGGTCGTACCATGCCCACCGATAAATTTAGTTGCAGAGTGAATGGCAATATCTACACCGTGAGAGAAGACGTTAATCAAATATGGTGTGGCAAAAGTATTGTCAGAAACGAGAGGAATCTGGTGTTTATGCGCAATCTCAGCCAATTTTTCCAAGTCAGGAATGTTAATCAAGGGATTCCCCAAGGTTTCAATCAAGACAAGCTTGGTATTGTCATTGATAGCTGCTTCTACTTCCTCCAAATTATCCACATCCACAAAGGTTGTTGTAATTCCATAACGAGGAAGGGTTTCTTTCAAGAGGTTGAAGGTCCCACCATAAATAGTTGACGCAGCCACCACATGATCACCTGCGTGAGCAAGCGCCAAAATAGTGTAGGTTACAGCAGCCATACCTGATGCTGTCGCTAGTGCTCCAACACCACCTTCAAGAGCAGCGATTCTTTCTTCAAATGCCGCTGTTGTAGGATTGGTAATACGAGTATAAATGTTCCCTGGTTTTCTCAAGGCAAACAGATCTGCACCTTCCTGCGTGTCATCAAAAACGAAGGATGTTGTTTGATAAATCGGTACTGCACGAGACTTAGTTGCTGGATCAACTACTTGCCCAGCATGTAATTGTAGGGTTTCAAATTTAAAATCACGAGTCATATAACGACCTCCAAATAGCTTCATTAGGAATATTGTATCATCTTGTGCTAGTCTTTTCCAATACCGTTTTTCTATATTTTGATATAAGGAACAACTATGACTAGTCTTACACATCAAACAAAAAAGCACGATTCACTCGTGCTCATTTCTTTAATCGACATAAGTATCTTCGTTTTTATTAAGGAATGCGTAAGGCAAGCCCATCAAGAGGCCTCCTCCGATAAAGTTTCCGACAAAGGTTACACCCCAGTGACGAAGAATATTAGGTATGTCAAAATTAGCAATTGAATCTGCTGCAACACTGAACTTAACAATCGCAAAAGAAGCAAAGTTCGCAGCAATGTGTTCGTTTGTTAAGAATACAAACATGTAAATTGCTGATAAAACAAGCCAAAGTTTAGCCCCACCGTCTTTCACCAAAACAAATGAAAGAATAGCAATGTTTACAAAGATATTGGCTAAAATACCTTCAAGCAAGACTAGCTCATTGGAACGGCCTAACTTCATCTCTACAACCCCTGAAATGAAGCTATCATGTGTTAGATTTGCATAGGCTGCTGAGTGGGCAAAGCCCCAACCTGCTATCAAAGCTCCGATAAGGTTGAACAAGGTACAGTAAAGTAAAATCTCAGCTGTTTTTCTCCATGAAATTTTTTTCAAGAAACTACCAGCTGTCAAAAACATCATATTTGAAGTTACCAGCTCAGCATTCAAGAAAACAATGTAGGCCAATCCCCAAGCAAAAACGAATGGGAAGAGGAAGCGACCACTGCCTGGTGCGATTTTATTTATCAAGTCAGCACCAACTGCACCTGCAGCCGTACTAAATGTCAGAAAAGCACCTGCAAACATGGAACGAATCGCATACTTAAACTTGCTTTGGCTATAAAGACTTTCTTTCTTCTTGCAAGCAAATTCAATCTTTGAAATAAATTCTGAAGAGACCATAAAAAACTCCTAAACTTTTATTTGTGATAATTATAACATAATTCTTGTTTTCTAGAAAGCGTTTTCCGGAAATTTCTAAAATATTTATCTTAAAAATCTTTATCCTAAGCCTTATTATCCTTTTTCATAAGAACTATTTTGATTCTATTTGTTGACAAAAAAACCAGTGAAATAGCACTTCACTGGTTCATTCATTCTTAATATCGTTGTCTATACGGTTGATTAAAGGCCTTCAAAATATCCTCAGAAGTCTCAGAATAAGCTTTTGATTCTTTAAAGATTCCTTTGACGATTATACGCTCGGTCGCATTATAATCAACACAGGTAACCAAAGTAATCTCCTTTACGCCATCACGATCTTCGATTTCATCTACACGGTCTGGTGTAACACGTTTAACTTCTGTAATCTCATAAGTATAAACTTTATCCTTATCCGTCAGGTAAATTTTCATACCTGCTTTGGCATTGACCAAAGGTGAGAAGAGCATTTGACTGGCATTTTCAGCAGTAAAGATATGGTGACTGGCAAGAGAATAGTTGCCTTCTCCCATTTTTTGGTCTGGTTTCATGGTCCCTGCTCCGTAGAACAAGTTTACATTATCCAACCCTTTGAAAATAGGGAGGTTAATCTCCACTTCGGGAATAGCAATACCTCCAATAACGGGAAGTTTCTGAGCATCCCATTGTGAAGCCAACACAGCTTCAGATGAAATAGACTTAACAGAGTCAAAATCAAAATTTCCTTCGGTTTTTAGATTTTCGTCTATATTTTCCTTAGTGACTTGATTGACTTGGTATTTATTGGTATTCCATACCAAAAAGAGATCACGAATCTTTGAATTAAAAATTAAAGCTAGAGATAAAAGAATTAAGAAACCTGCTAAAATATTGATAAATAGATTTCTGCGCTTATTTTTCTTACTCTTTTTATTTTTCGTTCTTCTATGAGACATTATGCTTCACCTTCTGTTTCAATTTCAGTCCCAACTTCTTCTTTTTCTGCCGCAGCAACCGTTGTAAAGGTCACAATCTTAGCATCCTGATCTAGACGCATCACCTTAACTCCCATAGTTGAGCGTCCAGTTTGTGAAATATTGGCAACATTTGTACGGATCATGACACCTGTATCTGTGATAATCATCAGGTCTTCATCGCCTTTAACAGTAAGGAGACCAGCCAGAGGACCATTCTTCTCAGCAACATTAGCTGTCTTCATCCCTTTACCACCACGGCCTTTAGTAGGATATTCAGTAGCAAGTGTACGTTTACCGTATCCTTTTTCAGTGATGATAAGAACTTCGTCTTGGTTTGTAATCACGCTAGCACCAACTACTGTGTCACCCTCACGAAGATTGACTCCTCGAACACCTGTCGCGATACGGCTCATGCCACGAACAGCTGATTGATTAAAGCGAACAGCATAACCAAACTTGGTACCAATGATAATATCCGTATCTTCTTCTGTCAGCAAGACATTAATCAATTCGTCTTCATCCTTGAGATTCAAGGCTTTAAGTCCATTTTGACGAATATTTGCGAACTCTTTGACACTGGTTCTCTTCACAATACCGTGACGAGTTGTAAAGAAGAGATAGGCGTCATCACTACGTTCAGACTCAACGTTGATGATGGTCTGAATGCTCTCACCTTCGTCCAACTTCAAAAGATTGACAACTGGCAAGCCCTTAGCAGTACGCCCGTATTCAGGGATTTCATAACCTTTTAGTCGGTATACACGTCCTTTATTGGTAAAGAAGAGCAAATGATCATGGGTGCTGGTTGAAACCAACTCACGCACAAAGTCATCATCCTTAACTCCCGTACCTTGAACTCCACGGCCACCACGTTTTTGTGCAGTAAACTCACCTTGGTCCAAACGTTTGATATAACCCTTGTTAGATAGGGTAATTAAGACATCCGTTTCTTCAATCAAATCTTCATCTTCAAGAGTTAAGACTTCACCGACCATCAACTCCGTACGACGTTTGTCACCAAACTTGCGTTTGACTTCGTCCAATTCTTCTTTGATAATTTGCGCCACGCGCTCAGGTTTAGCAAGAATATCAGCCAAATCTGCAATCAAGGCAATTAATTCGTCATATTCAGACTGAATCTTATCACGTTCCAATCCTGTCAAACGACGAAGACGCATATCAAGGATAGCTTGACTTTGACGTTCAGAAAGCTTGAACTTACTCATCAACTCAGCTTGCGCTTCCGCATCTGTTTCACTGGCACGAATGATACGAATCACTTCATCAATATGGTCTAGCGCGATTAAAAGACCTTCTAAGATGTGCGCACGCGCTTCAGCTTTTTCCTTGTCAAAACGAGTACGGCGAACAACCACTTCTTTTTGGTGCTCGATATAAGCATCCAAAATTTGACGAAGGGACAAGATTTTTGGCACACCATTTTGAATCGCCAACATGTTGAAACCAAAATTGGTTTGCATCTGGGTCATCTTGAAGAGGTTGTTAAGGATAACGTTGGCAGACGCGTCGCGTTTAACTTCGATTACAAAGCGAACGCCTTCACGGTTGGACTCATCACGTACGGCTGTAATGCCCTCAATTCGTTTTTCCTGAACCAAGCGAACAATATGCTCATGTACCTTGGTTTTATTAACCATATAAGGGAATTCCGTTACCACGATACGCTCGCGACCCGTCTTAGTGGTTTCAATCTCTGTACGAGAACGAAGGACAATGGAACCTTTACCAGTCTCATAAGCCTTATGAATACCTGATTTCCCCATGACAAGAGCACCGGTTGGAAAATCTGGACCAGGCAAGACTTCCATCAAGTCCTTAGTCGTCACTTCAGGATTATCCATAACCAACTTCACTGCATCAATGGTTTCACCCAAGTTGTGAGGTGGAATATTGGTTGCCATCCCAACAGCGATACCCGTTGCTCCATTGACCAAAAGGTTTGGAAAACGAGCCGGCAAAACCAAGGGTTCACGTTCGTTAGCATCGTAGTTATCTACGAAATCAACGGTGTTTTTATTGATATCACGAAGCATTTCAAGAGCAATCTTGCTCATACGTGCTTCTGTGTACCGCTGTGCGGCGGCACCATCCCCGTCCATAGAACCAAAGTTTCCATGCCCATCAACAAGCATGTAACGGTAGCTCCACCACTGGGCCATACGAACCATGGCTTCGTAAATTGAGGAATCACCGTGTGGGTGGTATTTACCCATAACATCCCCTGTAATACGGGCTGACTTTTTATGAGGTTTGTCTGGTGTAACACCTAGTTCATTCATTCCATAAAGAATACGACGGTGAACAGGTTTTAAGCCATCTCGAACATCAGGAAGGGCCCGTGCAACGATAACGCTCATGGCGTAGTCGATAAAGCTGGTCTTCATCTCCTTTGTCAGATTGACATTCACTAAATTTCTATCCTGCATTCATAAATGCCTCATTTCACTATTAGTAATTAGATATATTATACCATAATTCGTCCTTCATTTCAGCCTTCTGAAACCACTAAAACGTTTACATCGATAACCGAATAGAATATTCGTGACAAAGCTTTTCAAAAGTGATAGAATGAAATTGTCTGGGGATTCCCCTAAAAAAAATGAAGGAGATGTTTAGATAATGACTTCAACTAAACAACACAAAAAAGTGATCCTTGTTGGTGACGGTGCCGTAGGTTCATCTTACGCTTTCGCACTTGTTAACCAAGGAATTGCACAAGAGCTTGGAATTATCGAAATTCCACAATTACACGAAAAAGCTGTTGGTGATGCGCTTGACCTTAGCCACGCCCTTGCCTTCACTTCACCTAAAAAAATCTACGCTGCTCAATACTCTGACTGTGCAGACGCTGACCTTGTTGTTATCACTGCAGGTGCTCCTCAAAAACCAGGTGAAACTCGTCTTGACCTTGTAGGTAAAAACTTGGCTATCAACAAATCAATTGTAACACAAGTTGTTGAATCAGGTTTCGATGGTATCTTCCTTGTTGCAGCTAACCCAGTTGACGTTTTGACTTACTCAACTTGGAAATTCTCTGGATTCCCTAAAGAACGTGTTATCGGTTCAGGTACTTCACTTGACTCAGCACGTTTCCGTCAAGCCCTTGCTGAAAAATTGGATGTAGACGCTCGTTCAGTTCACGCTTACATCATGGGTGAACACGGTGACTCAGAATTTGCCGTTTGGTCACACGCTAACATCGCTGGTGTAAACCTTGAAGAATTCCTTAAAGACACTCAAAACGTTCAAGAATCTGAATTGATTGAATTGTTCGAAGGTGTTCGTGACGCTGCCTACACAATCATTAACAAAAAAGGAGCTACATACTACGGTATCGCTGTAGCACTTGCTCGTATCACAAAAGCAATCCTTGATGACGAAAATGCAGTACTTCCACTTTCAGTCTTCCAAGAAGGTCAATACGGTGTTAAGAATGTCTTTATCGGTCAACCAGCTGTTGTTGGTGCACACGGTATCGTTCGTCCAGTAAACATCCCATTGAACGATGCTGAAACTCAAAAAATGCAAGCATCTGCTAAAGAATTGCAAGCTATCATTGATGAAGCATGGAAAAACCCTGAATTCCAAGCTGCTTCTAAAAACTAATGAAAAGAAGGTTCTCAAACATGGGAACCTTTTTCTTTTTGCCCCAAAGCAATAAAAAAAGCCTACTGACCAAGCTAGAAAGCTTGATACAATAGGCTTTTTGAAAATTCATTATTTAACAGCGTCTTTAAGAGCTTTACCAGCTTTGAATGCTGGAACTTTAGAAGCTGCGATTTTGATTTCTTTACCAGTTTGTGGGTTGCGACCTTTACGTGCAGCACGCTCACGAACTTCAAAGTTACCGAAACCGATCAATTGAACTTTTTCACCAGCTGCAAGGTATTCAGTTACTGCTGCAAATACAGCGTCAACTGCTGCTGCTGAATCTTTCTTAGTCAATTCTGTAGCTTCTGCTACTTTAGCGATCAAATCTTGTTTGTTTGCCATGTTAACAAATCCTCCAAATAATTTCTAATTAACAAATATAATCATATCCTAAAATCGGCTATAGGTCAAGTCAAAAACACTATTTTGAACATTTTTTCTCTATTTTTTTAGGAATTGTAGCGAATTAGAACCGCCCAAGCATTCTCTCCAGTATGAGTTTGAATAATAGAGCCAGTTTCCAATACAGAGATTGGTTTCTCAACATAAGGTTGCAATAATGCCTTCATCTCATTCGCCCATTCGTTCGTTCCAGCATAGGAAATGCCAATCTCTGCAACTGATTTTTGGGAAAGAGTATCGGTTAATTCCTCAAGCCACTTTTTGAAAGTCTTCGCTCCACGTCCTTTGACGATTGGTTGAAGTTCGTGGTTTTTCATCTGCATTACTACACGAATATTCAAGAGTGAGCTTAGTAATCCTGTCACACGTCCAATACGACCACCTTTAACTAAGTTTTCTAGCGTCGAAATACCGATATAAAGTTCTGTATGATTTTTGACGTCCTCTACATGAGCTAATATCGTTTCTAAGTCTTTACCCTCTTTAGCAAGTTTTGCGGCTTCAACAACTTGGAACTTCATCGCTTGATCTGTAAAGGAACTATCAATAACCGTTACATCAGCAGTTGAGAGGCTTGCCCCTTGTCGAGCAGCTTCCACAGTTCCAGACAAGGCATGGGACATGTGAATGGCGATAATTTGACTGCCGTCTTTACTTAGTTCTTCAAAGACCTCAGCAAACACTCCCACAGGGGGCTGGCTTGTTTTAGGCAAATTCTTACTTTGTTGCATAAGATGAAGGAATTCTCCCTCTTTCAAATCTGCATCCGAATAAAGCACGCTATCAATCATAACTGATAGAGGGACAACAGTGATATTTAATTCTTTAACTACTTCTGGTTCGATAGTAACAGAAGAGTCCGTTACAATTTTTACTTGTGTCATAATTCAATCTTTCTATTCTTCTCGATAGGATTGGGATTTTCTCCTATATTATATCAAAAAAATGATAAAAAATCATAAGTGATCCGATGAAAAGAACTGAATTTTTGGTATAATCTATCTATAGAAAAGTGAGGAACAACTATGATTCGAAAACTTCAACCGATTATCACCATTATTCTTGGAGCTGCTATCTATGCCTTCGGTCTTACCTACTTTGTTGTTCCTTATCATTTATTTGAGGGAGGGGCGACAGGTATTACCTTGATTACCTACTATCTCTTTAAGATTCCTGTCTCATTGATGAACCTCTTAATTAATATCCCTTTATTTATCCTGGCTTGGAAGATATTTGGACCTAAGACCCTCTACTCCAGCCTTCTAGGATCTATTTCACTCTCCGTTTGGCTAGCAATCTTTGAGCGCATTCCTTTGCACATCGACTTGCAAGGGGATCTCATCATTGTCGCTTTAGTCTCAGGAGTCTTACTGGGGGTTGGTTTAGGAATTATCTTTAATGCTGGTGGAACCACTGGTGGCTCTGATATCGTTGCCCGTATCCTCAACAAATACACCAATATTTCGATTGGTAAATTGCTTTTTGGGATTGACTTTTTCATCCTGATGTTGATTTTGATCATCTTCCAGGATCTTCGTCTAGTTACCTATACCCTCTTGTTTGACTTTATCATCGCTCGTGTTATTGACTTGATAGGCGAAGGAGGTTATGCTGGTAAAGGATTTATGATTATTACCCAATATCCTGATCAATTGGCCAAAGAGATTAACGATGAACTCGGACGTGGCGTTACCTTTATATCTGGTCAAGGCTACTACAGCAAAAAGGATTTAAAAATTATCTACTGTATCGTCGGTCGAAATGAAATCGTTAAAATGAAAGATATGATTCACAAAATTGATCCTCAAGCCTTTATCACCATCACTGAGGCTCATGAAATTCTGGGTGAAGGATTTACTTATGTGAAAGATTAAAAAAGCTGGGAATTCCCAGCTTTTATTCTTCTTCTGCGAGGGTTGAATGGCGGAACCCGTAAGTAAAGTAAATGACTAGACCAACTAGAAGAGCAATACTAAAGGCAATCCAGGTATCTAGACTATATTGAAGCATAAAGGAAACACAGATAAGGATGGAAAGAATTGGCAAAAGTGGCACCAAGGGAGTTTTAAACTCTCCCTCTTTTGGCATGCCCTTATCCTTTCTGAGTTTTATTATTCCATAGGCTAGCAAAATGAGATAAGCTAAGGTACAGATATTTAAGAAGGCTGCAATACTAGCTAGAGGAAACACTCCTGCAGCAATAGCCGAAGCAACTCCTGTTAAGAGGGTTGCATTTTTAGGAACGCGACTAGTCTTGCTTAAGTGTTTGAAACTTTGAGGTAAAAGTCCATCACGCGCTAAACTATAAATCATCCGAGACAAAGCATAAGTCATGGAGATACATACGGTTATCAGGGTTAGAATGGCTACAAGCGAAACATAATTGGCCGCCCAGCCGATACCAATACTCCGTAATGAAAATGCTACTGCATCGTCCACATTGAGCTTACTGTAGTGAACAATCCCTGTCAATACTAAAGTTACCAAAGCATAGAGAATGGTGACGATTGTCAGAGAAAGCACAATTCCGCGGGGAATATTTTTTTGCGGGCTTTGAATTTCATCAACTGCCATGGAAATAGACTCAAATCCGAGAAATCCAAAGAACATCAAAGATGCACCCGCCATAATCCCAGTACTTCCACCATATAGTTGACCAAAACCAAATGGAGCAAAATTCGTCCAATTTTCAGGCTTAATGTACCAAATACCAACTAGGATAAATAAGGCAAGAGCTGAGAATTTCAAGACCACTAAAAGCGAATTAAATCGCAAAGCTGCCTTGGAATTTAATAAAACCAATCCCGTTACCAATGTCAGTACTAAAATAGGTAGAAGATCAATGTAGGTTCCTTGTTCAGGGTTAAAGGTTCCATTCAAGGCTTGGGGCATCGAGATACCATAATTACTGAGCAAGCCCTTAAAGTAAGCTGCCCAACCAGACGCCACACCTGAAACGGCCGTCATGAATTCCATGATGGTCAACCAGCCAGCAATCCAGGCTGGCAATTCTCCTAAAATCGCATAGAGGTAACTATAAGCACCACCAGTAGCAGGCACACGAGAGGCAAATTCTGCGAAAAAGAGGGCTGATAAAGAAACACACAGGGCAGAAATCACAATGGAAATCACTAATGAGGGACCAGCTAGGGTAGCCGCTGCTGTTCCTGTAATGGTGAAAATCCCTGTCCCCACCATGGCACCAATCCCTAGAAGAATCAAATCCCACAACTTCAAATGGCGATGCATCTCTGTCTGTCTCAGACTAACATCCTTGGTTCTAAAAATATTCATACTTCATCTCCACTAAATGTAATTGTTTTATTTTACCATATAAAAGTATTTTTGTGAATATTTATTAGGTTCTTTTTTGAAAAAAATTCTGAACAGAAAGGATTCCTGTTCAGAATTTGCATTTTTACCCACTGATTCTTTCAATTAGTTACTTATCAAGCGAGTAGGCTCAACAGTATACTCCATTGAAAGTTTTCTGAGGATTTTGGATTTTTAAACTTCAAAGTAAGGGAAGGGACGGTCACTATCTAAAGGACGATTTGGAACTTCTTGTTCCAAAATAGCGTGCCAACCTGATACCAATTCTTCAAAAGTCAATTGCGCTTCTGGAGAAGCTGTTGTCAGCTTCCGTCCAAACCAAGCCATGGTTGCAGTTTCAAACTGAAGCATAGCGTACTGGATTACTGGTACATTTGCCTCTTCATAATTCTCATTTACTGCACGTGCTACTTCTGCCGCTTGCGGAAGGAGTTGATTGCTGATTTTATCAACAACAGTCGCATCCATCTCTCTCCATGAAAGAAGTTGACCATTTACCTGATAAAAGAGCTCAAAGGTTTCTTGATTTTCCTTGAAATTAGTAAGAACAAAAGCGGGTTCTACCGACTCAGGACCACCAGCAGCTTTTGCAGCATTTATCAAGAGGTTTTGTTCCATTTGTCGCCAATAATCATCTGCTTCTTCTGCTAAATCAACTGTAAAAGGTGGAACAATTTCCTCGACAGGAATTTCACCTTTATTCGCTTTTTCAACATTACCAAATAATTTTTTTAAGAATCCCATTTGCTTCTCCTTTTGGGTTTTATCCAACAGATCCTTCCATTTCATAGCTAATCAAGCGATTCAGCTCAACTGCGTATTCCATTGGAAGTTCTTTTGTGAAGGGCTCTACAAATCCCATAACGATCATCTCAGTTGCCTCAGATTCTGACAAACCACGGCTCATGAGGTAGTATAGTTGTTCTTCTGAAATCTTAGATACCTTAGCTTCGTGTTCCAAAGCGACTTGCGAGTTGTGAATTTCATTAAAAGGAATGGTATCTGATGCTGACAAGTCATCCATGATAATAGTATCACACTCGATGTGAGAAACAGATTTCTTAGAGTTCTTGTTGAAAGTCACTTGTCCACGGTAGTCAACCTTACCTCCGCCTTTAGCGATGGATTTAGACACGATAGACGAGCTTGTATGTGGTGCGTTGTGGATCATCTTGGCACCCGTATCTTGGTGTTGACCAGCATTAGCAAAGGCGATTGAAAGCATGGTACCACGGGCCCCTTCTCCATCTAGGTAAACAGATGGGTATTTCATGGTTGTTTTGGCACCCAAGTTACCATCAATCCACTCAACAGTCGCATCTTTCAAAGCTTTGGCACGTTTTGTTACCAAGTTATAGACATTATCAGACCAGTTTTGGATGGTTGTATAACGCATATAAGCTCCGTCTAAAGCGAAAATTTCTACAATGGCAGCGTGCAAGCTGTTGCTTGAATAAGTTGGCGCTGTACAGCCTTCTACGTAGTGGACGCTTGCTCCCTCATCAACGATAATCAAGGTACGTTCGAACTGACCTGTATTTTCGTTATTGATACGGAAGTAGGTTTGAAGTGGAATATCTACCTTGACACCTTTTGGCACGTAGATAAAGGTTCCACCCGACCATACTGCTGAGTTGAGGGCTGCCAACTTGTTATCAGTCGGTGGTACCAACTTCGCAAAGTATTGTTTAAACAAGTCTGGATACTCCTTGAGGGCAGAATCCGTATCTGTAAAGATAATACCCAATTTCTGGAACTCTTCCTTCATGTTGTGGTAAACCACTTCTGACTCGTACTGGGCAGAAGCACCTGCTAGATAAGCACGCTCAGCTTCTGGAATACCGATACGTTCAAAGGTTTCTTTGATTTTTTCAGGAACTTCATCCCAAGAACGGGCAGGTTTATCAGAAGGTTTTTGGTAGTAGATCAAGTCATCAAAGTCAATCTCTGACAAGTCTGCTCCCCAGGTTTGCATAGGCATTTTTTTGAAGGTTTCATAAGACTTCAAACGGAATTCTAACATCCACTCAGGTTCTCCCTTAGCAGCTGATAATTCGCGAATGACTTCTTCGTTCAATCCTTTTCCTGTCGATAGGACAGGCTCTACATCGTCATGGAAACCAAATTTATATTCACCAAGATCAATTGGTTTTGGTTCTACTCTTTCTTCAGCCATAATATCCTTTCTTTCATTCTTCATTTCTACTGATTCATAAGACAAAAGAAACTTGTCTTACTGTTTTCCTTGATCTTCAATTGTTTTCTTAAGTGCATTCCAAGCTAGAGTTGCACACTTAATCCGTTGTGGGAATTTGGCAACACCTGATAAGAAAGCTGCATCGCCAAGTTGGTCTTGGCGGTCATCTTTTTGACCTTGAACCATTTCTGAAAAAATGGTCGCAAGCTCTAGAATTTCTTGTTTGGTCTTGCCCAAAACAGCATCTGTCATCATACTAGCAGAGGCAGTTGAAATCGTGCATCCTGAATTTAGAAAAGCAATATCTTCCAAACGATCCTCTGCGTCAAACTTGACAGAGAGGTTGATAACATCCCCACAGGTTGGATTATTGAGACTGATTTGCTCAGCGTCTTCTAACTTCCCTTGGTGATGTGGATTTTTCGAATGGTCTGCCACCACTGCCATATAAAGGCTATCTAGTTTAGAAAGTGCCATTGAAAAACTCCTTTGTCTTTTGTAGGGCATCAACTAGCTTGTCACAATCTGCCTTGGTATTGTAGATATAAAAACTTGCACGAGCTGTTGCTGGGACTTCCAAATACTGAAGCAAAGGTTGGGCGCAATGGTGACCAGCACGAACAGCCACTCCTTCATAATCCAGAGCCGTCGCAAGATCGTGGGGATGAAGATCCCCTAAGTTAAAAGCAATGACACCCGAACGTTGAGCCAAGTCCTGCGAACCATAAATGGTCAAGCCTTCAATGGCCTGCAATTTTGGATAGACGTATGCAATCAATTCCTGTTCATGAGATTCAATGGCATCCATACCAATCTTTTCCAGATAATCCACTGCTGCAGCAAGTCCGATAGCACCTGCCATATTTGGCGTCCCAGCCTCAAATTTCCAAGGCAATTCCTTCCAACTAGCAGATTGCTCATAGACGAAATCAATCATCTCGCCACCAAACTCAACTGGTGACATTTGTTCCAGATACTTTTCTTTACCGTAAAGAACACCAATACCAGTTGGTCCAGCCATCTTGTGACCTGAAAAAGCAAAGAAGTCCACATCCAATTCCTGAACATCAATCTTCATATGAGGTGTAGATTGAGCACCATCCACCACCATGATAGCTCCAACTTGGTGGGCTAATTGAGTGATTTCCTTGATCGGATTGACCACACCAAGAACATTTGAGGCGTGAGCTAGGGAGACGAACTTGACTTTATCAGTCAATTTAGA